>NZ_LKBC01000001.1:0-123000 GCF_001400005.1 Pseudoalteromonas sp. P1-30
TGATTTATTGATCTTTAATACAAAAATGCACAAATAGAAGGGAATGAGGAGTAAATGAGAAGTGAAGTTTGTAGGCGCGAAGCTTGCTCGCGCGAGATGCAAGTTACTTCTCTAAAAGCGAAGCGTCTCTAAACCTCTTTGTGATTTATTGATCTTTAATACAATATGCACAAAGAGAAGATTATCTGTATATCACCACCGAGTACACCGAGGCGCTTCGCGCTACACACAGAAAACACGCGTAACGCTTAGTCACTTCTCTAGGTATTCTCCTTCGCTTCTCGGTGGTGAAACACTCACTTTATACCTCGGTTAAAGCATTGTTTTTAAACGCCAGCAAACTGCTCGTCTACAGCCCATTTAACTTATGCGGGTTACTTTTACTTTTATTTTCCCTGCATTGGCGCCGTAAAAGCGGCTTAAGTCATTGGAAAATGGGCTAAATTCACCTGATTTAGTAATAGTTACTGTAGCGCCATTGGCTATTTCAAATAAATATTCGTCGTTATTGTTAATTGCGCCAACCAAAGAGAACCACTGCGCTCGAGGAAGTCGTCTAAATGGTTCAAGCAATGCCATGGGGATTTCTTTAACCCCTAATTGCACATTATCGCGGTGCCAGCCGCTTGCAGTGCATTTTATGCCGTCGTCATACCAAAATTGATTGGGGTAGGGTTCAAACTTATAAGTTGCGCCTTCAACTAACATAAGCCCTGTATTGTTATGTGCCTCGCTGGCAAACACTATCACATCTTGGCTTTGCGAAACTTGTAATACACTCATGTTTTGGTTTTCAAGGGCAATGTGTTGGCTTAAACCAGTAAAGCTTAATGTGCTGTTATCGTTATACCTAATTTTGTAATGCAGGTTTTTAAGCGACTCTGGGCGATAGCTAGTTAGTTTATTAATTCGTGTAGCTACGCTTTGATGTATATGTGGTTCTAGGTTGCTGGCTTCGTTATTAATAAGTACATAGCACTCCCTATCCACCAATTTAAAAAAGGGATTAAACCAAAAGTAATTTTGCTGATGGCTTAAAGCCAGAGGATCGGGCGTTACGGTTACATCGTCTTGGTCAACTAATTTACTGCCAGGCAATAAGGTTTCGTAGTCAATGTCGTGGCTGGTTAATAAGCTAATATTAAGTGGTTGCTCAATTAACCATTCAAGCGCATAGCGCAGGCAAATATCAGCTAGGCCATCGCGGTAATAACCGCCGCCAATATCTGAATGCGCCCCTGCAAACCAAAGCTCGGTAATATTATTTTGATGGTTCATTAGGGTGGGTTCAAACGCACGGCGTTTTTCATCAAGTGCTACGCAGTGCAGTGCCTGCGAAATATTATTAGCAATGGTGTGGTTTTCAAATATTACATGCTCGGCACCGCGCGTTGCTTTACTGACTTTTGATAAACCTATTGAGGCCACGGTATCAAATACACATACGTAAACATTATCGTTAATTAAAGGCTCTAGGATTTTTGCAAAACGCCGAGCGAGTGCGCCGCCTCGGCTAAAGCCGGTAAGTAAAAGGGTATCGCCGAGTTGGTAATGCGCTTTAAAATCACTCATGGCTTGATTTAAAATACTAGCGACATCGTCACCACGTGGCGCTAAAGTTTGGTTTAAAATACGTTTTAAGCGGCTACCTTTAGTGCCAATACCTTGATAATAAAAACTAAGTTGGTTTGTAAATGGAGTGGTGGGGGAGTCATCGAGTTTGCCGCCTAATAATAAATGCAGCTTAAGAATATTAGAAATACTACTGTCTTCTTTAAAATGGTCTGAGCTAAATTGCTCTGCATCGCGAGGCTCGCCCCCAGTACCATCAAAATTAAAAATTAGCGTTTTACCCGTCATAGCCCTAATCCTTTAATTGTTTTAAATACTCTACACAGGCAATGTTAAATATTAAAGACATTAATTTTTCAAATAGCACGCTAAGAGGCGTTAGCGTGCTTAGCGGGTTATTTAGTGATTATCAAACATATAATGATTTAGCTCTGTGCCCTGGGCAGGCTTAAGCGCTGGGTTTAGCTGAATTAACTGCTGATAAACCTCAGGGTAAAACATTTTTAATCGTGCTACGCGGGCTAAGTGGTTTGGCTCAAATTTTTCCACAAGCTGCAAAGCTAAAGGAATCATTGGGCTTAACTCCCCTTTGGTGTAACTTTGCTCTAGTGCTAAGTCGAGTATATCTACGCCAAGCTTACTTGGATCAGCCGGTATTTTATTATCAATTAAAAATTGTACTGCCTCAGAAGAAGACGATGCAGCTTGTGTATAAACGTCGCGCCCATGTATATCGGTAATCGAAAAATCAAAACCCGCTTGTGCGAGTGCTTGCCAATGATTTAGCGAAAAGCGGCTTAATCGTGTTAACTCACGCGGTGGCTTAGGGTTTATGCGGTTTTGCCAAGTAGTGATTAAATCATCAGGGTTTAAGACTAATAAAGAAAAAAGCGTATCGGTTTCGGCTTGAGTTAATACCGTACTGAGGCTGTATTCATAAGCTTTTTGATATTCTTTCTTAGATAAATATTCGTTAAATGTGCTTTGGCTTCTATCGTTTGAAAGCTGGTTACTCAGACTACTCCACCAATAATTGACTAAAACAGGGTCTATATCGTGCAAAACACGTACAAAGTTAGAACCGTGCTTATTTTTAACCTGTTGAACTTTGTCATAAGCTTGCATTACTGTGTGCAGCTGCTCTGTATCTTTTAACTGTTGTTGTAACAGCTCACAGTTTTGCCTTTTATTGTTTAGCTGCGCTTTTTGCTGCTTTAAATCTACTAAAAAAAGGGCAACATCAGAATTATCAGGCTCAGTTATTTGGGGTAACGCGTTATTGTTAATTTTACTAATAGGGCTAAAGTAAGCGTATTGCGCTGGGTTGTCCTGCTTATTAATATAGGCCCCTTGCTGGTAAATAAAGTCATTTACAAAAAATACCCCTTTGCTATTTAGGTCTTCATTCGCATTGCCGCTATGTGCTTTGTAACCACGCTTTTTAAGATAATCTAAAAGCTGGGTGTGCTTAGTATCTAATGGGGCTAGGGTTAAGTTACCGCTTTTAGGCAGGTTTACAATAGCCACGTCTAAACCTGTAAATAGGCCTGGCTCGTTGGTTGGCGTAATCCCTTTTGTTTGCAGTGCTTTTACAAGAGGTAAATTAAATTTACTGACCGCAATATCGGCTAAGTTATATAAAACAGTGTTTTTTTCGTATAACGGCATGGCATCTAGCACGGGAACTTGCTGTAAAAGCGCAATAATATACTCATTTGGAATATCGTTTTTTATAGCGGTAGCCACTTCATTCACTGTAAATTGGTTAGATGAAATTGCCTGCTCAAACTCTTTTGGCGTAAATTTATTTGCATTAAGCACAAACAATGTCGCCGGAGAAATTACCTCACTGCCTTCAAGTTTAATAAACGTTTTAGAGTAAGTGGTAAATGTATCGGTGTTGCTTAATAAAGCGTAAAGCGTTTCTTTTTGTACATTTTCATCAAGGGGTACACTCAGAGTAAGTCCTGGAGGGTTATGCTTATTATCTCCAAGCTGTTGTATCATTTCTTTTACTTTATCATTGGTGAAGCCCTTAATTGCCTCAATACCTTGCCAATTAGCTAACTCGTTTAAAGAGCTAGTAATATTAAGCTGCTGTTTTTGCTCAGTAACTATGGCATCTCTTAAAAAGGCAATGTATTGGCGATTATTGATTTCTGATAGGTTTGCATACTTTAAAAGCGTGGATACCGATGTCCCTTTTTTAAGTTCACTTACAAAAAATGAAACAAGCGATTGATTCAATGTTTGTACTTTATTGCTTTGTTGTTGTGACTGATCTCTACATAGGCTAATCTGTTTTTTTAGTTTATTAACTACCTGTAGCGGTGAGTCCTCATTTGGCTGCTTTTTATTAACTACGCTGGTCTGAGAGGTGGCTGGTTTCACTTGTTCTGCTTGCTCTACAGCTACAGAGTGCGGTTGAGTTTGAAAAAAATAAACAGCTAAAACAGTGATTATTACAATCCCAAAAAGTACTTTTTTCATTAGCGTCAATCCCTTGAATTACAATTACATCTAACTGCATGGTACTATTTTAGATACGAATAATGCAAAAAAGCTTTAAAAGATAATTTACATTACCTATTAAAGCTTTTTGACTATTTAACTGCTGTTTATGTACTAGTGCAGTTTCATTTTAGGGCGTACTACGCGCAGTACTTTTTCACTTATCCATAATGCAAAGGTTTTTGCGCTGCCGTGTATGGCGCGCTGGTGCATGCGATACAGTGATATATACATAAAGCGAGCAATTTTACCTTCTATAAAAAAGGTATTGCTGGTTAGGTTACCCATTAAATTACCTACCGTACTGTAGCGCGATAAGTTAACGAGAGAGCCATGGTCGCTATATTTAAAGCCGCATAGTGGCTGTTGTTTTAACGTGGCAATAAGATTTTTTTCTACACATAGCGCCATTTGATGCGCCGATTGCGCACGCGGTGGAACAAGCTTTCCGTCTTCTTGGGTAAAGGCGCAGCAATCACCAATAACAAAAATGCTCTCATCTACTGTGCTTTGTAAAAACTCGTTTACTTGAATTTGGTTACTGCGGGTAAGCTCAAAAACACCTAAATCTTTAATAAAATCTGGCGCTTTTACACCTGCAGCCCATACCATTATATCGGCGTCTATGTGTTCTTCGTCTTTTGTTATAAACCCTTGCTCGGTGGCTTCTTTTACCAGTGTTTGCTCTCGTACGTTTACGCCGAGTTTTAATAACTCGCGCTTTGCGCTATCGGCTATGCGCTCGGGTAGGGCGGGCAAAATA
Source organism: Pseudoalteromonas sp. P1-30 (assembly GCF_001400005.1). NCBI lineage: Bacteria > Pseudomonadati > Pseudomonadota > Gammaproteobacteria > Alteromonadales > Pseudoalteromonadaceae > Pseudoalteromonas > Pseudoalteromonas sp. P1-30. Next base: position 4,847 of record NZ_LKBC01000001.1, read on the forward strand.
CGTGGCCCCGCTTCTATTAAATGAATATGTAAACGCTTAGACGACATATTTGTAAGGCCGTAAAGCTTTAATAATTCAGATACATGGTAAAGCTCTGCCGAGAGCTCAACACCGGTTGCGCCGCCGCCCACAATGGCAATATTTAATGATTGCTGTTGGTTATCGTCTTGGTGAAGGCGAGTAAAGCTGTCGAGTAGAGAATGCTGAAAACGCTCAGCTTGCTGATTTGAGTCTAAAAAGTAGCAATGATCTTTTATGCCTGGGGTATTAAAGTCGTTGCTTACGCTGCCAATGGCAATAACAAGGTGGTCGTAGCGTACGCTGCGCTGTGGCAAAATAGTGTGGCCTAGCTCATCAAGGTGCGGTGCAAGGGTAATGGTTTTATTGCTTTGGTCTATATCGCAAAATGTACCAAGCTGAAAATTATAATGATGTTTTGCAGCGTGGGCTGAATACACAACGCCATCTAAATCAGGGTCAATAGAGCCTGTCGCTACTTCGTGTAGTAACGGCTTCCATATGTGGGTGCGGTTTTTATCGATTAAAAGAATTTCGGCTTGTTTTTTCTTCCCTAATTTATGCCCTAATTGTGTTGCCAGCTCTAGTCCGCCTGCGCCACCGCCAATAACGACGATTTTAGGTTTAGTTATATTCATAGCAATGCCCTTAAAAAATAATATACCCAAATAATCTGCTTATAACGCTTATAAAAAATCACTTGGGTATACAAAATTAGCTTGGCTGTTAGCACCATTGAGCATCTGCTGCGTATTTTGCGCCTAAATAAAACATATGTCAGCAATTGATAAGCTTATTTGTTGTATACTAAGGTCTAAATTGCCTCAGTATGAAAAATTTAGCGCTTTACAGGGCCCTAACATAAAGGCGCTACTTTACATAAAAGGCAGCTTGCTTTTAATAGGGTATAACGCTGATATTAAATGCTTTTAAATCTTTTAATCTATTGATTTAAAGTGAGTTTTACTGGATTTTTGATTGTTGAAATAAAGCCGCTAATACTTGCAATCTATGCATTATCTAAATTGCTTTTAATGCCAACAGACACTCTTATATTGAGATGCTTTGGGCTATATGCAAATATTTCATTTACGTTGCACTTTTGCTGTTAAAGCCTATTCCCTAGCCAAAAAGGATATTTATGACCACGCCATTAATTAAATCACTTGAGCAGCATTTTGGTTTTAGCCAATTTAGAGCAGGGCAACAGCAAACCATTGAGCAGCTTTTAAATGGGCAGTCGTCACTGGCTATATTTCCTACGGGGTCGGGTAAGTCGTTGTGTTATCAGCTAACAGCTATGCATTTACCAAACTTAACCTTGGTGGTGTCGCCCTTACTTGCATTGATGAAAGATCAAATTAGCTTTTTAAATAGCAAAGGTATTTACGCGGCAAGCCTTGATTCGAGCCAAGACCAAATGCAAAGCAGCACCGTAATGAACGATGTGCGAAATGGTAAAATTAAAGTATTAATGGTGTCGGTTGAGCGTTTTAAAAACGAGCGTTTTAGAGAGTTTATAAGCCAAGTTGCGCTGTCTATGCTGGTGGTAGACGAAGCGCACTGTATATCTGAATGGGGCCATAACTTTAGACCCGACTACCTCAAACTACCGCGATACCGCGAAGAGCTAAATATTCCACTGGTACTATTACTCACCGCCACAGCCACTAAAAAAGTAAAACGCGACATGAGCGAGCGTTTTAATATTGCCCCAGAGTGTATTGTACAAACCGGCTTTTACCGCGCTAACCTCGATTTAAGTGTGCTAAGTGTAAAAACGGCTGATAAAAACACTGAGCTTACAAACATAGTGCGTGCGCAAAATGGCCCTGGTATTGTGTATGTAACGCTTCAGCAAAGTGCTGAGCAAGTGGCTAATACGCTAAGTGCGCAAGGTATTCAGGCAGTTGCGTATCATGCGGGGCTTGAAGATACACTACGCTGGCAAATTCAAGATGATTTTATGGCGGGTAAAATTAACGTTGTTGTGGCAACAATAGCCTTTGGTATGGGTGTTGATAAATCAGATATACGCTTTGTTATTCATTACGATTTACCAAAATCGATTGAAAACTACAGCCAAGAAATTGGCCGCGCAGGGCGCGATGGCAACCCATCAAACTGCTACACCTTGGCTAATTTAGATGGCCTAAACACAGTAGAAAACTTTGTGTATGGCGACACCCCTGAGCTGAGCGGCATTGAATACGTAATTAACGATATTAAAGCCCAGCCGCAGCAATGGGAAATGCAAGAATACAGTCTTTCAAGCGAAAGTAACATTCGCCAATTAGCGCTTAAAACCTTGCTGGTACAACTAGAAATGCAAGGTGCAATAACGCCGCAGTACGCCTATTACGCCGATTTTAAATACAAGTTTTTGGTTGATAAAAACGAGCTACTTAGCCAGTTTGACGAGCAGCGCCAAGCCTTTTTAACGCAAATATTTAGCCACACCGATTTTAAAAAAATATGGGGCACGCTTAATTTCGACACCCTTACCCAAGCCGCCCAAATTGACCGTAAACGCGTAGTGGCAGCGCTTGACTACTTAGCCGAAAAAAACCTAATAACCCTTGAAACCAAACGTATTACCCAAGTTTACAAAGTGCATAGTGAGGTTATAAATAACCCTGAACTTGCAAAACAATTACACAGTTATTTTATCGAAAAAGAACAAGCCGAGATTAAACGTATAGCTGCATTGGTACGCTTTTTTGAGCTACAAAGTTGCTTAAGCTATAACTTGGCGCGCTATTTTGACGATCAAAATGCGCCAGCGCAATGCGGGCATTGTAGTGTATGCCGTGGTAATGCTGTAAAGCTTGAGTATTCAATAGAGCCTGCTCACATTGCCGATGACGTTGTTTATCAAAAAGTGGATGCGTTTTTAGCGCACATGACAACAAAAGGTATTCACAGTGTAGGTATTGAAACTCAGTGCCGCTTTTTAGCGGGCATGAGCGTGCCATTATTTGCACGTAATAAAGTGCGCCAACTGAGTGGTTTTGCGCTGTGCGAGCAAATGCGTTACAGCGATATAAAAGCAAAACTACTAGCGCGTTAAATTAGTTACTGTATCCTAGTGGCTTATTCAAAAAAGTAAGTCACTATGCCTAATACTGTTATTCCAAGTAAAACTATTTCCTCTACACCTGAGCCCGTAACCTGCGCTAATTGCCAGGCATGTTGCTGCCAATTAGAAGTGCGCATAGTGACCGACACGGGCGTGCCTTTTCAGTACATTGATTACGACAAGTGGGGCAGCGAAGTAATGAAACGCGCAGACGACGGCTGGTGCCAAGCACTCGACCGCAATACCCTAATGTGTACTATTTACGAAAACCGCCCACTTACGTGCCGCGAGTTTGAAATGGCCTCAAACGAGTGTATTACAGAGCGCGAAATAGCGGGTATTTAATAAAAACATATGCACTAAAAAAGGGGCTTAAAAGCCCCTTTGGTTTATCTGTGTTTTGTACTTTAATTAATCGTATTTAGCTTCTAGCTCATTAGCTGTATGAAACTTCTCGTGGCTTTGTAATTGTTCATTGTATTTTACAAGGTGTTTAAAGTGGGCAAGCTGGCCTGAGTTTTTAACTATTTCTACAATAAACGACATCATAATATCGGCACCGGTTAACGTGTCGCCGACTAAATAACGTTTACCTTGGAGTCGGTCGTTAAAGTAGCTAATTACTTTTACGGTTTCTGCATCGGCGTAATTTTCTAAAAACTCTGTTTTAGCGCCATCTTTTAAAACAAACATTTTAAGCAACAGCGGTAAAATAGCAGAGCTTTCGGCAAAGTGAAGCCATTGTTGATATTCAACATATTCGGCAGTGCCAGCTTTTGGTGCAAATTTACCGTTACCGTATTTAGTAATTAAATAATCGGTAATCGCGCCAGATTCGGTAACAATTAGGCCATCGTCTTCAATTACTGGTGACTTACCTAATTGGTGTACTTTCTTAAGTTCGTCAGGCGCTAAAAAGGTCTCTGTGTTGCGCTGGTAGGCAACAATTTCGTAATCAACATCAAGCTCTTCTAAAAGCCAAATAATACGTTTTGAGCGCGATTTATTTAAATGGTGTAGTTTAATCATGTCAGTCCTTGTTGGCGTTACTGCATGTGCAGTAACGCTTTATAAAATTTAAAGTGGCTCGTTAATTTTAACAACGGTTTTACCAAAGTTTTTACCATTTAGCATATCGTTAAATGCGCTAATGGTGTTTTCAATACCTTCTACCATATGTTCGCGGTATTGTACTTTGCCATCTTGTAGCCATTTTTGCATGTCTTGTGCAAATTCGTCGTAACGGTCGCCGTAATCGTCAAAAATTATAAAGCCTTGCATTTTAATACGTTTAGTAAGCAATTGCCCCATTAGCATACCCATACGATCAGGCCCCTCTGGAAGGCTGGTAGAATTATATTGCGACACTAAACCACAAAGTGGCACACGGGCTGCGGTATTAAGTAGAGGTAATACGGCATCAAACACTTTACCGCCCACATTTTCGTAATAAACATCTATGCCGTTATCACAGGCTTTTTCTAGCTGCTCTGCAAAGTCATCGGCTTTGTGATCAATACAGGCATCGAAGCCCAGCTTTTCAACAGCATGTGTACATTTTTCGCTGCCACCAGCAACGCCTACCACTTTACAGCCTTTAATTTTAGCTATTTGGCCAACGGTTGCGCCAACCGGCCCTGTTGCTGCGGCTACTACAACGGTTTCGCCTTCTTTAGGTGCGCCAATATCAAGTAAGCCCATGTAGGCTGTAAAGCCTGGCATACCCATAATACCGAGTGCGTACGATGGGTTTTCTGGCTCTTTACCTAATTGCATAAGACCTTCGCCGTTAGTAATGGCGTAATCTTGCCAACCGGTGTAAGCAAGTACCCATTCGCCTTCGCTGTATTTATCGTTTTTAGACTCTTCTACTTGGCATACGGTAGCGCCTACCATTACATCGCCCACATTAACCGGATCGGCATACGACTTTGCATCGCTCATGCGGCCACGCATGTATGGGTCAAGTGATAGGTAAATAGTGCGCAGCAGCACCTCGCCATCTTTAAGCGCTGGTAAATCTACTGTTTTAAGTTCAAAGTTTTCATCGGTAGGGGCACCGTGCGGGCGTGATGCTAAAGTAAGTTGACGACTAGTTGCAGACATAAAAATCTCCTCTTAAGAGTGAATTTACTTAGCGAATGTTTACGCGTTTAAAACCAAGTTGAGCCTAAACAATAATGCGCGCTAAGTTTTACGAAAATAAAAATTTGTACCTTAATACACGAGCTTTGGGCGCGAGGCTGGTAATTCAAGCTTTGCAGAGTATTTATTCTAAACGGTTTATTTTAGCTTGCTAAAAATATGGCTATCGTAAAACACACCATTTTTATAAATGGCTTGTTTGAGCACAGCCTCGGCCTTAAAACCGCATTTAGTGAGTGCCTTTATAGAGCCAGTATTGCCAGCAAATACAGCGCCAAAAATACGGTTTAGGTTTGAGCTTTTAAATGCGTCATCGCAAATATGCGAAATAGCATTAGTCATTACTCCTTGCCCCCAAAAGTGGCTATTAAGCCAATAGCCTATTTCGCCACTGCGGCTATATTCAAATTCTCCGGGGGTGATACCAATACACCCCGCAAATTGCTCATCTACAACAATGGCCTTAACTATTCCACTTTTAGAGCCTTGGTTTATCCACCAGTCGGCGGCGGCTTGAGTATACGGAAATGGAATTTTAGAGGATAAAAAGCGCGTAACCTGTTCATCATTTAAGGTATTAATAATGTGTGGCGCGTCTTTTGGTTTAAAGTCTCTTAGGGTGATCATTGTTTTAATTAAGTGTCTGTTGCATACGGGTCAACTTAGCAAGCAATTAGAGATTGCACAATCACAAAGATTAACCGTTTACGCCTATAACTTTGTTTTAAAGTACTCTAATATAAGCAAAATATGATACCTGTTTAAGATACCTTTATGCACCCACACATAGCCGCCCTTTATAATAGTGCCCAAAAACCAAGCCGTTTAATTATAGGTTTAATGAGTGGTACCTCCTTAGATGGGCTCGATGTAGCACTGTGTAAGGTAACGGGCGCAGGTATTAATACGCAAATTGAAGTGCTGAACTTTACCACCGTTGACTATAACAACGAGTATAAAAGCAAAATAAAGCAGGTATTTGCCAAACGAGAGTGTGATTTAGAACTTGTAACCTTACTAAACCCGTGGGTGGGTAAACTCCATGGCGATATGGTTAATCAGTGCTTACATACTTGGCAGGTAAATCCAGCAAGTATTGATGTAATAGCCAGTCATGGGCAAACAATTTACCACTGCCCACAGTCGCAGCATAATCATAAAAGCTTTACTAATGGCACATTACAAATTGGCGACAGCGACCAAATAGCCGTTACTACCGGCATTACAACGATTGGTGACTTTAGGCAAAAACACATAGCCGCAGGAGGGGAAGGTGCACCGCTTGCGGTATATGGCGATTACTTATTTTTTGCAAACCACAATGAGAACCGCATTTTATTAAACATGGGGGGTATTGCTAATTTAACGTTTTTACCTAAAAGCGGTGATGCAAATAGCGTATTTAGTAGCGACATAGGCCCAGGTAACACCATTATGGATGCGTACGTACAGCAGAATTTTAAAGGCATTCACTTTGATGATGGCGCTAAAATAGCTAAAGCTGGCAAGGTTAATTCACTCTTATTAAATGCATTGTGTAGCAACACTTTTTTTGAGCTTGCGCTGCCTAAAACAACAGGGCCTGAAGTATTTAATTTAGCGTATTTGCATGGAGCTCAGCTGCAAACAAATACACAGCACTTAAGCCATGAAGATGTAATGGCAACTTTAAATATGTTTAGCGCAAGGGTAATTGCAAATGCGTTAAACGAATGCGCGCAAAGTGCTAAAGAGTGTGTGGTGTACGCAAGTGGTGGCGGTATTCATAACCCATTATTAATGGCGCACCTTAATGCGCTGTGCCCGACTATTAAAGCGTTCAAAAAGACTGATGATTTAGGCATAAACCCCGATGCCAAAGAAGCCGTACTATTTGCCATTTTAGCCAACGAATGCCTAGCAGGTGAGCAACAGCACCTAAATAATACTGCGCAGGGTATTGCTGGGGTCACTATGGGTAAAGTGAGTTTTGCTGATTAAGTTTTTATAAATTTGTATACCAACACATTAAAAAAACGAAAATAAACTTGAGCTCATATTCCGAAAGTATTTTTTAACGCCGTGTGGCTTAGTTTGGCTTTTAAGGGCTTGCTGATTTTTATAACCAGCCTCAAACGCATTTACTTGCATATCAAACTGTAAACTATTTTTTAAAGTGGCATTTAAGCCATGCAGCATCAATTGCATTACTAAGCAGTGGCTTTGGGTAATTTTACTTAATGTTAAATACACATAACCACGCTCTAAGTCGGCGTTAGTGAGTACTTTTTCAGTAAAGTATTGCGCATCACGGGCACTGGGATACGTTGCGCTCAGCGAAATAATATCGTTTTCGTGGGCGTCGTCAGGCAATACGCATTGCAGCGTTATTTCATGCATAGCACTGGCTTGCAAGGTTAACTGCTCGTATTCCATTGTGTGGCCCATAGCCGCAGAGAGAGGATCTTCAAACGATTGTAACGCAAATGTGAGTTGCGTCATTGGTGTGCTCATTTACTTCAACTTCTAGATTATAAAAAATACAGTTCGAGTTTAAATTATCACCTATTTTGATTGCAGTTTTATGACAAATTGCACTTAATCGGATAATCGCTGTATTTTGATCAAAAAAGATCGCTATATGTTCTTTCTCATTCAACTTTGGAATAGTTTGTCACACATCTAGAATAAAGAGCCTTATGTGGCAAGGCTTGTAGCGATGGTGTTGTTGTTCCTTATTTGAGTTTTTCTCATAGGCTTCTCTTCATAGGGAATAGAATTTGGTTTTTAGGCTTTACCTAATCAAAGCATTAAATAGAGATTCTAAATTAATATTCCATACTTTATTTTTCTTGATTTAATACGGTATGGATAGCGTTTATTGTTTAAACTCGTATTAAAAGAATGTTCTGAAAGCTAAGCTATCTGATGTTAAAAATGTAGTAAGGCGTTTATCAGTGATAGCCGCTCATTGAGATTGGCTAAATATCGTGGTTAATTGATTAGTTAAATGCGCTTTGTGCATATATTCATGAAAATGAGCGCTGCGCGCAAATTGGATTATTTAACTTTACCTAAAAACTTTAGAAAACTTAGTGATAGTAATACCTTAGGTAATTTGTTAAAACTATATAAAGTAGATAAATGAGCGCTAAGTCGGTAGAAATATGCGCGACGAGCGCACTATTAAATTGTTATAAGCCATGGGAAGATATGGAGTTTTTAATTAAGCCTCACAATGGAATTGGACCTGTCAAACTTGGAATGAATAGAGAGCAAGTAAGAGAATTACTTGCGGGCTTTTTCAGTCTGTCAGATGAGGCGAGTGATTTTTATTTTGATAGCTGTCTTCAAATTGAGTTTGAAAACGACTTAGTTAACTTTATCGGGGTTTCTCAAAACGAAAATTACCAACTTATGTTCGGTGATATTGACGTGTTTGATATTGATGGAAGTACTTTGTTTAAAGTAATTTCTGCTAATGAATCGGAGAGTCATTCATTTAATGAGTCAGAGTATATTTTCCCTGACCAAATAGTTACTCTTTGGGAAATGGATGAGCAATACGATTATATCGGCAATCATAAACGTAAAGTTTGGGCTCAGCTCGGTATTGGTACTAAATCCTACCTTAAAGTGGTAAGTGGCTTATAACAAGCAATTAAACAGGGATTAAAAACAGCGGGCTCTTCGCTTCGCTCAATTTTAGCCCACTATTTTTAACCCGTTAATCGAGCGTTAGCAATTTAATTTAGCATGTGGAAATTTTTTTAACCCCTTTTGGTGTGTTCGGACGTTATTAAAAAATAATAATAAAATTTCAGGAAGAATATGAATAATAAAATACTAAAATCCCTCGCCATTGGCTCATTAGTTTTATGTAATTCAGTTGCTGCGGCAGATTGTCGTGATGTGTCAGAAATTATTGCTAAGCAGCTTGAAGATAACTACGTAATTCAAAATACGGCAACAAAGCTATCTAAGTTAATGCGCTCCAAGCTATTTCTCTCTGATTGCAGTCGCCTAGAATCAGCTGAAGATATAGCTGATTTTATGACTTTAGAATTAAACAAAATTGCTAATGATAAACACCTCTCTGTCGTTTATGACCCACAATGGGTAAATGAACTGAAAACATACCGTTCATCAGCACAAACTAAAGCGTTTTCGGATAGTCGAGCCATGGAGACTCCGACAGATAACTATGGTTTTAAAAAAGTTGAAATGCTTGATGGAAACATTGGTTACCTCGACATAAGAATGTTCTCTGACAGTCATTTAGGTGGAGAGACGCTTGAAAATGGGATGAAATTTTTACAGTATGCAGATGGTATCATTATTGATTTAAGGAACAATTTTGGTGGTAGCCCATTTATGGTAACTTCCTTAGCAAGTTACTTTTTTGACTTAGATACCGTCCACTTATCAACCTTTGAACAACGTGAAAACGGTGTGTTAACTCAAACGCAAGATTGGACGTCTCCATATGTTCCGGGTCCTAGGTTTAAAGATACTCCGCTTTATATTCTCACCAGCAGAAATTCTGCATCCGCTGCAGAAGGCTTTAGCTATGCTATGCAAAGTTTGACTAGAGCAACCATTGTTGGAGAGGTAACTGCTGGTGCCGCTCATGGTAGAAGTGCAGAAATAGTCAATAACGATTATATTCTCACTTTACCATCTACACGACCTGTTGACCCTCGAACAAAAGATAATTGGGAAAGAAAAGGTGTAAAACCAAATATAGAAACCAACAGCGACAATGCACTTAATGTAGCTTATGCTGAGGTGCTTAATTCCTTAATCAAAAATAATAGTAGCAACCTTAGTTTGCATCAATGGGTCTATCCATTGGTTAAAGCAAAATCCAGCCAGTACCAGCCAAGTCAGAGTGATTTCAATCAAATTATAGGTACGTATGGTAAGCGCAAAATTTTTCAAGAAAATGGCAAACTTTTTTATCAATATTTAGATGATTCAGCTTTTGAAATAGAGCTACTTGATAAAGAAACTATTATTTTTAAAGCGTTTACTGAAGCACGGTTGCAAGCAATATATAAAGATAAAGAAGCCGTAGCATTGAAAATGCTCTCTTTTGGCGAGGATGCACGAGAGTTTCAGAGAACGATGTAAAAATTGCTAACAAGTTGCTTAAATGGACAAAAAACAGCTGGCTTTTGCTCGTTCCTCGCTAATTTTAGCCAGCTATTTTATTGCCGCTTAGCAAAGCGTTATATGCTTTTGAGGAATTCATGCTAACTATCGCTGAACAAAACAAAGAAGTGTATGTGAAGTCTTACTGTCAGAATTGGTTAAGGCTGCTCTCTCTACAAAAGTTCAGCGAAGCCCAGAAACTATTGGATTGCCCAAACAGCTACGGAGAAACTTGGACAGAAGCCAAATTGAAGTTTGCTGTACAGGAATATTACGACAACACATCGCCAGTAACATTCCATAATGAAGACCTTTCCAGATGTTTTCCCGAATATTTGGAAACCGAATCTGGACACCTAATTTTTGGTTTTTATCTTCCGTCTAATAGTGAGATTACGGATCTAACAGTGGAGTTTGAGTTTATCCCGCAAGGTAACGGATTTTATGCAGCAACTATCAACAACGTCCATGTGTTGTAAAAGGCACGCATATAACAACTCAATAAATACACTCACTGCGTTCGCTGGGACGCATACACGTGGGGCGGCTTCGCCATTATGCCCCACATGTCTGCGCCCGTTATTGAAAAGTTAGCTGCTTTGAGGTCAATCATTAGTAAGGTGTCATAGTGAGAATTTTAGTAACAGGCTCTGCCGGTAGAGTCGGGCGTGCAATCTATATTAAATTAATGCGCACCCATGACGTGGTCGGCATTGATAAAACGCCTTGCTCAACAGCCGATTACATTGGTGATATTCTTGATAGTGATCTGATTGATCGGGCTCTTAAAAATGTTGATGTCATCATTCATACAGCGGCTCTTCACGCTCCACATGTTGGTTTAGTACCTGATTCAGAGTTTCAGTCTATCAACGTAGACGCGACCGAGAAACTCGCTCTGGCTGGATTAAAAGCAGGTATTAAGCACTTTATTTTTACCAGCACTACTGCATTGTACGGCTATGCTTCAACACCTAAAGGTATTGCAGGTTGGATAAATGAAGACATCACACCTCAACCCAAGTCGATTTATCATAAAAGTAAAATTGCGGCTGAAGCTAAGCTAGAAGAAATTTCAAAGTTGTTTCAGCTTCCAGTTACTGTGCTGCAAATGTCGAGATGTTTTCCTGAACCTGCGGATTTAATGGCAGTATTTCGCCTTACTCGTGGCATAGATGCTCGTGATGTAGCAAACGCTCATTTATGTTCTGTGGAAAAACGCTTAAGTGGTTTTAATCGTTTTATAATCTCAGGCGCTACACCTTTTCAACTTTCTGATTGTGAAGCGCTATATACTGATGCTGCATCTGTCATCGAGCGTCAATGTCCTGACATCGCGCTAGCATTTAAACAAAGAGATTGGCAACTACCTCAAAGCTTAGATCGCGTATATGATTCATCATCTGCCTGTGACAAATTAGGGTGGTCACCTATACATGGTTTTAAAAGCGTTTTGGAAATGCTAGATACTGAAATACCTGAAGTATTGCCAATTTTGAAACGCAGCTAACAAAGCAATTAAGAGTGATTCGGCGTGGGCAGCGTTTTTACTATGCATTGCTTTTAACATTAGGCAAAGCGAGTTCGCTCTCAGTACACCCTTTTTTAAAAGTTTCATACTTTGTGCCTAAACTCGTTTGCAAGTTTAGTTTTTCGATAGCTGCCTGTATTAGCCCTTGTCCATCTTTTGTTCACTAAATGCTGGTGTTCATTTTTATTGAACGATATTAATTAGTGAACAGGTAAACTTAAATCCCTTACTGTAATTAGTGGAATAAGTACAAGCCTGATAAGTAACCTTTAGAGAGTTTATAACAGCTCTATTAAAATAAGCCCCTGTATTAAACGTTACGTTTAACACAGGGCTTTATAGTTTTAGGCTAACCGGCTTAACATGCAAAGCGCATTAAAACGAATACTGCAGCCTTAATGAGATTGCATTGCCCGATGTGATAGTACCGCCAGCTTCAAAGTAGTCGGCTTTAATGTAGTCGGCCATAAATTTTATGTTTTTGTTTACGGTGTAGTTAACACCAAGGGTGTAGGTTTTTGCGTCTTGGTTTTCTTGCTTGAGCTTAAGTAGGCTGTAGCGGCCTGTAATTTCCCAGCCTGGCTCTGAGCTTGCGCCTAGTTTTGCGTTTTTATACTTACGGTATCCGCCCGATAGCTGATAACCAAATTGCAAATAGCCGCCTTCGTAATCATTGGTTGTATTTTCAATACTGGTTACTTGTGCTTGTTGCCACTCGGCCATCATGGTAAATCTATCTTTAAGCCATAGTAGCTCTACGCCTTGTTGCGAGAGGCTATCTGCATTAATTTTATCGCCTTCTATTAATGAGTCGGCGGTATACACTTCAAGAGGTTCATTCACTCTAAATTCGTTACCGTCGTACTGCCTCTCACTAAATGCGACGCCCATGTGTAAAAGGTTGGTGTTTTGCTGCCATGGCACCCAGGCTACGCGCCCTGTAATAGCAGACGTTGCTTCGTCTTCATCGGGCTCGTAATAACCTAGTTGCCAATTTACTGAGGCTATGTCTCCCGATAGGCTAATACCAAAACTACGCCCTGGCGAAAACGCTTCGCTTATCATGCTGCGCTCAAGCATTAGCAATTTACGCGAGCTAGTTAGTTTTTCTAGGCCAAAACCTTCTTTTTGTTGGCCTATGGTTAAATCGGCATATTTCCAGCCAGAGTATTCTAGGTAGGCGTCTTTTATTTCGGTTTCGCCATCGGCAAAGCCAAGCTGAAATTTACTTTTCCAATCTTTGCTTATGTCTGATTTAAAACTTAGGCGTGCGCGGCGTATTTCCGAGGTACTTTCTGAGCTGCTGCTGTCGTATTGCCCCTCTAACAAAGAGGTATCAAACTTGTTGTAGTCGAGCATGATATAGCCGCTTAGGTCTATATTGTCGTTAATTTTGGCAAAGCTTGCGTTACTAACAAGGCAAAGCGCTGAAAGTGCCGCATAAGTAATCGTTTGTTTAGAGGTCATGTTAGGCTGCCTTTGTTTGTTTTTCGGCTAAGTAACTTACTTTTAGTTGCGCTACGTCTCTTAAAAAGTCGATGTGTTCTATATCTACAGCAACGACGTTTAGGCCTGTGCGCTGTTTTAAATCATTGATGAGAATGGCTTGGTTTTGTGGGGTTATGTTTTCTATGCGCTCGTAGCAAACGCTTTGTACTTCGTAGCGTTTTACAAATACGCTTGAGTCAATCAAAAAGGCAATTAAGCAAATAATGCCATTAAGAATACTTAGCTCAATTAGGCTCATTTGCCCTACAGAGGTCAGTAAAGCAATGGCAGTAACAAGGAATAAGTAGGTCATTTCTTTAATCGAAATAGACTCAGTGCGGTACCTTAGCATGGTAAATACGGCAAATAGGCCGAATGCAAATTCCATCGACATATCAACGCCGTGCAGCAAAAAGGTAATAATAAAAACGCCTACGCCAAATAAAATAAACGAGCCTGCTACCACTGCATTTTTACTTACGCGAAAGTAACAGCCATAGCAAAGTACAGCCAGCGATAGGATGTTTACTAAAAAGCGGGAAAGAAAAATAAGATCTAATTTGGTCATTTTAATTATTCTCTAAAGGTAAAAGCGGGTTAGTGCGGTTAAGGTGTTTTAAACGGGCTAAAACAGGTTTAAAGCGGTTTACTTTTAATCGCTCGGGGTAAAGCAAAGCACAGCCAATGCAGTATTTACTAAACGAGGCAGGGAATATGTGGTGTTTGCTCATAAGTTTATAAAATGGCGAGCGTTTTGTTTTTTTACTTTGTTTAAGCTCGGCAATAAAAAAGCCCGGTAGTGTTATTTTGTTATCGCCTTTTGGGGTGTTGTACCACAGGTTAAAATCAAGCGTTAAACGCTCGGCTTTTTCTTCGTTGGCTAGGGCTATGCGGTTATAGCCGCTTTGCTGGGTTACGTTTAAATGTGCAAAGCTGTTTTTCATTTGCTCTTTAATAAACGCCGTGCTGTTAGCTTGCTGGTTGTTAGTTTGCGCGAGCTTTATACGTGTTTTTACGGTGCGGCTTTGGCTGTTTTTTAGTTTTACTTCTAGGTATTCGGTGGCGGTATCAACGTAGCGCCTTTGGCGTACTTTGTAGCGATTAAGCTTACCGTTATGGTGGGCTTTATATAAATCAAGTTCGGGCGTATCAAAGTACTGATTATAATAAGAGAATAAACGCTTGCCTTGTATATCAAGTACCCGATACTGGCCTTGTATATGAGTAAGCAGCTCAGGTAAAAACGATAGTGGCAGCATAAACTTACTGTCTACACGGTTCATTAAATTAGCGTTATTAAGATCGTTTAATCCGTAACCTTCAAACGGAATAAGTAACTCGTTAATTAAGCTTGTTAATGAGCCACGAGCATCTGGTTTTTCAGGCTGAGCCTGCTTATTTTTAGTGTTTATAGCAGTAATTGCTACTTGTGAGATTGAAGTATCCTTTTCAAAAAGTTCATCCTTAAAACGTGCTTGAATTGTCATAATTTTCTCAGATTATTAAATTGCAAAGTAATAGAGTGCAGTGCCAGCGTGCTGACACCGCATCAAGGATGGGTTGTTTATCTAGAGCAAAATCCGCTGCCATCACCCGCTGAGGGCAATGTGCCATCAAGCTGCGCGGCCATATTTGCTACGCGGTACTCCATAAACGAGGTTAAGCCGTAAAACTGCCCCGTGGTAGAGGTTAGGTTTTGCTCAAAGTAGGTTGAGCCATAAAAGCTAGTTGGGTCGTTTTGTACGTGCTCACGAATTAAATCGGCTATTTCATTTACGCGTGCGTTAAATGTGTCGCTTGAAAGTGAGCCATTAATAAGCTGTGTTAAGTAACTGTGGTACGTATCGAGGTGGCTTTGCTCGGCAAATACATTAGCAATTAATGGGCGCTCGCTTAATGCGCCGCTTACAGGCTCATCAATGTAGAGCTCTCTTACATCTACGCTATTACAATCCATGTTAAAGGTGCCGAATGACTCGTTAAAATCCCACGGCAAAATGCTAAATACGCCATCGTCATCGTAAATATAATAGTTATGTGCAAGCGGGCCGTGGTAGCTATCTAAATTAGACAGTGAAGTACTTACCGACATATAACGTAAAAGTGTGTCTACTTCTATGGCGGTGCTTTCGCCTTTATCGAGCGATTCTACAAAGTTAATAAAGGCGCCGTTATCGGTGGTGTCTTCGTTGGTTTGCAGGTTTATATCGGTATAGCTTTGTATGTCGTCACCTAGCCATAATAAATCGCTGCCTGTGCCATCTGGCTTGTATAAATCGCCATTACTGTTGGCAAAGTGTTTTTCAACAAATTCGCCATCTACGGCTTCTACCATTAAATACAAACCAAATAGTTCGCCGTTTACATAAAAGTTAACGTAAGCATGCTCAGGCGTTGGCACGCCCATTTCATCCATTAGCTCATAGGCGATTACTTCACGCATGTACGACGGGTCGTTAAACGAGTTTTGTAGTGTGAACTTTTTTAGCCCAAAAAACTTTTGCCCCGACACATATTCGTTAATATCAACCTTAAAGCTGTAACGGTCGCTGCTAGAGTTGGCAACGCTGCTTAAACTTGAGCCGCCTTTAGTGCGAATAGCCACGCTATCGAGTGTTACCCCATTAAAAGTAATAGCGGTTTCGTGGTACTGCTCATCAAGTGGGTTATCTAGAATGTCTTGCCAGTTTTCATCGCTAATTGTAATAGAAAGCGTATTAACGGCCGTAGGTGTAAAGGCGGTTGCAACTGTATTTTCACTACTTGGGGTAGGTGTTAAAAACGCATGAGTAAAGCCTGTATTGCTACTTAGGCCGTAACTAAAGCCTGTGGCTACATCACTTTCGTCCCAGTCAATATAGTCAATTACTTCATCGTTGAGTATTAAGCTTAGCTCGTCTTCTTTGCCTAGTTTAAACGGGACGTAGTAAGTGCCTGGGTCTTCATCGGTGGCATAAATAGTTATGTATTCACCCGCGTATAAATCTATGTCGGGCAGGGTAACGGGGTCTATGTCGTCGCTTTCATCAATAACTTGGTAGTTGGCTAAGTTAATTGTATTTGCGCTGTTGTTGTATAGCTCAAACCAGTCGTTGCCATCGTCTGCGGCGCTTGCCACTATTTCGTTAATAATGAGTGGCCCGTGGGTTGCTTGGCTGTTTGAGCTAAGCTCTGTTGGAGTGAGTACCGCAGTTGCATCGCTGCCATCTGGGGAGCGGCCATAGCTGTAACCACTCAGCGCTTGGCCTTTATTCCACGATAACTGCTCTATAATTACATTGTTACTGTAAAGGCTTACGGTATCGCTTGAGCCTAATTTAAACGCAACGCTTGGCAGGTCGCCTAAATCATCGGTGCTTGCGTAAATGCGGTAAAACTCACCAGGCGATAACGTAATATCAGGTAGTGCAAACTGTTCGTTATTGTCATCACTTAGTGTGTAGTCGGCTAAATAAACATCGCTACTGCTTGTTACATAAAGCTCTATCCAGTCCTCGCCGCCGCTGCTGTCTTTTGCTACTACTTCGTTTATACGAAGTGGAGCATCTTCAGCAATTAGCGTTGTAACAAGTGTAGAGGTATCGGCTGTTTGGTTAGCTGCGCCCTCTGTGGGCGTTAGGGTTTGCGCGGTGCCGGTGCCATCGGTGTATAAGCCGTAACTAAAACCTTCTGCGGCTTCGCCTTCTTCCCAATCAAGTACAGACACCGCAGTGCCGTCCTCATATAATGTAACCGCATCGTCACTCCCTAGTTTAAAGGTAACGTAATAACCGCTATCGGGCGGCGTGTCGGTTTCATCAATGGCTTGAATAACAATAAACTCACCTTGCGAAAGCGCTACTGCGGGTAAAGCTTGAGGCACTCTATCGGCGTTATCATCAACAAGTGAAAATACCGATAAGTCGGCAATATCTTCAGTGGCGTATAGCTCAATCCAATCGTAGGTGGTATCGCTTGGGCTTGCGACAATTTCGTTAATAACTAAGCCCGTGGAGGTGGTTGTTGATGATGAGTCAGTTTGCTCTGTGCTGCTATCGGTTGTTTGCTCAGTACCGCCACAGCCATATAAAAATGTAGTAGAGGCGATAACTGAATAAAATATAAAAGGTTTTATATTCATGTATGCACGCTTATTATTTTATTAAAGTGGGCAAACTATAAAAATAGAAGGTGCAAACAATGTGTAAACATTCAGTAATATTCAGTATAGTGAGCTTAATTACTCACTTTAAAAGTTACTTTAACCTTATGTTTAAACAATTAATTTTATTGTGCGCGTTAAGCATGCCGCTTGTAAGTAATGCCGCTACTGCGCCATTTTCGGGCGATATTACAACTGATGTACTATTAAGCGATTACGATAAGTTTAATAAGCAGTACAACGCATTTACGCCAACCGAGCAAGATATAGCCTTAATGCAAAAGCTAGAAGGCAAGGCATTAGTTGTATTATTTGGCACTTGGTGTCACGACAGCCAACGCGAAGTACCAAAGCTTATTAAGTTACTTGATGCGTCTAAGGTAAAACTTGCAAGCGTTAAATATGTGGCCGTGGGTTACAACAAGCAAGACGACGCTGGAATAGCACTAGCGCACGACTTGCAATACACGCCAACGTTTATAGTAAAAGACGATGGTAAAGAGTTAGTACGCGTAATTGAAAAGCCAACGGGTACATTGGCGCAAGATTTAACGCAGGGTTTGTGAGTAGAGCTTGGGGCTGTGAGAGCTTACTGATTCAGCCTAATAGACTTATAAGTTAGCTTGTGGGCTGTTTTGAACGATCTCAATATTATAATGTGTGAAGTTGAGGTTTTACCCATTTGGTATTTTCATTTTAGAAAGGGAGAAGGTTTCCATGCGAGAAGGCATAAAAAGCCCATATAAATAGTTCAGCCTCAGCACTTTTCTCTAAATTCTTCTGCAATTTTTTTAAAGTCTCTCATTGTGCTGTGATTTCGGCATTTTTTATGCGCGCCATCTTTAATTATTGCCATTACTAGATGGGCATCTTCATTCATATAACCGTACGTGTAAACGATGTAAGAGTCTGAAGTTTTACTTTTTTCCCAGGTATCAAGGCAAGAAATACCTTCTATAAAAACGTGTAAATGGTGAACCTCTGCACTTTCAATTCCTTCAGGTCTTTCAAATGGGGCATCTTTACCAAGGTAGTGTGGCTTTTTAATTCCAGAAAAATAAGCTTCAAGATCGGCTTGAAGAGGCTTTATTTTAAATCCATATTGCTCAATGCCTGCTTCAAGCTTCGCACTAAACTCGACGCTTACTTCCATGTTTCACTCTTTAGTGTATGTTAAACATATTATTCGTAACAGTATCTGCAGCAGTAAAAAACTCAGCAGAAGCTGTGAATTCATTACTATCTGAGGTACTTACTTGCCCCTGAGCTTCTTTCAACACTCTTAAAATATTAGAGATGTTTTTACGAAGCTGAGCTGTTTTCGCAACCAACGACTTGATATTAGAATAGATCTCTACACCATGATTTGCATAAATTTCTTCATTGTGCTGAGCCCAATTACGTTTCAGAAACTGTGAAATAGCTCTTAAAACAGCATCTGCTGTTTCTAGATCAGCCATATTTTCAAAAGTACCAGCTTCAAGATCATTATCATTTGCGATTTCAAAGTAAGCTTTTTTAGCAATTAAAAGCGTCTCGTCTAAACGGGCTAATTTAACTGCAAGTTTTTGATTTATATCTACGTTACAAATCTCATCCTGAGCAACAATAGCGGTAGAATTAAATAACTCTGCTTCGTCATGTGCAGTAGCAGCACTTAAAGCACTGGAAACTAAAGTTGCTAACAACATAACAGTCCCCTTAATCATAGCGATACTCCTAGTATAGCGTATTAAACTATCCTGCGTTAATTGGGTTATATAGTAATGCAGGTTTGCGAATTATCCATGTATTGAGACAGAACACAAGAGAAAATTGATAAAACAGGTAAGGGATTATAGTTTTTTAGTCTTAACCTGCTCTTAATTTATTTTATATAGGTCAATTACTACAATCTACATTAGCAGGGGAGTGATATCTTTATCAAGTAACCATAGTTATTTTCATCAGCTATAATTCTCTTCATAAAGATTAAGAAATAATTGTTATATCAAAGGTAAAATATGTTTCCGATTATGAGGAGTCAAAGGGGCAAATCTTGACTTCTCACATATTATGTAATTAGTGTTCGTAATTGGCAGATACGCAACATACATATAACGGTTAAATTTATGCATCTATTCACTAAACAAGCTTTTTTCGAATGCTTGTGCAGCATGCGAAGACGGTCTGTCTTTATAATGCAGTTGGTATAGCGGCCGAGAGAGTTGCTCGTTATTTTTTTGGCTCAGGCGTGTTAATTTACCTAACTGCACTAAATCTTCTGTGACTACGTTTGGCAATAAAGCGACCCCCATACCTTGAGCAACGGCCCTAGCTATGGCTTCGTTGCTGCCTAATTGCATACTTTGCTCAGCCTGTACGCCATGTTGTGCTAATAACTTTACCGACATTTCTAACGTGCCAGAGCCTGGCTCACGTAATAACCAAAACTGCTTATTTAACCATGCTGTTAAGTCTTTAGTGGGCTTAAAGTTGCTCGGTATAACCACACTCATTAAATCATTTTGCCAGTGCTTACTAATAATGTGCGGCTCGGTAGGTGTGCCTTCAACCAGCGCTAAATCAATGGTGCACTCGAGTAGTGCGTGTTCAATGTGTGCGGTATTTGCCACTTGTACTTCTACTTTTATATGCGGGTACTGCGCACAAAATTTGGCTAAATAAGGCGGTAGCCAATAACTGGCAATGGTGGTGCTGGTGCCTATAACTAATGTACCGCGCTTAAGCCCTGTTCGCGATTTAATATCTTCAATGGCGGCTTTTTCGATAGCAAAAATACTGCGGGCATGTTCAAAAAGTGCTTGCCCACCTTCGCTTAAGGTGAGCTTTTTACCCTTAGATGCACGTTCAATAAGTTGAATGTTTAACTGATGCTCTAGCTCTTTTAGCGCCTTAGAAACAGCGGGCTGGCTTATAAAAAGCGCTTCGGCTGCGCCTGAAAAGCTACCCAATTTAGCCACTGTATAAAACACCCTAAGTGCATGTAAGTTCATTGAACAACCTTAAATTGCATAACTCTAAATTGTATAACTTTAAGTTATCAAATCATGATTTTAATATATTGGAGTTATATTTTGAGCTTTCTTACAATTAAGTCAACACATCAATATGGTTTAAGTGAGGGAATATTATGCTTAGCGCTATTAAAAATAGTTTTCAGCCTCTAGGTATTAATACTAAGCAATACGGCGATACGCGCTGGTGGTTAGGTATGCTGCTGGTGGTTGTGTTAGCGGGGGCATCTGTTGCATTAAGTAAGCTATCTATAATGCAAAGTGCGCAATTTAGCTCCTTAACAATTGGTATTGTGCTTGGCATTATTGTGGGCAACAGCGTGTTTGCGCGCATTGCTACGCGTACCGATGTAGGCGTTGATTACGCTAAAAGTATATTACTCAAAGCGGGCGTTATTTTATTTGGGTTTAGAATTACTTTTGCGCAAGTAGCGGGTGTAGGCTGGCATGGCCTATTAACCGATGTGGTAATGCTGCTTGGTACGTTTATATTAGCAGTACAGCTAGGTAAGCGAGCTTTTAAGCTTGATGAACAAACAACCATACTAATAGGTGCGGGTAGCTCTATTTGTGGCGCCGCAGCGGTAATGGCAACAGAGCCGGTTATAAAAGCACAAGCGCATAAAGTATCGGTAGCGGTGGCAACGGTTGTGGTGTTTGGCACGTTAAGTATGTTTGCCTACCCAATTATGTTTGAATATATGGGTGTGAGTGAGCATGCGTACGGTATTTTTGTTGGTTCAACTATTCATGAAGTTGCTCAAGTGGTAGCAGCAGGGACTGCGGTAAGTGCCAATGCGGCTGACACCGCCGTGATAGAAAAAATGCTACGCGTAATGATGCTTGCGCCATTTTTAGTAGGCTTATCGTTTTGGCAAAGTAAAAAGCATGCAAACATAAACGCACATGGCGGCGAGCAAAAATCAGGAATTACAATCCCTTGGTTTGCAGTGTTATTTATAGTGGCAAGTGGCGTGCATTCGTTATCGGTTATTCCGCAAGGAACTACAAACGCTATTATATGGTTTGATAATATATTGCTCACCATTGCCATGGTCGCACTTGGGCTGCGTACACATGTTGGCGCTATTCGCCAAGCGGGTATAAAACCACTGTTATTAGCAGGCTGTTTATTTTTGTTTTTAACCATAGCTGGTTTTGCCATTAATGTAGGCATTGCGCAGCTGTTTTAAATATAACCTGGTGGAGGGAGATTGGCTTAAATAGGCCAATCTACTTCGTTTAAGTGATCGAGCTGCTGTGTTTTATTACTGTGCCCGTGCCATTTATTGGTGTAATTACCATTTGGATCAAACTGCGCCGTTTGCTTTTGTATATTAAAGTGGCGGCCGCCACGCGGGTCAACCCCCACACCGGCTATGTACTGCCAGTTTCCCCAGTTTGCTGCTACATCGTAATCAATAAGTTGCTGCTCAAAATAGGCTGCGCCGTATCGCCAATCAAGGCCTAACTCGTTCACTAAACAGCTTGCTGCAATTTGCCGTGCTCGGTTTGAAATGTAACCCGTAGTGTTTAGCTCTTTCATAATGGCATTTACAAGCGGGTAAGGCGTTGTGCCGTTACACCAAGCAGCAAAGCGTGTAGATGTAAAAGTAGTAAGCGGTTTAGTTTGTTTTTGCCCTTTAAAGCTAAACAGGCTGTTACCTGCTTTAAGTGCGTGCCATTTAAAATACTCTCGCCACAGCAGTTCAAATTTAATCCAATAAGTAGACTCGTTTGCCGTATTGCATTGCTCGTAATTTTCTACTGCTTTGTAAACTTGTTTTGCACTTATACAGCCAAAGGCAAGCCAAGTACTAAATTTGGTGGTGTTGTTAAAGCCATCAAGCTCGTTGCGAGTCGTTTTATAAGTACTTGGCATTGTGCCTGCAAAGTATTGCTTTAAATGAGCTTGCGCACTCTTAAACCCGCCATGCATTACGCCTTTATTTGTTATACGTTCTATAGGTTTTTTTGCGCATAAAGTTATTGGCTTAGGGAGCAAACCGTTTGGCAAAGTTGTTGATGTAATAGGGCTATTAGCGGCCTCTACCTTTTTACGAAACGGGGTAAAGTGTTTAGGTAATTCGCTTAAATCAAAGGGGAGGTCACTTTGCTTAAAGAGCGTGTCTTGCTGCGACCCTGTAAATTGTGTATTGGGGCAATGTGCTTTGAGTAAGTTTATTTGGCGTTGCTCGTACAGGCCAAATTGTTCGCTGTATACAACTTCATCAATATTTTGCTCATTAATACGCGCTTTTAAAAGCGATACGGGTTCTCCCTCAAGCACATGCAGGGTTTGCCCGCGTTCAATAAGTGCTTGTTGTAGTTCGTACAAGCTTTGCATTAAAAACTGCTGCTTATGTATGCCGTAAGGTTTTTGTTGGTAGTTATTATTTTTAAACCAGTGCGGGTTAATAACAAATACAATATCAAGCGCGCATTGCTGCAACATAAGGTCACTAAAAATTGGGTTATCGGTTAGGCGTAAATCGTTTTGTAGCCAATATAAAATGCGTTTGCTCATACTTATGCTCTGGTTTTTGTAATCATTAAGTTTACGAAGCAAAAGCGGGTAGGGATTGATTTTCACTTGTATTTAATTAAGAAAGGATGAGCAAGTGTGACTTGCTCATCTAGGTTTACTTAAGAGATTGAGTGGCTTGGCGTATATTTTCAGATATATAGGCAATTAAATAAACAAAAACAGTGAGTGGTAAACCAAATATAAATAAGGCAATTTTGTACTTATTAGCAACAGTTGATTTAGGTAATGTAATTGCAAAGCAAACGCTCATGGCTAACCAAAATAAAGCTAAAAGTGGTGATATGTTTGATTGAGGGTTAGATAAATCACACGTGCCAAATGAAATACTGGCAATAGATGCGTTACCTATTTCTATACACTCGTTGCTGTTAATAAGGCTTAATGTAATTACTGTTATGATTAATACTAGTAATAGAGGTAATAAGTGTTTCATATTTTCTTCCTTAACTATTTAATTTTATGGGTCGCTCTATAGCGCCTAGACAAATTAAAACGATTGGCAAAAAATAACGATAACAAAGCCATTAACTAGTTATTATAAAGTTATAACCATGGTATTACCTTGGTTATAACTTTTATAAGTCATTACTATTCAATAGGTTGTGTTTTTACTTTAGCTATAAGCTGATAACCTCGCTTCATTACAGACTTTATATATTTGGGGTTTTTTGTGTCGTTATCGTTAAGGGCTACACGTAGTTTGCTAATAACTCGTCTAACTGCGGTATCGGTTACTATTTGATTCTCCCATACATTGTTGTGTAACTCTTCAAGGCTAACTATTCTTGGCTGTTGTTCTATTAAATAGCTAAGTACCTGCATGCATTTAGGCTCTAATGTGTAGAGGTTATCTTCTTCAATTAAGGACTGCTGCAGACTGTCAAAAGTGTACTCGCCAATTGTTAGCTGATTAACACTCGGCTTTTCAATAACAGGTTCTGCGCAAACATGGTTAGCTTGGGTTTTATTTGCTGCTGGGTTTGAATATTTTTTATAAACGCGAGATACCATCATTCCAGTTAAATTCATTAAAAGCACTAGCGGGCTGAGTGGAAATGCACATAGGAAAAGTAAATACTTAAACCCCACGTGTACATTTGGTTTATTAAGCATTTGCCCAAATAACACATTTAAAAGCATCCATATAATAAAATAAGGCGTAAGGGAAATTGAATCTGTTTGCTCCCCACAAACGCCATATTTTACGCCCTCTATGTAGTTTGATGCTTCTAAACAAAACGCATTAGCTTGGCTGCTAAATAAAATGAATGATATAAAAATAAGTAGGTGTTTCATTAAAAAGTCCGTTTAGAAAGAGGCGGAAAATAATACCGCCTTCATTAATGTTAAATAGCCGATTTTTGTTTTTCTATCCAATCGTTTATAACGTCTTCAAGCACTGCCATAGGCAATGAGCCTTGGCCAATAACAGTGTCGTGAAAGCTGCGTATATCAAATTGAGCGCCGAGTTCTTCTTCGGCTTTTGTGCGCAGTTCGCGTATTTTTATTTCGCCCATTTTGTACGAGAGCGCTTGGCCTGGCCATGAAATATAACGATCTATCTGATCTTCCACTGCGCTTTGTGGTAAAGCGGTGTGACTGGCTAAGTAATCAATTGCTTTTTGGCGGCTCCAACCAAAGGCATGAATACCGGTATCAACAACAAGCCTCACTGCACGCCACATTTCGTAGCCTAAACGACCAAAGTCGCTGTACGGGCTTTGATAAAAACCAGCTTCTTTACCTAAGCGTTCTGTGTATAGCGCCCAACCTTCGCCAAATGCAGAGTGGCTAAGTGTGCGTCTAAATTCGGGTACATTTAGCTCCATAGCAATGGCGTTTTGTAAATGGTGCCCGGGTATGGCTTCGTGCAGACTAAGTGCTTCTAAATTATATAAAGGCTGCAGTTTAGGTGTTGAGGCTAAAAAGTAAGTACCTGGTGAGCGGTTATCTGGTGGTGGCATATAAAACGCACCACGACTTGCTGAGCCCTTAATAGTAAAGGTGTTACGCGGTAAGTGGCCAAAGTAAGTGGGCAATTTTCCATACATTTTTTGCGTAATGAACGCGGTTTTTTCTAGCAAGTCTTGCGCGTCTTTTGCGTAAAACTGCTTATCGGTCGCTAAAAATTCTAAAAACTCACTATAGGTGCCATCAAAGCCTACTTCATCAATAATATTTTGCATTTGCGCCTTAATACGCGCGACTTCTTTAAGGCCTAGTTGATGTATTTGTTTAGGTGTGGCGTTTGTTGTGGTGTAGTAATTAACCGTGTACTTGTAGTAGTCAAGCCCGCCTTTAACGCTTGCTATGCCCGGCTGCGCTCTACAGTGTGGCATATAGTCATTTTCAAAAAAGTCGTAAAAATGCTGATACGCAGGAATTACTTTATCTTTAATTACGGCTTGGGCTTTTTGTTTTAAGTTTGATTTTTGCGCTGTATTAAATGTATTAGGTATACGCGTAAAGGGCTCGTAAAGGGCGCTGTTTTCGGGGTTTTTAACTATGTGCGCGCTAATGCTTTGGCTGTAATTTTCAAAGGTTTTACAGTAATGGGTAAATCCTGTTTTTATCCCTTCTTTCATTAAATCAATATTTTGCTGATTAAAGCGCGGGTAGTCGGCAAGGCTGATTAAAAATGCGTTGTAATCATCAGCTGTTAAAAAAGCCATATTAGCGGGTGCTTCTGCAAAGTAGGTATGCCAGCCACTTAAAAAGTTTACCGGAAAATACTTATCTTGATAAAGGTAGCTTTGCTGCTCGGTTTCTCGCTCATATTTAAATAAGCGGTAGTTCATTAGCTGATCCTTGTTGAGCGTTTTTGGATCAATGTTGGCTAAGCTTTTTAGTACGCTGTTGTTATACGCTTGGCGCTTTGCAATGGCTTGCTCGCTCCAATTTGGTAATGTGCCGTTTGGTTTCCAACCGTCTGGATCGGTTCGAAAAAATATTTTTTCAGCTTTGGCATTTTGCCAGTGGTTATCAATAATGGTTTTTAAATCGCTGTTACTGTCGGCAAGGCTTGGTAGCGAGGTGGCTGCTAAGCAAATAGCTAAAATACGTTTTTTAAACATAGTGATCCGTTATTGGCGAGTTAGTCGCGCTTTTTTATTTTAATTTGTGCTCAATATAGTACCAAGTTAACTTAATCAATGCGCTTACTTTTACAACCTGTATTTATTGGTTTTATATTATGATTGAACAAATTTCACTGCGTAACTGAGTGGCGCACTAGTTTATTGTTTTATCAGCGTTTAGAATGATTAAAACTTATTATAAAAAAATGACCGTCATGTTTAATAAAGTAATCGCCTTAATTGATGAAGCAAACAACCAAGACCCAAACAGTGAGCAATTTAATGGGGAGAGTGTCCCTAAAGAGTATTTATACTCACAGCGTATGAGCGATATGCTTAGCCGTTTTAACCCCGATGCTGACGAGCTTATGCAAATTGCAGTGCGTGGGCAGCATATACAACGTTGGAAGTCTCCGCGTAGCGACTTTGCAATGAACAAGCAGGGCTATCATCAATGGCGTAGTGCGCTTTATATATTTCATGCAAGTAGTGTTATTGCACTTATGCAGCAAGCTGGGTACAGCGATGCTGAGCAAAACAGAGTGTATGATGCGGTTGCTAAAAAAAATATTAAACGTAACCCAGATAGCCAATTAGTAGAAGATGTAGCAAGCCTGGTATTTATTGAGCATTACATGCTCGGGTTTGCTAATAGTAAGCCTGATTACGATGAGCAAAAATGGATAGGTATTATTCGCCGTACATGGCAAAAAATGTCAGACGACGCGCATGAGTTTGTACTTGCAGGTAATATTACATTACCAGCGCCGCTTGATGGGCTTATTCATAAAGCACTTGAGTAAAAGAACATAAATAAAAAGGAATTTTAAATGTATTGTCCTCGTAGTAATACGCCACTTGAACCTTTACTTGTTGGCGGCATTACTGTTTTTACGTCAGCGCAAGGCGGCGTATTTTTTGATAACAGCCAAATTTTTAAGTTTAGCTCGCCTGAGTTAAAGCATGGTCAGGTATTGCTTAAGTATTTGAGTGAATATACCGAAGGCGAGGGCGAAGTCTCATCGCGAGTAAATTGCCCAAAGTGCCCAAGCATAGTGATGATGCGCCGGTATTTTTCACCGCTCAAAGTGGTTGAGATAGACGAGTGCCCAGGTTGCGCTGGCATATGGCTTGATAGTGGGGAGCTTGCAAAAATACACGAAAACCACCTAACACCCAAAGAGCGAAAGCTGTTAGCGCACGAAATGGCCACCAATCATGGGTTTATATCTATTAAGCCGCCAAAATCTAAGTATTCCCCCAAAGCGCCTAAAAATAGCCAAGACACCACAGTTGAACGGCTGGTGCAATTGGCATTACTTAATCTTTAATAACAAGCCTCAAAATAGATCACTTAATTAAGCTAATTGGTATAAAGCATAAAAAAACGGCGTACTAAAAAGTACGCCGTTTTTTGTAATAAATTAACGCTTATGCCGTTTATTTATTACGGTTTTCTTTTGCAAAGGCACGTATTTTACGTTTTTGCGAAAGCGTTACTTTGTTAGTACGCCCTGCAAATGGGTTATCACCTTCTCTAAATTCAATTTTGATTGGGGTGCCCATAATTTTAAGTGCTTTACGGTAGTAGTTCATCAGGTAGCGTTTGTAGCTATCGGGTAAATCGTGAACTTGGTTACCGTGAATTACAATACGTGGCGGGTTATAACCACCGGCATGCGCATATTTAAACTTAACACGACGACCACGAACAAGTGGCGGCTGATGATCGGCCTGTGCCATGTCCATAATACGGCGTAGCATTGCGGTGCTAATACGTTTAGTTGCTGACTCGTAAGCTTCATCAACCGATTCAAATAAATGACCAACACCTGTACCGTGAAGTGCAGATATAAAGTGCAAGCGTGCAAAATCAATAAAACCTAAACGGCGATCAAGCTCTGTTTTAATGCGATCTTTAACGTAATCATCAAGCCCATCCCATTTGTTCACGGCAATAACCAATGAACGACCTGAGTTAAGCGCAAAACCTAATAAGCTTAAGTCTTGATCAGAAATACCATCGCGAGCATCAACAACCAGTAATACAACGTTGGCATCTTCAATGGCTTGAAGCGTTTTAATTACTGAGAACTTTTCAACCACGTCGCTTACTTTTTTACGCTTACGAACACCTGCGGTATCTATTAAAATATATTCTTTGTCGTTACGGGTCATCGGAATATAAATAGAGTCGCGAGTGGTGCCCGGCATATCGTATACAATTACACGTTCTTCACCGAGTATACGGTTTGTAAGTGTAGACTTACCTACGTTAGGGCGACCAATAATAGCCAGTTTTACTGGTTTATCGGCAAACGCTTGGTGGTCTGTATCGTCGCCTTCAGCTTCTTGATAAAGGTCGATTAACTCTTCATCGTCATCAGCAACGTCTTCATCTAGTGCTGCAAGCTCTGCAATTACAGGCTGTAAAGTGTGCTCTAAAAGCTGAGTAATACCACGCCCATGTGCTGCTGCAATATGGTGAATATTACCTAATGATAATTGATAAAATTCAGCACAGTTTGAGTCGGCGTCAATACCATCTGTTTTGTTGGCAACCACAAAGCTTTTTTTCTCTTGCTTGCGCAAGTGATTAGCAATGGCTTGGTCAGCAACGGTCATGCCTACGCGGGCATCAACCAAAAACAACACAATATCGGCTTCTTCAATGGCTAGTAACGACTGGTCGGCCATTTCGGTTTCGATGCCTTCTTCAGAGCCATCAATACCACCCGTGTCTACCACGATAAATTCATAGCCATCGTAATTAGCTTGGCCATATTTTCTATCTCGTGTTAAACCTGGAAAATCGGCTACGAGTGCATCACGAGTACGTGTTAAACGGTTAAATAATGTGGATTTGCCCACATTGGGTCGCCCAACTAGAGCGATCACGGGAAGCATAAACTACCTCTTTAAAAAACAACAAAAGGCTTCGCAGTGCGAAGCCTTACAAAAACCTTTAAGTGTTAGCTAGTTAGTTAGGGGTGTTTACCACACTAACTTCACCATCACGGGTGTATAAAATTAGCTTGTCGTCGGCTACAACCGGCTCAACAAAAAAGCCTGAGCTGTCAAATTCTTCACGAGATACTAACTCGCCAGTGTCTTTGTTTAGCCAATGTAGGTTACCTTCTTGGTCACCTAAAGCTAAGTGGCTACCTGCAACTGCAGGGCCTGTTAGGTACCATCCACGTAGAGCGGGTTGGCTCCAACGTTCAATACCTGAATTTTTATCTAATGCGTAAATTACGCCTTCGCTATCTACTAAGTAAATAGTTTGTGCATCCATCGCTATTTCGCGGTAGCTGCTGTATTCACGTTTCCATACAACATTGCCTGAGCGAATATCTACCGCTGCTAGGTTACCGTTGTATGCAATGGCATAGGCGTAAGGGCCGCTAATAATAGGTTGTGTGTCTACATCAACTAAGCGCTCAAATTCTGATGCACCTTTAGCAACGGCAATTTCTGCACTCCATGCTGAATAACCGCTCTCAGAAATGAGTACACTTAATTTACCTGTTTCTAAGCCTACTAACACACCACCGTTTGCAACTGTTGGTGAGCTTTGGCCTCGCAATGTAAGCGGGGGTACTTCTTGTTCGAAGTTCCAGCGTTCTTCGCCTGTATCTGGGTGCAGCGCTAATAGTTTACCCGAGCCTAAATTAACAAAAATTAGGCCATCGCCCGCAGCTGGTTTTGATAGCGCTTCGCCTGGCACATTTTTACGCCATACTTCTTCACCCGTTTCGCGGTCAAGGGCAATAATAAATCCGTGCTCAGAGCCTACGTAAATTTTACCATAAGCTTGTAATATACCGCCTGATAATTTTGCTGTGCCGTTATCTGACCATGGCCAAAACGATAAATCTTCACGTACGTCGGTTTCCCATAGCGTGTCGCCATTGGTAAGCGAAAGCGCTTCAATTTGGCCTTCGCGGCTAGCTACATAAATAGTGTCTTTGTATACAGCAGGCGATAAGCGAGAAAAATAATGTTCTACACCACTGCCAACCGACTCTTGCCACACTACGTCTGTTTCAAATTGATTAACAATTTCAGGAAGTACTAACTCGTCTTCGTCATCGCTTGATGAACAACCCATTAGCGTTGCCATGCACAGTGCGAGAGTTGCTGTTGTTATTTTTTTCATACCTAAAACCTTATGCCGCTGGGCTAGTTACTGCTAGGTCGTCTAATTTAATTTGTAATAAAGGGTTTGTTGTTAAACCGCCTGCATCGGCAGCTGCTTGATACGCAGTGCGAGCTTGGTCTTTATTACCTTGTGCAATGTAAATATCGCCTTTTAGCTCAGCTACATTGGCGTTATATGCCTCTGGTAGTGGCGAGTTTAATGTACTTAGGGCTTCGTCAAATTTACTTTGCGCAAGTTGAATACGTGCTAAACGCGTAATGGCAATGGCTTTAAGCTCTTCGCTTTGGGCGTTTGTCACAATCCAGCTAAGTTTTTCGCTAGCAAGGTCTAATTTTTTTGCATCAACAGCGTCTTTTGCCGCAACAAAAGCGGCTAAAGTTGCATAGCTTGTGTCTTGGTTGTTTTTAATGAATGTATCGGCTGCGCCAAGTACATCGTCACTTTGTACAAGTGTTGTATATTCGTCAGACGCTTGCTCAGCAGTTGTAATTTGGTTTTGGTTGTATGCTTTCCAACCGTATAAGCCGCCTAAACCTACAATTACACCTAGCGCAAGTGAAATGCCGTTTTCGCGAAAAAAGCGCTTAATGGCTTCTGCTTGTTGTTCTTCTGTTGAATAAATGTCCATTATTACCTCTTAAGTTAGCTTAGCTATTGATAAGCTCAGCTAATAGCGCTTTAGCTTGTTCTAATTCTAGTGTGACTTGCTCTTTACGCTCACGTAAATATTTTATGGTCACAACGCCTTTTTCTAATTCATCTTCGCCAATAATAACGGCCACTAGTGCATCGCTTTTATCAGCTCGTTTTAGTTGTTTTTTAAAGTTACCGCCACCGGCATGCACCATAACGCGTAAACCGGGTACGTCACTACGCAGTTGCGCTGCAATGGCTGGGGCTTGTACGCTGGCTTTGTCGCCCATTGCCGCTAAATATACATCAGCATTGCGGCGAATGTCACCTACACACTCAAGTGCTTGGAGTAACAGTACTAAGCGCTCTAGACCCATAGCAAAACCAACTGCGGGCGTTGCTTTGCCGCCAAGTTGCTCAACTAAGCCATCGTAGCGTCCGCCAGCACACACTGTACCTTGTGCGCCTAGGCTATCTGTTACCCATTCAAATACTGTGCGGTTGTAGTAGTCTAAACCACGTACTAACTTTTCATTAACCGTGTATATGACGCCAGCTGCGTCTAAACGTTCACATAAATTTGCAAAATGTTCTTTTGATTCAGCATCTAAATGCTCAGACAATTTAGGCGCATCCACTAAGATTGCTTGCACGTCTGGGTTTTTGCTATCAAGTACACGCAATGGGTTTGAGTACATACGGCGCTTTGAATCTTCATCAAGCACGTCGGTATGCTGTTCAAGGTAGGCAACGAGTGCATCGCGGTAATCAGCACGTGCTTCGTTAGAGCCTAACGAGTTAAGCTCTAAACGTACGTGTTCGTTAATGCCAAATGCTTTCCATAATTGCGCGGTAAGTAAAATAACTTCTGCGTCTATGTCGGCTGTGGCAATACCAAATGTTTCTAAACCAAATTGGTGAAACTGACGGTAGCGGCCTTTTTGAGGGCGCTCATGACGAAACATCGGGCCCATGTACCATAGGCGTTGCTCTTGGTTATAAAGCAAGCCATTTTGGTTACCTGCACGTACACACACTGCGGTGCCTTCTGGGCGAAGGGTTAGCATGTCGCCGTTACGATCGGCAAAGGTGTACATTTCTTTTTCTACTATATCGGTTACTTCACCAATAGAGCGTTTAAATAAGTCGGTTGATTCTACAATAGGAAAACGAATTTCTTGATAACCGAACGATGCTACTGTCTCGCGTAAAATGTTTTCTACTTTCTGCCAAACTTGCGTGTCGCCCGGCAGACAATCGTTCATACCGCGAACTGCCTGAATTTGTTTTGCCACTGATAAATCCTAATTACTGTTTATGTGTAATAAAAAAATGCTTACACAACAAGAATGCTAAAAATTGACCCGTCATTATATACCCAAATGACCCCATGATGCGAGTTTCAGTTGGAATTAAAAGCGATTTAGGCAAGGTATTGATTGAAAGTAATAGTGGTTCTATTTTTAAAATCAATAACGCAGTATAAATCGCTGAATTCTGTATCTTGGGGTCGTTTGGGTATCCTCTAGCTATAAAGCTAAACGCCAAACACCGTGGTTTGGCGCTTTATACGGTATTTATTCGACTATTTTAATGTCGATAGGTGTTTGCTGCTCTTTTTGAGCAATAAAGTCGCGCACGTAGCCTTCAAGCTGGTCAACAATATTGTTGTTATCAATACGCGCTTTTTGACGCTCGCCATTAATGTATAAACCTGAGCGGCGGTTTGCACCGGCAAGGCCAATATCACTAACTAGGGCTTCGCCTGGGCCGTTAACGACACAACCAATTACCGAAACAGACATTGGCTCAACAACATCTTCTAGGCGCTCTTCAAGCTGGTTCATGGTGCTTACTACATCAAACTCTTGACGTGAGCAGCTAGGGCAGGCAATAAAGTTAATACCGCGAGAGCGTATACGCAGCGATTTTAAAATATCAAAACCTACTTTGATTTCTTGAACTGGGTCGGCAGCAAGTGATACACGTAGCGTATCGCCAATACCTTCGGCAAGTAACATGCCTAAGCCTACAGCCGATTTAACCGAACCTGAGCGCATACCGCCGGCTTCGGTGATCCCTAAATGCAGGGGTTGATCTATTTCTTTAGCAAGTAAACGATAAGCGCCTACAGCTAAAAATACGTCTGATGCTTTTACCGATATTTTAAATTGGTCAAAATCAAGGCGGCGTAATATATCTACATGGCGCATTGCTGATTCAAGTAATGCCTCGGGAGTTGGCTCGCCGTATTTTTCTTGTAGGTCGCGCTCTAATGAGCCGCCATTTACACCAATACGAATAGGAATATTATGCTCGCGCGCTGAGTCTACAACGGCTCTAATGCGCTCTTCACTGCCTATATTTCCTGGGTTTATACGTAGGCAATCCACGCCGTATTTTGCCACTTTTAACGCTATGCGGTAATCAAAGTGAATATCGGCTACAAGCGGTATACTAACTTGCTCTTTTATACTTTTAAACGCTTCTGCTGCATCCATAGTTGGTACAGATACACGCACTATATCGGCGCCGGCATCTTGTATTGCTTGGATTTGCGCTACCGTGGCATCTATATCCATGGTGTCGGTATTGGTCATCGACTGCACGGCAATAGGGGCACCGTCACCAATAGGCACGTTGCCTACATTGATGCGGGTTGATTTTCTGCGTTTAATTGGAGATTCTGAAAACATAGCGACTACTCTGCTAATGGTAATTTAAATTTGGCTAAACGATTTTTAGGATAACCAGAAATATCAACTGGTTCGCCGTTTAGAGAAACACTAACTACGTCGTGCTTACCCAGCACAACTGAAAAAGGCGGGGTACCGCTTACAGCCATTTTATAGCCTGCTTTTTTTACGCCAAATGCAATGCGTTCACCTTCGCCATCGTGTATTTCTACCCAGCTCTCATCGTTAAACACCATGTTAATTGTACTGATGTTACTTTGCGTGTCGGGCTCGTTAGTGGCTGTTTGGGTGCTAGCGGCAATAGGCGCCGTGGCATTAACGGCTTCACTTAAGGGGACTTGTTCAGCGCTTATAGGCATTACAGCCGGTGTGCGCTCAACTGCCCGTGTTGCTTGCACTTGCGAGGTGTTCTCGCTTTCGTTATTTAGCGCGTTGTTATTTTGCTGGTTATCTAAAATTGAATTTTCAATATTGATTGTGCTTGTTTGCTCATCGATAGGCGTAGCATTTTGCCAAAACCATAAGGCAGATGAGCCAATAACAATGGCTAAAATAATGTAGCTCACCAGCATTAGGCGGCTGTCATGGGCTTCTTTTTCTGTGCGGCGCGAAAAGCTTTGCATGTTAGCCGGCTTTGTAGGCTCGGGCGGTGCAGGCAATTTGGCTAATATAGGGGCGCTATCGACGTGTAGTTCACGGCAATAGTTTTTAATGTAGCCTTTTACAAAGGTAATAGGGCCTAACGTTTGGTACTGATCGCTTTCTAAGCGTTGCAGCTGAGAAATAGAAAGCTTAAGTGGGCCAGTAAGTGACTCTAAGCTTACATTAGCCTGCTCTCGGTGCGCTTTTAATAGTTGCCCAACACTTGGCTCATCGCTTTGTTGCGTAGTTTCTTCTGTCATAATAGGTACGAATTTGGATCCACTAGTAATAGTCTGTGCCCAGGTGTAAGTTCTATATCTGGGCTTAATTTATTCCATCGCATTAATTCATCAATTAATACATGCCGCTGGGTAGCTATGTCGTAAAGGGTATCGCCAGCTTTAATCTCGTAATAAATATTAGGATCGTTTAAATAAATTTTACTTCCGTTGATAACACGATCCGACTCCTTTAGACCATTCCACTGCAGGAGTTTTTGTAGTTTAACATTGTATCGCACTGAAATGCTAAATAGGTTTTCACCAAACTCAATAATATGAAAAGGCACCTTTAAAGGGGGTACTTTTGGATTAAGCATGGGAGGCTCTTGTTTTACACTTGGTTGGTAGTTTTTTAGTGTAATGTCGTTACTGTCGCTGTATGGGTTATTACTAAATACCGCACTGTCTTTTTTAGCCTCATAAAATACTACCGAATTATTTAAGCCCGTATTCTGTGGGCCATTTGCAGCAGGGCGTGTATTTTGTGGGGTGTTAAAGTTAGCTTGTTTTGGCGCACCAAATGAAATTATTTTTACTTCGTCATCATCTTTGGGTGTTTGTTTAGCGACGGCTTTTGGCGGCTCAGCTGTGGGTGTAGACGTTTGTTGCGCTTGGTGATCCGTTGTTAAAGCCAAAAGCACCGCTGCGGTATCTGTATTAGATTCTGCAGGCATAGGTGTTGTAGTTGTAGTTGCTACTTGGGCAGTATTTGTTACGGTTGGAGCCGCTGCCACAGCTGGCACTACTGCTTTAGTTGTTGTCGCTACTTTAGCCTGCGTTGGTTGAGCCGCAGGCGTGAGAGTGGCAGCGACATCATTTTGCTCAGCTACGGTTTTTTGTTTGTTTGCTGCGGCAATGGTTGCCTGTGCTTTTGCCGTCTCATTTAATACTGGGCTTGAAGGCTCAACCCTTGGAGAAATTAAGCTGGTCGAATTATCGGTAGTTGGGCGCTTTTTTCGGATAATTTTAATTTTTGGTTGCTCAACACTGATTTGCTCTTCGCCATACTGCTCTTGAAGCTCTTCGAGCTGCGCTTTACGGTATTTTTCGCGCAGTATTTCAAACTCAGTTTGTTTAGTTCGATTATCGCGAATAGCATAGGCTTGCTTACTTGTTGGGTAAGTTTGCATTATGGTGGCGGCAATTTTTTCTGCTTCTTCTATTCTGCCCATGCGCTGCTTAATTAAATAACCAAGCAATAAAGCACGTGCAGACACTCGGCCGGTATCGTCATGACGCTTTAATACTTCGCTGGCTTTATGTAAATCGCTTTTAGCATAAAAAAGGGCGGCTAAGCTTATTAGGGTCGATGTACGTTGCGAGCTGTGATTAAGTGCTTGTTTAAAGTAACTCTCTGCATTTTCAAAGTCGTTAAATTCTATGGCACATAATGCAAGGTTTTCATAGCTTTCGGCAACGCGAATATAGCTTGGAATATCAATTGCTTTTAAAAACTGATCGGTCGCGCGGTCATACTCTTCAATACTACATAAAAACACACCGTAGTTATTAAGCGTGTTCGGATCGTCAGGCTTAATTGCTAATGCTTTTTGATAGGCTTTATCGGCACGCTCTTTTTCGCCTACTTGTTGGTAATAATAAGCAAGAGAGTAATGTACTTCAGGTAGATTTGGGGCAAATTCTATAGCTCGCTCAAGGTTATACTTTGCTTGCGAGTTGTTGCCAGTTTCTAAGTATTGTAAAGCGAGGGCGATACGAGTGCGTGCTGCGCCTGCATTATTGATTTTGTTTTCGACGACGGGTTTGTCACTGCCGTTATAACTACTTTCACTTACGCACCCTGTAAGGGCAAGTGTTGAAAGTGTTAAAGCAAGTAAAGATCGCATTACCTTGTCTCTGTTTTTCTATCCATAGCGCCTATCTTACCTAAAACCCTTAGTGTTGCATCATTTATTTAAAAATAAACAACTTAACCACCCTGCACAGGAATATACGCAGGGTGGTTACAGGCTTATGCTTGCTGGATATTTACGCTAATTGCGTTATCGTCGCGCATTTTCTTTTTCGCCATACGTTTAGTGCGGTCAACAACATCGCCGGCTAATTGCCCACAGGCGGCGTCAATATCGTCACCACGAGTACGGCGCACAATACACGTAATACCCGCAGCTTGTAAAACCTTAGAAAAACGGTCAATACGGCTGTTGCTAGAGCGTGTGTATTCGTTACCCGGGAACGGGTTAAACGGAATAAGGTTAACTTTAGAAGGTGTACCTTTAAGCGTTTTAACCAGCTCATGTGCTTGGTCGGTGCTGTCGTTAACGCCATTTAGCATAACGTATTCAATGGTCACGTCTTTATTTGCTTTAGAGCCATCGATATAACGACGACACGCGGCTAAAAATTCTTCAATAGGGTACTTTTTATTAATTGGTACAAGTACGTCACGCAGAGCGTTATCGGGTGCGTGAAGTGAAATAGCAAGTGCTACGTCTATTTTTTCTTTTAATAAATCAAGCGCAGGTACAACCCCTGAGGTACTTAATGTGACGCGGCGCTTAGATAAGCCAAAGCCCCAGTCGTCCATCATTAGTTCCATTGCCGGCAC
Source organism: Pseudoalteromonas sp. P1-30 (assembly GCF_001400005.1). Classification (NCBI taxonomy): domain Bacteria; kingdom Pseudomonadati; phylum Pseudomonadota; class Gammaproteobacteria; order Alteromonadales; family Pseudoalteromonadaceae; genus Pseudoalteromonas; species Pseudoalteromonas sp. P1-30. Next base: position 42,007 of record NZ_LKBC01000001.1, read on the forward strand.
TACGTTTTTAATATTAAGTAGGGGCTCGCCCATACCCATCATTACTACGTTGGTAACTGGGCGTTTTTCGCTGTTGCCATCAAGGCCTATGTCTTTAGCTACACGCCAAACTTGGCCAATAATTTCAGACACTTTAAGGTTACGGTTAAAGCCTTGTTGCGCAGTTGAACAAAACGTACACTCAAGGGCACAACCCACTTGCGAAGATACACACAAGGTGGCGCGGTCTTTTTCTGGGATCCATACAGCTTCAACTTCTTGGCCGCCATCAAGCACTAATGCGTACTTAATTGTGCCGTCGCTTGCTTGCTGGCGAACAGAGATTTCTGGCGCAACAATTTCGCATTCGTTTTTAAGCTTTTCTTTAAGCTTTTTATTAACGTTGCTCATGTCGTCAAAGTTATCAACGCCAAAATGATAAATCCATTTCATCACCTGGTCGCCACGAAATGGCTTTTCACCGAATGATACAAATAGCTCGCGCATTGCATCTCGGTTTAAATCTAATAAGTTAATCTTTTTTTGCTCGGTCATGAAACAACCTCAATCGGTGACGGTGGAGATAAAATTTACAAGGGCGAATTGTACACAATTCACCCACTTTAATCATTAAGTAAAATATCAAAATGCACTTAAGGATACTTTACGTAATGACTAAAAAAGGGCTCGAAAGCCCTTTTCTTACTTTGCATTACAGCGTTAACTGTAAAACTCGAATTAACGAGTACGTGGGCAAAGCTCTTCGTCAGCGAAGAAGTACGCGATTTCGCGAGCAGCAGATTCAACAGCGTCAGAACCGTGAACAGCGTTTTCGTCGATGCTATCAGCGTAGTCTGCACGTAAAGTACCAGCTAGTGCTTCAGCAGGGTTAGTAGCACCCATGATTTCACGGTTTTTAAGAACAGCGTTTTCGCCTTCAAGAACGGTAACCATTACTGGACCAGATGTCATGAAAGATACTAAAGCACCGAAGAAAGGACGCTCGCTGTGCTCTGCGTAGAAACCTTCAGCTTTCTCTTTTGAAAGGTGAACCATTTTAGCTGCAACGATTTTAAGACCCGCAGTTTCGAAACGGTTGTAGATTGCGCCGATGTGGTTTTTTGCTACTGCATCAGGTTTTACGATTGAGAAAGTACGCTCTAAAGCCATCTTTATGCTCCAATAATTTTTAAATAAAAGTGTGAATATTTACGGGCGCGAATTATACGCGTTTTAATTGAAAAAACCTAATTTTATTAAAAACCAGTTTGGTTGCAGTTTTATGATCTTGATCAAAAGCACATTGTTTGGCGCATTTATAATGCCGCGCTTGTAAATTAATTAATCATGCAACCGATGTGTACTCGGTTAGCTGTATGGAGCGCATATGCCAGCTGTTTCTTCTGTAACTTCTTTTATTCCCGAACTGTTATGCCCTGCAGGGAGTTTAAAAAACATGCGCTACGCCTTTGCATATGGAGCTGATGCTGTGTATGCAGGTCAGCCTCGCTACAGTTTGCGGGTACGTAATAATGAGTTTGACCTAGACACATTACAAATAGGGATTAATGAAGCCCGTGCGCAAAATAAAAAGTTTTATGTGGTCTCTAATATTGCTCCGCATAACGCAAAGGTTAAATCGTATTTACGTGATATAGAACCAGTGATTGCTATGGGACCCGATGCGCTGATTATGTCAGATCCTGGGTTAATTATGCTGGTACGAGAAAAGTGGCCAGCCATGCCTATTCACCTATCGGTGCAAGCAAATGCAGTTAATTATGCAAGTGTTCAGTTTTGGGCAAAACAAGGTATTGAGCGAGTTATTTTATCGCGCGAGCTCTCGCTTGAAGAAATAAAAGAAATACGCACGCTATGCCCAAATACTGAGCTTGAGGTGTTTGTACATGGCGCTTTATGTATGGCGTATTCAGGGCGCTGTTTACTCTCGGGTTATATAAATAAGCGCGACCCTAACCAAGGCACCTGCACGAATGCCTGCCGCTGGAATTACGATGTAAAACCGGGCGTTGAAAACGAAACGGGCGACATGGTGCATAAAATTGACCCTAACCACGTTATACCAAATCTTGGAGAAGGTGCGCCAAGTAACGATGTATTTATGCTTGAAGAGCAAGGGCGCCCTGGTGAGTATATGCCAGCATTTGAGGATGAACACGGCACTTATATTATGAACTCAAAAGATTTGCGCGCCGTGCAATACGTAGAGCAGTTAACAAAAATGGGCGTTCATAGTTTAAAAATAGAAGGACGTACTAAATCATTTTATTATGTAGCGCGCACCGCGCAAGTGTATCGACAAGCAATAGACGATGCGGCTTCGGGTAAACCATTCGATACTCACTTATTTAAAACACTTGAGAACTTAGCGCATAGAGGCTACACCGAAGGCTTTTTAAAGCGCCATGCCCACCAAGATTATCAAAACTATGAATACGGTCACTCTGTATCAACTAAGCAGCAATTTGTTGGGGAAGTAATAGGGCGCCATGCTGATGGTTTAGTTGAAATAGACGTAAAAAATAAATTTTGCACAGGCCACTCACTTGAACTGATGACACCACAAAGGAACATTATTTTTGAACTTGAATACATGCAAAACAAAAAGGGCGAAAGTATTAGTGATGCAAAAGGCTCTGGGCATATTGTAAAAATTCCGCTGAATGAGAGCGTTAACTTAGATCACGCAATATTAATGCGCAATTTAGATGATCACCAAGATACCCGTAACCCCTATAAAAAAGTAGCAAGTGAGTAAGCGCTAGCATGGCACTATTTATAAATGACAAGTGCATTAACTGCGATGTATGTGTAGATGAGTGCCCCAACAGCGCGATTTTTATGGGGTCAAAAACTTATCAAATAGACCCAGATAAGTGCACTGAATGTGTGGGGCATTACGATAAACCAACGTGTGTCATGGTGTGCCCTATTAATTGCATTAAAAGCGATCCTTTAAATAGGGAGTCGCTTGAGCAGCTCGCACAAAAGTATGTAAACCTAGTTGAAAGTGAAGGCTGAGCACATAAAAAGGAACATATGCTTACAATTTTAGCAAAAAATTAGCTTAAACTACTTATTAATTATCGCGTTATCATTAATACCTCCTATACTGGAAGTAACTTGATTTAGTGTTTTTTGGTAGGGAAATTAATGTTTTTTTCAAAAGGTAAGCAAAACGAAATAGCCGCTTTAAAAGCCCAGTTGTACCCTTTAGAGCAAGTGTGGGAAGGGCTTTACAAAGAAATGCTGGTACTTAATGTACTTTATGATGGGCGAATTTCGCATGCTAACGACAACTTTTTAAACGCATTAGGTTATAACGAAGATAATTTAACAAATAATCAGCTCGGCGATTTTATTGCTGATCAGTCGCGGCTATCACCTGAATACGCAGAACTTGAAAAAGCATTCCAAAAAGAAGGCCACTGGAGTGGGGCTATTGAATTTGTTCGCCAAGATGGCAATGCAGAGTGGCTAAGATTAATTGTGCACCCAGTGGTGGGTGAGCAAAATCAGTTATTGTATTTTTCGGTGTTTGGCACCGTACTTACTAAAACCATTACAACCTCTCGTGAACAAAGCGACACAATAAAAGCGATTTATCGCTCTATGGCTGTGATTGAGTTTGATTTACAGGGGCATGTATTAACGGCAAACGATCAGTTTTTGTCAGCCATGGGGTACAATGAATCAGAAATAATTGGCCAGCATCACCGGGTGTTTTGTGAAACCGAAGAAGCTAATTCGGCTGAATACCAACAGTTTTGGAGCAAGCTTAGGCAAGGCCAATTTATTGCCGACAGGTTTAAACGCATAGATAAATATGGCAATGTAATTTGGTTAGAAGCCACCTACAACCCTATATCAAATGATGCGGATCAGCTTTATAAAGTAATGAAATTTGCCACCGTAATTACTGAGCAAGTAAACCGTGAAATTGCTATTTCGCAAGCAGCCGAAATAGCCTATGGCACCTCTACAGAAACAGATAAAACCGCAGAGCGTGGCAGCTGCGTATTACAAGAAACCGTATCTGTTATGAACGAGCTGGCTGTAAATATGGAGCAAGCAGCTAACGAAATTTCGGCGCTGGATCAACAATCTCAACAAATAGCCAGCATAGTGCAAAGCATAAGTAGTATTGCCGAGCAAACCAACTTACTTGCACTCAATGCTGCAATAGAGGCTGCGCGTGCAGGAGAGCAAGGGCGCGGGTTTGCTGTGGTTGCTGATGAAGTAAGGCATTTAGCGTCAAGAACATCAAAAGCAACAGAAGAAATTGTGGAAGTGGTACAGCGTAATCAGTCACAAACCCAAAGTACGGTAGCGGTTATTGAGCAAGGCAAAGAAAAAGCAGAGCAAGGTTTAGCGCTTTCTAAAGAGTCGGGTGAGGTTATGGCAGAAATTCAAGATGGAGCCCAAAAAGTGGTAAACGCGGTAGGGCAATTTACCAGCCAATTAAACTCTAATAACTGATTGAGTAAATACCTTAAAACAACAAGCATAAAATAAAACCGCGAAAGCGGTTTTTTGCTTTAACAAGAATGCGTACCGGCACATATTAAGTAATTTGAACTGTGGGTAATAAACCTACCTCTGACTAGAGAAAATAAATTTAACTATCACTGTAATTTAATTTGTTAGTAAGTCTCTTAACCGGAGTTTAGGTTAAGTAAAGCGGCGGGTAATATTTTTATTAAAAGGGGTTATTTCCACTTTAGCTAGATTAAATAGCTTAAAAACGGGCGCATAAACCCTAGTAAAGTTAAATAGTAAGGTGTGAGTTATTTTTTAACCACAGTTGAGACTAAATTAAGCCAGGCGTTAACAATACATTAAGTTTCGCCATGTAAACTTTGCAGCAATTTGCCATTACGTACTGCAATACGCTAATGGATCACTGATTTGCTTAGCCTAAGCAATTTAAATGGAATAGCTGTAAAAAATGATTAATTGCCTACGTCATTACCCTTTATCTAAAGTATACAAATCTTTATTTTGCGCATCACTTATTACCTCAAGCCCGTTTAGCTTAGCTGATGATGCTGCCTCACAAAACGCTAAAACACTGCTTAAAAAAAATATGGAAGTAATTGAGGTACGGGGTATACGCTCAAGCATGGCCGAGAACTTAGATGTTAAGCGTATGTCTGGCTCTGTGGTGGATGCAATTACTGCCGAAGATATTGGCAAATTTCCTGATAAAAATGTAGCGGATTCGTTGCAGCGAGTACCTGGCGTTGTTATTGAACGCGATGGCGGAGAAGGGGCATCGGTGAGTATTCGTGGTTTATCATCTGAGCTCACATTTACTCAGCTTAATGGCAATTTTATAGCCTCATCACCTGGGGAGCCTTCACGCTCGTTCGATTACACTTTACTGCCATCTGCCATGATAGAGAGCGTAGAAGTGTATAAATCGCCAGAAGCGCGTTTAGATGAAGGCGGCGTGGGCGGCACAGTATTAATGCATAGCCGCAAGCCTTTAAGCATGGAGGCAAACTCAGGTGTATTTAACGTTGAATCTACTTACGCCGATGTGACAAAAGAGTACGAGCCGCAATTTAGTGGCTTATATTCGTGGAAAAATGACGACGACACCTTTGGCGTATTGGTGGGTTATACCTATCAAGAGCGTACTAATCGCACTCTAACAGGCAGCACCGATGCAAATGTATGGCGTTACACGGGTGGCGGTCAACCGACTGATATTAATGGAAATACCGTTGATAACAATAACGGGTGGGATACGATAAGTGATGCCAGCGGTAATCGTTATGATGGCGTGTGGTTTCCGCAAGTTGTACGTGGCTCTGTGCTTAATGAAAAACGTGAGCGTGAAGGTATTCAATTTAGTACACAATGGCGCCCAACTAATCGCTTAGAGCTAGGGTTTAACTACTTTGGCTTTACACTCGGACAAGACAGAACTGAATCAGTCATTGATATTCCTGAGTGGTCACTCAACCCTGACTTTTTAACCGCAGTAAACCTAGATGAAACAGGCACCATTGCAACGGGTATGCAATATAATGCCAGTGCTAGCGGTGTTGAAAACGATATGCAATTTCCGTGGATGCGTGGCAGTTATGTACGAGAAGAGTCTACCTCCGATACTATCGATTTTAATTTAACCTATGAAGGCGATAGCTTTAAAGCCCGCTTTGTTATTGGTAACACACAATCTGAGGGCGGCCCTGAAGAAAGCTGGGAAGCCGCTTATAAAAGCTCAAATGCCGGTGAAAACGAAACCGTTATTCAAAACGCATCGCAAAGCGCTGCATGGTCTTTAAATGAAAATAATGTATCTCTGAGTATCGATCCCAACACATTAACTAACTTGCAAAGTGGCTTAGGCGGTGGGCGTGATGCTGGTTCGTCAAATTCAAGCTTTGTGCGCAGCGAACTCGAAGAGGATTATTATCAAGCCGACGTTGACTTTTATGTTGATTGGGGGTTTTTAAAAACGATTAGAACCGGGGCTAAATATCGCCATGCCAACTTACACCGCGAGACCGGTAATACGTTTTTTTTAGATCCTAACTTTGATATTGCTGCAGGTGAAGCGAGCGAGCAAGGTATAACGCAATTTGATAGCTACCAATGGAATGGCGGTATGCCACTTGCCGAGGATGTGTTTATTAATCAAACCAATATAGTTGGCGGGTTTAATATAAACCAAATGCCCAGCATAGATTGGGATAAATACCGAGATTTAGTAACCGACAGCTACACGCCTTATACCCGCATAGAAGATAACTTTGTATACGATATTGAAGAAAAAATATCAGCGTTTTACATTCAAGGCGATTTTGAATTTAGTGAAGTAAGAGGTAATTTAGGTGTGCGCGTAGTACAAACTAAAACCTTAACCTCTTCTACCGATTTATATACTTATCAACTTGATCACACCAATGATGAAACAGGCGAGCCGCTAACTGGCGATGCGCGTTTTGTAGAAGACTATCAGTTGGTTACACAAAAAAATACCGATACACAAATTCTGCCAAGCTTTAACATAGCGTGGGATGCCACCGACGATTTAGTGATTAGGGGCGCTATTGCTAAAGTGATGGCGCGACCAGATTACAGCGATTTAGGCTCGCAGCAGCGTATTACGTTTGTATCAAATGAATGGGCAGAAGACAGAGCCGCATTCAACGAGCTTGTAGGCTTTAGTGGCAGTGGCGGTAATAAAAATTTAAAACCTTTTGAATCAGTGCAGGCCGATTTATCTATTGAATATTATTACGCCGAGGGCTCTGCATTGGGGTTAGCGCTGTTTCATAAAAAGGTTGATAACTTTGTTGTGCCGCTGGTAATAGATATGCAGCAAGAGTTTGCAGGCAAAGAAAATGTAGTAGAAAGCGGCTTAATTACCGTTGCGCCATACAGCACAGTGGGCAATGGCACCGATGCGGTATCAAAAGGGGCTGAAGTATTTATTCAACATGCATTTGCAGGTGGTTTTGGCTTTTATGCTAATTACACCTATAACAAAACCAATAAAGCCGATGTGAGTGTAAATGGTGAAGAATTTGGCCAATCACCATTAATTGGAAGCGCTAAATACCAGTACAACACCTCTGCTTATTACGAAGGCGAGTACTTTACTCTTCGCGCGTCGTATAATAAACGCGGCGAAACAGTACTTGGCTTAAATAGCGGTTTAAATGTATACCAAGACCCTTACGAGCAAGTTGATGTAAATGCCGCCATTAATATATCTGATGGCTTAAGTTTAACAGCCTCTGTTATTAACTTAACTAAATCGGAAACTGTTACGCGTTTAGGTAATGATAGCGATGCGCGTTTATTAAGTTCAAGTTACTCAGGTAGGCGCTACTACGCGGGTATAAATTATAGTTTTTAAAGGAGCAACCTAAGCCCGTTATACTAGGCTTAGGTTGCCATTTTACTATTCATTAATAGAACTATTGTCGGCAAAAATAGATCTAATTGGGCGCAGTATATTATCTAGCGTTTTAGAAAAATGACTCTGCTCAATGGTAACGCTCGAAGACCATGCCTCAGGCATGTTAAGGGCTCCAACAGCTTTCACCATACAGCGAATTTCGTCTCCAACAAATTCATTGGTCAATTCGAAGGTGTTTTTTACCGTGTACGTTAGTGGGTAACCACTTGCAAACCAGTAATAACGAACATCTTTAACGCCTTGAATGTTTGCTTGGCATTCAACTGTGTTTCCTGCAAGGGCATCCCCGACGATCTTTGGTCTCGCTAGAAATGGCTCTGGGAGCTTTTCGATTTCTGAGGTTTTTTGTAAAACCTCAATAAAATCAATGTTAAAGTTTTCTTGCTCTGTTGTTGGGTTACCATTATGTGATTTTAGAGCATAGTCTAATTGTATATCTAGCCTTTGTAAGTACGTTGCAGGGGTGGGGACACGCCCAACTTCTACCCACTTTTCATTACCTGAGTCATCACTAATAGTAACATTGATATACGTCATGTCAGTATCAACAATAAACTCCCAAGTGTGGTATTCGCCATCCCAAAACTCCATTCCACCTTCAATATTACTTTTTTGCTCTGTTAATTCCCCCCAATAAGCTTTGTAACTCTTATAACTTGAGGATTGCTTGGCAAAAATATTTTTTACAGCAGTATAATGATAATGTGAAGACAAGCCATTTAACCACTGACCATTAAGGCCGTCGAGTTCAAACCAGTCCACTTCAATACGGTTAGCAGTTCGCCAAAATAAAAAGTCAGGGTTGTACGACCAAAAAGCTGGGAATAACCCACCTGGTAAGTCACTTTGGGCTACTTTGGGAAGCATATACCGTATCCTAAATACTTTCGGCCCGCTCCAAGTGTAACCATGACCCAGATCATTTACACTGTAAAAAGCGCTCCCTCTCCAACGGTCACTTTTTTTAATGAGCGCTAACGTTTGGATTTTTTCATCACTATCGTGAGGATAAGCGTTGTAGGTACCATTAGGAGCAATGAGCTGAGCGCTCGCGCCGACTGCAGGGTTAAAACCTGGGGCAGCCCATAGGTCGGCCTCGCCACTGGCACTATGTTTTACTCTATCATGACGAAAGTCATCATAGAATACTCTCTCAAACCCTTCAGGCACGACTCTTTCTTTACCACTATTTACCCGAACCTGTGAAGGACTAATTGATTTCCCCCATTCAGTCCATTCCTGTTCATCATGGATATATCTATAAGGAAAATCTTCTTTATCCATAACCGGGCGAGTATCTTTGTACGGGTGGTCGTTTGGTAAATCAATTGGACTTAATTGGCTATTAGTCGAATCAGCGAGTGCAGCTGAGCGATGTGCAGCCCACCCTGTCATTTTACGAACCATTGCTTCTGAAGGTTCTGTTAAGCCAAAAGCTAAAGTGTCGTAAGCCCAAGCCATATTTCCGGTGCTCTTATCTCCAAGGTAGGAACTCGGCTCATATAGCCATTGTCCAGAAAATCGATCTGGTTGCTCAGTGTCAGTAGATAACGATACACCATTTACAGAAGCAAAAAGCTGTCCATATCGTATCCCTGTTACGACCACGTTCCATGTTTTACCGTCCGCGATAACTTCATTTTTGGTTGTAATAATACGCTTATCGAGCCCAAAGCTATTTAATCCAACGTATTGAATATTCAACCCATTTGATTTGTCATACCAAATTTTGGGCGATGATTTATTCGATCCATTACCTTGATTTATATCTACAAGAGTTGTTTTTTCATCGTTGCCTGTCTCTGCATCAATTCTAAATACAAAAATACACCATCTATAATTCCACCTAGCATCACGCTGGCCAGGAACTGCAAAGTAGCTTCCCGTATTTTCTAAAAATTCAACCCCTTTTTTTGCGTCCGTTTTAACAGGCTGCAAAGCGTCTGTAGTTTGAGTCGCATTGGCAATAATTGTGCCTCGGGAAGAATGTTTGGGTAATTTACCTACTTGAGCATCCTCCTGAAAGTACGCAGTCATAAGCCACTCTGGGAAAAGGTTTAGCGCCCAAGGTACTTTTTTCTCACTTGAAATTGCGCGCTCAGGAATGCGCATAGATAAGGGTAAACGTCCTTGAGTTTGTTCTAAAATAGTAACTTTTGAGTCATTATCAACATCATAGTTACCTTCAAGTTCGGGGTATTCATTAGCTAAAAAATTTAATAGCTGGTAGCGCTCTTGGTCACTGTATAAACCATCATTATTAGGGTCAAGGTTCATTTGGGTGCTTAGCGAGTTAAAGCTGAATATTAAACAGCAACTTAATACTAGAGCTAATTTCTTTTTTGGTTTCATAAGTAAATTTCCATATAAATTTAATTATCTAAATACTTAATGAGCTCACAAAAACTTGTAAGCTTATTATAGAAAAATTTAATATTTACAGAATCAGGGTACGCTCTTTTGAAAATTTTGAGGCGCTTAGCTATGGAGGAGAGAGCAGCTGATTAATTACTCTCTTGCTATAAACTCTAGCGCAGGTATTTTGATAAATCTATTTATTTAATTGGCTTTAAAAAAAGCTTCATATAAATATAAAGAGAAATTAAACATTTTTTGAGAATCCATAGTATTAAATAGCAATTTATTGAGTTTGACGAATTACATGAGCTACTTCATTTTATTTAAACTTTATTCACTGCTCGTATAGGGGTTGTTTCTTAATTACATGAATACTAATATGGTTTAATATTTGATGGATAAAAAGTTATTGGTTAATGAGTTACCAACCGTTGATAGATGATTCTGCTTCACTAATCGAATTTACGCGTGTGTATTTAGCGCTTTTTTATACGTTTGTGGCGGGGTTTTACACCGTTAGAATTATTTATAAAAATCGTTCAACGCCCTCGGGTGTTATTTTTCCTGGCGCTAAGTTTTGTACTAGCTGGTGGAATCATATGGCGTTTAAGTTTTTTAGAGCTGCTATATGGTTTGTGTGTGTGCTGCGTGTGTTTGTGCCTGCCACCGATAACTACTTAGGTATGTTTTATACCTTAAATGGGTGGCCGGGGGTTATGTTTGGCAATATTATGCTCACGGCGGGCTTTGTTCTCAGTATGGTTGTTCATTTTCATATGGCGTCACTTTGGCGCTCGGGTATAGACCCAAATGGGCCTCAAACACTTAAAACTACCGGGTTATATAGTTTTTCGCGCAACCCTATGTATGTTGGTGTGGCAACTGCTCAGTTGGGGTTCTTTTTAGCATTACCAAGCTTATTTAGCTTAATTTGCCTTGCTGTGGGCTTATATGCGCTTTATAAACAAATAGCGGTTGAAGAAGCGCATTTAGTAACGCGTTTTAATAATGACTACCTAAAATATAAGCAAACCGTACCGCGCTGGTTGTAGGTTATTCAACGGTTGCTTTTATTTGCAAATGGCTATTTATAAAATCTTGCTTTGAAAGCGGTTTAGAATATAAGTAGCCTTGAATGTAATCACAGCCCAACGCGATTAATTGTGCTTGTTGGGTTGGGGTTTCTACCCCTTCGGCGACCACTTCTACCCCTAAGTTATGCGCCATAGTAATTATGGCTTTAATTAGCGCTATACTGCTGCTATTTGCTTCAATATTTTGTATAAACGATTGATCTATTTTAAGTATATCAATGTCTAACTGCTGCAAGTACGCAAGCGATGAGTACCCAACACCAAAATCATCAATGGCAATGTCTATATCAAGCGCATTAAGGCGTTTTAAATGGTGCTGAATAGCGTTATCTGGGTCCATTAAGCTGTTTTCAGTTATTTCAATTAAAATAGTATGAGGTGGCAAATTATAAAGTTTGCACGCCTCTACCCATTGAGTAACCCAAATACCGTCGCGATCAATTTCTAAAGGCGAGGTATTTACACTAATTTGCACCGGTGTATAGCTTAGTTTATTAAACTGCACCGCATCGCGAACAGCTTGCGATTTAACCCATTCGCCTAGCTCTTTTATCAAGCCATTTTGCTCTGCTATATCGATAAACTCAACAGGGCCAATAATGCCTCGCTCTGGGTGGTTCCAACGGATCAGCGCTTCTGCTTTTTTTAGCGTACGTGAATGGGGGTCCCATATTGGCTGATAGTAAAGTTCAAATTGATTGTTATTTAAGCCAATGCGTATTTCTTCTATAAGGCGGCGCTTTTCAATCGCCAGTTCTTCCATTTCGTATGAGAAAAACTCAAACCTATTTCGCCCCTTACTTTTTGATAAATACATCGCTTGGTCGGCTCGTTTAACTAAGGTTTCGACCGATATGCCGTCATGCGGAAAAAACGCCACGCCTATACTCGCGGTTACCTGCACATGTTCGTTTTTTATGGTTATTGTTCGGGTCAGGCTTTTCATTACATCGTGTGCAATGTGCGAAACCGCTGTTGTATCGCTTATTCCTTTTAGTATTAGGGTAAACTCATCACCGCCTAAGCGCGCCACTATGTCTTGCTGTTTTAAGCAGCGGCGAAGTCGCTTAGCCACTTCGTGAAGTAATAAATCACCAAAGTCGTGGCCTAAGCTATCGTTTACCTCTTTAAAGCCGTCTAAATCAATAAATACCAAAGAAAATGGTTGTTCAGGTGTGCTTACAAGCTGTTGCAGGTGCTCATAAAAATAACGGCGGTTAGGTAGGTCGGTTAAGCCATCTTGATAGGCATATTGATGCAGCTGAACATTGGCATTTTCGAGCTCTTTTGTTCTTCGTTTTACTTGGTTTTCTAGCAGGTTATCGCGCTGTTCTATAGTTTGCAGCATGGTATTAAAACAGCTTGTTAGCTTACCCACTTCGTCCTTTGAAAGCTCTTTTGCACGTAAGCTATAGTCGTTAGATGAGGTAATTTGCTCTGCTGTTTGTGCTAAATATAAAATGGGGTTTAAAAAACGTTTTCTGAGCATTAGCGATACAAGCAAACTTAAAATAAAGCTAAAAATCATTAATACAATAATAAACCGGCCATAAAAAGCGGCTCTATCGTTTAGGTCAGTGTCGTCTGCGCGCACAATCAGCGTACCGTAGCGTTGAGCGTCAATTGTTAATGGCGTTTTTACTTCTATTGTATGCGGGGCTGAGCTTTCTTGGCTGTATTTAGGCGACGTTACGCTTGCAAGTTGTTGGCTAAAATTGTTTATCACTTCTACCGATACAATATCGGAGCGCATTAATAACGGCTCAATCAGCTCTTTTATTGCGGCGGTGTCGTAAAATATTAAAGCAGTACTAATATTGGGGGCTAATATTTGCGAGAGTGATTTTAGGCTTTGTGTTTGTTCTTGTTTTGCGGTTTTTAGCTCATACGCGCTAAAAACAGCAGTAACGGTAGCCGTAGAAATAAGCGCAACGCTCATTAAAATAAACAGCAGCTTTTTACTCATTGAGTTGAGTGAGAAGTAGTTTTTCATTATTTACCCCTCAACAACACGTGCTAGGCGCAGCACTTTTGAGCTCATAGTAATGCCTGCTTTTTTAAGCTTGCTTGGGGCAACTTCAAAGCGCACCTTACTACTTGAAAGGAAAAATCGAATATGTCCTTGTGCGGCTATAAAGCCATCGGTTTCGCCAACTATCATTGTATTTTTTAAATTAAGCGCGGGGTGGGCATCTAACCACATGTTATAGGTATTATCGGTAATAAATACTATATCACAGCCCTCAAGTGCAGTTGTCTCAAGGGGAGTTAGTTTATTTCGTAAGTGGCGTTTATGTACTTTTCTGTTTTCTAGGGCGGCATTTGCTATTGCTATAAATTGGCTGTCGGGGCTACAAATTAAAAAGTCGGAGCCGTTTTCGGGTGCAGATTGCCATTGCCCTAAGCGGGCAAAGTTATATAAAAAGCCTGCTTTAAGCACATATTCTTTTTGCACCGCAAACACGCTTGAGCTTGTACAAAGCGCAAGGCAAAAAAATAGGTAAAGCAATCGATTTAAAGGCTTAAGCATTGGCTCTCTTAAAATGTTGCACTAACAGAAAACGTAACACACTCGTCTATGTAATTAGGAACCGTAAATGTTTCGCGAGTATTGGCGTATTCTATGTGTGAGCCTGCAAATAAATTTTTGCCTGATACTGCTGTGGCCCAGTTATTGTTTATTTTCCAGTTCCATGTAAGGTCTACAGCGGTGTAGTTATCTGTATTGTAAGTGCTTGAGTTTTCGGCTCTTAGCGTGGCAAAAATAGAATGCTGCTCACTTAATTGGTAATTCAGTTTAGTAAATAATTGTCTGTTTACTGAGTCGTAGCCAATAGTAGGGCGCGTTGCATTAGGTAAGTCGTAATCTATTTTTGTATAGCTGTAACCAACTTCGCTGCTTAAGTCGTCCATTAGTTGCATCGAGAACAATAAATCACCGCCGGTTGTGGTGGTTTCACCTACCGAAACAAAGTCGTAATCTAAGCTTGTTGTTTGAAGCGCCGCAAATGCTTGTGACACTTCCCCGGCTAAATAAAAGTTTAATGCAGGTATAAATTGTTCTACATGAGGGTTTAAACTAATTACGGCAACATCATCCGCTTGCGTATTAAATGCAGAAACATCTAAAGACCACTCCGCCTTTGATATACGGTAGCCTAGCTCGTACGAGATATAATTTTCGGCTTTTACGTTATCGTTACCATTTAAAAATGTAGCTATATGGTATTGATCTATTTCAGCAATACCCGACTGCATGCCAATTACGTCTGAGATTTTTTGGCCATTTACTCTAAAGTTATCGTTAAATTCAATTAGTGTAGGAATACGCACGCTACGTGAAATTGAACCCCATGCTAGGTGCTCGCTATTTGGCTGATAGGTAAAGCGGGCAAGGGGTTGATTTTCCCAACCGGTTAAATCGTTATGTTCTATTTTTGTGCCTACAATGAGGTTTAACGTATCTGGAATAACACTGTATTGCGCTTGCAGCATGGCACCGTATTGATGAAGGTCTTCTAGGTCTTTATCGCTATTAATAAAAATGCTGTCTTGAAAAGAAATATCATTAAATCGATAATTAAGTCCCCAATCTACCTGGAGTGCTCCGGTAATAAAGTTCATTTGATAATCAACGTCAATCGATTCAAAATCTTCATTTATATAGGGTTGTTCACCATGTTGTTTAAGCCACGACATTTGCAGCATTTGGTTTGCATTATCTGAAAGACGATGCTCAACACGGGTCATTAATCGCGTATCGCGCCTATCTGCAATAGTTGGAAATTGCTGACTGCGGTTAGACGCATCTACTACCCCAGTAAGGTTTTGGCCGTGCTCTGTGTGGGTATGATCCCCTTGCAGGAGGATTGACCACTCATCGCTTGGCGTAAAATCAGCTCTAAAGCCGCCAGCGTGCTGTTTAGTAAAGTCATTAGGTTTAATGCGGCTGCCTTTTTTAGAAGGTGCGGTATTTTTAGTATTATAGTAGCCCCTGTAACTACCAATATCAGAAATATCACCACCATGGCGAAGGCTTATGTCGGCATTTATTTGATTACCTGTAATTGCTTTAGCGTAAGTGTTGCGTGTATCTAAGCTATTTTTAGTAATGATATTGATCACGCCGTTATTTGCGTTATTACCCCATAACAACCCGCCCTGACCACGAATAACCTCAATGCGTTCAATATCGTATAAAGGCACATGCAACGACTCCCAATACACAGCCGCAAATTTGGGGGTGTATAGGCTTTGCCCATCTATCATTACTAATAATTTGCTGGAATACCGTGAAGCAACACCGCGTGCAGAAATAGCCCATTGATTGTTATCAAGTTGTCTTACGGTAAGGCCTGGCACCATTTTTAATGCCTCAGGAATAGAGGTAGCGCCCGAACTTGTAATTTGCTCTTTGCTTAGCACATAAATAGAAGAGGCGGTGTTAAAGGCCGATTGTGCTCGTTTCATTGCAGAAGTTGCTTGAACATCCATTCCCATTAACGCGTCAAGGTCTAAGTCATCGTCGTTTAATGGTTCTGCAGCAAGTATTGGTGAGGCAATAATAAGTGAGCACAATAACTTTTTAGGTATTTTCACCTAGGTTTCTCCACAGGGATCAAAAATCAAAAACAGGATATATTTTTGTAAAACATTTGTTACCACAAAATATTAGCATACTTTATATTGCTAAAAGTACACTTTATTAAGCTAACTAGCATAAATTACTAAGTAGTAAGGGTGTTTTAAAATTTAACGCTAAATTATTAAAGTTTTGTAGTTTTTAAATAAAATTAACAAATAAAGCTACAAAATCAAGTAATAAGGCAGTGTACATTAGGCGCTGCTTGTAAATTCGCTTATCTAATTTAGCTCGCTGGCTATATCATTAATTATTAGATGGTATGTAAAACGCAGCACACCTAAACACACGCATTAATAAGGTAAATTACTTATAGTTAGCTGGTTCATGCAGGTAAAATAATTTACCCTAAGTGTATTAATCACTTTTATATTATTTGTTTTTATGAGCCTTCTTTTTTCTATTGCGCTAGCAAGCCTTCCTGCTTTACCCGAACCCGTTGCAAACAATGCCGTAGCTAAGGTTACTGTTGAAAACCAACGCTATTTTTTGAGTTTTATGGGGCTTGGTAAAAACAAACAACATAGCGATGTACACAATAAGGTATTTTCACTAAAACTGGGCGACAGCGCATGGCAGCAACAAGCGAGTGTGCCTTCAAGTTTGCCATTAAAGGGGCGCTTAGCCAGTACTGCTGTTGGCTTAGGTGAATACGCTTATATTTTTGGTGGTTATACGGTAGATAGCGATCATACTGAAATTTCAAGCCCCGATGTGTACCGTTTCGATATAAAAAACAATACGTATAAACACCTTGCAAGCATGCCAGTACCGGTTGATGACAGCGTAGCGCTAAGCTACAAAGAGCGTTACATATACCTTATTAGCGGCTGGCATAACGATGGCAACGTAAATTTAGTACAAGTTTACGATACTAAAAACAATACATGGCAGCAGGCGTCGCCTTTTTTAGGTGAGCCAGTATTTGGCCAAGCGGCTGCTATTAGTGGTAATACTATTGTTATTTGCGATGGCGTTAAAACCCAAGCAAATCCAGATTCTCGCCGCTCGTTTGCAGGTGTTGCTCAGTGTTTAAAAGGCACAATAAATGCCAACAATCCGCTAAAAATAGATTGGCGTACTTTGCCTCATCCAACGGGGGAGTCGCATTACCGCATGGCTGCTACTAGCTACAATAACAATATTTACATGATTGGCGGCTCTAATAACCCCTATAACTACAACGGTATTGGTTACAATAAACAGCCCGCCCCGGCGAGCAACCATGTGTGGCGTTTTAATATAAAGCAAAACACGTGGCAGGTATTACCTAATGTAGCTGTTGGCAGTATGGATCACCGTGGCCTACTTGAGCATAACGGGGCTTTATATCGTATTGGCGGTATGAACAACCAACAACAAGTAATAAACGATGTACTAGGGTACGAGGTAGCACAGTGAATACACTTTATATTACCGGTGCAGGGGTAAGTGCTGCTAGTGGCATACCTACATTTAGAGGCGAAGATGGCTTTTGGACTATAGGCAGTAAAAATTATACGCCCATGGAAATGGCCACGCGTGCTATGTATCAAAACAATCCGCGCGAGTTTTTAGCCTGGTATTACAACCGTTTTGCTGCCTATCGTAACCATGGCCCGAATGAAGTACACCATTGGCTGAGCGATAAAAATTTAATAACCCAAAATATAGATGGTCTTGATGGCAAAGCCGGTAACAAAAATTACATTGCTATACACGGTAGGCTCGATCAAATGACGTTATTTCATGAGCAAGGCGAAGCCGTTAAACCGCTTATGACTCCGTGGGATAGTGTAGATGAAAGCCGCCTGCATGAGTCTCTTTTTGAGCTATTTAATATTCAAAACCAAACACCGGAGCTTAATCATTCGTTTAAGCCTTTTGTGTTGTTGTTCGATGAATTTTACACTGAGCTTTACAGAATAACCGAAGCACAACAGCGTATGCTCAACGCCGATAAAATTGTATTTATGGGCACCTCGTTTAGTGTAAATATCACCCAAATGGCATTAGAAGTAGCCCGTAATTACGACATACCTGTAGAAGTGGTAGACCCTAACCCTGTTCACATAATGCACAGCAACGTAACGTACAAAAAAATGAATGCATTAGAATACATCCAATCTAATTAGAAAGTGCTATATTTTAAAGAGATTGCTAATGTTTTCTTAAATATTACAATCTCTTTATATAATATTAACGAGTCAACAATGTTATTATTATCCTTATTATAACAATACTAAAGAGACTTGAATGAGCGACCTAACTGCAATAGCAAACTTGTCCATTTTACTTGTAGAGCCTTCAGAGGTTCAGCAAAAAATAATAATAAAATCGCTTGCAGAAAGTGGTGTTAAACAAGTAGAAACTGCGGCTACTCAAGCGCAGGTTTTATCGTTACTTGAAAGTTACCACCCAGACCTAGTAATAAGCTCGATGTACTTATCAGACGGCACAGCCGACTCATTATTGCAAAAAATAAGACTTAACCCCGCCACTGAACATCAACCTTTTATGCTTATATCGAGCGAGCGTAATAAAAAGTACCTTGAGCAACTACGCCAGTCGGGTGTGTTGGCTATTTTACCTAAGCCTTTTAGCGCAAAAGCCATTACTCGCGCACTCAAAGCAACCCTCGATATAATAAGCGAAGAAGAAGTAGATCTTGATCATTTTGATGTAACGCTACTTCGCGTACTTGTAGTAGACGACAGCCGCTTTGCTCGTAAACACATAATACGCGTACTTGCTGGCATGGGGATCCCCGAACCCGTAGAAGCCGAAAACGGAAAAGAAGCCATAGCGCACCTTAGTGAGCAATCGTTCGATTTAATCGTTACCGATTACAACATGCCAGAAATGGATGGTCGCGAACTAACCGAAACTGTACGTGGCTCAAATGCTTACTCGCATATTCCTATTTTAATGGTGAGCTCAGAGGCAAACGACACTCACCTAGCTAATATTGCGCAAGCAGGAGTTGATGCCATTTGTGATAAACCGTTTGAACCGGCCACAGTGCGAGAATTACTTTATAAAATAATGTCTTAGTCTTTTAAAAAACGGCTAACAACAGCGGTAGTTAAATACATAACTACCGCTGTTTTGGCTTATTGGCTTGGCACGTTATATAACTGAAACGCTACAAAACATAAAATAACCGCAATACAGCTATCAAATACGCGCCATCTAAACGGGGAGCTTAAAACCTTTTTTAATTTTGGCGCAAACAACACTAAGCTACTAAACCAAATAACAGAGGCCACACAAGCACCAATAGCAAAGTGCATAGGCGCGGGTTGTAATGCGCCAATGCTGCCAAGCAGCAATACGGTGTCTAAATAAACATGTGGATTTAGTAAGCTTATAGCAAAGGCTGCAAGGGCCGTTTTCCACCAGCTCACTTTTATTACCTGAGTTACTTTTAACCCCGATGTGCCTTTAATTGCGCTGCGCGCAGAGCCAAATGCTAAGTAAAGTAACATAGCTATACCGCCCCACGTTAACCACGGTAATAACCCCGGCAGCCATAGCTTTAACTCATTAGCGGCAAATACACCTACAATAATTAGCGTGGCGTCGCAAAGTATACAAACCGCAGCTAAAACAAAACGGTTAGCGCCCGCCATACATTGGCTTAAAATCCAAATATTTTGCGCCCCAATGGCAATAATTAAACTTAGCCCTAACATCACACCCGACAAAAACGACATACTTCAAATCCACTCAAATAAAACCCGTTATCCAATGCCTTGCAGGGTAGGGGGGATTCTGTTACAAATCCAATGAATATATTTATTGTTATATGCGTAAAACTCATGATTGATTACCAGTTACTCAATGCGCTTAGTGCCGTTATAAGTGAAGGCGGATTTGAAAAGGCCTCAAAAAAATTATTTATTACCCAATCGGCGGTGAGTAGGCGTATTCATCAGCTTGAGGCCAAACTAGGCGAGCCCGTATTAATAAGGACCCAACCGCCAACGCCCACGGCACTTGGTAAACGTTTACTTAACCATTTACAGCAAGTATTGCAGCTAGAAGTGGCCCTTAATGTAGAGGCACTTAACGAGCACACAGATTTAAATACCCCGCTTAGCGTAAAGCTTGCTGCTAATGCGGATTCGCTTGCCACCTGGCTTCCCGAAGCACTCGCCGTATTAGATACAGAGCTTGCGTGCAAATTACGCTTTGAAGTCATTAGTGAAGATCAATCCATTGCCCATAAAAGAATGAAAGACGGCGAGGTTATGGTGTGTATTAGCTCATCCCCCGAGCCCGTTAATGGCGGCCTAGTTAGCCCACTTGGCGCCATACGCTACAAAGCCATTGCAAGCCCCGATTTTATAAAACAACATAAGCTTACTGAGCTTTCGCAATTAGCGCATTTACCGTGCTTGGTATTTAGTGAGTATGACAAGCTACAACACCAGTTTTTAGAAGATATTAATGGCTCAGCCCCACTGTTTACCCATATTTACCCTTCGTCAGAGGGATTTAAACAAGCCATGATCGCAGGCCTAGGTTATGGGCTATTACCTACATTACAGCTAGGAGACTCGCTGGTAAAAGGGGAGTTAGTCGATTTATTCCCAGAATATTATATTGATACACCTTTGTACTGGCACTATTGGCAAACCGAAAGCCCGCAGCTTAAAACGTTGCGTAAGTTTGCATTGCAAGTAGCAGGCAAACGGTTAGAGCCTATTAGCCCATAAAGGCTAAGCCTGCGTTTATAACTGCCCTAATCTGTAAATAAGCAGTGCTGTTTTAGCGGTGTTTTTATTAAGTGAGGTTAAATCGGCGGTTTCGTTTTTAGTGTGTGCGCCACTGCCCATTAGGCCTAGGCCATCAAGCGCCATATCAACATGGTTTGCAGCAAACGAAATATCAGCCGCACCGGCATTACGAGGGTTTGCAGCCACCACTTTGTTATAGCCTAAGTCTTGGCTTGCTTGGCTATACAGTGCAAGCAGCTTTTTATTACCCTCAGTGAGCCCCATTGGTGGGTAGCCATCTTCAAAAATAAGCTCAGCGTGGCTGCCATTTAAGCTTTTAGCCACTATTTGCTGCATCACTTTTTTAGCGCCTTCTACCTGCTTTGGCGAAAGCGCCCGTAAATCACCCGCTACATGGACGGTTTGCGCAATTACGTTACTTTTCCCAAACGCCGTGGCTGACGAGTTAGCACTATCGTAATCGGCATTTGTACCGCCTACAATAAGCCCGGGGTTAAAGGTTAAATTAGGTTGTGTAGCTAGTTGCTCTCTAAAGTCATTTAAAATACGCGACGCTTCGTAAATAGCGCCATAGCCCACACTGTCACTAAATATTTGCGATGAATGTGCAGCATTGGCCGTTACATTTAACGTCCAGCCGGTATAACCACGGCGCGCCGCCATAGCGGTTTTAATATTGTTATCGCCGTTCTCAAAACCTAGCGCTACGTCAGCCCAAATTGCGCCATCAACAATGGCTTGTTTAGATAAGCTCAGTGGGCGGCCGCTGCTTTCTTCATCGCCGGTAAGCAGCACTTTTACGCTTACGTTTTCAAGTAAATTGAGCGCTTGCAGGCTTTTAAGTGCGGTAATTATAATAGTGTTACCACCTTTCATGTCGGCTACACCTGGGCCGCTCGCGGTGTGTTCATCAATTTGTTTATAGGTAGTAAAGTTATCGTGTTTAGCAAACACGGTATCAAGATGGCCGATCATCAGTATTTTTATTGCATCGGGGTTTTTACTTTTGTGCGCAGCTAATACATGCCCAGCTCGGTTAAACGCGCTGCCATCTAACCACTCAACCTTAAAACCAATGGCTTTTAGTTGCTCGCTTGCAAGCGCGCCCACCTTTTTTACGCCTTCAATATTTAGTGAACCGCTATTAATGTTTACCGCTTGTTCTATTTCTTTAAGCGCTTGCGGCATATTTTGCTCAACCTGTTTTACTATTTCACGCTCGTTTTTATTAAGCGCCGCGTGGCTTGTAAACGGTAGGGTACTCGCAAGGGTAAAAATAAGTGCTTGGCTAAATTTTAAAAGTGACATAACAGCCTAATAATTGAAAAATAGTTCAGCTAATATGAAGTAAAAATACAACGGGTTCAATAGAAGTAGCTTGTGATTCTTAACTAATTTTATAAGCAATAACGGGTTACAAGGTTAAGGGTTAAAGGGGTATGCGTTACTGGTTTAAACTCAGGTATTTAAAATATGATTTGTTAATTAATAACCAACCGGTATAACTAAACAATGATTTGTCTGATATTACTTATCTCCACCATTTTGGGGTTTTGCTACATTTAGGAAAGGTAAGGTGAAGCTAACTATTTGTTTACAGATATTTATTTTATAGCTAGGATAAAATCACTTTAATATAGGGGCATTTTTCGGTTTGTAAAACGACAAATGCCTTAGACTAAGTTGTTATGTCTCAGGGAATCCAATGCACATATATGAGCACCTAACTCGAAGAGAAACCGAGGTATCAACCCTTTCAAATAAAGAGCTTGAAAATATTCTTGAATTTCAAAATAGAGCGAAAGACTTTGATACAGCAATGAAAAAGTATCACAAAGGCGCTATGTCCAAACATTTGATAACGTCAGACCAAGATTTAAAAAAACAATCTTTTGAGGCAAGCACTCCCGAATTAGACCATGTTCAAGCGTTAGCGATAAAATTTAGATTTTTTTACGCAAATAAAGAACCTACTCAATTCGAAAAAATTGCTAATATTTTACGCAAACATGCAAAAGATTCATGGGCGGTTAGCTATATTGATTTTGTTAAAAATCAATATAAAGAAATTATGAAATCCTCAGATACTAGTAGTGAATTTGATTCACCTATACCAAATAGAGAAATAATCAATTTGTGGTTTAATTCTCACTTCTTTCATTCTGACTTAGATAAAAGAGAAAAGTTGGAATTATTACATGATGATATTTCGAAAAAAGTTTCTCTATTTCAGTTGTATGTATCTATTATCGGTGTATCAACCCAAATAAGATCTTTATATTCAATAGTCCATAAACTTGATAGTCACAATCTTATTATTTGTACTCCTGAACATGATTTTTCTAAACACAAAGCTCTATAGACATAACAAGCAAATCAGCAAGGACTTTGCTCCTCACCCGTTTTAGTGGACACCTCCTCATCACTTTGAGGAGGCTAAAATGCCTAGATATACCCAACCTAGAAAGACATGGTTTTACCCCGTTAATTTCAAAATCAAAGCAGCCAAGCTAAGCTTACGAGATGATATCATGTCAAAGGGCGCTCCCGAGGCGCTTAATATTCATCCTTTTATGCTCAGTCGTTCGCGACAAGGATATCGAGAAGGTAAATTTAAAAAGCTACTGTGCCAATGGAGAATACATTGTAGTGAGTGATCCATAATAAAACCCATTAAACTATTAACCACTTATAGTGTTCACTTTGATAGGCTAAGCTTCAGGCTTTTGTTTGTATAAAAAGCAAAATATTACATGACAGTGCATAAACAACTGGCATGCTTGTCACCTTTATTTTTTACAGGGAAGTTAAATGAACTTAAATCAAATTACATTACCCGTTACGGATATGGAAATTTCGACTAAATTTTATCGCGACTTAGGTTTTACCCAAATTGTAGATACCCCACATTATGCTTGCTTTGAATGCCCAGATGGGAATTCAACTTTCTCATTGTCTTTAGATCGAGGTGAGTTTTATTGTGGCACGGTAATATATTTTGAACATCAACAATTAGATGAACTGGTTGAGGCTTTAAAAGTTAAAGGTTTTGTATTTATACAAGAACCTACAGACCAGAGTTATTTATGGCGAGAGGCCGTACTGCATGATCCGTCAGGTCATAAAATTAAGCTTTATTGGGCGGGTGTTAATAGAGTTAATCCACCTTGGCGTGTAGAAGTACGCAGCTAATCAGACCTTTAATTATGCAGTGTTCAACCTTACGCTATTAAAATCTAACCTCAAAATACAAACAACCATCAGGTTTAACGCCATTGGCATTAAACCTGAAAGCTCAAATTCAACCAATCATCGTTAATTAGTCGGCATTAAATATATCTCGCGCACGTTGTTGCGCTGGTTTGCTTCAATGGTAAACAATACGGCGTCGGCCACATCTTGTGGGTCGAGTTTGCCGGGTTTTGCTTCATCAAAAAATGGAGTGTTTACCATGCCAGGGGCTATGGTGGTACAGCGGCCGTTCCACTCGCTCATTTCCTCAGCTAAGTTTTGGCCAAACCCGTAAGCAAACCATTTAGTTGCGCCATAAATAGAGCCTTTTATTGGCTTACGGGCAGCGGCTGAGCTGGTTAATATAAAGTGGCCTTTGTTTTAGCCCACATGTCCGTGCGCTTTATTTAGAAATTTGCTACCACGACAAAGTAATGCACAGTATCCTGTACATGTAATAATTTTCCAGCTAAACTTGTCTTATATAATGTACAAGTGAGGTGCAAAATGAGAATAGTGTCTTTTACCGAAGCCCGAAATAGTCTAAAAGCCGTTTTGGATAATGTAATTAATGATGCAGATACGACAGTAATCACTCGTCGTGACACTGAAGATGCGGTTGTAATGTCATTAGATTACTACAACAGCCTTATGGAAACTGTTCATTTACTTCGCTCTCCAGCGAACGCTGAACATTTAAACAGTTCAATTGCGCAGTTTAAAGTGGGCAAAACGACCCCACGAGAACTTATTGATGAGTAACAGGTTATTATCATGGACTGATGAAGCTTGGAATAGTTACGTCTACTGGCAGACTCAAGATAAGAAAACCTTGAAACGTATAAATAAGCTAATTGTCGATGTTAAGCGCTCTCCTTTTGATGGGATTGGAAAACCGGAACCCCTCAAAGAAAATCTTTCAGGCTTTTGGTCTCGTAGAATAGATGATACAAATCGTTTGGTATATGCCGTGGATGAAACAGCAATTACAGTTATCTCGTGTCGTTACAATTACTAAATAAACAAGATAAACAAGACACCCATCTTAAATTCTTCATACTATCCAGCCAGTATTTATCAAAAACAACCGTCAGGTTTAACGCCATTGCCATTAAACCTAACAGCTCAAATTTAACCAATCAACGTTAATTAGTTGGCATTAAATAAATTTCGCGGACGTTGTTGCGCTGGTTTGCTTCTATTGCAAACAGTACGGCGTCGGCCACATCTTGTGGGTCGAGTTTGTCGGGCTTTGCTTCATCAAAAAATGGGGTGTTTACCATGCCTGGGGCTATGGTGGTACAGCGGCCATTCCACTCGCTCATTTCCTCAGCTAAGTTTTGCCCAAACCCGTAAGCAAACCATTTAGTTGCACCGTAAATAGAGCCTTTTATTGGCTTACGGCCAGCGGCTGAGCTGGTTAATATAAAGTGGCCTTTGTTTTGGCGTAAATGGGGCAGGGTTGCTTTTGCCGTCCACAGCAGGGCTTTAATGTTTATATCTATCATGGTTGACCATTCATCGGGGTCGCCTTTTTCGGTGCCTGCGATTGAAACGCCCATACCCGCGTTGGCAAATGCGGCATCTAGTCGGCCAAATTTTTTAAGCCCTTTTGTTACTACGTTTTCAAGTTCGGTAAAGTCGGTGGCATCTGCGGGTACACTCAGTGCGTTATCTTCACCTAACGACTCAACTAGTTCAGCTAATTTATCTTCACTTCTGGCGGTAAGAATGACTTTATGGCCGTTATTAACCAATGTTTTTGCACTCGCTTCACCTATGCCACTAGAGGCACCTGTAATTAGAACTACTTTTTCTTTCGCCATGATTATTTCTCCTATGTTTACATATTCAAAATGATAAGAACGGTTTAACTAATACGTGCTATTAACTGTACCAGTTCTGGGTTAACGGGGCTTGAATGCAGGTCACTTTACGAATGAATTATTTGGATGATGTTAGATGAGTGGCTTTAATGGGTTTTTGCAAAGGTGGAGTGTTCGTTTTTGTTATACTTTTTATAAAAAAAGCGCACCTTAAAGTGCGCTATACGTTTATTGTGTTATGTCAAAGCTAACTGAAAGGTCCTCAGTTTGCGGTACACTAATTTGCTTAAGTTGATAAACAGTGAAATCAGTATCTTCTAGCTCTGCATCGTCTATATGTGCGGTGCACGTATAGCCAAGTTGGTAGTCTCCCGGTGTAATGAAAGCAAGCTCAAACTCATATTGGTTATCGTCTTGATCAAATACAACATTTGCGGTCGCAAGTGGAGCATCTTCTGGGGTTTGCTCATCTATTTCATATATATCTTTAGGTACTTGAGCATCTGATGAATATAAATATACGGCGTGTCCAAACGTTGAATCTGCAGCAGCAGTGGCGATATTGTCTGTTTCACAGTTATTAATAAGCGCTTGGCTTACTGTGCCTTCAATTTCTTGTGACTCAGAAAGATTTTGTAATCGTACGCCTCTAGGTTTTAAAAAGATCTCCTCATTATTTTGGGGATCGACCAGCGATTTTTTTAGGTCAAATTCTAAAACAAAGTCGTTATCAGTTTGGTTAAGTGTAAAGCCATCGAGTTGTATTTCGCCTACACCATCATTCCCTTTTCTTTTAACCACGAGCGGAGCAATGCTGTCGTCTTCGTATACTACGTGAGATGTAAAACTAAGGTTATTAGTATCGCCATTTATAACCTGAGCGCGGATCCACGAGTATTCGCCTGCTGGCACTTCTTGATCGTCAAGCAGCTCAAAAACATCGTCCCCGGTGTAATCGAGCAAATTAACCATTTGTGGTTGAGATGCGTCAGTTTCACTTCGGGTTTCAAAACTAAATTCTTCATCGCCTTGTGTTTTAATAGTGATTGAATCAAACACGACGTTAACCGCTTTTAAACCACTAACCGGCGCATCTGACACACCAAGGCTAAAGGTTGATTTGTCGCTAGATTGTGGCGGTGTTGTGTCATTGTCATCACTTGAAGAGCCACACCCCGCTAATGCAAAAAGAACGGCGCTGCTGACTAATGTTGATTTAAAATTCATGATTAACTCCTTTAGTTTATAAAGCGAATTGTAGAAGGGCTAAGCTGAATTTAGATTGAACTGGTTTTTAGAATAGTTACTTGAAGTTAATCTTTATTTTACTTTGCGCATTTTTGAACAAAAGTATGTACGCCATAGGTTAACTAGTTTGTGAGCACTAAGGTTTTAAGTGTGAAAATTTAAGCGAAAAAAAGAAAAACTTTGCCCAATTAATTTGCTGATATAGGCACACCTTCCACTTATTTTAATGCTATCGCTTTAAAATTTTTACTATATACTCCCGCCACTTCTTTTGAAGTGTATAGATTTAATTCTTGCTGATAATCAGCCCATAGTTGGAATATGTATGAAAGATAAACTTATTGTGTTTTGGCAAAGCCATTCAGAAACAATCATCACTTTAGGTTACAAAGTGGTATTAGCCTTGGCTATTTTAGTTGCGAGTGCGCTTATTGCGCGTTCAGTAAAAAAAGCGATTAAAAATTCTAAGTCGCCATTAAAAAAAGTAGACGAAACGCTACTGCCGCTTTTATCGAGCATTGCGGGGTATTTAGTTTACATAATTGCTGGGCTGTTTATTTTAGATATTTTTGGCGTTAATACGGCAAGCTTAATAGCGCTAATGGGCGCGGCGGGTTTAGCGATTGGTTTGGCGCTTAAAAACACCTTAAGTAATATTGCCGCTGGCATTATGCTACTCATACTGAGGCCATTTAAAATAGGCGATTTTGTAGATGCGAGCGGCACGCTTGGCACAGTAAACGAAATAAACTTATTTACGACCATTTTTAAAACCACCGACGGCCTTTATATCGCATCGCCTAACGGTAAAGTGTGGGGCGGCAACATTAAAAACTTTACCCGCAACGGTAAAAGGCGCATGGATATAGTGGTGGGAATTTCGTACGCCGACTCTATTGATGTTGGCTTAAATGTACTTAAAGAAGTTGCCGAATCAGAAAGCCGATTACTCGCAGATCCAGCGCCTAAAGTAATGGTTACTTCAATAGGCGAAAGCGCAGTAAATATTCAATTACGTGGATGGGCTGTAAATGGCGATTACTGGCAAACCGTGTGGGATTTAAATAAACGCGTTAAAGAGGCCATAGAAGGCGCGGGGCTGAGTATTCCGTTTCCGCAGCGAACGCTGCATATATCTGAGTCGATGGCATCGGCAATAACAGTAAGTAAAGAAACTTAAACTCTATTAGCACAAACACAAATAAAAATAGCGAGCCTTGGCTCGCTATTTTTGTATCAGCTTTTTGCTGACGAGTATTAACCTTCTAATTGAAAGTCGTATACCGAGCCTAAATTAAGCAGTTGGGTTAGTTCATCCAGTGCTTGGTAGCTTTCGGTAAGTAGGGCTGAATCGGCAAAGTCGCTTGCACCTAACTTATCGCGGTAGTTACGCTTTGCCCAGTCACAAAGCTGAGTGTATTTAGTATCGGTTAAAATAACCTCAGGGTTTACTGCAGCAAGTTCTTGCTCGTTAAGAGCTACACGTAAACGCAGGCAGGCAGGTCCGCCGCCATTTTGCATACTTTGGCGCAGGTCAAAAAACTGCACTTGGTTTACTGGGTTATCGGCTAAAATCATTTCTTCAATGTAGGCGTTTACTGCGCTGTTACGTTGGCACTCTTGTGGCGCTACTAATAGCATTGAGCCATCATCTAGGCTTACTAATTGGCTATTAAACAAGTAACTGCTTACAGCATCGCTAATGCTTACTTTATCGGTAGGTACTTCAATTATGTATAGCTGTTTGCTGCCGGTGTAGGCATCGCGAATTTCTTGCAGGGCATCTTGTTGGTTTAAAAATGCTTGCTGGTGGCAAAGCAATACGTTTGCGTTACCTACTGCAATTACATCGTTATGAAACACGCCTTGGTCTATAACATCTGGATTTTGCTGCAGTAAAATTTGGCTCGATTCTTTTAAATTATGTAATCGGCAAATGGCTTCTGAGGCTTCTAGTGTTTGCCTTGCAGGAAACTTAGCCGGTTTTGGTAATTGGCTGTTAAAGGCACTTGCACCAAATACAAACATTTCTAGGCCTTGCTCGCCGTGGCTGTCGCAAAGTCGGGTGTGGTTAGCCGCGCCTTCGTCGCCAAAAAAGCCCTGATCGGGTAAATGCGTGTGGTGTGCAAAATAGCTATCGTTATTAAACATGGCTTTTAGTAAGCGGGTAGTTGTAGCAGGCTCTAGCGAGCGGTGAAACTTATTGTTTAAATTAGCTGAGGTTAAATGCACTTTGCCATCGAGGGTATCTGGCGATGGAGAAACAGTAGCGGCATTGGCGGTCCACATTGCAGAGGCCGAATAACACGCGCGCAATAAAATAGGGTCGGCTTTAAATGCTTTATGAATAACTTGCGAGTCGTTGCCGGTAAATCCTAGGCGACGTAGTACGTTTAAATCGGGGCGTGCGTGGGGCGCAAACACACCTTGTGTTAGGCCTTTGTCGTGCATGGCTTTCATTTTTTCAAGGCCCTGTAACACAGCTTCTTGAGGGTTTGAAAAACTTGCCGCATTATTTAACGAGGCAACGTTACCATACGATAAACCCGCATAGTTGTGAGTAGGGCCAACTAAGCCATCAAAATTTACTTCTAAGGCGTGCATACACGTTCCAATCATATTGTTTTTAGTTACTTAACAATACAACGCAATGGCCGCGCTTGCAAAGCCTATAAATACGAAATTTATCGGCTGTAAACTCGCTCTTTGTCGCACGTAGTATGGGTATTACTCGGATCGTTTACCTGCCATACGCTAATGTCTAAACGCCATAGTAGGTAAAGGGTGTGGTATAGGTTAGCCATGGTATTTTCCTTGAAAGTTTCACTGAACACATCTGTACTGTGGAAGAATTATGCCAACTGTTAATTGAATATTTTATGAATACAAATCAGATATTTATTAAAACACTAAAAATAACTTTTGAGCGCTTAGCACCATTTTGGGGCTAAAAGGCTTAAAAGTTGCACCAAAAAGCCACGCAGCGGGTGCGTGGCGTATGGTTTATACGCTGTATTTAGCGCCCTACTTTACCCTTTACTAGTGGGTCGAACGACAGCACACTAAATTTTCCTTGGCTGGCATTTTTACCGTTATTTAATACTGGCGAGCGGTGTAGCTCATCTACGGTAAAATATATTTTATGATCGGCGCCATAACTAAAGCCATCAGGCCAGCTCAAGCGCTCGTCTTTAAATAATACCTGATATTTACCGCTTGGTTTTACTACACCAATTGCGCCGTTGGTTATATCGGTAACATACACATTGCCGCCGCCATCAACAATAATGCCATCTGAAATGGGTTTAGTGCCGTAACGCGTTACTTTACTTTCAAGGGCGCTTGCGCTCAGGCTTTTATTGTTAATATCGCTTGTGGCAATACGATAAACCGACGTGCCAGACATAGAGCCAAAGTAAAGCCACTGTTCACTTGGGTCGAGTGTGATTGGGTTTACCCCTAAACGTGCTGGTTGGCCGCCTAGTTTCATGGTGCGCCCTTCAATGACCATGTC
This sequence comes from Pseudoalteromonas sp. P1-30, assembly GCF_001400005.1. Taxonomy (NCBI): domain Bacteria; kingdom Pseudomonadati; phylum Pseudomonadota; class Gammaproteobacteria; order Alteromonadales; family Pseudoalteromonadaceae; genus Pseudoalteromonas; species Pseudoalteromonas sp. P1-30. The sequence continues at coordinate 72,580 of NZ_LKBC01000001.1, forward strand.
GATGTTTTCGGCTGTGGTGTATGGACTATTTTGTAATACTCTGCGCGCCTCACCTGTTTTTAAATTTACGGTAATAATAGCGGCTTGGCTGCCTTGTGCGGTGTCGGCAATGTATACAACGCCGTGTTTATTATCGATAACTAAATCGTTTAAAAACGAGGTGTCGGTAATGGTGGGTTTAGCTAAATAAATTATTTTATGCAGCTGCTCTTTGTTGGTATCCCAACCGACTAAACGCCCAGCATGATCAGGGCCTGATGTATCAAGCATCCATAACACGCCATCGGCAGATACATTTATGCCAAGTACGTCGTAAAAGCCTTTGCCGTTTTTGTACGCGTATGCCCATTCTTCATTAGGGTAGGGTTTGGTGGTGCCATCGCTTAATAGCTCCATAATTTTTTGTTTTTGGCCGTAAAAACCATGTACCGATAAAAACTTACGACCCGATGGCGTAATAGCAATATTACCCGGTGGGTGCTGCGCGTCGAAAGTAGCAACTGTTTTTAAATCGGTGTGCGTAGGTTGGGTATTAGCAAATGCACTGCTGGTTAAAAATGCGGTGCTGCAGGCTGCTGCTAAAAGTATTTTTTTAATCTGGTTCATGCTTAAAAGCCTTCTAAAACAAGTTTACCGCGTGAGGTGTGCGATTCTAAAATTTGATGCGCTTTATATAAATTAGCGGCGTTAATTGGGCCTAAATTTTGCCCAAGCGTGGTTTTAAGTGTACCTGAGTCTATCAGCTCACTAATTTCATTAAGTAAGGTGTGCTGCGCTGTTATATCGGCGGTAGTAAATAGCGAGCGGGTAAACATAAACTCCCAATGCACCGATATACATTTACGCTTAAATTTTAAAATATCGAACGATGAAGGGTCATCTATTAGCGCAAATTTACCTTGGGGTTTAATACACTCAACTATTTGATCTTGGTATTGGTCGGTATGGGTTAAGCTAATAACGTAATCAAACTCAGCTAAACCAAGCTCTTTGCGCTGCTCGTTTAAATTTTTAGTATGATCGAGCACATGATCCGCTCCTAATTCTTTAAGCCAAGTTACGCTTTGCTCGCGCGATGCAGTACCTACCACGTTTAGCCCCGTAAGTTGCTTGGCAAGCTGTACCAAAATAGAGCCAACGCCACCTGCGGCGCCAATAACTAAAATAGACTGCTGAATATTTTGCTTATTTTTAGGCACTTGTAAGCGCTCAAACAGCATTTCGTAAGCGGTAATACTGGTTAGCGGCAGCGCTGCGGCTTGTGCGTCGGTTAATGTTTTAGGCGCACGCCCTACAATACGTTCATCAACCAATTGAAATTGCGCATTACTGCCTTGGCGCGATAAATCGCCAGCGTAAAATACACGATCTCCCACATTAAATAACGATACCGACTCGCCAACGGCTTTTACAACGCCTACGCCGTCCCAGCCTAATACTTTGTAGCCTTGCTCCGGTGCTACATTGGCACGTATTTTTGTATCTACAGGGTTTACCGAAATAGCCTTTACTTCGATAAGTAGGTCGTGCCCGCTGGCTGCTGGGGTATCAAGCTCAATTGCTTGTATAGAGCTTGCTGTAAGCGTTTTAGTGTTTTTGGTGTAGCCAAATGCTTTCATGTGCGTTCCTGATGATTTTAACCAAGTGTTTTTAACTTATAAGCACTATAGCTCAGTTGAAAAATAGAAAAAGACATGAAAAACTAAAGCACTTTCAAATTTTAATTGAAAATATGCGATCATTTAACGATATTCAAACTTTTATAGATGTAGCCAGTTGCGCCAGTATTTCTGAAGCTGCACGACAAAACGAGCAAACCCCAGCGGCGGTAAGTGCAGCTATTAAGCGCCTAGAAAAAGATTTAGGAAACGTGCTGTTTATTCGCTCTACTCGCAGCTTACGCTTAAGTGTGGCAGGGGAGCAGTTTTTAAGTTACGCCAAAGACTCCCTTTCGCTTATTCAACAAGGGGTAGCTGCAGTACAAACCGCAGTGGGCGAAGTAACGGGAACGCTACAGGTATCGGCTCCGTGCGACTTAGGGCGCAATAAACTAAGTGAATGGCTTAATGAGTTTTTAGCACACTACCCGCATGTAAAACTTAAACTGCACTTAAGTGACGAAGTAAGCGACATTTACAGCCAATCAATTGATATTGCACTGCGCTTTGGTGTACCAAAAGATTCGCAGTTAATTGCAGCGCCACTTTTTTTAAATAATGCGCGTATTTTAGTGGCCTCTGCTGAATATGTAGCAAACAATGGATTGCTTACACATCCACTTAACTTAACGCAGCACACCACCATTACCTTTATGCGCTTTGGCGAAGTGTTTAAAGAGTGGCGATTTTATAAAAATGGCGCAGTGCAAAAAGTGCAGCTAAATTGCCAACACATAGTTAACGATGGCGAAATGGTTAGGCGCTGGGCGCTAGAGGGCAAAGGCATTGCGTATAAGTCGTACTTAGATGTAATTGATGATTTAGCAAGCGGGCAGCTCGTTCATTTATGCCCCGAGTGGCAAAGCGATCCGCTACCGCTTTATATGATGTATGCCGATCGGCGCCAAATGACCCCGGTGATCAGCGCATTTAGGGCGTTTATTCAACAAAAAATAACCGCGTTAGTGGGCTAACTCATCATCGTTTTTAGTTGCTAAATCGCTTATTACTAAATCAAGCAGCTGCATTAGCTGTTTGGCTTGTGTGGGGTCTACACTTTCAAACTTACATAATATGTTTTTTGGAATATCAGCGGCTTCGTTTTTAAGGGCTTGCCCACTTTGGCTAAGCTGAATTAGGCGCTTTCGCTTATCGTGCTCATCTTTAATAACAGCCAGTAGAGACTTTTCGGTCATTTTTTTGAGTATTTGAGTCATAGCGCCACCATCAATAGCGGTTTTATCTATTAGCTGCGCTATGGTTATTTTGTCTTGCTCCCACAGCGCCATCATTACGACATACTGCGGATACGTTAAATTAAGTGCAGCTAAAGGCTCACGGTAAGCGCGGGCAATACTATTTGATGCCATATATAACCTATGACAAAGCTGATTTTTTAATTTTAATTGCTCAAATGACATACCTAACTCCTAGTGCGTTAATACCTTCAACTCAAAAAACATTTTAATTTGCATGCAAAGTATTTGCAATCTCTAATTACTTGCCCTATTATTTTGCATGCAAACTAAATTAATTGATAAACTTTGGAGTTCACTATGAATGTATTACAAAACGTTGCTTACACAGCAAAAGCAACTGCAACCGGTGGTCGTGAAGGTGTAGCTAAATCAGACGATGGCCGTTTAAATGTAAACTTATCAACCCCAAAAGGGCTAGGTGGCGACGACGGACAAGGCACAAACCCAGAGCAATTATTTGCAGCTGGTTATGCAGCGTGCTTTATTGGTGCACTAAAATTTGTAGCCGGTAGCGAAAAAATTGCGCTACCAAGTGATACACACATTAACTCTGAAGTATCTATTGGCGCGATTGAAGGCGGGTTTGGCATTGCAGTAAAATTAGCTGTATCACTCGGTGATATGGATAAAACAGCAGCGCAAGAGCTGGTAAATAAAGCACACCAAGTATGCCCATACTCAAACGCTACTCGCGGTAATATTGAAGTAGAGCTTTCGGTTATTTAATTAACTGATCACTTAGCATTGTAATAGCCCAGTGGTTTGCCACTGGGCTTTTTTGTATGCAAAGTTTATTAAAAAATAACGTTATAAATATATGAAAACAGCATGATTAAATTAACCCATATACCAGCAACTGACACAGCTGTATTTGTCTTGCAGTGATTAAGTAAGCAGCTCTTTAATGCTGAAAAATGTTGGGAGGATGAAAAGGGTTAAGGCGTTCTGCAAGAACGCCGATAGAGGGCAAACTTTATCGTTTGTATCGGGTGTATTGGGTGTGCTTACAACCCTAACTCCGACAGTCCTGGGTGATCGTCGGGGCGGCGCCCTTGGGGCCAGTGAAATTTGCGCTCTGATTCTTTGATGGGTAAGTCGTTGATGCAAGCGAAGCGATTTTGCATTAAGCCGTTTTCATCGAATTCCCAGTTTTCGTTGCCGTAGGAGCGAAACCAGTTGCCGCTGTCGTCGTGCCACTCATACGCGTAACGCACGGCAATACGATTTTCAGTGAAAGCCCATAACTCTTTTATCAGCCTATATTCCAATTCTTTTTCCCATTTTCCTGTTAAAAATGCGGCGGCTTCCTCACGGCTGTTCACGAAAGAGCTGCGATTACGCCATTTGGTATCCACTGTATAAGCAAGTGATACCTTTTCAGCGTTACGGCTGTTCCAGCCATCTTCTGCTAGACGCACTTTTTCGATGGCGCTTTCGCGGGTAAAAGGGGGCAGTGGTGGGCGTGTACTCATGTTTAAATCCTCTTTGGGTAAAGTAACGTTGAATAACTTGTATAGGTTTCATCAATAAGTGGCTTTGAATATTAGCCTGATTAATTGAGCTACAAATCTAATATAACAGTGTCGCAATCTTTCGCTGGCACAGCGCAGCATAACAATACGTCTGATGGGTCAATATATGCACTTGGCTTGGTGCGATACGTTACAGCACCACTTTTTAGTTTAACCGCACACGAGCCACATTGGCCGTTGCGGCAACTGTATGGTGTCGTAAGCCCTTTGCTTTCGGCCACCTCTAGCAAGGAGCTATCACCTTTATACCAGCTTTGTTCAATACCTGAGTGGGCAAACTTTACCACAGCAGATTCAGCCTCTAGCTCAGCGTGCTTGCTGGCATCTGTTGATTGGCGTGCTAAAGACGACGGCCCAAACGCTTCGGCATGAATATCTTGATCTTTTACCCCAATGCCAATCAGTAAATCATACATACTTTGCATAAATCCCTGAGGGCCACACAGATAAAAGTCTTTGTCGAACAGCGATGGGAAATCGACGCTATGCTCTGTGGCCATTGCATTAAGTACGTCCATTACCAAGCTTTGGCTAATTCGCCCTTGGGAAGTGTAATCGTTCGACGCAATAGCGTTTTGCGTTTGAGTGTTGTGCGCCTGGCTTAAGACAGAATAATACTGAATACGTCCAGCGCTTCGCTTAGCAATATTGCTCAGCTCTGCATAGAAAGCACGTTGCTCACTGTTTTTGGCCGCTTGAATAACTGCCATTGGGCGGATATAGCGAGTGCGTATACCTTCATTAACTGCATCATTAGCCATGGCTACCATTGGCGTTATGCCCACACCCGCACCTATTAAAATGGCTGGGCGCTGTTGTGTGTTATCGATAAAAAAATGGCCGCTTGGTGCTTTAATCTGTATTTCACTGCCAATCGATATTCGAGAATGCAAGGTACTTGATACCAGACCATACTCTTCACGTTTTACTGAAATACGATAACCACTTTGCGTTGGGGCACTGGATACAGTGTAATTGCGCACAAGCCAGTTTTCAGTATTTTGCTGCTTAATACGCAGGGTTAAATGTTGCCCTGGGCAAAATGGCAGTACGGGCGAATCATCTTTTGGCTGCAAGTAAAATGAGCGGATTGTACTGCTCTCGTCTTCGATTTTACTGACGGTAAATGCGCGCCACTGGTTGCGCTGTGCTTGTGCTTTAACGATTGCTTCTGCCTCTAACCAAGTCCCCGTTGCTTGAGAATTGGGGGAGTAGCTATCGAATTGAGCGCGAAATGGAAGTGCCGCTTTTAATGTCACCCCTTGGGTTAGGGTAAATTGCCAGCCGCGCTGTGCACCTTGAAACCCTTTAATTATCGGTGAGTCACTCGCCAGCAAGGTAACCGTGCCGGTTAACATAAAAACATCGCCGCTGGTAAAATCAACAAACAATAACCCTGCCTTGGGGTTGACTAAGAAGTTTCCCAGCGTATTGAAGAAGTTATTTCCTGCATAATCAGGAATGGTGAGGGTGTTTTCGTCAACCTTTATAAAACCTGGCATGCCGCCACGGTGTGACACATCAACCCCCATAGCATTGTGGGCAGATAGCTGACGGTTTACTTCGTTTGCAGGTTCGTGACCCGCAGAACTGGCAACAAAAAACGTATCCGCTTGGCGGATAAAGGCCTTTAGGCTATCACTTAGTTCAAAAAACGTTTCAGCGCGCGGAGCTTTGTATGGCGCATCTGGCGAACGGATAAAGTGAAGGTCGCGAGTTTGAATATACTGCGGACAATTCCCAAAAGATTGCTCAACCTCTAAAGCAAACTGGTTGTTCGCTGCGCTAGTAACACAAGCGTTGACGCGGTTTCTACGCCGGGTCGACATTTCTAACCCCAATAAACCCAAGCGAGCGCCTAGTTTGATTGCTGTGGCTAATGGGTCACCTGATAAAATTGGGCTGTTTACTGTGAGCTTGGTCGGGGAAGGGGACTGCACGAAGCCCGGCTTTCCAGGCAAAATTGACGCCCAAAGTTGCCCCTTATCTGATGTACTACCCAGCACCATAAACGGCAGTTGCTGGAAAAACTGCCTATGCTGATCTGGCATAAATTCGCGGATCGCGCGGCGGCCAATAGTACGCATTTTTTGGTAACTTCCGGCACTTCTTTGCATTTGCTGTTCACCTTCGTGAAAAGCACTTGAAGTAATGTGTGTGTTCATAATGACTCCATTAGCGCAGTGCGCCGGAAAAGCATTTGCCTAAAATATTAAACTGGTGATGCAAAAGAATGTCGGGCTCAAACTTATTCATTGAAAGGCAGAGCCGCTAAAACAAACACTTACTTTACCAGTCCCGCTTTTGTAGCCTGCATAGGAACGAAACCGCTTAACCCTTCTACGTTAGATAACCAGCGACGTATATTCGGATATGGGTCAAGAGATACATCACCCTCGGGAGCGTGGGCGACATAGCTGTATATCGCAAAATCAGCCAAGCTCACTTTATTAGCCACTAAGAAGTCATTGCCATCGAGTTGCTGTTCCAATTTTGTTAGGGCTTTTGCTGCTGTTTCTTTAGCGAAAACAGGGTCAACCGGCGAGTTGAAAACATTAATTAATCTCGCTGCACCAGGGCCGAAGGATATCTCTCCTGCAGACATGGCAAGGAAACGATGCATCTCAGCTTCGCTGGCAAGATCTTGCGGAATATATGAAGGGGCATATTTGCGTGCCAAGTAAATCAAGATTGATATTGAATCGTGAATTACCACGTCTGAATCCTCTATTACTGGTACTACACCCAATGGATTGAGAGCCAGAAATGGGGCTTGTTTATGCTCCCCAGCGGGTAAGTCTACATAAATAACTTCATGGGCTATGCCTGCAACACTCGCAAATAACTCTACTCGGTGGGCATGACCGGATAATGGAAAACCGTGAATTTTAATGGCGTTTGACATGATATTTACCTTATTTAATCGTTAACTAATGACTTCTGATGTTAGTCACTGACCTGTCGTGACATGGGCAAATATTAGGCGCTGCGTTTCTTATGAACAATATGTTGATTTATAGAATCACTATGTACAGAATGTTCATAAATTAGGCCGAGCACTACACGGGGCAACATAGGGAGCTTTTATGGATACACTCGATGGCATGCGCACGTTTATTGCGGTGGCTAAGCAAAAATCTTTCACTGGTGGGGCCAAGCAACTAGGCATAAGCACTAAACTGGCGAGTAAATACATCGCTCAGCTGGAGCAAAAGCACGGTGCCTTGTTGTTCCACCGTACTACGCGCAGCGTTACGTTGACCGAAACTGGGCAGGCGTATTTTGCGCGATGCGTTCCTTTGTTGGAACAATTTGAAGAGCTAGAAGATGTCATTCAGCATCGACAGTCTGCACTGTCTGGCACGGTTCGCTTAACCGCACCTACCGCATTTGGCAGTACCAAATTAGTCGATGCACTAGCCCCGTTTTTAGCCCTGCATCCGAAAATCAATGTTGAGTTGAACCTGTCTGATCAGTACGTGGCTATCATCGATGAAGGTGTGGATGTTGCTGTGAGGTTCGGACCGTTGAAAGATTCAACACTGATCGCTAAAAGATTGATGGATATGCGTATTGTTTTTTTTGCCTCTCCTGCGTATTTAAAGCGCAATGGCAAACCAAGCCATCCCCGTGCGCTGGCGACACACAATTGTTTATTGCAGACTTCTCAAAACGACCCGGAAAACTGGAAGTTCCAGGAAGATGGCAATACGTTCACCGTCAATGTTAGCGGCGATTTTGCTTCTAACTCCCCCAGAGCAGTAACCCACATGGCTTCTCAAGGGCTGGGAATAGGCATGGGCCCACAATACGTGACAGAGCCTTACGTAAAAGACGGCTCATTGCAGTTGCTGTTTGAACCCTACGAAGCAAGCATATTGGAATTAAACGCAGTGTATGCTTCAAACCGCCACTTACCGGCAAGAATACGAGCATTACTTGATCATCTTGCACTTTCTTTTACAAGCTAGTGGTAATTACCTCAATAGCTACTGTGCAGGCACAATGTATAACGTATCTGCTTATTGATATAGACTTTGCTTGTAAAGTAGAGCAAAGCGTAGGGCATCTTTTTATCGCACAGAGCTGCGTAAATACCTTGTTAGCATAAGGCTTTAAATGGCAGCAGCGATAAAGCACACCAAGTATGCCTATACTAAAACGCTACAAAAGCTCAGGGGGTTGCCACTGGGCTTTTTTGTGCGCTGCAATTTACTAGAGATCACATTAATTGAAGTGGGCTTTTAAATAAATATACGAAAAATCGTATATTCACTATTTCATATATTATAATTTTGTTTTATTGTATGCACACTAACTAAACGAGGATGCTATGGAACAACTCAACCCACTTCAATTTTACAAATGCTTAGCCGACGATACGCGCTTAAAAGCCATGTTATTAATTAGCCATGAGCAAGAGCTATGTGTGTGTGAGCTTGTTGCTGCGCTTGAACTTAGCCAACCTAAAGTGTCGCGCCATTTAGCGCAACTTAGGCAGTGTGGCTTATTGAGCGACCGTAAGCAAAATCAATGGGTGTATTACAGTATTAATAAAGCCTTGCCACAATGGGCTCTTAGCGTACTAACGCAAACACGAAACGAAAATTCTGCGTTTTATAACGACGATTTAAATCGACTCAATGCTATGGGTAATCGCCCAGAGCGTGCAGCAAGCTGCTGTTAATTAAGCAAATTGATATAACTTTACTAAAGGTATTTATTATGACAATTAAAGTAGGTATTAACGGCTTTGGCCGTATGGGACGTTTAACACTGCGCGCAGCTTTAGAGTGGCCAGAAGTAGAATTTATTAAAGTAAACGATGTAGCGGGCGATGCTAAAACACATGCCCATTTATTAGAGTTTGACTCAGTGCACGGGCGTTTAGCGCACAGCGTTACAGCAAACGAGAATAGCTTTAGTGTGGGTAAACACACTATTGCCGTTACCAATAACAAAACCATTAGCGATACCGATTGGTCAGATTGCGATGTAGTGATAGAGGCCAGCGGTAAAATGAAAACCACTGAGCTGTTAAATCAATATTTAGCACAAGGTGTTAAGCGCGTTGTGGTTACCGCTCCGGTAAAAGAAGACGGCATTTTAAATGTGGTTATGGGCGTTAACGATAATTTATATAACCCAGATGAGCACAAAATTGTGACTGCGGCTTCGTGTACGACTAACTGTTTAGCGCCTATTGTAAAAGTACTGCAAGAAAAAGTAGGCATTAAGCACGGCTCAATGACCACTATTCACGATATTACCAATACCCAAACTATTATTGATGCGCCACATAAAGACTTACGTCGTGCTCGTTCGTGCGGGACAAGTTTAATACCTACCACAACCGGTAGTGCAACAGCTATTACGCATATATTCCCTGAGCTAAAAGGTAAGTTAAATGGCCATGCTGTGCGTGTACCGTTAACTAACGCATCTATTACTGACTGTGTATTTGAGCTTGAGCGTGGTGTAACTGCCGCTGAGGTGAATGAATGGTTTGCTCAAGCGTCTGAAAACGAGCTTGCTGGCGTATTAGGTTACGAAGAAAAACCGCTGGTATCGATTGATTACAAAACCGATCCACGCAGTAGCATTATTGATGCGCTCTCTACCATGGTTATTAATAATACCCAGCTTAAATTATACGCTTGGTACGATAACGAATGGGGCTACGCTAATCGTACTGCCGAGCTTATGCTTAAAGTTGCTAAAAGTGACTTGGTTTAACCATTAATTAAAGGTTTTAAGGGCGTTAACCATGTTTGAGCAACTCGCTAATTTACCTACAGCAATAAAACAGTATTTAATAATTACCGGTAATTACTGGGCATTTACCTTAACCGATGGCGCACTACGTATGCTGGTGGTGCTGCATTTTCATCAGTTAGGGTATGGTGCGCTGGCCATTGCCATGCTGTTTTTGTTTTACGAAATTTTTGGTGTGATCACCAATTTAGTGGGCGGTTGGCTAGGGGCTCATTTAGGCCTTAATAAAACCATGAACTTTGGCTTGGCGCTGCAAATAATGGCGCTTGCTATGTTATGTGCGCCAAGTGAATGGCTCACCGTGGCTTATGTAATGGCGGCGCAAGCGCTTAGTGGCATAGCAAAAGATCTAAATAAAATGAGCGCCAAAAGCGCCATTAAACACTTAGTGCCCGAGGGAGAAAGCGGTCAAGGCCAGCTCTATAAATGGGTGGCTATTTTAACGGGCTCAAAAAATGCGTTAAAAGGGGTCGGCTTCTTTTTAGGTGGTTTACTCCTTACGGTACTGGGTTTTGTAGGTGCTTTAAAAGCCCTAATTTTATTACTCACTATTGCGTGGATTATTAGCGTTGTATTTTTAAAAGGCGACATGGGCAAGGCTAAAAATAAGCCTAAGTTTAAAGAGCTATTTTCTAAATCCCGTGCAATAAATTTATTAAGTGCAGCACGATTATGCTTGTTTGCCGCGCGTGATGTATGGTTTGTAGTGGCTTTACCTATTTATTTAGCCCAGCAGTTTAACTGGAACTTTTGGTGGGTAAGTGGCTTTATGGCACTTTGGGTAATTGGCTACGGTGGTGTGCAATCACAAGCGCCGCGTATTACCGGCACCAGTAACTCAAACGTTGATACCGTTAAACATGCCTATTTATGGGTGTTGCTGCTAAGTGGTGTAACAGCACTATTAGCACTTTTTATGCAACTTGATGTGGCCGTGCATGCCACGCTGATTATAGGTTTGCTTATTTTTGGCGGTGTATTTGCCGTTAATTCATCTGTGCATAGTTACCTAATTGTCAGCTTTGCTAAAAGCGATGGTGTATCGCTTGATGTTGGCTTTTATTATATGGCTAATGCCATGGGGCGTTTACTGGGCACGGTGCTTTCGGGGTGGGTGTTTCAGGTTTATGGCTTTGTAGCGTGTTTGTGGGTGAGCGTTGCTTTACTCATAGGTGCCACGATAACCACTGCTATTTTGGCCAAGCGTTAGGCCTAATTGTTCAAAAAACTTAAATTATTTTATGTTATTGATGGCTTGATGCAGTTTGTATATTAAACTGTAGGGGTGTTTTAACAAAAGGTAATTTAAGTGCGAGAACTCACGTTAGCAAAAAAGTTATTATGGATAACTGTAGGGAGTACATTTTTAACAGTATTAGTACTTTCTGGGGTTTTATGGTGGCAAATGTCATCAAACAGCGAGGCGCTCGCTAAAGAATCTGAAGATTATATCGTGGCCGAAGTTGAGCAAAAGCTTAACGCAAACGCGGCTGCTTACGGCGAAAAAATTGCCGGATTTATCAACGAAGCTTACCGAATTCCAAACTCATTAGCTGCATTACTTGGTGATGCGGCTAATACTCAAACATTAAACCGCGACACGGTAGTGAGCATTAACCGCTCTATACTTGAAAAAAATCGGTTTTTATCGTCAATTTATTCGCAGTTTGAAGCCAATGCCTTTGATGGGCAAGACGCGCAATTTAAGCAAGGATATAAACACTCAGTTAATGGCGATGGCACGTTAGAAGTATATATAACGCGTGACCAAAACGGCATTATTGAGCAGCAAAAAGTAGCTAACGCTGCCGATAAATACCTGACCTCGTTAAACGAATTTGGTATTCGTGAAGCGCATTGGTATTTATGCGCAAAAGATACACTTAAGCCCTGTATTATGGAACCTTACCTTTACGAAATACCTTCTGGCGATTCGGTTATGCTTACCTCTTTAACCGTACCTATTACTAAATCAGGCCGCTTTATTGGTTTAGCAGGCGTTGATTTAACGCTCCCTACGTTTCAGGGCTTAACCGAAAAACTTTCGCGCGAACTTTATAACGGCCAAGCAAAAGTAACACTTTTAAGTGATATAGGTTTAATTGTAGGCAGCAGTCACTACAAATCTAAATTAGGCCGCCCATTTAAAGAGGCAGTTAGTAGCAATACTTACAGTGAGCTGGTTAAATTTAAAGGGCAACATGGCCTTTTTAAAACACCTAGCGAGTATTTAGTTAGCTACCCAATTAACATTAAGCTGGCTAACACTCAGTGGAGCCTACTTATTGAAGTGCCAAGTAATTTAGCGCTAGAGGGGCCTAATGCTTTAGCTAAAAACATGAGTGACTCGGCCAATCAGCTCGGTGTTGTTATTTTAATAACCGGTGCTGTTATTGCTTTAATTGCTTTTATTATTATGAAAGTGGTAGTGGGCACTGTGGTTGCACCCCTTGAGCAAATTCAACAGCGTGTAGATAACCTTGCCAGCTCAGAAGGTGACTTAACTCATACACTCCATGTAGATACCCACGCAGAGCTGATTGCGCTTGCGGGTGGTTTTAATGCCTTTTTAGCTAAGCTACGTGGCCTAATTGCAGAGCTTAAAGATGTATCGTCGCAAACAAAACAGCAAGGCGAAATAGCACAGCATATTGCTATTGATACCAAGCATAATGTGCAATCGCAGTTTCAAGAAATTGAAAGCGTAGTAACCGCTATGAACGAAATGAGCGCCACCGCACTTGAAGTTGCCAGAGCCTCTGAGCAATCTGCTCAACAAGCGGATGAAATAAATGGTTTAGTGGTTAGCAGTGAGTCGAGCTTGTCATCGGCTATGAGCCAAGTGAAAACCATGTCTGAAGAAATAAAAGAAGCCAACCAAGCGGTTGAAAAAGTGGCTTCGCGTAGTAAAGATATTACGCAAATTTTAGATGTGATCAGAACCATTTCGGAGCAAACCAACTTACTTGCATTAAATGCCGCCATTGAAGCAGCGCGCGCTGGCGAGCACGGCAGAGGCTTTGCCGTAGTAGCTGATGAAGTACGCGCACTGGCGTCTAAAACACGCTCATCTACCGATGATATTAGCCAACTTATAGATAGCTTATTGTTAGAAGTAGGTAATGCATCAACCGTAATTGAAAAAGGCGTAGTACGCGCGCAAAGCGCAGTAGACGAAACCTCAGTGGCGTTTGACGCGCTGCACAGTGTGGTAGTAAAAGTAGATGAAATTACTAATCAAATTACCCACATTGCCACCGCAGCCGAGGAGCAAAGCTTAGTAACCGAAGAGATAAACCGTAACCTTACGCTTATTTCTGATGCGGCATCGCAACTTGCTGATTTATCTACCAAAGCGGGCGATAGCAGTGAAGCGCTTAATGCACTGGTAGCGCAGCAAGATAGCGAGCTTAATAAACTTAAAACGTAAGTAAAGCTCAACCCTAGCAAATATAAAAAGCGGCTAATTCACACGAATTAGCCGCTTTTTTTAGTTGAGACTTTTTAGAAGTTAGTAAAACGAAACGTTATAGCTTTTTGATCAAGGCAAACATTTGATTGATCATTGGCTGCGCTAATTGCTCAACCCCTGGGCGGTTAAAATAGCCACGAAGCCCAGTAAACTGCACCTGAAAAAACTGCGCGTATTCAAGCGCGGTAAGGTTGCTGCTTAGCTCATTATTTTTAATGGCTTGAGCAAACAAGGTGGTTAAGTAGGCTTCAAACTTTGCCGATAGGTCTAAGCTTAGCTCGTATAACGAGGCGTCTTTTTCTGCAAATTCGCTGTTTGCTTTTACCAACATACAAATAGCACTTGGGCTACAGTCTTTGGTTTTAATAACTACGTTTTCTACAAACGCACGCAAACCACCTAAAACAGAGTCAGAACTTGCTAAAAACCCATCAATTTGGCTTTTCATTTGTACTGTGTAGTCTTTTAAAGACTCGCTGTATAGGCCTTCTTTAGAGCCAAACGCCGCATATATACTGCCTGGGCGCATGTTAATGGCTTCTTGTAAATCGCGGGTTGAGGTGGCGTTAAACCCCTTTTCCCAAAACAATTGGCTTGCAACGCGAATTACATTATCGCGCTCAAATTTAACTTTGTTTGCCATTTTAATCTCAACTATTTTGAACGTATGCTCAATTTTAACTTGAACAGTCGCTCAAAATCAAATAGTATGTGTCTCGAAGTTACTTAACCTGGCACCAGGTTACTCAAACACATTAATTTATTGGAGCAGAACATGGCAGAATTTACGTTATATACTCAAGACAACGCACCAGAAGAGTCAAAATCGCTTATGGCTGATTCAGTAGCAGCATTTGGCATGTTACCTAACCTTCATGCCGTAATGGCAGAAGCGCCTACGTTACTTAAAGGTTACCAAGTACTGCATGAGTTATTTCAAAACACCTCGTTTAACGCAGAAGAGCTAACGGTGGTATGGCAAACAATTAATGTTGAGCACGAGTGTCATTACTGTGTACCAGCACACAGCGCAATTGCCGCTTCAATGAATGTAGACCAAGATATTGTTGATGCTCTAGTAAACAAAACACCACTTGCAGATGCAAAACTTGCAACACTGCGTGAAACAACGCTTGCAATGACACGCGATCGCGGCGTAATTAGCGATGAGCAAATTGAAAAGTTTTTTGCAGCAGGTTACGGTAAACAGCAACTACTAGAAATTGTTGTAGGCTTATCGCAAAAAGTAATGAGCAACTACACTAACCACCTTGCTGATACACCAGTTGATGAACCATTTAAAAAATTTGCTAAATAATAGCGGTTTTATAAATAACAAAGGCAGCCTAGGCTGCCTTTTTGTATTATAAGCGAATGGCCATTATTTAAATTTAACGGCTTTAGTGCTGCGTGTGTAAGTACGTTGCTCGGGCTTAGTCCACTCACCCTTTTTTAAATAAGAAGTTGAAACTACAAACGTATCGTTTTTTAGCTCGCTGATCGAGCGCACTTTAGTAATACCTTCTTTACTGCCAGTTACCTCTTCATACGCTACAAATTGGGTAGGGCTGAGCACTTTCATGGTGCCTTTTGTGTAAAAACCTGCGGTAGTAAAATAGTAAAACACCAATGACTCTTTTTTACTGTCGTAAAAAATCATTGATTCCCCACCATATTCGCCTTCATTAATAGAGTGCTTGGTATGTATAGCTTTACCATTTAATGCGCGCTCCCAGAGGCCAACATCTTGTACAGGTTTTGCGCCTTTAGGTACGTCAAAATCGGCCTGCCAAGTACCTAAATAAGGTTTAAATACAGCGAGTTCTTTATCAAGGTTACTTGGGGTATCAGTGGCGTAACTATTAAAGGCGTATAAGCATAATACTAAAAATAGGGCTTTAAAGTATGTCATAATTTGGCTCTTATTATTTTGGTTTAACTCTTTTTAGTATAGGCGATCATGAATTGATAAAGAAAACATTAATCACCTTCTCACTGCTTTTTTTAGCCGTAATTTGGCTTGCGTACCTATCGCAATACTTACCCGTATACATACCTATCTATGCACCCGCTTATATAAGTGCACTGAGCTTAATCACTTTTATAATGTACGCATGGGATAAACGACAAGCTAAACAATCAGCGCATAAAAAAGTAAACCGCACACCCGAGCGCACGCTTCAGTTACTGTCGTTACTAGGCGGTTGGCCCGGCACACTCATTGCACAGCAATGGCTTAGGCATAAATCGCAAAAACGTCGTTTTATAGTGGTGTTATGGCTGTGTATTGTTTTAAATGTAGCGAGCATACTGTCGGTATTTTTTCTGGTAGGCTAAAAATATAAACACAAAAAGGACTTTTATGACTAGTTCAAGGTTAGCAGGTGTCACTTTAACGCTTATTTTATTTTTACTATTTCCGATACAAGGTTGCGCAGATATGTTTGGCTTTTTTAATAAACAAGAAGTAACACTATCACTGCAAATAAAAGGCCGGCTAGTAAAAAATGGGGAGCCGCAGGCGGGTGTTAAAATTACCCGAGAGCTCATTTATGGTGATACCTACACAGATGAAGTAATAAGCGATAGTAATGGAGATTTTTACTTTAAAAGTAAAACTATACGCAGCTCTAATCCTTCAAATATGTTTTTTAATAGTTCTTTGCTACAGAGTATTTATATTGGAAATAAAAAAGATGAAGATTCAATACTTTGGGATGCCGCAATACAGTTCACGCAAGAGCAAGCGCTACTTTCTGATATGCTAAATCACTTTGAATGCGACCTCAGTGAAGAGGCTGAAACTTACGATATACCGATAAAAGATACTGGCCAGTATTATACAGTTTATACGCGGTGTATACGCTAGGGATTAAGTTAGCTTTATAAAGCCACTAATGTTTATCTATCAGTGGCTTTATAGCAATTGTTAACGTTTTAACTGTGCTTCGCTTTGATTAAGCAAACGAATTATTGGGTTTCCTGCTAAAATTTTGTTTTTTAGTAAGTAACCAATAATTAAGCCTGCTATAAACCCACCAATATGTGCGCCATAATCAATTCCATCTGGGCCTGTTATTGCACCAAAAATATTAAACCCTAACCAAATCGCGAAAAACCACACCGCAGAAAGCTTTTTCTGGTAAATTACAAACATAAAAGTAAGGCTTGCATGCCTAAACCACATTAAGTACATACCAAATAAACCAGCAATTGCGCCACTTGCACCTACCCCAGGAATTGTCGACATAGGGCTTACAATGAAGCTGGCAAACGAGGCAAGTAATCCGCACACTAAATACCACATTAAAAAGCGCTTATGACCTAATACATCTTCTAGGTTATCGCCAACTATATGTAAAAAATACATATTGCCTACTAAGTGCATAATAGAGCCATGTAAAAATACACACGTTAAAACACTCCATAACTCTTTGCCTTGGCTTAAATCTGCGGGTGTCATCGCAAAATTATCAATAACATAATTAAAGGCATTTGGATTTGAAAAATACAGTGCAAAAATGAGTGTATTTAAAGCAATAAGGCTGCGTGTCACCCACGGTGTTTTTTGTGGTTTTATATTATATTCAACTGGCATTTGCGTTAAAAATTGAAAAAGATAGGTTTTCCAACTTACTTTTTGATTAAGCTCACTTAAGCTGTTTTTTAATTCAGGGCTTTTTTCTACGCTTTCTAACTCGTCTCTATCAATCCATGTGCCATCACAATGCCTACATACATCAATTTCGGTATGAAAGGCCTCGAGAAGATGAAAACGCTCTAAACTTTTACTACAATCTGGGCAATCAAGTTCTGAAACACCTAAAGATTCTCCAAAATGAGTTTCAAATTTATCACCTTCTGGCCCTTCATTTATTTCGCTGATCATCCTGTTAACTTCGTTTTTTTCAAACCATAAGCCACCGCATTCTCGGCAGATGTCAATTTCTTCACCTTGATATTGGGTTACTTCTAATGGATGATCTTTACAATGAGGGCAGCGTTTAGTTGGCATGTGTTAACTCCTTTAATGAGCCGACTGAAATATCGTTTTGTTGCAGCTCTTTTTTCAATTGTTCGGCACTATTTTTTAATCGAGGAAGGGTAGTCGTTTTTAGTTGTTCTGCTATTTTTTTAAGCTCACTTGCAGCATGCTTAGCTGAGGTTTTTCTGCTAACGGCTGCATTAATTAAAAACTCTGAACGAGAGTAAAAACGGCGTATTTGGGTCAACAGTTCGCTGGGAGTTTCAAGCGTTGTTGGCGAGTATTGCATTGTTTGCCATATGTATTTTTCAAGCGTTGGCTTAAAATATTCCATTTCAGATTTTGGCGGGCTTTTAGCTAAAAGCGCTGCATATTCACTCACACTTTTAACATTATCGGTTACTTCATCAAACAATGAGGTACGTAAATAATAGTTATCTTCCATTTTGCTAAAGTTATCAAATTTAAGTGCTTGTTCTAAACCGCTTTGAGCGGCTAAGTACACGCCAAAAATAGTAGAGATCACCATAAAAAATTGATTTAGCCAAAAGCCAGTACTTTTAAGCTCTTTGTTATCGACCGTTTTTAAGGCCTGTGCCAATTTTTGTGTTGTAGCTGGGTTTTTAGAGTTGTTATTGGGTGGAGCTGGGTTAGTAGGTTCCAACGCTATATCCTTATAATTGCTTCCTTTTTAGACATGATAGAGTACTTATATTGTAGCTAATTATCAATGCGACTTGCCGATAAATGTACCTTTAATGCTAACTAGATGAATTTAACAGCACAGCACCACTTTGGTTTTCGCCTAAGTGGTCGTTTTTGTTATAAATAGGGCACTTACTCATAGATAAACACCCACAGCCAATACAGCCATCTACGCGGTCGCGTAGGCGCTGCATATACGCTATGCGCTCATCAAGCTGTGCTTGCCATTGCTTTGAAAGGGCTGACCAGTCTTTTTGTGTGGGAGTGCGCTGCTCAGGTAATGTGGCCAGGGTGTGTTTTATTTCATCAAGTGTTATTCCCATGGCTTGTGCGGCTTTTATTACCGCTATACGGCGCAGCACATCTTTTTTATAGCGGCGTTGGTTGCCGCTATTTCGCCAACTACGTATGAGTCCTTTTGTTTCGTAAAAGTGTAGGGTTGATACTTTTACGCCGCTGCGCTTAGCGACATAACCTACGGTTAGGTTAGCCTCGGTTAGTTTTTTTTGATCTATTGGCATTGTTTTAAATTTCCGGTTGACCTCAATATAAGTTGAGGTTTTAAGCTTCTTTCAACATTAAAAAAGGAGCTAACTAAATGCAACAAAAACTTAAACGCAGCACTGTTATTATTTACTCAAGCGCACGTAAAAATGGTAATACGCAGGCACACGCTAACAGCTTTGCTGAGCAAAACGATGTAAGGATAATATGCTTAGATGATTATAAAATAGCGCCATACTGCTACAGTAAAAACTATAAAAACGATGATTTTTACGCAGTATTTGAAGCACTATTAAAGTATGACCACTGGGTGTTTGCCTCACCCGTTTATTGGTACAGCACCACGGTACAAATGAAATTATTTATTGATAGAATAACCGACTACATGGACGATGAAGCATTAAAGCCAAAGTTACGAACGCTGCGTAGTAAGCATTTTTCAGTGCTTTCTAATGCGTCATCAAGTGAGGCGCCGGCGTGTTTTGTAGAGCAATTTAAAAATACGTTTAGTTATTTAGGTATGCAGTTTATTAATCATCACCATAAAAGTACCCAAAAGGTTGCTTAAATTGCAGCCTTTTTTGGTTGTCTCTGGTAGTTTAGTAATACGCTTAAAAACACAGGATTGTTTTATGAAATATTTACTAGGGTTAGTGCTGCTTTTTAGCCCGTTTATTAATGCTAATGAGCAACCAATTAACGGGTTTGGTAATTATTATAATGTACCCGAGCATGACAAAATTAATAGCTCTACGGTATTTAAAATAGCATTTGATGTTGCCGATGGTGCTAAAAAAGGCGAGCAAAATAATTCAATAAATTCGTTAGCGCGTTTTATTAACATGCATGTAGCGCATGGTGTAAAGCCTGAAAACATTCAACTTGCATTAGTTGTGCACGGCAGCGCAAGCGTTGATGTGTTAGCTAACAGCGAATATAAAAAACGCTTTAGTGATGACAATAAAAACCAAGCGTTAATTGAGCAGCTACTTGCTAATAACACTCAGGTGTATGTGTGTGGGCAATCGGCAACTCATTTTAAAGTAACGCCTGAGTTGCTTATTGATGGCGTAAAAATGTCGCTTTCTGCGATGACCGCGCACGCACAACTTCAACAACAAGGCTATACGATTAATCCATTTTAATGACGCAAATAACAAAAAATATACTCTGCTTTGGCGACTCTAATACGTGGGGTTTAAACCCCGAAACAGGTAAGCGCTATGATGAAAAGACCCGTTGGACGGCGCGGTTACAGCAACAGCTAGGCAGCGGCTTTACCGTAATAGAGTCGGGACAGCCAAACCGTACGCTTGTGAATAACCCGCCTTTTACGGGGGAGCTTAATGGTATTCGCTATTTAAAACCCGATTTGCAGCAACACGCTTTACACACGCTCATTATTGCACTTGGCACTAACGATTTAAAAAAGCGTTTTAACTTAGCCCCAACAGATATAGCCACCGGCCTTACGCATTTTATTGGCTCTATTAAACAATTTTACTCGCCTGCTAATTTACCGAACATAATTGTTATTGGTCCTTTATTTATTAACCCTCAGCATGGGTTAAGCCGTATTTATTTAAACTGTAATCAAAAGTTACAACCCTTAAACGCTCTCTTTAAACGTGTAGCACACGAGCACGCGCTTAATTACGTTGA
The DNA here is from genome assembly GCF_001400005.1 of Pseudoalteromonas sp. P1-30. Lineage (NCBI taxonomy): Bacteria > Pseudomonadati > Pseudomonadota > Gammaproteobacteria > Alteromonadales > Pseudoalteromonadaceae > Pseudoalteromonas > Pseudoalteromonas sp. P1-30. The sequence continues at coordinate 93,132 of NZ_LKBC01000001.1, forward strand.
TATATCACACCTTAACGCCCCCCTAGGGAGTGATGGTATACATTTAAATAGCCAAGGCCATAAGCAGCTTAGCGATATACTCAGCCACCTGGTTTTGCAATTATAATGCAAACAAATCAATAAATTAAAAACGTAATTTGCTTTAATTATTTTACAAGCTTGATTGCTTTTATGCCCAGATATGCAATTATTATTGCACCTGACTCACACACAGCTTCTTTAAAAAGGTGTTATGAAACAATATCAACGTAGGTCTTTAATTGCAGTATTAAGCGGTGTCGTGGTTTTTATTATATGTGCTAGCACACTGATGTACTTTGCTGCACAAAAGCTAAGTAGGCAGTTAGCGCGAGATTCAAATTATATTGTTCAACACATAGATGCTGCCGCAACAGAACGTAGAAAAATTTTAACCCGCCTAAATAACGCAAACGCTAAACAATGTAATAACAATACATTGATAGAAATGCGCCGCGCGTTGTTTGATGCACAATACGTGATAGATATTGGCTTTTTTACAAATAATGAGCTGGTTTGCACCACCGGGGCAGGAAAGCTTGCAGCTACAATTACCGATAATCCTCCCGACTACATTCGAATTGATAAATACGATAATAAACCTGTGCGCGTAAGGTACGAACCACAATTGTATTTACTTTTGTTTAGTGGCCGTGCAATGGAAGCGATAATTGCAAGGCAAGGTAATTACAATTTAATAGTCGATACGCGCGCTTTTAACGATAAAGTAATTGTATCGACCAAATGGGAAGTACTTTATAAAAACACGCGCGAGACGTTTCATTTAGCAGGGGCTAAAGGGGTTTATGAGCAGGTAAAAAATCACTCATTTTTACCTTATGAATCAATTATTAAATGCAGTACTAATAACCCCGAGTACTGCGCAGCCGTACAACTTCCGTGGAGCCAATTTTTTGCTGATAATCAATTTTTATTGATTATTTCGCTTATTTTAATTTCGTTAGCGGGTGTATCAAGTGGGCTGTTAATTGACTATAGCTTAGCGGCTAGGCGCTCAACTATCACGCGTGTGCGCAAAGGCCTTAAAAAAGGCTCATTTTATTGGACCTACCAACCCATTATTTGTTTGCAAACGGGTAAAGTGGTTAGCTGTGAGGCGTTAGCCCGTTTTGAAGATAAATACGGGGTTTTATTTCCTGATCAATTTATTCCTATTATAAGAAAAACCAATTTAACGTGGCGCTTTACCCAAGCCATGATTGAAAAAGTACTTTATGAGCTAACCACCGTTGAGGCATTACCGCGCAATTTTAAAATTTCTATTAATATTTTTCCCTATGATGTAGAAACAGGCAATATTGCGCTTTTAAAAGACATACCTGCACTCACCGATTCGCGCTTTATTATTTGTTTAGAAATAACAGAAGACGAATACTTAGACTCAACAGTTGCCCATACCCACTTTAAAAGGCTGGTTGAGGCGGGCTTTAATTTATCGATAGATGATTTTGGTACGGGTTACTCTAACTTAAAAAATCTACAAAACTTGAGCTTTCATCAGCTTAAAATTGACCGCACTTTTGTACAAGATATAACAACACAAGGCTTAAAGGCATCAATGATCCCTAATATTATGGCGTTGGTACGTAAGTTTAACTACACCTGTGTAGCAGAAGGCATAGAAACAAATGAGCAAGAAGCCATACTAAAACAAGCTGGCGTACATTATGGCCAAGGCTGGAAATATGCCAAGCCCATGGCACTTCGAGAGTTTAAAGCGTATTTAAAATTGCAAACGGTTTAAACGTGTTTTACCTCATACACGTATTAGTATGATATTTATAACAGTGTAAGGTTTTAAAATGATTAAAATAATAGCCAGCGCATTTATGGTGTTAATGCTTAGTGCGTGCTCAGCTCAATACCCAAATCAGCAAATTACCGGTAAGCAGTTTCCTACCATTAGCGGCCAAAGCCTAGATGAGAAAAGCGTAACCATACCGAGTAATTTTAAAGCCGATAAAACCTTGTTACTCATTGGCTATAAACAAGATAGCCAATTTGACATAGACCGTTGGTTAATTGGCTTAGACATGACAGGGGTTACATTACCCACTTACGAACTGCCTACCATAGCAGGTATGGCCCCGCGTATGTTTAGTACATTTATAGACAGCGGTATGCGCAAGGGTATACCAAAAGAGCTGTGGGGCGGGGTAATCACTATTTATGAAGATGGTGACACTGTGCAAAAATTTACAGGTAATAAAAACCCAAACAATACTCGCGTTGTTTTAATAGATAGCAAAGGTAAAATTTTACATTTTTACGATAGGGGCTTTTCGGTAGAGGCGCTTAATAAACTAAACGAAAAAATAAAATAAAGGGAGCCAAGCTCCCTTTAGTATTAAGTGTGTTTAAAACGCATAACTTACACTAAAGCGCGTAGTGCGTGGCATAATATAGCGGCCATTTGGGGCATCGGCATTACGTGGGTCGCCCTCTGTTATACCTTGCTCATCCGTTAAGTTATCAATGGCCAGTTGTAGTTTTATGCCTTCCATAGGTTCTAAAATTAGGCCTAAGTCTACTTTTTCGTAGCCATCAAGAGTCACCGTGTTTTCGTTGTTACCAAAGCGGTCATCAACAGCCGACAGTGTGCCATATAACGTGGCATACATACCTTGTAGCTCAAAGTCGTAGCTAGGTGTGATACGCACTTGCCACTTTGGCTGACGCTGAGATTCATTTCCTTCATTGGTTGGGCTTTGCGTTATTTCGGTTTCTTGTAGTGTGGTATTTAAATTAACCGAAAAACCCGACTGATGATTAAAGTTATAATCAAGCTCAACACCGTACGCTTCGTTTGTTAAAATTTCTGCAGGTACACCTGGGCGGCGTACAAATGTATCGCCCTTTACTTCGTTAACAAACAAGGTAGCGTAAAAGTCTGTAGAGTCAGAAATTAGCTTGTAGCCAAATTCGCCTTGGGTTACTTCTTTAATTAGCTTTTCGCCGCCTTCATAAGCGCTAAAGTTATCTCTAAAGTCGTCAAATTAAGGCATTTTATAACCGCGGTTTACGCGTGCAAATACACCCATGTCATCGTTTATTGAATAGTTAATCCCCGTGGTCCACGATGTTTTACTTTCATCATAGTTAACTGTTTTGGTAATAATTCCATCAAGGTCTTCATCAACACTGTATTCTACTTCATGACTTTCGTGGCGCACGCCTGCATCTAAGGTAAAGTCTTCGGCAAATTTGTATTGAGCTGTTACATAAAACGCATGGGTTCGCGCATCACCAGTCGAGCTAATATCGTAGTTAAAATCGCAGCCATCAGTGCTTTGATTACACTCAATGCCAGTTAGCGACTCGCCGCCGGCTTCTAGTACGTGGTAAGCCGTATTACCTAAACTCCACCAATCGTTTGCCGATGTACTGGCTGTGTAGTAACCAAACGTGGCTGATAAATCATCAAATTGCTTTGAAAACGCTAAATCGTTTGTAAATGAGCTAATTTCTTTAAGTACAACCCATCGTCCAAGCTGTTGTATAGGGGTGTCGCTTGCGTATTCTGTATTGGTTACTGCACCAAATGCGGTTTGCCCATTATCGGCAACTGCACCAACCGTGGTTGCTGAGCCACTTGGCACCAACCCGTATGTATTGGCATCCCCTTTAGTTATATTAAAGCGGTCAGAAAATTGCCAACCATTATCAAGCTCTAACTTAATGCTACCGCCCGAAACATGTCCATCCCAGCCTCGGCCATCACCTAGGTCTATATCATGTGCTTGTGCATCAGGGCCTGTGAATATTGTTGCTTGGCGGTTTAATGTGCCAAGTTGGGTATATTCTGCGTCAATCCCTTCAATATTAAGTGGAGTTGGTAAGTACCATGCACCATGGTCATCTGTTTGACGGGTATAAAAGTTAAGCTCGCCGTTATCTAAATCTTTAGTGATATTAATAGTAAATTGGCTGCCTTTCTCAGAGGTAAAACCTGCATCACGAATACCCGGAGAGCTTTTTACATACCCGCCAACCATAAAGTATAAATCGTCAGTAATTTCACCACTAATAACTGCATCTACTCGTTGTAGGTCGTAATCAGATGTTGTGTATTTAAATAAGCCTTCGGTGTCTTCACCACCGCGCTTTAGCCTAAAGTTAGTTGTTAAACCCGGTTGGCCGTTTGATAAAACAGGGTTCGGCCCACCGCGTAAAGCCTCCATGGTCTCAATCGTTTCATCAATTCTAAAAAGTGAAGAGTTTTCTAAAAACGATAATGTAGGGGCTGGGTAAACGGGTGACCCTTCAATACTTAGGGTTAAAAATGGGGCGTCACCGCCGCCAGGAAAACCACGTACAAATACATTGGCACCAGATTCACCCCCTGAGCTTTCTACCCAAACCCCAGGTACGGCTTTAAACAGATCGGCAGTGCTTTTAGGTGAAAGTTTAATAATTTGCTGGCTATCAATATTTGTAACAGCGTAGCCTGCATCTATTTTTCTGATGCCGACCCCGGTAGGTGTGCCCGAAACAACAATTCGCTCTACCTTGGTTTCTTGTGCTTGCTCTTGTGCAAAGGTTGCGTGTGAGCTCAAGGCTAAAGTTATAGCGCACGCTAATGTACTTTTTGCTTTATTGAATGTCATGTGTGATCCCGTTTTTAGTGTGTTAAACAGTGTGTTTTTTACTGCGCTGTATACAAAGTTTTTATGTAAACAGGCTGTATATGATGAAACCTTAAAGATTAATGCAAACGTTTGCAATATTTATTTGTAAATTATTTATGAATTATATTTGTAGAAATATTGAGCGTAAAAGCCTAGGTATGGCTTTTTTAGCCTGTGAGGCAAGCCAGAAAAAATTAATAATGCTATATTGTCAGCTAGTTACATTAAACATTAGTTAATACAACGCGGCTCAGGGTTTTCATGGATAACAAAAAAATAAAATTAGCTGATTTAGCAAAGCTGGCAGGGGTGTCTACCTCTACGGTTTCGCGTGCTTTAAATGACAACCCGTTAATAAAACAAGAAACACGCGATAAATTAAAACAACTCGCTAAAGAGCATAATTTTAGTTTAAACACCGCTGCAAGCCGCTTGCGAACGCAAAAAACAAATGTTGTTGCTGTTATCATTAACTTAGATGAACAAACCGAACAATCGATTAGCGATCCATTTTTACTTAAAGTGGTTAGCGAAATTAATCTTGCACTTAATCAACAAGGGCTAGAGCTTTTATTGTCTAATTCAATAATGGCACAGCACGATTGGGCCAATTATTTTATTAATGGTCGAAGGGCCGATGGTATTATTGTGGTTGGGCAGGGTAAAGATCAGCGCAATATAGAGGCGGCTGCTAAAGCGGGGATCCCTTTGGTGGTGTGGGGAGACCCTAAAACACCCAGTAACTACCCTATTGTAGGCAGTGATAACTACCTAGGTGGAATGCAAGCCACTGCGCACTTAATCGAACACGGTGCAAAAAATATTTTATTTTTAGGCGACCCAGAGCACGGTGAAATTAGCGAAAGACACCGCGGTTATGTGGCTGCGCTATCTACGCATAAACTAGAGCAGCACGTTGTTTCTATTGATATTACGAGTAGTTCGGCGTATCAAGAAATTAATAGTCTATTACGCGAAAAAGGGCTCTACTTTGATGCAATAATGGCTTGTAGCGACATGGTTGCCTTAGGTGCAATGAAGGCGTTAAAAGAGCGCTATGTCAGTATCCCTAACGATGTTGCATTGGTTGGCTTTGACGATATAGCAATGGCAGATATTAGCCATCCGTCGCTTTCAACAATTAAACAAAATACTCAATTAGCGGCTGAACTTTTAGTTAAAAAGCTTATGCAACAATTTATGGGTCAAAAAGTTGAATCTCAAGTTATTGATATAGAATTAATAACTCGCCAATCGAGTAAACGCTGATTTATGAATGGTAGATACAAATTTTAAAACTTAAAATGCAAACGATTGCATTGATTTTTATTCTACACTAAACTCAACGTTCACTGACACAAACACACACGCTAATTACCCAAAGGTGTTAGCTTTAATCGTTATGGCGCACTGCGTTATAAGTAAGGCAAGCTATGAGTAAAACAAAAATCACACTAGCAATTGCTGCAAGCTATTTTATTTTCGCAATATTATTAAATAGCGTAGGAACAGTCATTTTGCAGGCAATAAATACATTGGGCGTTAGCAAAACTGAGGCGTCTGTTTTGGAAGGGTTTAAAGACTTATCAATTGCGATAATGTCTTTTGTTGTTGCCTCGTTCATTCCTAGGTTAGGGTATAAGCTCGCAATGTTAGGGGCTTTAGCGGTCGTTGCATTAGCGTGCTTAAGCACCGCACTGATCAGCGAATTTTATATGTTTAAAGTGCTATTTGCAGTGATAGGCTGTGGTTTTGCTGTAGTCAAAGTTTCTGTTTATTCGATTATTGGCCAAGTAACCGAAGATGCGAATAGTCACTCGTCACTTTTAAACACTATCGAAGGCATTTTCATGGTGGGTGTATTAAGTGGTTATTGGATTTTTACCGCCTTTATAGACCCAAGCCAAAGCAATGCGTGGCTCAATGTTTATTACGCGTTGGCTGCGCTTACTGTAATTGTATTACTAAGTGTTGTTATTGCACCGATTGCGCCGGCAATTGATAAAAATAAAACTGACTCTAGTTTGAATGACTTTATAGCCATGCTTAAATTAACGTATCAGCCCTTGGTGCTTATTTTTATTATAAGTGCATTTTTATATGTCCTTATTGAACAAGGCGTAGGTACTTGGCTGCCAACCTTTAATAACCAAGTTTTACAATTGCCTGTGGCTATAAGTATTCAGTTAGCGAGTATTTTTGCAGCGGCGTTAGCGTTTGGTCGATTAGTTGCGGGGCAGGTGCTTAAGCACATTAATTGGTTTTTTGTTCTGTGCGGATGCTTAGTCGCCATGGCATTACTTATTATTATAACGTTACCCCTAACTGAAAACCTACCTAATACAGCAATCACTAGCCTATTTGATGCACCACTGGCCGCATTTGTTTTGCCCCTCATTGGCTTTTTTATGGCGCCAATTTATCCAGTGTTAAATTCGGTAATGCTCAGCGCATTAGAAAAGCACCAACATGCAGCCATGACAGGGTTAATCGTTGTGTTTTCAGCACTTGGAGGCACAACAGGCTCAATGATCACAGGCTACGTATTTGAGCATTTTAGTGGTCAGCACGCATTTTACCTGTCGTTAATTCCCATTAGCTTAATTTTTATAAGCGTGATTATTTTTAAACAGCGCACCCGCGCCATTTCTCAGCACGCTGCCAGTATATAATTGATTTAGGATTGATATGAATTTTTTTGAGAGCCAGTTATTTAAAGATGTACAGACCCAACATATTTTTGATGACTGTAAAACATTTGCAGATGCAACTGCACGAACCAGCTGGCTAAGTGCGTGTAAACACTACGAGCAAGTCGCACCGCTTAATCAAGCTCAATTAAAAGAGTTTGTAAATACTCACTTTATTACGACCCCCTTACTCCGTATGCAAAGTGAGCCAGATACCGCAAGTGTTAAGCACTACATTAACTCTTTGTGGCATGGTTTGAGACGGGCGGCTGATAAACCTAAAGCCGATTCTTTATTAGCATTAAAGCATAGCTACATTGTGCCTGGTGGGCGTTTTCAGGAAATATACTACTGGGATAGCTACTTTACAGCGCTCGGCTTAATTGATGCTAATAAACCTGAAATTGTTGAAGATATGCTGCAAAACTTTATCGACCTTATAAACGATTATGGGTGTATTCCAAATGGCAATCGCAGTTACTACTTATCGCGTTCACAGCCACCTATTTTAGCGCTTATGGTTGAATTGCTATGGCACCACGAGCACAGTAAAACCAATAATGTAGCATGGCTTGAAAAATGTGTTGATGCGCTTGAAAAAGAGTATGCGTTTTGGATGCAAGGCGCAGAAGAGCTTACTAACGAGAAAACGGCACTAAGGCGAGTTGTAAAAATGCCATGCGATGGCAAGTTAAATCGTTATTGGGACGATGAAGCAGCCCCTAGGGCAGAATCCCTGAGAGAAGATCTGGCACTCGCAGAGGGCTTAGCTGAGCATAAAAAGCCCGACTTTTTTCGACATATACGCGCAGCGTGTGAATCAGGCTGGGACTTTAGTTCTCGCTGGCTAGCTGAGCCTGATTCACTTAGCTCTATACAAACGACCGATATAATACCCATTGATCTTAATTGTTTGCTTTATAACCTAGAAAAACAGCTTAGTAAGTTTAATAAGCTGCTAGGTAATAGCGAACAAGCCGATTTATTTAGCGACTACGCAGCAGCTCGCCGCACACTGATTAATAAATACATGTGGAGTGAGCAGCAACACTTTTTTGTTGATTATAATCATCACAAAGCGAGTCAATCTAAGGTGTTAAGCGCTGCCGCAAGTACTGCATTATTTTTTAACTTAGCGTCTGAGCAACAAGCTCAACATATTGCCGAGCGACTAAGCCGCGACTTTTTAAAGGCCGGCGGCATAGTTACTACCGTTACCTCTACATCACAGCAATGGGATAGCCCTAATGGGTGGGCTCCGCTGCAGTGGTTTGCTGTAAAAGGGCTTAATAATTACGGTTTTAGTGATCTTAGTAAACGTATAATGCAAAACTGGCTAACAATGGTAGAAAACGACTTTTCTGTTAATCAGTGCCTACTAGAAAAATACAATGTGTGCGTGCCTCAATTAAAAGCAGGGGGCGGAGAATACGTAGTACAGCAAGGTTTTGGCTGGACTAACGGGGTTACCTCACGCTTTTATGCCTTGTGTGAGGACTGATCAGAGCAGTGTTTTATATGAAAATAATTCACTAATTTTCATTAAGTTATTGTAACTATTAACTAAATATTATTGGTGATTGTTTTATGCCGTGTATGAATAATGCCCAGGTGCATTGTAAGTGATTAATAAATTCGGTAGTGTGGTGTAAACATTTCAAGGAAGAAATCTATGCTACAACCACACGCCGTTTTTGTAAAAACCACGTTTCAATCTTCTTTTCACAGTGAAAGCTACACAACTATATTAAAAACCATGCAAGCCATTTTTGGCGATATTAAAATGGACGACGTGATCCCTAAAAACGAGAAAAGGGATAAGTTTGATTTATTTTTAATTGATGGCGATAAAAATAACTGGTTAGATTTGCTGCCTGCCGACTTAATTTGCCTCGCTAAAAAGTACAAAGTTGTCTTATTTAATGTAGAGCCCAATGCCGTGTGCGAAAAAAATCTACTGTTAAATCATTTCAATGGTGTGTTTTATAAATCAGATGCACCAGAAACTATTTTTAAAGGGCTAGTTAGAATAACCTCAGGCGAGTTATGGTTTACGCGAGAGGTTATATCAAAAGCGTTTTCAGATATTCTCTCGGTTGCCTCTTCGTTTAATAGCCTACAAGAAGATATCTCCCCAAAAAAAGGGGATTATGCGCACCTTACTAAACGTGAAAAATCGGTTATTCACTTAATTGCTCAAGGGGCGAGCAATAACGCCATTGCCGATAAACTTAATATAAGTGACCACACCGTTAAAACGCATTTGTACAGTGCCTTTAAAAAAACCAATTCTCGTAACCGTGTTGAATTAGCAAATTGGGCTCAGCGTTACATATCGGTGTTATTACCTATGGCTAAGTAAACCACTACTCCTAAAGTGACCTTAAGCCCAGCACTGCTGGGCTTTTTTTGTTTTACGATAAATCTAATAAGCTCTTAGAGTTTAGTTTTAACGGCTCACATCTAGGCTTTATTATACCAATGCGCATAATTAAGTAATCTATTTTGAGGATGGATAAACGTGTTGATAGCAAGATTTTTTAACGCAGATAGCGACACGTTTAGCCCCTGAAAATGATTAAGTACTATTGCGGATTGGTATTATACGGATGAGTTTTAAGCCAGTGCTCGGCGATTTGCTCGCGCGTGGCAAACCAAACTTGCTCATGCGATTTAGCATATTCTAAAAACCGTGCAAGGGCTTTAATGCGCCCAGGGCGGCCAATTAAGCGACAATGCAGCCCTATCGACATCATTTTAGGGGCGTTTTCACCTTGTGGGTCGCCTTCTTCATAAAGCGTATCAAACGCATCTTTTAAATAATTATAAAACTGATCGCCGGCATTAAAGCCTTGCACTGCAGCAAAGCGCATGTCGTTTACATCAAGCGTGTAGGGCACTATTAACTGTGGCTTACCTTCTTTAATGCTGTAAAAGGGTAAGTCGTCGCTGTAGTCATCGGCATCATATAAAAACGAGCCATTTTCAACCACAAGGGCTGCTGTGTTAGGGCTTGTGCGCCCGGTGTACCAGCCTGTGGGCTTTTTACCAGTAAGCGTTTGAATGATTTCAATGGCTTTTTGCATGTGCTCGCGCTCGGTTTGCTTATCTATATGTTGATAATTAATCCAGCGCAGGCCGTGGCTTGCAATTTCGTGCCCAGCTTCAACAAAGGCTTTAGCTATATCGGGGTGGCGCTCAAGGGCCATTGCCACAGCAAAAATGGTGACCGGTATATCGTATTTTTTAAAGAGTTTAAGTAAGCGCCACACACCTGCGCGCGAGCCATATTCGTAAATAGACTCCATGCTTATGTGGCGGTCTTCTACATGCGGGGCGCTGACTATTTCAGATAAAAACGTTTCGGCTGCTGCATCACCATGCAGTACACAGTTTTCACCGCCTTCTTCGTAATTTAATACTACTTGCACGGCTATACGGGCTTTATTAGGCCAGTTGGCATGCGGAGTGTGTGCACCATAACCAATTAAATCGCGCGGGTAATGTTTAAATTGCTCGCTCATGTTACTGCTCCTTTTTTACTGCGCTAAGCCAAGTGCCAAGCATTTCACGCTCTGCATCAGTCATTTTTGTCATGTTAGCCAATGGCATGTCTTTGGTTATAACCGCGCGAGTATGAATAAGTGCACTGGCTTTTTTTACATCAGCAAGTGAGTCGAGCTTAAAGCCGAGCGGCGCGGTTTGAAAAAGCTTCGATGTAGGGGTTTCACTGTGGCACTGTGTACAGTGTTTATTAATAATATCCCATGCTTGCGCATCACTTATGCTTGCTTGTAGCTCATTATTCGCGTTTACAGAACTACTTGGCCACGGTGCTATGGCTAGCATTAACGCAAAAAACGCGGCAATACCGCTTATTAGCACTGAAGGCTTATTAACACCTTGGTGCTTTAAATTAAAAAAGTGGCGTATCCACATACCAATAATAAAAAAGCCAATAAGCACTAACCAGCCAAACTCATGGCTATAGGTATACGAAAAATGGTTACTTAGCATAATAAATATAACTGGTAGGGTGGCGTAGTTATTATGTACTGAGCACTGCTTTGCTTTTAAGCCCGGCGCTGAATCAGGAATGCGCCCAGCTTCTACTTCGCTTACCATGTAGCGCTGTGCAGGCATAATAATGTGATATACATTACCGGCCATACAGGTACCAATTAATGCACCAACATGAATATACACTGCGCGGTCACTAAATAGCTGATCAACCCCATACGTCCATAACGCTAAAAAGCCTACACCTAGGGCAATAAATGCCTTGCCATTTTCAACAAGCGGGCTTTTACACAATAACCGATAAACACCATAGCCTAAGCCTATAAAACCAAGTGATGCACCAATAGCTGCAAACTTACTGAGCTCACTTTTACTGGCATCGAGTAAATACACATCTGCGCCCACATAATATAACAGCGTAAATAACAGCGCGCCGCTGATCCAGGTTGTGTAGGCCTCCCATTTAAACCAATGTAGGGTAGAGGGCATTTGTTCTGGGCCATTTTGATACTTAGCCACTTCGTAAAAGCCGCCGCCATGAATAGCCCATAAATCGCCTTTTATGCCTTTATCTTGTTTCCATTGTGGCGGTGTTTGTAAGTTATTATCAAGCCAAACAAAATAAAATGAGGCGCCTATCCACGCTATACCTGCTACCACGTGAAAGTATCTAAACACCAAATGAGCAAGCTCAAATAAATAGTTTTCCATCGGGTTATGCCTCTTCTAAATCGGGTGTAGGTGTGGCTGCAAACTGGGCTTGTTGGTCGCGTTTATACACGCTTTTACCCATAATGTAGGTTTGTTCAATACAGCGGTCGTCGCCTAGCATCATCATGGCAAAAAGCTGTTCGTGAAGGGTTTTGGCATGGCCAATTCTGAATTTTAAAAACGAGGTGGCCGCGTAATCCATTACAATAAAGTCGGCCTCGCAGCCTACATTAAAGTTACCTATGGTGCCCTCTAAATCAAGGGCACGTGCGCCGCCTAGGGTGGCTAAATAAAACCCTTTAAATGCTGAGAACTTTTGACCTTGTAACTGCTGAATTTTGTACGCTTCGTTACCCGTTTGTAGCATAGAAAAACTTGTTCCTGCGCCAACATCGGTACCCATACCCACATTTATTCCATGCTCTTCACATCTCTTTAAATTTAAAAGGCCCGAGCCTAAAAATAAGTTAGAGGTAGGGCAGTGCGATATAGCCGCGTTGTTATCGGCAAGGCAGCACAGCTCGCGCTCAGATAAATGAATGCTATGGGCAAATACCGAGCGTTTACGCACCATTTTAGCTTGCTCGTACACGCTAAGGTAATCATCAGCCTCTGGGAATAATCCTTTTACCCATTCGCACTCGTCTTTGTTTTCAGATAAGTGGGTATGCAGGTAGGTGTCGGGGTATTCTTCTAATAATTGAGTACATTTTTGTAGTTGCTCAGGGGTAGATGTAGGCGCAAAACGTGGCGTTACCGCATAGCTTAATCTATCAACATTATGCCATTTTTCTATCAGTGCTTTTGATTGATCGTAACTAGTTTGCGCGCAATCTGATAAGTCATCTGGGCAGTTTCTGTCCATCATTACCTTACCGGCAATCATACGTAAATTACGTTTTTGAGACTCGTTAAAAAACGCATCAACCGATTGCGGGTGCACAGTACCAAATACCAATGCGGTAGTGGTGCCGTTTCTAAGTAGCTCGTCTAAAAAGCGGTTAGATATGTCTTTTGAATAATGCTCACAGGTAAACTTTTTTTCGGTTGGGAAGGCATATTCGGTAAGCCAGCTTAAAAGCTGCTCGCCATACGCGCCGACCATTTCGGTTTGCGGCAAATGTATGTGCGTGTCTATCATGCCGGGCATTACTAATTTACCATCGTGGCGAATAATAGTGGCTGACTTATCAATGCTTGGCAGTATGTCTTGCTCGTAACCAAGGTTAACCACTTTGCCGTTTTGAATAACTAACGCGCCTTTTTCAAAATAGCGGTGGGCGCTTTCGCCTGCTATGGCGGGGTCGTCAACAAAATCGAGTATGTTGGCACACATTACGGTCATTTTATTATTGTTGTGGGTGCTCATAATTAGCTGCCTCTGTACGTTGAGTAGCCAAATGGGCTAAGCAATAACGGAATATGATGGTGTTTTTTATCTTGTAATCTAAAGGTAATTTGCGCCTCTGGGTAAAACGCAGGTGTTTCTTGGTTTTCATAATAGCTATCTAAGTCAAAAACCAGTTTATAGGTTGCAAATTCTACGTCTGTGTTGAGCCAGTCGGTAATTCGCCCGTCGCTATTTGTTTTACCTTGAGCAATTAATTGCCACTCGTTATTAGCGTATACAAACAATTGTACAGCTACATTTTCAGCCGGTTTGCCTGTGCTGGTATCTAAAATATGGGTAGTGATAGGGCTTTTATTCATAGCAATGACTCCAATCTTATTTTTGTTATTTTGGCTTGTTCGCCCGCGGCTATATTAAGCTCTGTGCTGCGGGTGTTGTGTATGCGCTGCTCAATAAGTTCAAGCATTTGTTCAGCACTTTTACCACTGGCACACACAATAAAGATAAAGCCAAATTTACTGAGGTATTCTTTATTTAGCGCAATCATTTTTTTAAGGGTTTGCTCGTTTGCTTTACTCATTCCTGATTGTTCGTGCCCCGCTTTTTGCGCTGTAGCGGCGTACTTTTTACTTAATGTTGATAAATCGCCTATTTGCGGGTGGCCTTCAAAAGCGGCTAAATAATCGCTTTCGCCTAGGCTATCCCATACGCTTTGAGCGCTGTTAAATAAGTGCTCTTTATTTTCAAATGGCATGATATTTAGCATACCGCTTACCCAGTTAGGGGCTGCGCAGCAATGCTCTAATGCCTGATGCGCTTGCGCTACATTTAGGTCGTTAATTTTTAAGCTACTCATGCGTTTTCTTCCTCGTGCGTTGTGCTAATTAAGGCATTTTTAAGTGCACGCCATTGCAAGCCTTGGCGTTTGGGCGCATGGGTTTGCATAGCCTGATAAAGGCCAATTAACTGCCCGCTAATTGATATTGCTACTTCCATAGGGAGCTTGCCTGTTACATTTTCAAGCCCAACAGGGCAGGTCATTTGCTTTATTTGCTCGGTGGTAAAATCGCGATGGGCTAAGCGCTGTTTAAAGCGTTTTGCTTTGGTATCTGAGCCAATAACACCAAGCCAATTAGCATCAGCGCGTTTAATAATGGCTTGTGTAAGTGCAAAGTCGAGCTGGTGGTTATGGGTTAATATTAAGTAATTATTAGCCTTTGGCGCGCGTTTAACTTGCTCTGTTGGTTCTTCATCAACCACTTTTATTACGTTATTAGGAATAACTTGCGGGAATACATCTGCGCGGCTATCTATCCAGCGTATGCGCATAGGTAATTGTGCCAATATACCAATAAGCGCCTGTGCTACATGGCCTGCGCCGTATATGTCGAGGGTAAAGCGTTCGCATTGCATGCACTCAAGCATAACGGTGGCAGCTCCCCCGCAGCATTGGCCTAAATTTGCGCCTAGGTTAAATTGCTCTATCACTTGGGCTGCCTCGCCTTTAGCAAGTAGCTCGCGGGCTTTTTCTATTACTACGTATTCAAGGTGTCCACCGCCAAGGGTGTCGTAAATGTGCTCGCCGCTTATTACCATTTTAGAGCCTGTGCCGCGTGGGGTTGAGCCATTGGTGCCAAGTACAGTGGCAATAACATAATTAATGCCGCTTTGTTCGTGCTCGTTTATAGCTTGCGCCCAATTTTGCGTATGAAAACCCTGAAACGACTCATTTAAATTAGCCATGTTGCTGCTCCTTAAACCAGCTAGCGGTTTGCTCAATTGCATTTAATACACGCTCAGGTGTGGCAGGTGTATCAAGTGGGGCGGTGTATTTGTAATCGGCCACACTGCTTATAGCATTACGAATAGCACTCCACACACTAAAGGCCAACATAAACGGCGGCTCGCCAACCGCTTTTGATCTAAATACCGTGGTTTCTGGATTGGCCGAGTTATATAAATTTACATTAAATTCGGCAGGGGTATCGCCAATTGCAGGAATTTTATAGTTAGCAGGGCCAAAGCTTGCAAGCTGGCCTTTATCATTCCATTGTAAGTCTTCGGTGGTAAGCCAGCCCATACCTTGTACAAAAGCCCCTTCAATTTGGCCTATATCAAGTGCAGGGTTAATTGAGCTGCCCACATCGTGCAGTATATCCACGCGGGTTACGGTGTTTTCGCCTGTCAGCGTATCTACTTCTACTTCACTGAGTGCTACGCCGTGTGCGTAGTAAAAAAAAGGCCGGCCTTCGCCTTTCGCTCTATCGTAATGAATTTTAGGGGTGGCGTAATAACCGGTTGATGAAAGCGATATACGATTCATGTAAGCAAGGTTTGCAAGTTCGCTAAAGTTAATTTCGCCTTTACTAAAGGTAATGAGGTTATCTTTAAATACAATACTTTGGCTGTCTACTTCAAAGTGCTCACTTATAAAGTTTATTAAACGCTCTTTTATGGTGTTTACCGCGTTTAGCGCCGCCATGCCGTTTAGGTCAGTCCCGCTTGATGCAGCAGTTGGCGAGGTGTTTGGTACTTTGTCGGTACGAGTAGCGCTTATGCTTACTGCGTCAAAATCAACGCCAAAGCCATGGGCTACTATTTGCGCTATTTTTGTATTAAGCCCTTGGCCCATTTCGGTGCCGCCATGGTTTAAATGAATTGATCCATCACTATATACATGCACGAGTGCACCCGCTTGGTTTAAGTGCTGTACGGTAAACGATATACCGTATTTAACCGGCGTCATCGCAAGGCCTTTTTTGATAATAGGGGATGATGCGTTAAAGGCTTTAATTGCCTTTTTTCGCGCCCAGTAATCACCCGACTCCTCAAGCTGGCTTATCATATCTTTTAAAATATGCTGCTCTACTGTTTGATGATACGGCGTGGTGTCGCGGCCTTTTTTGTATAAATTAAGCTTTCGGATCTCAAGCGGATCTTTACCTAATTTAGCGGCTATATCGTCCATTATCAGCTCGCCCATGATCATGCCTTGCGGGCCACCAAATCCTCTAAAGGCGGTATGGCTTACGGTGTTTACTTTGCAGCGATTCCCTTTAATGGTGGCAGCTGGGTAGTAATAAGCGTTATCAGCATGAAACATTGCGCGGTCGACAATAGCATCAGATAAATCAGGTGAATAACCACAAAACCCATTTACGGTTACATCAGCGCCTTCAATCAGGCCATTTTCGTCAAACCCTACATGGTATTGATTATAAAATGGGTGGCGCTTACCGGTAAGTTTAAAGTCGTCGCTGCGGGCTAGGCGCATTTTAACGGCGCAGCCAAGGTAGTAAACAGCAAGGGCAGCAAGGCAAGCCCACGGCGCGCCTTGGGTTTCTTTACCGCCAAAGGCTCCGCCCATCCGGCGGGTTTCTACGTTTACAAAGCTAAATGGCTTTTTTAAAATTTTAGCAACTAAGTGCTGCACCTCTGTTGGGTGCTGGGTAGAACATTGAACATGAATACCGCCATCGTTATCGGGCTGAGCAAGTGCTATTTGCCCCTCAAGGTAAAAGTGTTCTTGCCCGCCTATGTGTATTTCGCCTTTAAGTTGGTGGGTTGCATTATTAATGGCTTGCTCGCTATTACCGCGGTTAAGTGAATGCGGCGGCCTTACCCAGTGCTCTTTTTTAATCGCTTCTTTAATATCAAGTATGGGGCTGGTTTGCTCGCATTCTATAACCACTAAGCGAGCAGCGCGGCGCGCAATGGCGTAGCTTTTGGCAACCACTACTAGCACAGGTTGTCCGTGGTATTGAATTTCGTGATTGGTTAATAGCACATCCCCAGGGAATACTGGGCCAATATCAAGCTTACCGGGTACATCATCAGCCGATAAAATACGTTTAACGCCTGCCACTTCAAGCGCTTTACTTGTATCAATTGATTTAATAAAGCCGCTGGTAATAGGCGCAAGCACAGGGTAGGCGTGCAAGCAGCCATGGGGCTCTGGGTTATCGTCGGCGTAGTTTGCATTGCCACATACTTGCTTTATTGCGCTTTCGTGATACTTAGATTGGCCAACACTTCCGCCTTGGGCTTTTAGTTTATCCATTTCAAAGTGACGCATGTGAAATCCTCGTAATGGCAATGTTGTTATTATTTTTACTGCTTGGCTGTGCACCGCAAAACTCAATACCAATACGCTGTAGCAAGTTTTTGCTTACCGTGGTGCGGTAATGTGCGCTGCTGCGTACATCGCTCATGGGAGCAAAGTCATCATTTATAGCACTAGCGGCATCTATAAATGTGCTTACTTGTAAGGGCTGAGCATTTAGCTTTTGCTCTATGTGCGCGGCGCGTTTGGGTATTGCAGCCATACCGCCCATGGCGCAGCGGGCATTGCTAATTACGCCTTGCGTTTGCTCTATAGCCAGCACTAAACACACAGTAGATATATCATCTTCAAAGCGTTTGGAAATTTTATGACACGCAAGCTTTAACGAGTCTGGGCGTTTAGGTACGGTAATTTTGCTAATGACCTCATCGCTTTTAATGACTGTTTTTTTGTAATCAACAAAGTAGTCGGCCACGTTTATTGTACGTGTGCCTGCTGCGCTTAATAAATCTAGAGTGGCATTAAGTGCGATTAATAAAGGGGCTGGATCGCCAATAGGAGAGGCGTTTCCTATGCTGCCACCTAAGGTGCCACTGTTACGTACTTGGTTAGAGCCAAGGCGTTCAAACAGCTCCTTAGACTCTGGGTAGTAAGTGTAAAACGCTTCAATAAATTGGCTGTAAGGTAGTGCTGCACCAATATGTAGCTCGCCGCTGTTATCGGTTAAAGTGCACAGCTCACTGGTTTGGCTAAGCGATATAATAATATCGGGCAATAGCATGTTTTGGCTAAGCTCAATGGCAAAGTCGGTGCCACCAGCAACCAAGTGTGCCTGTGGGTAACGCGCTTTAAGCTCAACAAGTTGCGCTGCACTTTGTGGTAAATAAAACGTACGAGGTCCATTTTTTAAAAATGGAACATCGTCATCATGTTGCGTATTAAGTGAGGCTTTAAACTGAGCTGCCATGGCTGAGTAAGGCTCATTTTTACGCTCGTAGCTATAAGCTTTTTCAACTGCAAGTAAAATAGGGCTGTAGCCAGTACAACGGCACAAGTTGCCACCTAAAGCATGAATAGCGGCTTTTTTACCTGGGTA
Organism: Pseudoalteromonas sp. P1-30; assembly: GCF_001400005.1. Lineage (NCBI taxonomy): Bacteria > Pseudomonadati > Pseudomonadota > Gammaproteobacteria > Alteromonadales > Pseudoalteromonadaceae > Pseudoalteromonas > Pseudoalteromonas sp. P1-30. Next base: position 111,730 of record NZ_LKBC01000001.1, read on the forward strand.
ACTCGGGTTATTAATATAAAGCGCCAACATGCTCATTATTATGCCAGGGGTACAAAAACCACATTGCGAACCATGGCACTCAACCAATGCGCGTTGCACCGGATGTAAATCGTTAAGTGTAGGGTAAAGCCCTGTTGTTACAGCCTCTACGGTTACTATGTGTTTTGCGTGTGCATTACCTAATAAAAGCAGGCAGCTATTCATGGATTTATAGTGCCAAACTGGCTCACCGTTTGAATTTAGTTTTTCTTCGCCAACTAAAATTGTGCATGCGCCACAATCGCCTGTTGCACACCCTTCTTTGGTGCCCATTTTCCCTTTTTTGGTGCGAAGCCAGTCCAAAATGGTGAGATTCGGCGCGCATTCTTCTACTTCTATTGGCGTGTCATTTAATAAAAACGTAATCACACAGACCCCCTTAACTTTTATAAAGCCCTGATATGTAAGGGCTTGGCGTATATTTTTTCTTGTTGTTTTTAAGCAGGTAAGAAAAAAACTTTTTCATCTTGGTAAGTTAATTGCAGATACCATGCCATTGTTGACCGATTGGTCAGCTAAGTTTCTAGGCTAGCTTATTTAACCAACAAGCACAAAGAAAGGTTTAAATAATGGACAATAAATACCGCCTTACTATGCAGGGAATGACAAAGCAGTACCCCGGATGTATAGCCAACGACGGCGTAACAATAAAAATAAAACATGGTGAGGTGCATGCCCTGCTTGGTGAAAACGGTGCAGGTAAAAGCACGTTAATGAAAATGCTTTACGGTGTGGTTAAACCTGACCAAGGGGACATGTTTTTTAACGGTCGTAAAATGGACATAAAAGAACCCGCCGATGCCCGCGAATTAGGCATAGGTATGGTGTTTCAGCATTTTTCGTTATTTGAAACCCTAACAGTTGCGCAAAATATCGCGTTAGCGCTGGGCGATTTAGCAGGGCATAGCAGCACACTTGCCAGCAGAATTAGTAAAACATCGGCTAGGTACGGCATGCCGCTGGACCCACATAGGTTGGTGTCTACGCTTTCAACGGGCGAGCGCCAACGAGTAGAAATAGTCAGGTGTTTATTATTAGATATTCAACTGCTTATTTTAGATGAACCCACCTCGGTACTCACTCCGCAAGAAGTAGACGCACTGTTTAAAACCCTGAATTCGCTTAAAAAAGAAGGCTGCTCGGTGCTGTTTATTAGCCATAAGTTGCATGAAGTTATTGAGCTGTGCGACAGCGCCACTATTTTGCGCGCCGGCAAGGTAAGTGGGCATTGCATTCCTAAAAACGAAACCAGCGAATCAATAGCTCGCTTAATGGTAGGCGACAGCACGCCAATAAGTAACCAAACACGCAGAGCGACTGGCACAGGTGATTTTTTAACAGTCGATAACTTATCAACCAGTGCGCAGGCGTTATTTGATATTGCGCTTAAAAACGTGAACTTTGCCGTACAACAAGGCGAAATAGTCGGTATTGCAGGGGTTGCCGGTAATGGGCAAGAGGAGCTATTAAAAGCGCTTTCGGGAGAGGAGCCACAAAAAAATAGCAACGCAATAAAATTTAAAAATACCGCTGTTGATGCGTTATGCCCTCTAAAAAGGCGCAGGCTTGGGCTTGCATGCGTACCCGAGGACAGACTAGGGCGCGGCGCAGTCCCTGATATGGATTTAGCGCACAATGCACTCCTTACCAGTTTTGATAGTGGTTTAGTTAAAAACGGCTTTTTAGTAAAACAAAAAATTAGCCAACTTGCCGACAAAATCATTAAAAAATACAACGTAAAAACTCCCAGCAACCGTACTCACGCAGCAAGCCTTTCGGGCGGTAATTTGCAAAAGTTTATTATTGGTCGAGAGGTTGAGCAAAACCCACAATTGCTGGTTATGTCGCACCCTACTTGGGGTGTAGATATTGGCGCGCAAGTTGCCATTCACGAGGCAATTTTATCGCTGCGCGACGAAGGCTGTGCAGTACTAGTTATTTCAGAAGACTTAGACGAGCTCTATAAAATTTGTGACCGAATTGGCGCGATTTGCGATGGCAAACTCTCGCCTATTTTAAATACCGACTGTGTACCACTTGTGCAATTAGGGCAGTGGATGGCGGGCGATTTTAATCACGACACTAAAAGCAACACAGCAAAAATAACACCGCAAGGAGCGCTGGCATGATAAAGCTTGAACCCCGCGTAGAGCGCTCAAACACATGGAGTTATCTCTCTCCTGTTTTAGCCATTTTACTCACTTTAATAACAGGTTATGTGGTGTTTGCCTTATTAGGGCACGACCCGCTTAATGCCTTATATACCTTGCTCGTAGCGCCTATTTCTGACTGGTACGGCGTTACCGAGCTATTAGTAATGACCATTCCAATTTTATTATGTGCCTATGGTTTAGCGCTGTGTTACAGGGCGTCGGTGTGGAATATAGGTGCTGAAGGGCAGCTACTGATTGGCGGCGTATGCGCCAGTGCCGTAGCTGTTAACTTTGTTGACTCTACAAGTTCCTTTGCATTAGGGCTTACATTACTTGCAGGTATTGCAGGTGGCATGCTGTGGGCAGGCTTAGCCGCCTTTATGAAATTACGTTTAAACACCAACGAAATTTTAGTCACCATTATGCTCAATTACATTGCCGTTAATGTGTTGCTGTGGTCAGTACACGGGCCATTAAAAGACCCATACGGTTATAACTTTCCTGAAAGCGCCTTATTTGACGATAGCACTTTACTACCAGTTTTATTTGAGGGTACTCGCCTTCATTTAGGGCTTGCATTTGCGCTATTAGCGCTGTGTGCCACATGGGTATTTATTAGTAAAACCTTTGTGGGTTTTCAAATACAAGTACTTGGGCTTGATGCATCGGCTGCCAAAATGGCGGGCTATAAACGTGCGCTTTTAATTGCTGGTGTATTGGTAATAAGTGGCGGGTTAGCTGGGCTTGCAGGGGCTGGCGAGGTGGCTGGGCCTATAGGGCAATTAGTGCCGCAAATATCCCCCGGTTATGGTTACGCCGCAATTATTGTGGCCTTTTTAGGGCGCTTACATCCGCTTGGGATCACCTTGGCTGGGCTGTTAATGGGGCTTATTTATATGGGCGGCGAAATGGCGCAAATAGAAATTGGCCTACCCAATGCCATTACCGGCATTTTTCAGGGCTTAATGCTGTTTTATTTACTCTCGTGCGATGTGCTTATTGGTTATCGCATTAAATTGTTACTGCCATTTAAACAACAAAAAACGCAGCTAACACCCATCGCACAGGAATCTTAAACATGGATTTAGAGGTATTCACAAATATTTTATACGCCACTATTCGCACCGGCACGCCTTTATTGCTGGTGGCTCTAGGTGAAATGGTATGCGAAAAAAGCGGCACACTTAACCTTGGGCAAGAGGGCATGATGTTATTAGGCGCGGTGGCAGGGTTTATAACCATGTACCAATGCGACAACCTCTTTATAGGCTTTAGCGTGGCTGCGCTTGTGGGGGTTATGGCGTCGTTAGTATTTGCGTTTGTAGCACTTAATTTAAATGCTAGCCAAGTGGCTGCCGGGTTAGCGCTAACTATTTTTGGCACGGGCTTGTCGGCATTTTTAGGTGTTGATTACGAGGGCAAAACCATTAATGCCTTACCTACTTTAGCAATTGCAGGGTTTGAGCATATTCCGCTACTGGGCAAAGCGCTGTTTTCGCAAGATGCCATTGTGTATTTAAGTTGGGCATTAGTGTTAGGGGCTTATTTATTTTTTAAATACCACAGGGCAGGGCTTGCGGTACGCGCTATTGGTGAAAACCCAGGCGTTGGTAATAACTTAGGCTTGCCTGTGATGCGTACTCGCTATTTAGCGGTGATGTTTGGCGGCGCAATGGCGGGTATTGCAGGGGCGTACTTGTCGCTTGCTTACACACCCCTTTGGACACAAAACATGACCTCGGGTCGAGGCTGGATAGCACTGGCTTTAGTGGTATTTGCAAGTTGGCGAATTGAGCGGGTAATGCTAGGCGCTTATTTATTTGGTTTTGCCAGCATTATGCACTTAGTGGCACAGGCGCTTGGCTTAGCGGTGGATTCTAATTTACTGGCCATGCTGCCTTATGGTGCAACGCTTATAGTACTGATTATGCTAAGTAAAAATAAACAAAAACTAAAAATGTACGAACCCATGTGGCTAGGTAAGCCTTGGCATAAGGGCCATTAAAAATTTTATACAAAGAGTAACAATAAGCCTTCAACAGGATATTAAAAATACAACACGGAGAATAACAATGAAAAAACTAATAACAGCGCTTGGCGTAGCACTTAGCTTAGGGTTAAGCGCGAGTGCAATGGCAAAAGACAGCGTAAAAGTAGGGTTTGTATATGTAAGCCCGATTGGCGAAGCTGGTTGGACTTACACCCACGATGTAAGCCGCCGTTACCTAGAGGATAAATTTGGCGAAAAAATAAAAACCACCTTTGTAGAAAGCGTGCCAGAGGGCGCCGATTCAGAGCGAGTTATTACACAATTAGCCAAAAGCGGGCACGATTTAATATTTACCACCTCGTTTGGCTACATGAATCCGACCATTAAAGTGGCTAAACGTTTTCCTAACGTAAAGTTTGAGCATGCAACAGGTTATAAACGCGCTAAAAATGTGGGCACTTATTTTGACCGTATTTACGAAGGGCGCTACCTAACTGGTGTTATTGCTGGGCACATGAGTAAGTCTGACAGTATTGGCTATATTGCCGCGTTTCCTATTCCTGAGGTAATACGCGGTATTAACGCGTTTACTTTAGGCCTGCGCTCAGTAAAACCTAACGCAAAAGTAAAAGTAGTGTGGGTTAATAGCTGGTTTGATCCTGGTAAAGAGCGCGAAGCTGCCGACAGTTTAATCGACCAAGGTGTTGATATTATTACTCAACATACCGACTCGCCTGCGCCACTTCAAGCCGCAGAAGCCGCCGGAATATACGCCATTGGTTACCACTCAGATATGAGCGGCTATGGTAAAAAAGCGCACCTTACGGCACCAGTTCATCATTGGGATGAGTTTTACGCCGAGCGCGTGCAGCAAGTACTTGATGATAAATGGCAATCGCAAAATGTATGGAAAGGCATAGATGCCGGTATGACCCGCTTAGCGCCGCTGAGTAAAGACATTCCTGCCAATGTTGTTGCAGAGATAGAGGCGATTAAAACCAAAATTGCCAACGGCGAGTTTCATCCATTTAGCGGCCCAATTAACAATCAGCAAGGTGAGCTGGTAACTAAAGCGGGGCAAACAATTGATGATAAGACCTTACTTGGTATGGACTTTTATGTAGAGGGTGTTGAAGGGCAGCTTAAATAAGCGCCACTGTATTTAAATTAAAACTTGGGCAAGGCGTATATACCTTGCCCATATTAAAGCGCTAAAAGGATGTTGACTATGTCAAACCAAGAAGCAATCTCAGAAGACATAATTTACGCAGTAGATGATAAACCAGGGCTGACCGAATCTTTTTTTGCTGCCCTGCAACATGTACTGGCAAGTTTTGTAGGTATTATTACGCCCACGCTTATTATTGGTGGCGTGTTGGGGCTTGGTAGCGAAATACCGTATTTAATTAGTATGGCGTTGTTTGTATCGGGGGTTGGTACATTTATTCAGGCTCGCCGTGTGGGGCCAATTGGCTCAGGGCTTATTTGCGTACAAGGCACCAGTTTTGCTTTTTTAGGCACCATTTTGGCAACCGGTTTTACCGTAAAAGCCACTGGAGGCGGAAACGATGAAGTACTTGCCACCATTTTTGCTGTGTGTTTTTTAGCAGCCTTTGTAGAGATATTTATTAGCTTTTTTATAGAAAAACTTGGCAAAGTAATTAAGCCTGTAGTGACCGGCGTGGTGATCACCACCATTGGGGTTTACCTCATTAAAGTAGGTATGACCGACATAGGCGGCGGGCAATGGTTATTAACTAATATGCCTGAAAAGTTTGCCTCGCCAAGCAACTTAATTGTGGGTTTTTCGGTGGTGGCGCTGGTGGTATTACTAAATGCTAGCAAAAATCAGTGGGTAAGGCTTACCGCTGTAGTCGTTGCCATGTTAGTAGGGTGGTTACTTGCTCTTATTTTAGGTATAGCCAAATTTAAAATGGGCGAATTTGATTTAATCGCCATGCCATTACCCTTTAAATATGGCTTTAACATTGATTTTGGCGCCATGATTGCCTTTAGCTTTTTATACCTAATTACCGCCATTGAATCCACAGGCGATATAACTGCTAACTGCGCAGTGTCTAAATTACCGGTAAAAGGCGCAAGCTATTTAGCGCGTATACGCGGAGGTATTTTAGGCGATGGGGTTAACTCAATGATTGCGGCCGCATTTAATACGTTTCCTAATACCACTTTTAGCCAAAATAACGGCGTTATTCAATTAACCGGTGTAGCAAGTAGATACATTGGCCTGTGGATTGGTGTAATTTTGATTATTTTAGGGTTATTTCCGGTGATTGGTGCCGTGCTACAAAATATTCCTAAACCAGTGCTAGGCGGTGCAACGCTTGTTATGTTTGGCACAGTAGCAGCCGCAGGGGTAAAAATTCTTGCAAGCGAAAAAATAAATCGTCGTAGCTTACTTATTATTGCGGTGAGCTTAGGTATGGGGCTAGGGGTTAGCTTTGTGCCCGAAATGTTTATAAATGCGCCTAAGCTGGTAACCGCTATTTTTGGCAGCGCTGTAACGGTATCGGGTTTAACCGCCATCGTTATGACGCTTGTTCTACCAGAAAATTATTCAGCAAGTACAGATCATCTTAACTAGACTAATAAAATTATAACAAAGGGATTAACAATGAAAATTACAACAATTAAAAAATTCGCCTTAGTAAGTGCTATCGCGGTGTGTTCAAGTAGTGTGTCGGCAAAAGAGCTGTGGTCAGATTTTAGTATAACCGCCATGACCGGCGCCGATTACCTCGAGCCGTTTTCGGGGGAGGAAGACGACAGAAGCGTAGTAACCATTGAGCATGCATCGGGGCATACATGGGGCGGTACCTTCTTTTTTATGGATAGATTAAGCAACCCCGATGAAGTATACGGAGAGCTAAACATAAACCCAACGCTTTACAAGCCACAAAACAGTTTTGTTAAAGAGGTGTTTTTAGGCCTACAAACAGAATATGGCTCAGGCGATACCGATCAAAATAACTACTTATTAGGTGGCGGCGTATCGTTAGATGTACCAGGGTTTCAATATTTTAATGTGGCTTATTACCGTCGTTTTCAGGACGATATTGGCATAGAGCGTGAAGATAACAACCAAATAACCGTAACGTGGGGCTATAACAAGGGTAACTTTAGATACGATGGCTTTTTAGATATTGTTGACAGTACCGACACTATGTTTGGTAAAAGCGAAGGCGGTTTTAACTTTACCTCACAACTTAAATACAATATTGCTCCTATGCTTGGCCTAGACACAGGTCGCCTTGATGTAGGTATAGAATACGTATATTGGAAAAATAAGTTTGGTGTAGATGGTCAAACAGAGCACAACCCAAATTTGATGGTTAAATGGCATTTTTAAAACCTTAAGCGATACAGAATACAAAAAGGCTGCTAGTTAATGCAGCCTTTTTTGTACAATAAACGCAATAAAATTGGCTTATTGTTAATAATGGCACTGGAGTAACCCGCACCTTAATCGGTTAAGTTTTATTGTGAATTAATGAGATGTTAATTGCTGAAGGTATTGATAATTGTTATCATTACGTAAAATAACTAATTAAATACCCCGTAATGACTCTGAAAAACACTTTAGCTCTGCCTCTAATTGCTGTTGCGCCATTTTACACTTTGGCTAACGCTAACAATGATATAGAAACAATAGTAGTAACCGCCTCTGGCTTTGAACAAACCTTAGCGCAAGCGCCAGCTTCTATTACTTTAATTAGCAAAAAGCAGCTAGAAAACCGCGCTTATAAAGACTTAACCGATGCACTTAACGATGTTGCAGGGGTTACGGTCACCGGTGGTGGCTCGCGACAAGATATAAGCGTGCGTGGCATGCCAGCGCAGTACACTGCTATTTTGGTAGACGGTAAAAAGCAGTCAGGGCGTGAATCACAACCAAGCGGCAGCGGTGGCTTTGAGCAAGATTGGCTGCCACCACTAGATGCTATTGAACGTATTGAAGTTGTGCGTGGGCCTATGTCTACGTTGTATGGGTCGGATGCAATTGGCGGCGTTATTAATGTTATAACCCGTAAAAATTACGACAATTGGCATGCTAATGTTCGCCTAGAAACCACACAGCAAGAAAACAGTAATTCGGGTGATGAATACCAAGGGCAAATATATGCAGCGGGGCCATTAATAAAAGATTTATTAAGCGTTAACCTTTCGGCTCTTTACCAAGAGCGTGAAGAAGATGAAATTGAGCGCGGTTACGGTGAAAAAGAGCTGACAAGTTACAGTGGTACACTGCACTTAACAGCCACCCAGCACGATGTGATATCGCTTGAATATAGCGAACACGATCAAAAACGTATTTCTACCTCGGGGCTATCGCTACCTAGTCGAAATAGCTCTAGCGAAACGAACAATAACCGCAGCACGTGGTCGTTAGCACATAAAGGTAGCTATAGTTGGGGCGCTGCGCATTCGTATATTCAACAAGAGTCGGTTGAAAACGAAGGCCGTGAAATAACTATCGAAAATACCTTAGCAAATACGCAGTGGTCAATTGCACTTGAAAACCACCATGTAACATTAGGCGGCGCATTTGAACAAGAAAAGCTTGATGACAAAACAACAAACGCAGCCACTATTACTAAAATAGATAACAAACAATGGTCGCTATTTGCTGAAGATGAGTGGAGCTTACACCCTGATTTTACCATTACCACGGGTTTACGAGTTGATGATAACGAGCAGTTTGATTCGCACTTGAGTCCACGCCTATACGGAGTTTGGAATATTAATGAGGCATGGACCTTTAAATCGGGCGTAGCTACCGGTTACAGAGCGCCAGATTTACGCGAGCTTAGCCCTAATTGGATCCAAAGCAGCCGCGGTGGCGATTTATATGGAAATGCTGACCTAGAGCCCGAAACATCCGTCAGTAAAGAAGCGGCTGTGTATTATGCTAACAGTGATTTTCAAACTAATATCACGGTTTTTCATAATAGCTTTGAAGACAAAATTAACACCGTTTTATGTCCTATCACAGTGTGTGGTGATGAAACCGACCGCTATAACATCAATATTGATAAAGCGGTGACTTATGGGGCTGAGCTAAATATAGAAACAATGTTAAGTGCAGATATTACCCTTGCAACTAGCTACAGCTATACGTTTTCTGAGCAACGCAGTGGCGACAATAAAGGCCAGCCACTCACGCAAATACCTAAACATTTAGCCACGCTAAATATTAACTGGGATGTAAGCGATAATATTAATACGTGGGCACGTGCTAATTACCGCGGTAAAGAAACCGAAGCAGCCTCTATAACTAGCCGTTTAACCTCAGCCCCTTCTATTGCAACAGCAGATATAGGCAGTGCGTGGCAAGTAAACGGTAACGTTAAAGTTATGTTTGGTATTTACAATATATTTGATAAAGCAACCAGTTACGATGAATACGGCTATGTAGAAGATGGCCGACGCTACTGGCTAGCTATAGATACAAAACTATAAGGGGTGTTTATGCCAAAATTTATATTCTCTGCTGTGGTACTCAGCTTTTTAGCTACGTACCCGGCTATTGCGCAAAATACACAATTAACAGCGCAAGATTATGTCGAAAAAGGCATGCAGTACGCTGATGAGTTTCCGGGGTTAACAAGCCTATGCGATATACAAAACCCGTTACGTGATTTAACAAAGCGTGTTCGCACTAATAATGAAGGTAAAAAGCGCAGTAAAAAGTTGGGTAGTAAACGGCGCTCATCAACGATTGAACCTACACAAGTGTTTGACAACCTTTATTATGTAGGTACTGGTGGAGTGGCAAGTTGGGTAGTTAAAACATCACAAGGGCTTATTGTTATTGATGCGCTAAATAACAACGAACAAGCTAAAAATTACATTGAAAAAGGTTTGCTCACACTAGGCTTAAACCCCGAAGATATTAAGTATTTAATTATTAGCCATGGGCATGGTGATCATTACGGTGGGCAAGAGTACTTAGTTAATAAATACAAACCGCGTGTTGTAATGAGTCAGGTTGAGTGGCGACGCTTAGAACAACCAAAGCTTGATTTTGAAAGCCCACGTTGGGGCAAACGGCCAACAAGAGATATAAGCACAAAAGAGGCAGATACAATTACGCTTGGCGATACTAGCATTGGCGTTCATTTAACGCCTGGACACACCCCTGGCACTATTTCGTTGTTGTTCCCAGTATACGATAACGGCAAAAAACATATGCTAAGCCTGTGGGGAGGGACTGGGCTAAACTATGGGCCTGATATTGAGCGAATTAGCGCTTACAGTGTCGCCGCTAAACGTTTTGGCAATCTGGCAATGCAAGCCGGTGTAGATGTGTTTATATCAAATCACCCTAAACGCGATGGTTCGTTTGAGCGCATAAAGCAACTTAAAAATAGAGCCCCCGAGGCGGCGCATCCATTTGTAATAGGTCAAGAGCAAGCCTCGCATGGTTTTTCTATGTTGAGCGATTGCACTTACGCGCAGGTTTTAAAAATTAAAGGAGAGTAAGGCACTTATTTGCAAAAGTTTTTAATATTAGGGGTTAACCATTTAACCAATGTGTTGTAATTTGGAGTATCTATATTTACTTTTAACGCCAGATTAAAAGGAAGAATGATGAAACCCCTCATTTTAATTTTATGCTTGTTTATAAGCTGCTCAGTGTGGGCCGAAACTACTAAAAATATGCCCGTAGCAATAAACTGGTTACAGTTAATTGATGCGGGTGAATACACAAAAAGTTGGCAACAAGCCGATGCGTTATTTAAATCGCAATTAAGTAAAGCAAACTGGAAAAGCGCCCTAAACACAGTGCGTGCGCCACTAGGTAAAGTGGCTACGCGAGAACAAATAAGTGCTAATGCTTACTCATCTTTACCTGGTGCCCCGCAAGGTGAATACCTTATTGTGCAATTTAAAACGCAATTTTCAGCAAGGCTTGCGGTTGAAACCCTTACATTAAGTAAAAGCAGTGGGCAATGGCGCGCGGTTGGCTATTTTATTAAATAACCAGCGTTCAATACCAATCCGTAATAATACATAATGATTTTCAGGGGCTAAACGTGTCGCTATCTGCGTTAAAAAATTCTCATT
>NZ_LKBC01000001.1:123016-632670 GCF_001400005.1 Pseudoalteromonas sp. P1-30
AGCAATTGCCGAGAACAACTAAATAGCGAATTTTTTGCCTTGCTATCATCACGTTTACCCATCCTCAAAATAGATCACTTAATTATGCGGATTGGTATAAGTTAAAAAACTATTTTGCGTATTTATTAATATTAGAAAAAGCCATTAACACATCGCGGGCATAATTAAGCCGCGGGTGAGCAAGCGCCCCTTTACGCCACGCTAAGTACAAATTGTTTTCCGGCCCTTGCGGACCAAGTTTAATTAATCTACCCGATTGAATATCGTCATGACATATATAATCAGGCAGCACGGTATAGCCTACACCAGTTCTTACTATGCCGGCGAGCGCGCGTATGTCGGGGCAGCGGGCAATTATTTTTGACGTACAGCTTTGTTTAAATACAGTATCAAAATACTGGCGTATAAGCGGTAATTGACTGTCGTAACTGACCACCGGCAGCGTATTTAAAAGTGCTGGCGTAATGGTTTGCCCCTCTAAGCTTTGCGCTAATAAACGGTGCGCCACCAGTACTAGCTCTTCGCTGTCGAGCACTTCAAAGTCGTAAATTTTGTTATCGGGCAGAGAGGCTGTAATGGCCATATCGGCAACGCCGGTGTCGAGCGCTGAATAAATTTGCTCACGATTACCAGGCAGCACGACCACATCAACATTGCCTGCTTGTAACAAATTTGCCAGCTGTGCTGAGGCAACATAACTAATATATTCGGCGGGTCCAGCTAGTGTAATCGTCCCGCTCACATCGTTTGAACGGGTGCGTACAGAGGCAACTTTTTGCTCTATAGCATCAAGGTGATTTGCCACTTGGCCTGCAAAATCGTGGGCGGCATTACTTGGTTCTACGCCTCGGTGACGCCGCTCAAATAACGATTTACCTACCACCGACTCCATTGTTTGTATATGCGCGGTTGCAGCTGGTTGCGAAAGCCCCAAATTTTTAGCAGCCCGAGAGATGTTTTTACAACGATATACCTCAACAAAGGTGCGTAATTGTACAAAATAAGACATAAAACATTAGGTATCAGAAATCCGATGGGTAAAGCAAGATTAACTGAATTCTACTTATTGTAAAGTGCGCGTACACTTGCGCTCGTTCAGTTAGACATTAAACATTTTCATATTTAATTTATAAAATAGGTAATTAATTACTTGAAAGTTAACTATTAATTCCCATTTTATAAAGCAATGAGCACCAGGGGCTGAGCCCCGTAACCAAGTAGAGTACAAATATGTTAAATTTTGCATTTAAAAACCGCACCGAGATTTTATTCGGCAAAGATCAAATTAATGAGATCGCAAGCCGCGTACCAAGCCAAGGCAAGGTCATGTTTTTATACGGTGGCGGTTCGATCAAAAAGAACGGCGTATATGACGATGTAGTAAATGCACTTGAAGGTGTGGACTTTGTGGAGTTTTCGGGAGTTGAGCCAAACCCAACTTACGAAACACTTTCAAAAGCTGTAGAAATTGTGAAAGAGCAAAACGTTAGCTTTATATTAGCTGTAGGCGGCGGTAGTGTTATCGACGGCGCTAAATACGTAGCGGCAGCAGCAAAATACGAAGGCGACGGCTGGGATATTTTAGTTAATGGCGCAGAAGTAAAAAGTGCATTACCTATTGGCGCGGTATTAACGCTTCCGGCTACTGGCTCAGAAAGCAACGGTAACTCGGTTGTTACCCGTAAAGAAACCCAGCAAAAACGTGCCTTTGGTACGCCAATTGTACAACCGCAATTTGCCGTGCTTGATCCTACGTATACATTCTCACTGCCAACTCGCCAAATTTCTAACGGTGTAGTTGATGCGTTTGTACATGTTATTGAGCAATACTTAACGTACCCAGTTAATGCGCCACTGCAAGACCGTTTTGCAGAAGGTATTTTATCTACGCTAATTGAGCAAGGCCCTAAAGCCCTTGAAAACCCAGAAGATTACGATGTTCGTGCAAACGTAATGTGGTCGGCAACGATGGCACTAAATGGCTTAATTGGCCAAGGCGTACCGCAAGATTGGTCTACGCATATGATTGGCCACGAGCTAACAGCGCTTTATAGCTTAGATCACGCTGTAACACTTGCAATTGTATTACCACCGCTTATGTTTGTTCAGCAAGAGCAAAAACGCGCTAAAATTATTCAGTTAGGTGAGCGTGTATTTGGCCTTGATATGCAAGACAAAAACGAGCTGATTGATGCAACCATTAAACATACTCAAGACTTTTTTGAGCAAATGGGCATTAAAACAAAACTTGGCGATTACGACCTAGGTGAAGACGCGGTTGAAGCCGTTGCCAACAACCTTGAGCGTAACGGCATGACAGCCCTTGGCGAACATGGCGATATTGACATAGCTAAAGCGAAGAAAATTTTAAGCCTAGCGCTTTAATTTAATTGTTTTTTGAATGGCGCTTTTTAGCGCCATTTTTTATGCTCAAAAAGCTAAAAGCTAAAAGCTAAAAGCTAAAAGCTAAAAGCTAAATGGTGCAATTAACTAAGCGAGTTTATTATTTAACTTAACGATACAGCTAACAGGGACTTACCATGCGCGGCTTTTTATTATTTATTGGTTACTCATCTTATATTGGCAGTGTGGGCGATGGCCTTCTTGGCTTGTATGCACTATGGGTTTTAATAAGTAATAATTTAGCATTTTTAAGCTTATCGCTTAATGACTTTTTAGCGCAATATTTAGAGTTTACGCTTAATTAAGTGATCTATTTTGAGGATAGATAAACGTGTTGATAGCTAGGCAAAAAATTCGTTATTTAGTTATTCTAAATGAGAATTTTTTAACGCAGATAGTGACACGTTTAGCCCCTAAAAATGATTAAGTATTATTGCGGGTTGGTATTAGATATTGGGTGAAGCAGGTTGCTTTTTATGTCATGCCGCAAAGCTTTGCTAATTGGTTATTCGGCATTCCAGCCGTTATTTACTTTCCCGTACGTATATTAATGAGCTTAGTAATTGACTAAAAAAGGCGACTCAGCTAAAAATAAATAATGTGTAAAAACTACTCACTTTTAAAATAATTACCTTTTTAAATATCGCATATCACAATAACCCATCATTTAATTTCATCAAAAATTTATTAACCCATTGTTTTTAAATGTACTTTTAATCCTCGCTTTTGGCTTTTGCTAATTACATCTGGCATATAAATTGATACACCAATGTATAAAATTTAAAAGGGAATGCACATGACTGCTGAATACTTTATGGTGCTGGGCCTGCTCGGAGTGGCTTTTTTTGCGGTTGCAGGAGCACTGCTAGGCTACGAAAAAAACATAAGTGGTTTTGGGGTAGTGGTGGTCGCAACTGTTACAGCTTTAGGTGGCGGCACGCTAAGAGACATACTTTTAGATAAACCTATATTTTGGATAGCTACGCCTGAGTATTTATACTCAACTTACGCCGCTATTATTGCCACCATATTTTTTGTGCGTTACTTACCTCATGTAAATAACTATTACTTTTTATTAGTCGATGCTATAGGTATGGCATTATTTAATATTATGGGGATAGAAAAAGCCTTAATAAGCGGTACAGGTATGGTAATAGCGATAACAATGGGGATCACCACAGGGATTTTTGGCGGCCTAATACGCGATGTAATTTGCCGCGAAGTACCCTCAGTTATGCGAAACGAGCCCTATGCTTCAGCCTGTTTAGTAGGCGGCCTAGTTTATGCTGCGCTGTTTACCATAGAAGTCGATTACATTTGGTGTATTTTAGGCTCACTTTTTACCACTGTATTTTTAAGATTAGGCTCGCTTAAATGGGGCTGGCACCTAACCATTTTCAGAAAAAAAGATTTTAAAGATCAAAGAGAGTAGCTCTTAGTTATTTATAGGCTGGGTTTGCATATGGTACTCATAGTTATCTTCCCCAGTGACCTTAAAGCCTAGTCGAGTATAAAGTGCTTTAGCAGGGTTGTTTTTAAGTACTGTTAGTTTGATAGGCTTTAACTTTGCAGTTTTAATTACTTGCTCAATAACGCCTCTGCCGTAGCCTTTATTTTGATGGTTGGGGTGTATTTGTAATTGCATTATTTCAATGTAGCTACCCCATACCTTGTACTTTAACGTACCTATAGTATCACCATTAAACTGTATGAGATGAGAGCAATCGTATTGCTCGTCAACCCTTTCATTATGCTGTTGCTCAGTTAAAAATAAGCCGGCCACCTCAAGGTGCTCTACCATAGTAAGTTTTCTAAGACATAATTAATAACCTGAGCCTTGGCTAATAAATCTATCTCAAGCAGCTATTTTTAGCGCTAACTGCGTTGAATCTACTTGCAATAGGCTAGCTATTGACGCGCAAATTCGCCTTGTTTTCACTTAAAATTTCTAGCTAGAGAAAACAGACCCAGTAACATTACTAACCAACTATATCTAAATCTCTTAACCAAAGCTCAGGTTAAACCTCTTTTCGGGCGTGGCTTTTGTAAACGTAAAAACCAAAATGTCCTTCCTTGTATTTAAAAAATTTAACTTTAGTTGAATCACTTTCTGTAAAAATTAGGTCTTTATTAGCCATTACAGATTTAATGGGCACACAATGAACATAACACACACAAATAACGCACTCACCTTTTTACTTACACTCAGCTTTGCATTACTTGGTGTATCGTTTGCTTTAGGTGCAAACCCAAACACACTCTCAGCTACCTTTAGTTTTTATGAACTTGATACCTTACTCAGTAACAATGCATTAGGTTTGCTCACAGGCACCGCTATGATTGCGTTGGCAGTCACCACCTTAGCTGCGCATTTAAAATTAATAAAGCCTGTGCCTGCAGTTATACTCGCATTAGTTGTTAGCATAGTGCCTTTGCTTACCCTATTTGCCAGTAACCGCTGGATGGCACAGTTAGGCGGCTTTCCAATTATTGGCAGTGGGCAAGGCATAATTAAATACTTTGCTGTTATCCCTTTGTATTTATTTTTGTTTTATAAAAATAAACTAACAGACAAACAACACGTACTTTTAAACTTTATACCGGTTGCTATGGTGTTACTGTGGATTGGCGGCATGAAATTCTATGAATTTGAAGCCAAAGCCATTGTAGGCCTAGTAGAAACCTCACCGTTTATGTCGTGGTTATACACGGTATTTAGCGTACAAGGCGCATCAAATATCATTGGTGGGTTTGATGTATTATTTGCAGTACTACTTGGTGCGGGCATTTTACTTAACAATAAAAAGCTTATTATTGTTAGTGGCTTAGCGTGTTTAAGTGTATTTTTAATGACCCAAACATTTTTAATTACCGCAAACGGCGCGTTTAGCTCAAGCACGTTATTAGAGCGTTTAGGGCAATTTGTAATTAAAGATTTATGGTATGTAGGTAACTTAATTGTTATTGCCACTTTAATGCTACTTAAACCTGCTAAATAATATATAAAGAGGACGTTATGATCAGTTGCAACCATTACGATTACATCGAAATTGCCTGTATGCACCATTTAAGCGTTGAGCTTATTTTAAAAAATGGTGATAGTGTATGTGGTGTAGCAACTGATACAAAACGCAATGCACTCAAACAAGAGTGCATTGCCATTAATGTAAGCGGCGAGCTAAAGCTTATTGTGCTCACTACAATTAGTCTACTTAAAGCGCGTGAGAGTAATCCATACTTTGACCACGTGAACTTTGATGTAAAGTAAATACCTTACCTATTCGTTTTATCATAAATACCCCAGCGAGCTTGTATCATCAATATGTTAAGGCTTGCTTATTTAGCCAATGCTTTAGCTCATACGTGCTAAATGCACAAAGGCAAAATTTACCTTTAGAATGAACTGTTCACATAAACAGCTATTTTGACTTTGTCCAATAACATTATTAAAAGTTATTTGGTGCAAAGCAACAAAGGCTTTTTCACTGCATACCTAATTGCTTGTTTACATTGCAGTTATTTAGTGGAATTATTGAGCGATGTAATATGCGCCGTTTTGGGGTGTTATAACCCCCCAAAGTGGTGTTCAATAAGCTGTTATACGTTTCTCAAGGATGGTGCTCCCCGATGATTTTCAAAGCTTCTCAACTATTAGAGGCATTTATTGAAGAAGAAACCACGAAATTAAAAGGTTTCGATATGCCACACATGCCTACACTAGGTAGTGCGTATGAACAGGTTACAAAACAAGGCATCGATCAAGCATTTATTCTTCCACAGAATTTAAACTTACAAGTAGTCTCTGGCTTTATATCAATAGCCGGTGAAATGTTACCGGAACAGATTGATTGCATGTTGGTGCACGGTGATGGTGTCAGATATGGTCTAACGGATGAATACATATATGAAATTGAAAATATTCTTTGTATTTTTGAAGTTAAGAAAACTCTAAGAAAAAAAGATTATGTGGATGCATTTGAGCACCTTGGGGGAATAAGAAAAAGATTTTCAGAACATTTTGAAAATAAGTTAAGAAACGAAAATTATGAACCCGACATTAGAGTTGCTAGAAAGCACTTCTCTCAAATTACGGGAAAAATAGCACCAGAGAAATATTTGGATATTCATCGTCTTTCGAAAAGCGAAGGTATTTTATTCTATGCACTGGTTCAAGAGTCGTTAGCTCCAGTTAGCATTATTCAAGGCTATGAAGGTTATAAAAGTGAGCACGGGTTAAGAACCGCTTTTATAAATATCCTTGAGGAGAAAGGAAAAGAAGGCGCTCAAGGACTTGGAGTTCCAAGCCTCCCAACACTAGTTACATCTAATGAGTATTGTATTGTTAAAGGAAATGGCATCCCTTTTACTGTTATCAAGGATAAAGATTCTTGGGTGATATCTTTTTCAACTAGGCATAATCCAGCGAAAATGATATTGGAATTAATTTGGTCAAAAATTTCAATATATTTTGATGTAAAGATGCCTTGGGATGACGGGCTTCACATGGATAATATCCAACCATTACTCTTAGCTATACCAAAAGAAATAGAAGATCGAGCAGGATGGTTATATAAAACTATTGAAATCAAAGAAAAAGAACTTGTTCGAGAAAATGATGGTGTGTGGGCACCGTACGCTATAGGAACCGCTGAAATGTCTGCAATAAATATTATGGCAATGCAGGGTGGTTATTTACCGTTAGATGAAGGTATGCAAGAACATCTACAAAAGAATGAAAACTCTTGTATAGAGGATGTTGTTGACTCACTCACGAGCTCTAGAGAATTTATGGTTGATGGCAATTATTTGAGACCTATTAATGGTTTAACACATATAATTACTAATGACGATGGCACTGGTTTTGTTTCATCTGAACGTGACAAGTTCGATTTATGGTGTGAAGAAAATAAAATCAGACCTACTTATATGAATATGATCTTTATGGAATAAACGTATAACAAGTTACTCAAAAGGACGCAAAACGCTTGGCTTGTGCTCCTTCGTCGCCAATTTTAGCCAAGCATTTATGCGCCCATTAGTAAGGCGTTAAGTATCCTCAATCTACTATGGAGTAGTATTCGAAAATGGAATTGAATGTTTTACTGGTATCACTACTTCCGATGGATGAAGAGTTATTTATCGAACAAGGCCAAGCTAGAGATATAACCTTGTTTGAAAAAGCCCTAGATATGGCAAAAGAAAGGGATGATGAATACTCTATCAAAGTTTATATAAATGACCATTTAAATGGTTACATGGCTGGAGTTATCTCAAAAAAATCCAGTGTTAAACTTCATGACCGTAATTTTGAAATTCATAATGAGGAAGATTTTCCACCCGTAGTCTGGCTTTGGGATAGAAGTGAACAAGTAATTCTTGTGGAAAACAAAAACTCAGTCTTTAGCAGTGCCAATGTTGCTGCAAAGGCATTCTCAAACATATCAAATAATATAATTTTAGCTGAGCGTGGAGTTCGAGCTCACGTTCATCCAAAAACAGTAGATAGCGCTTTTTGGGAAGTATTTGAATCTTTTGAGTATGTAAGTGAAGTTAAGTTTAATCTTGCTGCTCCGAACCTATTTGGTAGCACAAAGAAAGAAATCGGAGAATTTCTTCATGAAGTCGTTGATGAAACAAATGCCTCAGAATTTTCTCCTGTGTTTAAAAATCCAGATGGTAACCTTAATTTGAAACCATCTAGTTGGTTAAACGCAATGGTGGACTGGGTTAAAGACGGGGCAGGAACTTGGAATATTCGAGGAAAAAAATCTCTCAAAGATAAATATAAAAGCATTGGAAGTAAAACTCGTGCTAAATTGCTTGTAATCGATGGCAATATTACAGAGCTTGAATTGGAAAATTATAAACCTCAGGATGTTGCTGAAATAGTTGAAATGATCAGGCATAGGTATACATTCAAAAAATGAAAACAATAATCTATTTAGCCATATTAGTTACAATAGCTATTTTATTGTCTAGCGTCGAAGCTGATTCATTTCATATTCTAGAGCGTTCATTACCACCAGTGCTAGGCGCATGCTTAGGTGGTGTTCTTGCCTGTACTTCTATAGTGGTGAGTGTTCTGTCTGGTTCATCTAAAGAAACCAAACAAAAAGCAAAAACTAGTCAAAAATTCTCAAGGTTTATTACTAGCTTAGAAAAGGATGTAAAAATACTTGTCGTTTGTCTGTGCTTCATAGTCGCACTGCCATATCTAAGAACATTGGATTACCCTCTAACTTTAAGTGTTTTTGATTTGTCACCTGAATACCTAAAACAAAAACTCTTTTCAAGTTTAGAGATTTTTGTAGCAAGTATTGCTTTTATAGTTATATATGAGCTTGTTACAGTTTTAATTACAATACTAAAAAACATGATGGTTATTCATGACACGGATACTTAAAAAGAATTTCAAGCAGGACAAAATACAGTTGGCTTTTTGTTCACTACGTTCACCTATTTTAGCCAACTATATTTTGACTCTTAAACGGGCGTTAAGTGTCACAAATATTGAGGAGTCTGATTTGATAGGTCCAAATCCAAATAATAAAGAACCAATGAATGGATTTCCACAAGTGGGATATCTTAAAAACTATATAAAAAGTGAAAATATATTAGTTGGTGATTATACATATTACGATGATCCTGACGGCCCTGAAAACTTCGAAAGTAACGTGCTATATCATTTTCCATTTATTGGAGATAAGTTAATTATTGGAAAATTTTGTGCTATTGCAAAAAATGTAAAATTTATAATGAATGGTGCTAACCATAAAAACTCTGGTTTCTCTACTTATCCATTTTATATATTTGGAAATGGTTGGGAAAAAGTAATGCCTAAAGAAGGAGAGTTACCATTTAAAGGAGATACAGAAATAGGTAGCGATGTTTGGATCGGATATGAAGCTACAATAATGCCTGGAGTTAAAGTTGGACATGGTGCTGTAATTGCAAGTAAGTCTGTCGTTACCAAAGATGTTCCTGCTTATAGTGTAGTCGGTGGTAACCCTGCACAAATAATAAAAAAACGATTTGAGCAACCAGTCATTGATAAGTTACTTCAACTAGCTTGGTGGGATTGGTCAGCAGAGAAAATCACATTAAATCTTGAAGCAATTGCAGGAGCTGATCTTTCAAAGCTTGATTGTGCCAAGTGACACTTAACAAGCCAATTAAGCGGGACTAAAAACAGTTTGCTCAGTTTCGCTTCGCTACACATTTTAGCAAACAATTTTTAGCCCCTTACTGGGGCGTTAGCATTCAAATCTACGGCCTAATTATATTACTAAAGGATTATTGTGAAATACTCTAGGGTTTTAGTCTTTTCAGTAGGCTTGTATTTATTGCTAGTTGCTTTATCAACAATAGCAACAAATGCTGTTGGCTTTGATGAGATGACTGAAAGCACATCACACATTTATACTCAATACGTCCTCGGTTTTGTAGCCTCTTTATTTGTTTATTTTTACTTAGGCTATAAGCAAACAGTGAGGCCGTATAAAAACCTTTTTAGTTGCGGCTGTTTATTGGTTTATTAACTTAAGTGTCGGTGCCTTACTATATATACTGTTAGAAATAACAATGGAGCCTTTAATATATTTAATTTCTGCTTTGCTGCATGTAATGGCTGTTTTATTAGGCACGCAACTTGGTATTCAATTACGTAGTAAGAAAATTAAGCATAATAAAAAATTGTAAAGCAGAACGTAAACAGTTGGTTTGACTCCTGTATTGCTAATTTATGCCAACTACTTACTGTTTAGCAAAGCATTTTATATTCCTCCATCATCATTATTTAAGGATGACTTATGAATAACACAAAAGTGGTTTTAATAACGGGCGGAGGTCGAGGTATTGGTGCTGCTACATCTAAATTATTTGCATCAAAAGGGTATGCCGTTTGTATCAATTACAAGTCTAATCTAGCTTCGGCCGAAGCTGTCGCAAGCGATATTAGGGCTGCAGGTAATCGTTGTATTACAGTCCAAGCAGATGTTTCGGTAGAGAAAGATGTGCTAAGACTGTTTAAAAAAATTGATGCAGAGCTAGGCCCTTTATCAGTACTTGTTAATAATGCTGGTATTTTACGTAAGCAGTCGCGTTTGGAGGATTTAACAGCTGAAAGAATTAATACTATTTTAGCAAACAACGTGACTAGTTACTTCTTGTGCTGTCGAGAGGCCATAAAGCGTATGTCTACACGCCATGGCGGAAACGGTGGGGTTATTGTAAATGTTTCATCGGGGGCATCTCGTTCGGGTTCACCGAATGAATATATTGATTATGCTGCCTCAAAAGGGGCTATAGATACACTCACTAAAGGTTTATCACTAGAGGTTGCTTGTGAAGGAATTAGAGTTAATTGTGTGCGTCCTGGGCTAATTAATACGCAAATGCACGCTGATGGTGGTGAACCTGAAAGAGTAGAAAGGTTAAAGGAGCTTATTCCTCTTAAGCGCGGAGGTGAACCTGAGGAGGTGGCCGAAGCTATTTATTGGCTTTCATCAGCAAAGTCATCGTTTTCGACAGGAAATTTTTTAGACTTATGTGGTGGCCTTTAATACATAGCAAACCAATGTAATGGCAATTCCTCACGCTTAACACTTTTAAGTGGGTGTTATAAGCTAAAAAAGGATTGAATATGCTACTCGACTTCTCAGTTCTTGTTCACAAGCCTGCATTAATCAGGTAGTTATAATAAGCCTAGCAGCGACGCACAGATCAGCATTTCGATTTTAAAGCACTATCTGGCTTTAACTAAGTAAAAGCTATATCAGCCGCATTTATTTAATACAGCTATTCAAACGCAACTATTCAAATACAATCTCCCCTAAACACAGCGAAGCATAAAAGCTTCGCCAAATAACGTTATTTTAGTAAACGCGAGTTCATATTGCGGTGTGTAATATCTTTACAAGCATTTTAAGTTAGGCGTTCGTACTGGGCGCTTATTTTTAGACTCCCTTTATTAGAGATACTTTTTATGAAGTTAAAGTTATTTATTGCCGCTATTATTGCCTCCTCTGTGTCGTTACATGCGGCGCAAGCACAAGCAAGTGCTAAGTTTACTTTTGAAGATTTAAAAGCAATGGCAAAAGCCTCTGCCAAAAAGCCTTATACGCCTGTGGAAGTGCCAGCCCCTGAGCTTATTGATAAAATTACCTATGACGAACATTGGAAAATACGCTTTAAAGAAGATGAAACCCTCTACCCAAATGGCAAAAAGGCACCGGTGCAATTATTTTACCCTGGGCGATATTTTCCTGAGCCGGTAAGTATTTTCATCAGAGATGATAAAAACAACGTTAAAGAACTGCCTTTTAATAATGCACTTTTTGATATGCCTGCCGATAGCCCTGCCCACGACCTGCCAGAAGGGTTTGGGTTTGCAGGCTTTAGAATTATGCGCCCCGATATAAAACCAGATTGGATATCGTTTTTGGGGGCGTCTTATTTTAGAACTGATGGCCCTGAGGGGCAATATGGGTTGTCGGCCCGCGGTATTGCAATTAATACCGGTATGAGTGAGCCAGAAGAATTTCCACGCTTTTCGGCATTTTGGTTAGGCCCTGCAGAAAATAAAGGTGAGAGCATGTCTGTGTGGGCATTGCTTGAGGGGCCCTCTGTTACAGGTGCTTATCGGTTTGGTTTAAGTAAAGACAACAAAGAGGCCAAAGGGCATGTTACCTCTGTAAGTGCTAATTTGTATATGCGCGCCGATGTAGAGCGCTTAGGTATAGCGCCGCTAACCAGCATGTACTGGTACTCAGAAAAAGATAAAACGGTAGCGAAAGACTGGCGCCCAGAAATTCACGACAGCGATGGCTTAGCGATTCATACTGGGTCGGGCCAGTATATTTGGCGACCGTTAAATAATCCGCAGTCGGTGTCGACCAATAGCTTTATTGATGAGAACCCTAAAGGCTTTGGTTTAATCCAAAGAGATCGTGACTTTAATAACTACCAAGACGACGGCGTGTTTTACAATAAGCGCTCATCAGCGTGGATCAAGCCTACGGGCGATTGGGGGAGAGGCGCTGTGCAGCTAATCGAAATCCCAACTAAAGATGAAACGTTTGATAACATTGTTGCTTATTGGGTGCCTGAAAAAGAGGTACGTAAAGGCGATGAGTTTACCTTTTCTTATGATATTGAGTGGCGTCCACTCGATCCAAAATCAAAAAAACTAGCAAGTGTTGTTAATACTCGCCAAGGGCAGGGCGGAATTCCTGGCCAGCCTATTCCTGAGGGCGTAAACAAAATGGTGATTGATTTTGAAGGCCCAGTATTTAAAGGCCTAGATAGAGAAAGTGGCATAAAGCCTATTGTTGAAGCCAGTAACGGCGAAATACTTGAGCCAATTGGTGCTTACCCAATAGTGGGTACCAACCAATGGCGATTAGCATTTGACTACAAACAGAGCAATAACGACCCCGTAAGCATACGCGCGTATTTGGTTGATAAAAACGAAGAGGCGATAACCGAAACATGGGTAAGTGATGCAAAGGTAACGATTGAGTAACTATAAAAATTAAAACGGGTGGCCCTATAATTAGTTTTATGTAGCCACCCGAATAACTGCAAAATAAATGTTTTTAGCGAAGGTTAGCTAAAGCAATTCTCTTATTTCAATATACATCTAATACTTAGTTATAAATTTAATATGCTTGGCTAACTACTTGGTGAATTTAGCTATTTTAAGTTGCTCCTACTTGTTTTTATGTTTGCTTGTGTGAATAATAAACATTCGATCAGGAAAAATAATAAAAGTAATTAAATTAAGGATATATATGAAACTTTACCCATACTCAACAATTAAAACAGAAAACCTTAAGGGCCTGCTTATCGCTTCTAGAGTGCTTGGGTTTTTGAGTTATATACTGTTTTTTATAGCTATTTGCATTGGTTTATTTGGTGTTTTTTCTAACCTTGGCGCACCTAAAGATTTAGGGAATGGAATAGTTATGTCTGCACCAAATGCCGGTTTACCTGTGATGATAATGTCAATTTGGGGTGCAGTTTCTGCAGTTTGTATTTTAGCTTTTAGTGGCTTATGTGCAGCTGTTGTATCATGCGAATACAAATATACAAAGTCGGTTTAGCTATATACCAGAGTATTTAGAAAGTAAAAACGGGGCTTCTACTATCTAAATATTTATTTGTAAGACTAGGTTAGCTACCGCGAATAAATCTAAATTTTTTGTTCTTCTTCCTTATCTCAATAGCCTGGTATTCGTTTTAATAATAATACAAAAGCAAATCTACCTTAGCCTTTAATACATCCAAACTGTAGCTAATTTACCTTGATAAACCCTGATTTATAGTTAAAATGGCCGGCTTATTTAACGAATGTACCTACTTTATTACTGACATAGTATTAAAAGCTGCATTAATAGATGTAAATACTAAGCGTGCAATATTATGGCGTTGTTATTTACCTCGTTTTATACCAATCCTCAAAACAGGTTACTTAATTAAGCGAATTGGTATTTGTAAATTTACGTTAGGACGAAAATTGGTTTGATCTCATTGAATGACGATTTAATTGTGGGTAAAGGGGCGCATAGAACGTGTTACAGGCACCCTGAGGCACATAATTTATGTATAAAAGTAAGCCATGAAGGGTTTTCGCAGGAGCAAGACCAAGAGCTGGCTTATTATAAGCGACTTAGTAACCGAAATATTCAGTGGCAGTTGTTAGCGCGATACCATGGTACGGTACACACCAATATTGGCACAGGGTACGTGTTTGACTTAGTGATTGATGCAAATAATCAGCCGGCTAAAACGCTAGAATATTATTTAAATCAGCCAAATAGTGAAGCATTAGCTGAGCCACTATTAAATTTAAAAGATTATTTATTACACAATTTAGTGATCACCAAAGAAATAAAACCACGCAATATAGCGTGTGTTAATAATAACGGCACCATTGAGCGGTGTGTTGTTGTTGATGATATTGGTAATACTGAGTTTTTTCCTATTAGTAATTACGTGAGCTCATCGGCTAAGCGTAAAATAAATAGAAAATGGCAGCGCTTTGAAACGAGTTTAAATGAGCTTGGTTTAAGCCTTAATTAAGTTTTAAACACCGACTTTAAATACTGGCTTTAATTAATAACCACAGCCTCGTTTAATACGCAGGGCTAAGCTAACAGCACATAACCTACCCTGCGCTTAATAACCGTTAGTTACTTTTCTAACTCTTTTACATACAGCATGAGTGCGCTGTACATTACGCTAAGGGCTTTTGTTACATCCTCATCAATAACAGCTTCTGCGGGGTGATGGCTTATCCCGCCAGGGCTGCGTATAAATAGCATGCCCACTGGGCAAATAGGGGCAATAGCCATGGCATCGTGCCCAGCGCCAGAGGCAAGTGAAGGTGATGCTTGGTTATTCAATTTACAGGCACTGCTAAACAATTGCTGAATTTGAGTGTCGCACGCTACGGCGTCGGCCGCATGTGTCCACTGCCAATCAAGCGTTAAATTACGCGATGTTGCAATTTGATCGGCGCGGGTATGTATTGCATTAAGTAATACTGCTAGGTCGGCATCATTTTGTGCGCGTGCATCTAGGCTTATTGTCGTTTTACCGGCAATAACGTTTGTTGCGCCTGGGCGAGCATGAATTTGCCCTACGGTGGCGACTTCACCATTACTCGCGTTTTTTGCTAGTTGCTCTATGGCAAGGGTAAGCTCGGCGCAGCCAACTAACGAATCTTGGCGTAAGTTCATTGGCGTAGTGCCTGCATGGCCGCTTTGGCCTGATAGGGTGATCATAGCGCGTTTGGCGCCAGCAATAGCGGTTACTACGCCTAGCGCCTGGTTTACCGATTCAAGCACTGGGCCTTGCTCTATGTGGGTTTCCCAATAACCGAGTAATTCGTTTTTGTTAAGGGCGGCTTTAGCGTAATCATCAGGGTTTAGGCCAAAATCAAGCATGGCTTGGCGCATGCTAATGCCGTTTGTATCTTGTATATTTAACCACTGGGGGTCAAAATCGTTCGCCAGTGCTTTTGAGCCAATTAACGTGGTGGCAAAGCGGGTGCCTTCTTCATCACAAAAGCCCACTACATCTAAATGAAATGGTAAATCAAGCTTAAGTGTGTGTGCAAGGGCGGCTATTTCAATACCGAGTAGCACACCTAAAATGCCATCAAATGCGCCGGCATTTGGTACGGTGTCTAGGTGTGAGCCAATAATTAATCGTTTAGCGTTTGGGTTAGATGATGCTAAGCGCCCCCATAAATTGCCGACTTCGTCTTGCCACGATTGCATGCCCGCCTCAGCCATCCACGCGGCAGTTACACGGTTACACTCTTTGTGCTCTTTAGATAAATACACACGGTGAATGCCACCTTGCATTTGCGATAGGCCACTGAGCGTTTTACAGCGCAATAACGCGCGCGCGGCAAATTTATTAGCCAGCTCACTGTTTAATAATGGCTCATGGAGGGGGCTTGCAATCGTCATGCTAAATCCTTTTTTTATTTATAATGGGCAAGGGCGGCAATAGCGGCTTCGCCTTTAGGGCCTTTATAGCCGTTGGCGTGTAAGCAGGCATCTAGGCTTGCCAATGTTTGTAATACGGCATCTTTACGGGCGTTGTAACCCATGGTGCCAATACGCCAAATTTTGCCATGCAGCGGCCCAAACGAGGTGCCAATTTCAATACCAAAGTCGGTTAGCATTTGTCCGCGTACGTGGTCAGCATTAATGCCCTCGGGTATATAAACACCCACTACGTTGTTCATTTTATGGTTTAAGTCGCCAAATACGTTTAAGCCCAGCGCTTGAATACCCGTTAGCATGGCATCGCCGTGTAACTTGTGGCGGGCAACGCAGTTATCAACGCCTTCTTCAATAACAATGCGAGCACATTCTGATGCGCAATACAGCATGCTGGTGGCTTCGGTGTGGTGGTTAAGGCGCTCTTCGCCCCAGTAATTCATGATCATGCCTAAATCAAAGTAGTTTGAGCGTACAAATGGCTCTGTGCCATCGGTATGCTGCGCGGTACGAATACCCGCTTCTACTTTTTTGCGTTTTTGGATCCAATCGGCGCATTTATCGCTCAGTGTTAAAGGGGCAGAGCCAGACGGGCCACCTAAACATTTTTGCAAACCAACCGAAAGCGCATCGAGTTTCCACTCATCGGCGGGTAAATCGTTACCTACAATCGAAGCGGTGGCATCGCAGTAAAATAATACGTCGTGCTTTTGGCAAATATCGCCAATGTGTTCAAGGGGTTGGTTCATGGTTGTAGAGGTATCGCCCTGTACCATAGCAAGTACATGGGGTTTTACATCAACAATGGCTTTTTCTATTTGTTCGGGCGTAAATACCTCGCCCCACGGGACTTCTATGGTGTGTACTTTTGCGCCTACGCGCTCGGCTATTTCAGCAAGCAAGTGGCCAAAGCGGCCCATAATGGGCACCAGTACTTTATCGCCTGGGCGTAAAATAGAGCATAAAACGGCTTCTATCCCTGCGCGTGATGTGCCATCAACTAACATGGTCCATTCGTTTTTGGTTTTAAAAATTTCGCGGTAGCGGGCCATGGTTTCGTTCATAAAGCCGGTCATTACTGGGTCGTATTGGCCAATTAGCTGCGCCGACATAGCACGTAGCACGCGTGGATCTGCATTTATTGGGCCTGGGCCCATGAGTAATCGCTGTGGCGGATTTAAAGTTTGAATTTGCGTGTCGCTAAACATGTTTTAGGCTCCCAGAGTCTGAATAAGCATACGAATGCCCGTTATCATTAATACAACGGCAAAGGCGCGTTTTAATTGTTTTTGATCTAGCTTGCTACCAATTTTTACGCCAATAGGGGCAAACAAAATAGTAAGCGGAATAATAAGTATAAAAGCAGGTAGGTTTACAAGGCCCCACGTGCCAAGCGGCGCATCGGTGGGTGTAGTACCAATACTTAATAAAGTAATAACGCCCGGTAACGCGATTAATAAGCCAAATACAGCAGCGGTGCCAACGGCAACATGAGCACGTACGTTAAACGCGTTTAGCATAGGTACGCCAATAGTGCCGCCACCTATGCCAATCATTACCGATAAACCACCGACAATACTTGCCATAATGCCTTGGCCAAATTTACCAGGTAATTTACTAACTAGGGCAGGCGCGCCGGCTCTAAATAACATGTTTAAACTTACTAAAATGGCAATACAGGCAAACATAAATACCAACGCATTACCGCGTATAGAATGAGCTAAGTAGCTACATATCACGGCCATTACCAAAATAAACGGGGCCCAGTATTTAATTAAAGCAAGGTCAATATTGCCTTTTGCATGGTGCGAGCGAATCGACGAAATAGAAGTAGGCACTATGGTGGCAAGCGATGTCGCTGTGGCTATCATCATGGCCGACTCAGGGCTTACGCCAAAGCCTTGCAGTAAAAAGTACAGCACAGGCACAATTACTATGCCGCCGCCTACACCAAATAGGCCTGCTAAAATACCTGCAAAAATACCGGTTGCTATTAAGGCCGCTATAATCGGCCATTGATTTATTATTTCTGTCATTGTGTTCCTGCTGTAGTTACTGTTGCGCGACCATCTGAACGAGGATCGGTGGCTGCTTCAAGGCTGGTAGGCGTATCTAAAATGGCACCTGCATGACCCATCATTTCATTGTTATTATCAACGCTTACCCAGTCGTGGTCACGTTGATTTAATTCATGTTTAACTTGAATTACTAAGCTTTGCTCTACCTTTAAATTTGTGCTTGTATCGCCCCAGGTGCGCCCTAATAACCAACGCGGATCGCTTACTGCTTGGGTAATTGATTTATTACGCCATGCGTAACCACTAAATACAGCAGCTTGTGTTTGTGGCTGGCCTTCGCCGCCCATGGTGCCGTAGGCAAGGCGCCTACCATCGTCAAATTTTGCTAAAGCAGGGTTGAGTGTATGAGCCGGTTTTTTATGCGCTTTTAAGGCATTGGCATCGTTGCTATTTAAACTAAAACTTAAACCGCGGTTATTCCACACAAAGCCGCCTTCGCTCATCAAAATGCCGCTGCCAAATTCCCAGTAAACACTTTGAATAAAGCTTACTAGTTGGCCGTTTTTATCCCGTGCGGCCATCCAAACGGTATCGCCTGGCTCTGCATTAAATGGCCATTGCTTGGCTTGGCTCATATCTATATTGCTGGCAAGCGCACTTAAGCGCTCATCAGTTAATGCGTTTTTATAATCATCGCCAAGCGCGTCTGGGTCGGCCCAAAGTGTAGGGCGGTGAGTAAAGCTTTGTTTGGTTGCCTCAACAATTAAGTGCATCCAATCAGCCTCTGTTTTGGCTAAATGTTTTAGTTTATTAACAGCGCCAATTATTTGCAGAGAATGTACGCCTTGTGTGGGGGCGGGTAAGTTATAACACTGTATGCCCGATAAATTAGCACTGAGCGGCGTTACTAAATCGGCCTGCGTATTGGCAATGTCAGCGCGTGTAATTGCACTGCCTGCGGCATCTAAATCGTTTGCAAACGACTCTGCTAAAGGGCCTTGGTAAAAGGCATTTAAGCCATGCTCGGCTAAGTGCTCAAAGGTACTGGCAAGTTTTGGGTTTTTAAAATGTTGGCCCGCTTGCAACGGTTTACCATTAGGTATGTAAAGTTCTTTGAATGCAGCATTAGTGTTTGAAGCAGTGGCAAGCTTTTCGCAGCCTGCTTGCAAGCTTTTAGATACTGTAAAGCCTTCGCGCGCGAGCTTTATGGCTGGGGCTAAAATAGTACTTAGCGAAAGAGCTGCGTGCTCATCTACCGCAAGGGCTTTTTGCCAGCCGCGTAATGTTGCAGCTTGGGTCAATGCGCTTAAACCGCCGCGCTCTGGTATGTGTGGCTCATTGCTATAGGCGCTTATATCGTTTGGTGCGCGCCCGCAGGCATCAATGGCAGTGGGTATACTTTGGTTTGGATTATCAATAAGCCAAAAACTGTCGCCGCCAATTGAGTTCATATGCGGATATACCACGCTAATAGCAGCCGCTGCCGCTACCATGGCTTCGGTGGCTGTACCGCCTTGTTTTAGTATTAAGGTGCCTGCCTCGGTTGCTGCAAAATGCGGGGCAGTAAAGGCAATGTTGTGTGTGCTCATGCAAGTGTGTCCTGTTTAAAGTGGGCAGCTAATTGTTGTACGCAGGCAAGTAGGCTTTTATCGTTGCCGTGGCTCATCATTAATGAAAACCCATACGGGTGGCCATTTTCTAAATTAGCCAATGGTAAGTGTACTTGCGCCGAGCGGGTCAAGCCCGCAATGGCCGATAAGGTAATTATTTGCATACGTAAGGCGCTTGTGTCGGCGCCCAATTTAGGTGCAGTTGTGGGTGTGGTTGGCAAAAATAAACAATTGTTTGTGTTTAGGTTTTTAGCGATTAGTGTTTGCCATTGGGTTTGTACATTTAGTGCTTCTTGCTCTTCTTGGGCGGTTAGGGCAAGCGCCATGTTAAAACGTGCCGCAATTGCCGGAGCAAACTGGGGAAGTTGCCCAGGCAATTGAAGCCAATCTTTATGCGTTTTTGCGATTGCTCGCCCTTGCAGTATTCTAAAGCTGTCAGCCAGTTCGCTTAATAAGCTGCTGTTAGGCAGTTCAAATTCTTTATGGTGTTTAAAATAAGGTTTGGTTTTTTCAAGTAATTGTTTAAGCGGGGCTTGTAAAGCAGGGTCAACCAGCTCAAATAATGGCTCGCAAATAACTAAGGTATCAACGTTATTAATAGCTTGATTTGGTAACAGTACATTGCCTACATCGCTTAGCAGCTCTGCATTTTGCGTAAGCCAGCCAATGGTATCAAATGGGGGCGCTAGCGGAATTAGGCCATCTTTTTCAATTACGTTATGGCTTGGCCTTATACCAAATAAGCCACAATAACTTGCCGGTATCCTTATAGAGCCACCAGTATCAGTGCCTAAGCCAATATCGGCTAGGTTAACCGCCACAGCTGCTGCCGAGCCCATACTTGAGCCGCCACTTGCATGGCCTTTAAGTTTTGGGTTTTGTGCTGCACCATAGTGAATGTTATTGCCCTCTAAGCTGTAAGCCAGCTCATCGGTATGGGTAAAGCCTGTAAAGCGACAACCCTCATTCATTAGTTTGTTTACGGCACTTGCTGTTTGCTGTGCAGGTTTTGCTGCTTTAAACCAGCTTGGGTTACCTGCGCTGTTGCGCTCGCCTTTAACAGCAAATACATCTTTTACTGCAAGGCGCTTATTTACAAGTGTGCCGTGGGTTTGTGTTTGCCATGCGTTAGGGCCATGGTCACAAAAAATACCGGTAAAATTATTATGTGTTTTGGTACTCATATCACCACTCGTTATAAAGTAAATCTGACCAACTGGTTATAATCAGATTTAGGGTGATTAAAAAGACGAATTAGTTATTATTATTTTTCAGCCCACTGCGTAACATCTTATTTTTATTTTACAGAGCCTGATCCGCTTTTTAATCGGTTAGCTATTATATTGCCTAAAAGCTAAGCAAAAGCAATGCCAAATGCAATAAAGTTGTCCGTTCGGTCAGGTTTTGTTTGGTTTGTATGGGGTTTAGCAGATATTTATAAAAATATAAGTATTAAAGAAGGCGTAATTTAGAGGTGAAAACACACCAAGTTGGTGCGTGATTGCACCAACTTGGTTGCAAATGTGGCGTTTATAGTAATGCGTTAGGGCTAATAATTAAGCCATTTACATCGGCGTATAGCCAATCGTTAGGGTTAATTGTGGTACTAAGCATGGTCACTGTTTGATTTTTATCTCCAAAGCCACGCTTTAATGTACTGCGCGGGGTTGAGCCCAGTGCCATAACCGGTAAATCCATAGTGGCAAGTATTTCAATGTCGCGACAACAGCCGTTAATAATCACGCCTTCCCAGCCGTTTTTTAACGCGCGCTCCGCCATAATATCGCCTATAAAAGCAAAGCGTTTGCTAGCAAAGCCGTCAATAACCAGTACTTTACCCTTGCCGTTTTCATGCAGTATATCGGCGGCAAACGAGTTATCGTCTGGGCAAGTAACGGTAACTGCTTGGCCACTAAACGTGGTTTTTTTACCAAAGTGGCGCAGGCCGCTGTCGGCTACTTGTACGCTATTGCGGTGATCGTCAAATAAGTCTGGGGTAGTAAAATTATCCATGGGTTAAGCCTCACTGTGCTCAGGTATTTTTAAACCAATACCTTTTAAAATTATGTGGGCAGTTGATTGCGTTATTTGTGCCACATCGGTTTCGTCGTATTCTAATTTGTTCATAACCAGTAGCACTTCGGCCTGAAAATCGGCGTAGTACTGCGTAGTTGACCAAATGGTAAATAATAAATGGTAAGGGTCAACATTATCCATTTTGTTTGCATCTATCCAGGCCTGAAACACGTCTACCTTTTGTTTTACCCACGGGCGTGTGTTGGTTCTAAAGTAGTTTTGCAAATAAGGAGCGCCGCGCAGTATTTCACTGGCAAATAAACGTGATTGCAGCGGCTGGTTTACGGCAAGTATGACTTTGCTTTTAATATAGTGATACAGCACATGTGCAGGGTCGTCCTCAGGGGTTACGTTATCTAAGCCTAAGTTCCAGTGTGCAATAATGCGGTCTATTACGTTTTCGTATAGGCCGTCTTTGCTTTTAAAATAATATAAAATATTGGCCTTAGGAACGCCTGCTTCTTTAGCAACCATACTCATACTGGTGCCATCGTAACCAAGCTGAGAAAACAATTGCTCGGCGGCATCGAGTATTAATGTTTGGTTTTTTACTCGGGTGAGTTCTTTTTTATTTGGCTTTGTTTGTGTGCTCATTATGGCGATGCTGTTTTTAACGTGTTGAATGATTGTAACTTTACTGACCAAAAGGTCAAACGCTTAAGTGCAGGCCAAAAACATCTTTATAACAATAAATGATGAGCAACAATTGTTTAACCCACTAATTACTGTTAGCGTAACGTCAAACGTAAGTAGTACTTTTAGGTAGTTAATGGACTTTTTTTCTAATCATAAATACACGCTTTATGGCATTGCCGCTATTTTATTATGGAGTTGTTTAGTGGCTCTGCTCAGGGATGTTTCGGAGTTATTTGGCCCCATAGGTGGGGCAGCGCTTATGTACAGTGTAAGCGCGCTGTTTTTAATTTTGGTAATGGGACGGCCCAAGTTTGCTGGGTTTAATAAGCGCTATATTATTTGGGGTACTGCTTTATTTGCACTTTACGAGGTGTGTTTAGCGCTGTTTGTAGGGCTTGCTAATAATCGCCACCAAGCGGTAGAAATGGCGGTTATAAATTATTTATGGCCCACACTTACCATTTTGCTCAGTATTATAGTTAACCGTAGTAAAGTAAGTGTTTGGATTTACCCCGGTATGCTACTCGCTTTTTTTGGTGTGGCTTGGTGCGTTGGTGGCGATAGTGGGTTATCACTTAATAGTATTATGGGCAATTTTGCCAGTAACCCAATAGCCTACTTGTTGGCGTTTGTAGCACCTTTTATTTGGTCTGTTTACTGTGTAATTACTCAAAAAAATAGCAATGGGCAAAATGCCATTGTGCTGTTTTTTATCGCCACAGCACTAAGCTTATGGGTGTTGTATGGATTAAGTGACGAGCCAAAAATGACCTTTACACTGCACGCGACCGTAACGCTTGTGCTAGCTGGTGTGGTTGTTGGCAGCGGGTATGCTCTTTGGAACCAAGCTATTATTGGCGGTAACTTAATGTTGCTTGGTACGCTTTCGTATTTTACGCCGGTTTTTTCAGCGATTATTTCGGCGCTTTATTTATCTATTACCCTTAGTGCCTCGTTTTGGCAAGGAGTAATAATGGTAACTGGCGGCTCACTCGTATGCTATTTCGTAACGCGTGAAAAACCAGTTAAAAAGCAAATCAACGCCGTAAATTAACGGTGCAAATTTACGGAGTAAACGCATCCTTTTTTAACTGTGTTTGTTTAGCCAGTTAAGCGCAAGTGGCCATAATCCGTCAGATCTTTTGCTAAAAAATTTCATATGGCCAATTTCCTTCAAACCATAGTCGTGTGGGTTTAAGGTTAGGGTTTGTGCTTTTAATTTAGGAAAAACCGAGAGCATATCGGCAACATTTGCATTGTTAGCAATATCGTCATCGGTAGCATTAACCCATATTGAGGGCATAGAAAGCGTGTTGTAACAGTGTTGAAATACGGTATCACCAAATGCTGATTGCACATACCCTTGGGCGTTACACCATTTGCGCCATTGTTTAGCTACGCCTTTAGGTAGTGGCTCGCCCATGCCAAACCACTGCGATTTAGTATGACCAAACAAGGCATTACTAAGAGGAATAACCCCATTCATAAAAAAGTGCGCTTTAACCTGGTACGCTAAGCTCATATTAGTTAATTTACCTGACGAGCAAGCAAAATTAAACGCGGAGCTTAGCTCGTTAGCGTTATGCATTAGCCCCACTAATTGCCCACCGGCGCTATGACCCACTAAATGATACTGCGTATTAGGAAATACCCTTTGCAAATGCTCAAGTACCGCAGGCATATCTTGCTCACCCCAACTTTGTAAACTGGCTTTGCTTTTTTTAATGCTGCGGTTAAGTGATTGGCCAATGCCACTGTTATCAAAAGTAATAACGCCAAAGCCATGTTGCTGTAAGTAAGTAGCAAAGTTTGCATAAAACTGCTGCTTTATACCGGTTGCAGGGGCAATCATCACCGCACCTTTAATAGCGCTGGTGGGTGTAAATACACGGGCGCTTAGGGTTTGCCTGTTATTGCAGGTAATAGTGGTGTGCTCAAAGTGTGGTGCGGTCATTAGAATTATTATTTCCCATATAAAGTACACAGGTAAAAATAATAGCTGGTTAGACCAGTCTCAGCAAGAGGGGAAAGCATTGTTTATACCAACCCTATTAAGTATTTGTTCTAAATTTTACGTCGAATAAACAACTCAGTTTAGGCGTAAATTGCTGTAAATGGTTGCTCCCTTGACGAAAATTCCAACAAAGAAATGAGTTGTTTTAGCAAGTAAAATAGATCAGCTATTTATTGGCGTTGGTATTAAACCACGCCCCAGATAAAATGGGGCGAGAGGAAGGTTTAAATAACTAAAGGGTACTACTTATTTTGCTAAAGCCTTGTTATTGGCTGCTAATGTAGCCTTATTGCCACTAACAATAACGGGCTAGGGGGTATAATAAAAGCTAGTTAATTAGATTTACTGTTTACCTGTGCTAATAAGTCGAGCACTTTTTGTTGGCCAAATTTTTGTGCAAATTGCTCGGCTGTTTGACCGGCTTTGTTTTGATGTGCGTTATCGCAATCAAGGCCTACAAGTGTTTTAGCTATACTAAATTCGCCTCTAAATATGGCGGCCATTAGGGCTGTGTTACCGCGGTTGTCTTCAAGGCATGCATTAGCGCCTAGTTGCAATAAGGTGTTTACCGTATTTTTATTGCCGTGGTAGGTGGCAATCATTAGCGCGGTGTAACCTTTGTTGTTGTAACTATTAATAGGAATGCCAGCATCAACAAATTGCGTTATAACGGCGGTGTCGTCGGTACGTGCGGCTGCAAAGTAATAAGCAAGTAAGCTGTCGTATTGCGACTGGGCGGTGCTTTGTTCTGTTACAGGGCTTTGTGGCTCATTGGCAAAGCCTGAAAAGCTCATCACTAAAGTAAATATAATAAGTAATTTACGCATACTGTTTACCTTTTTAAAAAAGAGGAAAGCTAGGCTTTCCTCAATAACTTACAGGTTGGGTAAAATATTAAAGCTTAGCGGCTAGTTGCTTAACTTGTTTCATGTCGCCGTTTACAGCGTTAGTTAAGCGTGTACCGTATTCGGTATCTGCTTTGTAGAAGTGGCTAAGCATTTTGTGCATAACTTTGCTGTCTTTCACTTTGCCTAAATCGCCGGCTAAGTTGTTAACTAAGTTAGTGCGCTCTTGCTTGCTAAAGCTTCGGTAAAGTACACCCGCTTGAGCAAAGTTTTGCTGCTTTTTAATTGCTGCTTGTTGTACGTAGCCCTTAAGCTCTGTGTTACTTCTGCGTGCAATTGGGTTTTCTGCAACGTTTTCGTGACTTGGTTGGTAGTTCACGTTACTAGTTGTATTACCGTAGTTCATTGCGCCGTCTTGGTTGTAGTTAACCACTTCAACTTTTGCACGGTTAATTGGCAATTGTTGGTGGTTAGCACCTAAGCGGTACATTTGCGTATCGGCGTAAGAGAAAACACGCCCTTGTAATAGTCTGTCTTCAGATGGCTCAATACCCGGAATTACATTTGCCGGTGCCATTGCAACTTGTTCTGTAGATTGGAAGAAGTTAGTTGGCATACGGTTTAGGGTCATGGTGCCTACTTTAGTTTCTTTAACGTCTAACCACATTTTTGTTGCATCTAATGGGTTGTAGTCAAAGTCATCTAACTGCGACGGTTCAAGGGTTTTAATGTATAGATCCCACTTAGGGAAGTTGCCTTTACCAATCTCGCTGTATAGGTCGCGTGTTAAGTGTTGGAAGTCTTTACCTTGCACTTCGTTTACTTCTTTAGCATCAAGGTTATCTATACCTTGTTGGCTTACCCAATGAAACTTAACGTATTTAACATCGCCTGACTTATTAATCATTTTGTAAGCATGTACGCCCCAGCCGTCCATTTTACGTAGGCTTGCTGGTGTACCGTAGTCGCTGTATACCCACGTTAACATGTGAGTAGAACCTGGCTCGTATGAGAAAAAGTCAAAAAAGCGGTTAGGATCTTGAATGTTATCTACCGGTGACGGCTTTAACGAGTGAACCATGTCTGGAAATTTAATCGCATCGCGAATAAAGAATACCGGTAAGTTGTTACCTACTAAATCCCAGTTACCTTGGTCGGTGTAAAACTTAGTAGCAAAACCACGTGGGTCACGTAGTGTTTCTGGGCTACCTTTTGAGTGAATTACTGATGAAAAACGTACAAATACATCAGTTTCTTTGCCCGCTTCTGCAAACGGTGCAGCAATTGTTAAGTCATCTAATTCTTTAGACGCTACAAACACACCGTGTGCACCTGTACCACGCGCATGCACTACACGCTCAGGAATACGCTCACGTGCAAAACGTTGTAGCTTTTGAATTAGGTGTACGTCTTCAAGTAATACACTTCCGCGCTCGCCTGCGGTAATAGAGTTTTGGTTGTCGCCAACAGCTGCGCCGTTGTCTTTAGTAAGGGTAGTTGCGGCACTTGCAGGTAATGCCATTGCTAAAGCTAATGCGCTTAGCGTTAACGTAGATTTATTATTAATCGTGTTTTTTTGAGTATTCATTGTCGACCTCATCTGTATAAAAGTGCCGGCAGTGTTGCTGGCTGTTTAACTGTTAACGAGTGTATTAACAAAAGTGAGTTCGGTAAAATTGATTGTTTAGATTGGAGTAATCACAAATTTAGATTGCTGTTTGCGTGCTGCCTTCTATTTTCTAAATAGCGGTTTTGTAATGTTCGACCTTAGTCGTAATTGCAATTTTGAAATCAATGAAAATACAGACAATTTCATATTTAATGAATAAATATTCACCACTGTGGTGCGTTTTTCACTAACAAGATGTTGACTTATTATAACAATAAAGAGAATATGCTCACTTGCTGGGCTTATGCTCAAGTTAAGGTTGCACCAAACTAGGTGCATATAAAGGGGCAATATGAATACTAAAATAGAATTAGTTATTTTTGATTGTGATGGCGTTGTTATAGATAGCGAAATATTAAGCGCGCAAGTGTTAATAAACATGCTTGCAGAGATTGGCGTTAATATTGACCGAGCCTATGTACAACAATATTTTTTGGGCTGTAATTTTAAAACAGTTACCCAAAACTTATTCGATACCTTTAACGTGACCTTAGCTGAGAGCTTTGAAGCCGATTACCGAGAAGCATTATTAAACGAGTTCGAAACTGCATTAATGCCAACTAACGGCATTAAACACGTGCTAGAGCAATTATCTGTACCTTGTTGTATTGCAACAAGCAGTAGCCCTAAACGCACCGCTAAAGCGCTTAATGTGGTTAATTTATCGCAGCACTTTAATAAGGTATTTACCTCAAGTGAGGTAAAAAATGGTAAGCCCGCACCCGATTTATTTTTACATGCCGCTGAGCAAATGGGCGTGAAGCCACAAAATTGTTTAGTGATTGAAGATTCAAAAGCCGGCGTGTGCGCCGCACTTGCCGCCAATATGCAGGTTTTGCATTACAGCGGGGGTGGGCATATGCAAGATGCAGTGAACTTTGTTCACCAAGCTTACCCAAAGGTAGCGCATTTAACGCATTGGGATGACTTTTATAAGCAGTACCCAACATTACAAACACAGTAATAGAATATCAACGTTGAGCTTTATGACACTGACAAAGCTTAACGTAAAAATGCATTAATTATTAATTAGTTATAGTAGTAGCATTATAAAAAGGCACGGTGATTTACTCACTATTAATTTAAATAAAAAACACTTATTTAAATTAATAGTTAACCTGAACTTTGGTTAAGAGATTTACTAACATATTAAATCAAAAGTGATATCTATGTTTATTTTCTCTAGCCAGAGATTTACAGTGAAAACAAGGCGAAATTACGCGTCAATAGCTAGCCTATTGCAAGTAAATTTAACGTAGTTAGCGCTGGAAATAGCTGCTTGAGATAGATTTATTATCCAGAGTTCAGGTTAGTTAGGGCTGTGCTTAAAACAATAGGAAA
Organism: Pseudoalteromonas sp. P1-30; assembly: GCF_001400005.1. Classification (NCBI taxonomy): domain Bacteria; kingdom Pseudomonadati; phylum Pseudomonadota; class Gammaproteobacteria; order Alteromonadales; family Pseudoalteromonadaceae; genus Pseudoalteromonas; species Pseudoalteromonas sp. P1-30. Next base: position 151,143 of record NZ_LKBC01000001.1, read on the forward strand.
ATACCATGGCATCAAGTCCACACACACAAACATTTAACGATGTTAACGAAGAGCAATTGCCCGTTGCTAATCATAAGCTTCATGGTTGGAAGCACTTTGCTGGTTTATACGCTGGTGAACACGTTGCTGCAACCGAGTTTGTTATTGGTGCAACCTTTGTTGCATTAGGCGCATCGACCATCGACATTCTATTAGGTTTATTAATTGGTAACCTATTAGCTATGTGTTCGTGGTGGTTAATTACCTCTCCAATTGCGGTAGAAACACGCTTAAGTTTATACAACTACCTAAATAAAATTGCGGGTAACTCAATGACCAAGCTCTATAACTGGGCAAATGTGGTCATATTTAGTGTGATATCCGCCGCCATGATCACGGTATCGGCGACCGCAGTGCGGTTTTTGTTTGATATACCCGCGCAACTCGATTGGTACCCTAACAGCTTAGCATTTGTGGCCATTGTTTTATCGGTTGGCTCTATTGTTGTATTTGTGGCTATGTATGGTTTTTCAACCGTTGCTGATTTTTCTAAAATTTGTGCGCCATGGTTATTTGTTATTTTTATAGCGGGCTCGTTTGCATTGTTCCCTGAGCTTTCTAATCATGTATTAGGAGTGACCACGCTAACAGGGTTTGATGACTTTATGGCGATAGGGGATTCTTCTATTTGGACCGGTACCACCGCTGATGGCGAAAAAGGTATTGGCTTATTAGAGGTTATTGGTTTTGCATGGGCTGCAAACTCTATTACCCACTTTGGCTTAATTGATATGGCAATTTTTAGATTTGCTAAACGCAAAAGCTACGGTTTGTTTTCAGGCGTAGGTATGTTTTTTGGCCATTACTTAGCATGGATATCGGCCGGTATTATGGGCGCAGGTGTTGCGGTATTACTTAAAACAACTATTTCATCACTTGATCCAGGTGACGTTGCTTACCACGCATTAGGCTGGACAGGCTTTGTTATTGTAATTATTGCGGGCTGGACTACAGCTAACGCCAACCTTTACCGCGCAGGCCTTGCAGCACAATCTATTTTTGTTGACCAATCGCGCGAGCGCACTACCGCAATTGTCGGTGTTGTAACCGTTATAATTGCGTGTTTCCCGTTTGTATTTTCGCAAATGTTACCGCTTTTAACTTACGCAGGCTTATTAGTAGTACCTGTAGGCGGCATTGTATTTGCCGAGCATGTTTTATTTCCTAAAATTGGTTTAACCCGTTACTGGGCTAAATACAAAAACATTACACGTAGCGTACCAGCCATTGCCTCTTGGGCATTAGCACTTGTGTTTGGCTTTGGTTTAAATGCAATTGATGTAATGTCGTTTTACTACTTATTTATTCCTACTTGGATTTTCACCATTGTTATTTACACGCTACTGGCTAAAAAATACGGCGCAGGTGAAGACTACAGCAAAGAAATTGCAGCAGAAGAGCAAGAGCAGCAAGACATTAAAGAGTACCAAGCAGGACTTGCAGAAAACGTTCAAGCTCCCGTTGTTGATAACTCAATGCTAACCAAAGTGTTAAATGGCGTGTCGACTGTTTCGTTACTTATTATTTTTGGCTTTGCCAGCCAAGTAATGTTTTTTAGTGACAGCATGAGCATTTACGCAGGAAATAAATCTCAGTTTGAAATTGCATGTTTTATTTGCACCATTATTTATTTTGCAACCGCTTACTGGTCGCTATTGCGCCATAAAGCACTCAATACTGCATCTTAATTTAAATTTTTAATATTGTTTTAGTAAGGTCGCACCATGACGCAACACCAGCACACTGACGCTCTTGTTAAAGGGCTAAACCAACAAAGCTTGGCAGATATGCCAAGCCATGTAGATACACCAAACTACGACCGTAGTAAGCTAAAAGCGGGTATAGTTCATATTGGTGTGGGCGGCTTTCACCGTGCACACCAAGCGGTGTACATTAACGAGCTATTAAAAACGCCAGGTGCTGAACAGTGGGGTATTTGTGGTGTTGGCTTATTAGAAGGTAACCGTGGTCTGCGCGATATTTTAAAGCAGCAAGACTACCTTTACACGCTAACGGTAAGACACCCAAACGGGCAAATAGATAACAAAGTTATTGGCTCTATGATTGACTTTTTGTTTGCTCCAGAGGACAAACAAGCGGTTATTAATAAGCTTGCGCACAGCGATACGCATATTGTGTCGTTAACCATTACCGAAGGCGGCTATAACTTTAACCCAGTTACGGGTGAGTTTGACTACTCAAACCCAGACATTATTAACGACATTAATAACCCGAACGACCCAATTACGGCGTTTGGCTACATTACTGCTGCGTTAAAGCTACGTAAAGAACAAGGCCTTGATGCGTTTACAGTACAGTCGTGCGATAACATTCAGCACAACGGTAATGTAACGCGTAAAATGCTACTTGCCTTTGCGGCCGAGCAAGACAAAGAACTAAGCGAATGGATTGCTACTAACGTAACTTTCCCCAATGCAATGGTTGACCGTATTACGCCAGTGTCTAAAAAGAGCGATATTGACTACGTTGTTGATGCGTACGGTGTTAGCGATGAATGGCCAATTACCTGTGAGTCGTTTACTCAATGGGTCATTGAAGACTCATTTTGCTGCGGACGCCCAGATTGGGATAGCGTTGGCGCACAATTTGTAAGTGACGTAACACCTTTTGAGACCATGAAAATACGCTTATTAAATGCAGGCCATTCGGTACTGGGTTTATTAGGCTCTGTACATGGCTACGGCACAATTGACGAAACAGTATCAGATCCTTTATTTGCAAAGTACTTACGTGCGTTTATGGATAGAGAAGTAACGCCTAACCTAGAGAAATTAGAAGGCATTGATCTTGAAATCTACAAAGACACGCTAATTGAGCGCTTTGCTAATCCAAACATTAAAGACAGCTTATCGCGCATTTGTTCAGAAAGCGCAGCAAAGCTACCTAAGTTTTTAATTGCCACTATTAACGAAAATCTAGCCCATGGCCGTGATGTATCACTTGCGACCCTGGTTATTGCTGCATGGTGTTTTTACAGCGATAAAGGCGAAGATGAGCAAGGCAATAAGCTTGAAATAATCGATGCAATGCAAAGCGAGTTACATGAAGCCGCGGCTAAAACGGCGACTGATGACCTTGCATTTTTATCGCTAACAAGCTTATTTGGCGATTTAAATACGCAAAGTGCCTTTACGTCTCACTACAAAAACAATGTAGAAGCGTTATACGCACCGGCTAGCAAAATTAAAGCAATTATGAATAACGTGCTTGAGCCTAAAGGTAACTAATAATGAGCATTTTAATTGATTCTAAACAAGGTAAAGACGTAAGCGTAAGTTGCTTTGGCGAAGTACTATGGGATTGTTTTGCAAACGATAAACGCTTAGGCGGCGCGCCGCTTAACATGTGTGTGCGTATTAACTCACTGGGCATTAAGGCCGACATGATAAGCGCTGTAGGTAACGATGAACTGGGTACTGAGCTACTAGGCGAAATTAAAAGCAAAGGCGTAAGCTGCGAATACATTGGCGTTAATAACGACAAAAAAACCAGCACAGTACAAGTTACCTTAGATAAAAGCGGCTCAGCCAGCTACGAAATAGTTGCCGACACTGCGTGGGATAACATTGAGCTTACAGACTCACTTATTGAAAAAGTAAAAGCCAGTGATGTATTTGTATTTGGCAGCTTAATTGGCCGAAGCGAAGCCTCACTTGCCACATTAAACCAATTAGTTGATGTAGCTAACTTTAAAGTGTTTGACGTAAATTTACGTGCGCCACACTACACGTTAGACACATTAGTAGATTTAATGAATAAAGCCGACTTCATCAAATTAAACGATGAAGAGCTTTATGAAATTGCCAAGGCAATGGGCTGTAAGTTCCATTCACTTGAGCAAAACTTAGCGTTTATTGCACAGCAAACTAACACCGAATACTTATGTGTAACTAAAGGCAGCCACGGTGCACTACTAACCATAAAAGGCGAAAATTACTATAACTCAGGTTATTTAATTAGCGTTGTGGATACAGTAGGCGCGGGGGATTCGTTTTTAGGGTCGTTAATTTATCAGCTTTGTAGTAGCGATTGTGCACAACATGCTGTTGATTTTGCGTGTGCAGTAGGTGCAATGGTGGCCGAAAGTGCCGGTGCTACACCTACACTTACTCATGAACAAATTAACGAGTTTATGAGCCCAGCGTAACGTAAAAAATCACAGTTACACCCAATCATTGTGTGTGTAAGCGGCTTTACTTTTATAGTAAAGCCGCTTTTTTTTGCTTTAATTTTTATTAATAAAGCCGTTTAGATTAAGTGATGAGCAAGGTGCATAAAAAGTGGCTTAAATAGGGTCTGTTGACCTTTGCAGTTTGAAATTTGTTCAAACTAGGGGCGGTTTAATCGCGGCGCGAGGTTTGTAACCTAGTGGGCTAAGTCAAAACCGAGCAACAAAGAGTAAATCGCCCCTAGGCAGAACCCGAAGGGCAGCGCCTGTTTGGCATTAATGCTGCGTTATCGCCTACTTATGGGGAATAACCACACCACATAGGCTCTGCCTTGCCTAAATACCAAACAGGCTGCTGCAAATTTAACCTTGAAAGGTCTACAGACCCTTGTGTATTAGCTATTCGTCTTATAGCGGGGGGATTAATACTTTGTTAATGTTCGTCGATTATTCATGGATTGAAAGGCGGGGCGGCAATTAGGCGCTCTATACTCCAAATACAAAAAGAGAAACGTGCTTTATGATCATCTTTTTTATCTGCATAACAATCTTAATACTGGGATATAAGTTTTATAGCCCGTTTGTTGAAAAACAAGCAGGTATGGATACAACAGTTGATACACCACAAAAACGCTTTAGCGAAGGTGTTGACTATGTAGCCATTCACCCTGTGCGTGCATTTTTAATTCAATTTTTAAATATTGCGGGCGTAGGCCCTATATTTGGCCCAATTTTAGGTGCGCTTTATGGACCGGTAGCACTTGTGTGGATTGTGCTTGGTAACGTATTAGGCGGTGCAGTACACGACTTCTTCTCAGGTGTGATGAGCATTAAAGAAGATGGCAAAAGCTTACCAGAAATAGCAGGGCACTATTACAACGTTGTGTTTAAAGGCTTTATGCTAATATTTACAGCCATGCTGCTGTTTTTTGTGGGCGTTGTATTTATTATGAGCCCAGCAGGCTTATTAAGTAATTTAGATGTATTTGAAGGCACTTTTTTTGCTAATAATACTTTTTGGGTTTTGGCTATTTTAGCGTACTACTTTTTAGCAACCCTGCTACCTATTGATAAAATTATTACTAAGTTTTACCCGCTATTTGGTTTATTAATGATTGTAATGACTACATTAATAGCCGGTGCGTTATTACTAGATGCACCACACTTACCAGTTGCAGGCGACTTTTTAGCCTACTTTGAAGCCGACCACGCGCATGACTTTTTAGAGCCAAACCCTGATGGCCTGCCAACCTGGCCGTTACTGTTTATTACCATTACCTGTGGTGCTATTAGTGGCTTTCACTCTACCCAAGCGCCTATTATTGCCCGCTGTTTAACAAACGAAAAATACGTACGCCCAGTATATTACGGCGCAATGATGTGTGAAGGCATTGTAGGTTGTGTATGGGCACTTGCGGGTATTGCTGCATTCCCAGAAGGCTACGCTGGCTTAAAAGCATTGCTTGATCAAGGTGGCCCAGGTTTAGTGGTTAACCATGTAGCAAATAGTTACTTAGGCGTAATGGGCGGTATTATGGCCATTATTGCTGTTGCGGTGTTCCCTATTACCTCTGGCGATACGGCGTTCCGTTCACTGCGTTTAACCGTGGTTGATGCGTTTAATATTCCGCAAAGCTTACGTAATCGTTTATTACTGGCTGTGCCAATTTTAACGATTGCCTTTTTTATGACTAAATTAGATTTCTCAGTTATTTGGCGCTACTTTGCATTTTCAAACATGCTGCTTTCAACCAGTGTGCTATGGCTTGCAACTAAGTACTTATTTGATAGACGTGCATTCCACTGGATCACCAGCATACCTGCTGTTATCGCTACTGGCGTAACACTTTCGTATATCATGACTGCTGCTATTGGCTTTAATTTATCGGCCGACTTAGGTAAACCAATTGGTGCCGCTGTGGTTGTTATTGGCTTAGTAGGTTTAGTATTTGTACACTCTAAGCATAAAAAGCTAGATGTAGCGTAAAGCGTTAAAAATTAAATAAGCGAGCTTAATAAGCTCGCTTTTTTTATGCATAAAATTTACTCTCACACTATGCAATTTTAAAGGTAATAAAATGAAGATAGCCGCCGATTTTACCCAGAGAGTCGTTGTTCATAGTGAGCAACTTAATTGGAGCCCTTCGCCAATGGCGGGCGTTGATAGGCGCCCACTTGATAGAGTAGGCGCAGAGGTAGCCCGTGCTACAAGCATTGTACGTTATGCACCAGGGAGCGAGTTTTCGCCTCATGTGCATACAGGCGGCGAAGAATTTATAGTACTAGAAGGGGTATTTCAAGATGAGCATGGCGATTTTCCACAAGGCTCTTATATTCGTAACCCACCGCAATCAAAGCACAAACCAGGCTCTGATGAAGGCTGCATAATATTTGTAAAGCTTTGGCAATTTCAGCCACAAGATAGAACCCACGTACGCTTACAAACACAGCATATGGGCAGCGTGCAACACGACACATTTAAAGGCCTTGCCATAACCCCACTTTATAAAGATGACTTTGAAGATGTGAGCTTATTGCATTTTGAGGCAGACGCTAACATGCAAATTAGCGCAAGCGAGGGGGCTGAGTTACTCGTGCTTGAAGGCGATATAAGTGAGCAATCAGACGTATTAGTAAAACACAGTTGGTTAAGGCTGCCTATTAACAGTGAGCTTAATATAACCGCAGGTAAGCAAGGTGCAAAAGTGTGGCTTAAATTAGGGCACTTAACAGATGTAGATAAGCAAATAGAGCGCGTACAAAACGCTTAGCAAATAGCATTATTTAGCAGTATTGTTTGATTTAGTTCAGTACTAATTAACTTAATACGGTGTAGTTTTATGGTTTAACTCAGTAAGTGATGGGTATTTTTGGGGTTTTTATTTTTTAAAGGGAATAATTTCACTTTATAGGCTTTAATTAACTCCAACTTTCGTTATTAAACCCACTCACACAGGCTGTAAATAACATAAGCGCACCCGATTAAGGAGAGCAGCATGGTACACACAACACATGGTTTATCTATTGGTATTGAACGCGCAGGCCGAGAATTCTTTTTAAAATTAAAAGCAGTGGGTACACTCACCCATGAAGACTATAAAGTCATTACCCCCATGATCGACTCTGCCCTTGGCGAGGTTAAACACCCTATAGCAAACGTGCTTATTGATGCCAGCGAGTTAGAAGGTTGGGAGCTTCGCGCCGCGTGGGATGATTTAAAGCTTGGCGTAAGGCACTCAAAAGAATTTAATAAAATTGCTATTTATGGCAATCAAGAATGGCAAGCCCGCATGGCTAAAATAGGCAATTGGTTTATTTCAGGCGAGGTGCAATACTACGAAAACGCCACCGCTGCCATCGATTGGCTAGATGAATAGCTTGATTGATAAAGTTTAAGTTAAAGCACTCTTATAGAGTGCTTTTTTATATAGGAGCGTTAATAAGTTTTTGAATTTGCTTTATTTTAATTGTTAATGTTGCTTAATTAAAATACACTTCTTAGTACTAATAAAACTACACATTATAATAACAATGAAACACGTACTTGCCCTTTTTGTATTACTCATATTTTCTACATCAATACATGCAAAAGACAACACCATATTTACGCCCGTGAGCGATTTATTTTTAGCTGTTTCTAACTTTGATCACGCAAAAATGCGCGCGGCTGTTGACGATTCATTCTTGCTTTTAGAGCACGGTGAAGTGTGGACTATTGATGACTTTGTAAACGTTGTTAAACCCGCTGATTACATAAGAACTAATTATTTTAGTGTTATAAATTCGCGTGTAGAAGGAAATGTTGCGTTTATTAATTACTGGAATAAAGCCAATTTTAAAAACGCCGATAAAAGCGGTGACATTTATTGGTTAGAAAGCGTGGTTGTATCAAAAGTGGGTGACAAATGGCTATTATCGCAAATGCACTCAACCCGTTTACCACAAGGTGAAACACCTAAAGGCGTTACTTTTATTAAGCAATAATTATAAATTAGGTTAAGCCCCGCTATTTGGGGCTTTAACTGTTTATATTACATCAGCTAGCACTGGTAATGCCGGAAAAGCGCCTTTAGCTAAACAGGCTTTAGAGCCACATTGAAGGGCAAAGTGCAGGGCGTTTTTTATGCTGGTTTCATCATTTAACTTATCTGCTAGTGATAAATTACTCCCTAAGTTATTTAAATAGTATAAAACCCCCGCTATAAAGGCATCGCCCGCGCTTGTTGTATCTACTGCGTTTATTTTTGGTGCCGATTCGTTAAGTATAAATGCGCTGTGGTAAACCGTAGCAGGCTCAGGCCCGTCGGTTAAAAACACCAGTTCTACCCCTGCATTTAATAATGTTTGAATGTAATCTTCGCCCGTTGTTTCGCTGTGTTTTGCTAAAAAATTAAGTTCATCACGCGAAAGCTTAACTATGTCGCAATAGTGGTAACAGGCTTTTACATTGCTGGCTATATCATAAGTGTTTTCCCACAAGCTGTAGCGTAAATTTACGTCAAAACTAACGAGCTTATTATGTGTTTTAGCAAGTTCTAGCGCTTTAAGGGTTGTATTGGCAATTGCTGGGTCGGTTAGGGTGTTTGAGCAAAAGTGCAGAGTGCTTATGCTTTGCCAATTTATTTGCGCTAAATGCGCTTGGGTTAAAAGTACATCGGCTGTGTTATGGCGATAAAAGCCAAAACTACGCTCGCCTGTTTCATCAAGGCTTACTATTACCATGGCGGTTTGTGAGCCAGCAATGGTAAATAAATAGTCTGTATTTACATTGTATTGCGCCAGTGCATTACTTAATTGATTGGCAAAATGATCGTCACCTTTACCACCACAAAATGCAGCCTCACCGCCAAGTTTTGCATAGCCAACAGCAACATTAGCAGGTGCACCACCAGGGATGGGTAAGTACGCTGAGTTATGAGCATCTTGTGGCAGCATATCAATTAAAAGCTCGCCTAAGCACAGGAGTTTGGTCATTTGGAATATCCTAAAAAACCCAGCAAAGCTGGGCTAAAACATGAAGGGTGTTATTTATTCATACTTTAAAAGGCGCTACAGCGATGACTCACTGCAGCGCAATACACATTTAGTTAAAAGCGTATTTTAAAGTAACCGACGTAGTGCGGCCGTTAATAGTACGGGCACGAATAATGTCGTTTTCTGGTACTGAGCCTTCTTCGGCTTCTGTAATACCTACTGTATCGAATAGGTTGTTTACATTAAGCGCAAGGTTTAAGTTTTCTGATAAGTCGTAGCTTACAAACGCATTTACTTGCGTGTAGCCGTCAAACTTAAGGTCGTTGTTATCTTGTGCGTAAGCATCGGTTGTACCAATAAAGCTTACACCTGCCGCGCCGTTATCGTAGCTGTAACGCGCCATTAGTGAGTAAATTAAATCCGCTTGGCGACGTGGTGTGTTACCTACAACTTCAGGGGTTAGCGCATCTTTTGCAATTTCAGCATCGGTCCAAGTAAAGTTACCTCTAAAGTCCCATGCATCCATAAAGTAAGTTGATTCAACCTCAATCCCTTTTGCTTCGTATTCACGGTCGAAAAAGGTTTGCGATGTTGCTTCAAAGTTTTGCTCTTCTGTTTCTGCGTAAAAGGCTGTTGCAAATACCGAGAACGAATCAAAGCGTTTTTTCACACCAATCTCAAATTGGTTTACTTCATCTACTGCATCTTCATCGGCTACGCTTCCGTCACTGCGTACTTTACCAAATAATAAACGGTCTGCATTTGCGCGCCCACCTTTACTAATACGTGCAAACGTCGCTAGGCTTGGGTCAATTTGGTAGTTAGCACCTACAGAATAAGACGAGTAGCTCCAGTCGTAATTTACTGGGCTTGCATTAGCTATATCAATACCTGCTACGTTTTGCTCAGGAATAGAAATAGTACCGTCGCGGTTCATATCTACTGTTGAGGTTACGGCACCTGCGTAGTTTCCGCGTGCTTCACCGCTGTCGTAGCGGGCACTTGCATCAATGCTTACATCACCAAGTTTTGTTGAAAACGCAACATACGGTGCGCGAGTGTCGTACTCGGTGTCGTAATCGCGCTGACAACAGTTACCCCAATAAGGCGTGCCGTATGCGTATAAACCGTTTTCTGAATACTCAGTGCCATCGGCTGCGGTTACATTTAAAAGTGCCGCATTGTCGCCTTTAAGCTCCATTAAGTACGAGTTCCATAACCACGACATAGCAATGTTTTGTGTAGAGGCAAAGTAACCAAAGGTTAGGCTAGTGTCATCGCTAAACGATTTAGTTAGTTTAAAATCATTAACAATAGAGCCAAAGTCATTAAGCGTTACATCAAAAGTGTGAATACGCATGGCAAGTTCATCATTAAATGCTTCGCCTGTGTTTGCGTTACTCAGTGTTGCGCCTACACCGCCAATACTTTGTGCAATTGACGATGCGCTGCCAACTTCAGCAGGAATAAGCGAGTTAAAGTTGCCGCTAATTGACGATTTACGAAAACGGTTTTCGATACGCCAATCGTTATCTAAATCAAATACAGCTTCAAAACCTACCGCATCCACTTTAGGGTTCATGCCGTCGCGTAAATCGCCACTGCTAATTTGGTTTTCACCATTTAGGCGCACTGTTTTGGTAAATAATGCTGAATGAGGGGTATCTGATTGTGCATCAAAGCCAGCAATAGAATCACCATTTGAGTACATTGGCATAGGTAAGTAACCTACGCTTTTGTCGTCTAAGTGTTTGTAGTAAAGGCGTACGTAGCCGTTTTCAAAATCTTTAGTAAGGTTAGCTTTAATTTGGCCACCTTTATTTGATGTGTAGCCTGTTTCGCGCGGGCCTTCGCCTTGGCGTACAAAGCCACCTACATGAAAACGCACGCTGTCGGTTAAATAGGTGCCGTATTCAAAATCGGTGCGTACACTGTCGTAATCTAGGCCAACAGTAGTAGATACGCTACCCGATTCGTTATCACCGTTTTTAGAAATAAAGTTAATTATGCCGCCAGGTGCATTACTGGCTGATGTAGAGGCTGAGCCACCACGAATTGATTCGATTGTTTGTACTGTGTTATCAAGGCGCATAAAAATATCGGCGTTACCAAAGGCAACATCACCAAACTGCATTACAGGAAGGCCATCTTCTTGCAGTTGTAAAAACTTGGCGCCACCCGATGCTACAGGTAAGCCACGTACTGCAATATTTGCATTACCTTCACCGCCTGTTGATTCAGCGCGAACACCCGGAATAATTCTAAATGCTTCAGCCGTTGAGCGTGGCGTTGATACCTCAACTTGCTCAAGCGATAGACTGCTTACTGATGAGCTCGATGCCATAATAGTTGTGCGGCGAGGTACACCGGTAACAACAATTGTTTCAAGCCCTTGCTTAGCTTGCACTTTGGTTTCTTGCTCGTCTTGTGCATGAACGCCTTGACTTACTGCAAGTGCTAAGGCACTGATTAAATATAAAGGTGTGTGGTGTGTTGTCATGTTAACGCCTCATTGTGTTGTGTGAGTTTGTTATTTTTACTTAATCGATTAAGTAAAAATAACAAAGTTTTTACAATATGCAAATTATTTTTGTGTGTAATTTGCACTTTTTTTGTTTTTATATTGATTTTAAAGGTATTTTTATTCTGGCTTGAGCAGCCATTTATGCATTTTTAGTTAATGCTTTTGCCGCAGGGTCGCGGTAAAAGTTATAAAGCATGGCTAAAAATAAGATCACAGCAAAGCCGGTAGCTAAGTAAAAACCGTAGCGTACGTGGCCAAAGTAATCACTTATCATGCCCATAAATAAAGGCGCAAGTGCGGCCGAAAGCGCGGTAAAAAATAAAATAACACCCGCTACTGCACCATGTTGTGCAACAGGAAAGCACGATATACCTTTAGAGTTTAAAGTAGGGTAAACCATCGACATAAATAAACCCGAAAGCGGAAGCAAGCCTACCGCCCAATCAACACCGCCTACCAAAGTGCCTACATAACACAGCGCGATGCCTAAGCTTAAATAAGCCATGACCCCTTGCCAGCTAAAGTGATTTAAAAGCCATACAGCAATAAAGCGCCCAGCAGCACGTAATACAAAAAATAGTGTAAGTGCGTAGGTTGCAAGTAAAGGCCACGAGCCTGTGTAATCTTTTAAAAGTGTTGGCATCCACACGTAAATAGCAACCTCGGTAGCCACATATAATGCAATAGCCAACGAAAAACCAAGTGCATACGGGTTTTTAATCATTTTCATGGTGGTGGCAAGTGAAGCGGGCTTTTCTGTGCTTTTAACAACACTTGGGTAGTCGGCGCGCCATGCCATTAACGCTAAAATTAAACACATAACGCCGGCAATAATGTACAGGTAAGTCCAGCTCACGTTTTGGGTAAGCAGTACGCCTACCAGCGCAGGGCCAACGATGGCACCAATACCAAAAAAGCCTTCTACTTTGTTCATGGTTTTAGTGTGCTCTGCGTTACTTGCAGATATATCGCCAAGTAGCGCTAGTGCGCCGGTTTTAAATAAACCAATGGCAAGCCCTATACAGCACAGCAAAATCAAAAACACCGAAAAGCTATTGCTAAAGGCAAACAAAAAACAGCTGAGCGAGAAAATAAGTAAGCCTAGCATTATGGTTTGTTTACGGCCTAGGCTGTCGGCTAAAAAGCCTAAAAACAAGCCACTAAAGGCAATAAGTGCCATAGGTGCATAATGAAAAGCACTGGCTTGGGTCATACTTAAACCAAACTCTGTGATTAGTTCAGGGATGATCATACCTACTGCATCTGAGGTCATCGCAAACATAAAAAACATCATGTAAGTGAGTATTCGTATGCGCTGCATTGGGTCGCTTTGCGAGTGTGTGTGTAAATTCGTCATGTGATTTTTCCTCGTTGTGGCTCAAGTTATAGTAATAACTCAATCACTTACTCTAGTTAGTATTACCGTTGCCACAACTTTTGTATGTAAAATATTTAAAAATTACTTGTAAAATTGTACGTGCTAGTTAAAGATATATCTTAATCGATTAAGTTTCAACTTGGTAATCACGCATGATGAAGAATAAAGTTCAATTGATCACATATGCTGATCGAATCACAGGTCAAGATATAAACGCACTTACAACATTGTTAAAAGGTCCTTTGAAGGGCGTATTTGGTGGTGTGCACCTTTTACCTTTTTATAATCCTATTGATGGAAGCGATGCGGGCTTTGACCCGATTGATCACAGCGAAGTAGATTCTCGCATTGGTACATGGGCTGATATTCAAGCACTGGGTGAAAACCATGATCTAATGGCTGATTTAATCGTTAACCATGTTTCAGCGCAGTCTTATCAGTTTCAAGATGTGCTAGCTAAAGGCAAGCAATCAGAATTTTGGGATTTGTTTTTAACAAAAGAAGACGTTTTTCCAAATGGTATGAGCGAAGCTGAGCAACAAGCCATTTATCGCCCGCGCCCCGGTAGCTGTTTTACGCCAATGCAGTGTGGCGATGGTCAAACGTATGACTTTTGGACCACGTTTACCGATAACCAAATTGATATAAACGTAAAAGTTGAAGCGGGTATTGCGTATTTAAATAACGTATTAACTAAGTTTTCTGAAAATAACGTAAATATTATTCGTTTAGATGCAGCGGGTTACGCAATTAAACAAGCCGGTACTAACTGTTTTATGCTAGACGAAACCTTTGGCTACCTAGATAACTTGTCAAAGCAAGCAAACGAGCTTGGCATGGAAACCATTGCTGAAATTCATAGCCACTACCAAACACAAGTAGAAGTAGCAAAGCGTGTAAACATGGTTTACGACTTTGCATTACCGCCGCTTATTTTACATAGCTTATTTAATAACGATGTAGATGCATTACTTAAATGGTTACAAATTTCACCACGCAACTGTTTAACGGTACTTGATACACACGACGGCATAGGCATTATTGATGCTGGCCCAATGGGCGACAAGCCAGGGCTATTAAATGCACAGCAAATAGATACCCTTGTAGAAACCATGCATGCCAACAGTAACAACCAAAGCCGCCAAGCTACAGGTGCTGCTGCCAGTAACGTTGATTTATACCAAGTAAATTGCACGTATTACAATGCATTAGGCGCTAACGATTTAGATTATTTGATTTCGCGTGCCATACAGTTTTTTGCCCCCGGTGTCCCGCAAGTGTACTACGGTGGTTTATTTGCCTGCGAAAACGATATGGATTTACTTGCGCGTACCAATGTGGGCCGTGATATTAACCGTCCGTATTTAAATAGTGAAACAATTGAGCACGCACTCAATAAACCTGTAGTAAAAGGTTTAATAGAGCTCATTAAATTACGTAATGAACACCCCGCTTTTGCAGGAGAGTTTAGTGCTCACGGTACACAGGGAATATGTTGTTTAACGTGGCAACTTGAAGATAAGTCTATTGCATTAAGTGTTAATTTTAAAACGCGAGATGCACTTATTACCCAAGTAAATGGTGATGAAGAAACAACGATAAGTTTAAACGCATTGTTAGCCTAACAGGCTATTAAAACATAAAAGCCAAGCTCTTGAGCTTGGCTTTTGTTTACCCAGTCCTTTTTAACATAACCTATTAACCACTTGCGCCAATATCTAGCTCGTAACTTACATCACATATTTTTTCTTCTTTAGATATAAATAGTTCGGCGGCCATTACGCCTTTTTCTTGGCTGTTTTGATGAATAGTGGTTAGGCGCGGCACAAAACGAGCGGCTTCGTCTATTCCATCAAAGCCGACAATACGCAGTTCTTCACCTATTTTTATGCCTTGTTTTATCGCTTCTCTCATGGTGGCAAGGGCAATTAAATCACTCATACAAATGATAACGTTAGGGCGGGGGGAGGCACTTAACACCTCTTTAGCGGCAATATTAGCAAAACGCTCGCTGCTCTCAGGTATATTCCAAATGCGGTCATCAGCTACGGTTATATTTGCCTCACTTAAAGCACGTTGATAACCCCGTAAACGTTGGTGCGAAATAGATTGCCCCGTTTCAAATTCGTGGTGCTCATATACGCGGCACAATACGTTTTCATCAAGTAATCTTAAGCCTAAAATAGCGACTTTATCGCTTTGATTTTTTAAAACATGCTTGGCTATTTCGTAACTTGCTTGCTCGTTATTAATATTTACTGAGGCATTGCGGGCTATATCAAAATCAATAGTTACCACATGTTTAGAGACCGTTTTTAACTGCTCTACTAATGCGTTATTTCGAGGGCGGCCATAACAAATAAAGCCATCTACAAAGTCGACCACACTGTTAAGGTTATCGCTATTACCAGAAAACAATAAAACATTAATGCCGTTTTTTTCAAGCACCGAGGTTACACCCCGCATAAAGCTACTGGCCACAGGGTCCGACACCATATATTCCACACTATCGGGCAGCACTAACGCCACAATATTAAACGTACCACTGCGAAGCGATTGCGCGGCTTTATTGGGCCCGTAATAGCCCAATGTTTTACACGCTGCAAGAATATCGTCTCGGCGTTTAGCCGATAGCTGATCAGGGCGGTTAAACGCATTAGAGACTGTTGCGTTAGATACACCTAACTCTTTAGCAATACTTTTTAGGGTCCAGCGGGTTTGCTTACTCATACCAATTCTTTACTCAATACTCATGTTAATAAACTAACATATTCAGGGCGTTAGCAAAGTAAAAAATAAGGTTTTAGCCTTAATGCCGGCACTCTTTAGGCGCAATGCCAAAGGTTTGTTTAAATACACGACTAAAGTGGCTCGCGCTATTAAACCCAACATCAAAGCACACTTGGCTAATTGCATGGCCTTGCAGTAATTGATTGCGGGCTTTTTTAAGTCTTAATTGTTGCTGCCAAAGGGCTGGAGTAGTGCCAAATGCCAGTTTAAACTGCTGATAAAACTTACTGCGGCTCATGCAGGCTATTTTGCACAAGGTATTTATGTCGAGCGTTTCGTTTAAGTGCTCTTCAATATAAAGCAGTGCATCGCTTATTTTTGTTTTAAGGCGTGGTTTATCGCTATTAGCGAGTAATAAGTCGCGACTTTGTTGTTGTAACAACCGGGTGATCAATTCGTTTAACGATAAGTCAATTAAGTAATGTCGCTGTGCGCCTTGTTCGCTAAATAAATGCACCATGCGCTCTAATAATTGCTGTGTTTGGCTATTATGTTGGCTATGCACCAATTGCGGCACATACTCGAATAAGCCGCCATCGTGTGCAAAGCTTTGTTGCATGTTAAGCGCACTCGCCACAGCGTTTATTTTATCTTTGCTTATTTCAATTGCTAAACATGTGGTTGGGGCGTGCATTGATGCCTGTGGAAAATCAATTAATACACCTTGCTCTGGCGCTAATACAAACGACTCGTGGGGTAAAAATGCTTTATGGTATTGGCTACTTTCTACGTGCATTACTTTTTTACCGCTGAGCATGGCACAAAACAGTAACTCCTTTGAATGCAGTGCCACCTTTTGTGCGCGTTGGTACGTGTCGTAAATGCTCAACTCGCTGTTATCTGCTGCAAATGTCACTTTATTTTCTATTAAAACATCAAGTTGTTGGCGTTTTTTGTTTAACTGAGATGTGTGCATATCAATCCTTTAAATTTTTATTAGTGTGGACTCACAGACAACTTTTGTGGACAGCTAATCAAGTTTTTAGGGGCTTGTTAGGCTAATGTCAAACTAAATATAAAGCATTTTGTTTTATATAAATGTTCGACCTTTAGCTAACAACAATAAAGAGAGCACACACATGATATACGCAAATCCAGGTAGCGACGGCGCACTCGTAAATTTTAAACAACAATACGGTAATTACATTGGCGGGGAGTGGGTAAAACCTGTAAACGGCCAATACTTTGATAATATAAGCCCAGTAAATGGTAAGGTATTTTGCCAAATACCTCGCTCCGACAAAGACGATATAAACCTAGCACTCGACAAAGCGCATGCAGTGCGAGAGCAGTGGGGCACAACCTCGGTGACCGAGCGCAGTAATATACTGTTAAAAATAGCCGACCGAATTGAGCAAAACCTAGAGCTACTAGCTGTTGCCGAAACATGGGATAACGGTAAAGCCATTCGCGAAACACTCGCGGCTGATATTCCGTTAGCGGCCGATCATTTTCGCTACTTTGCGGGGTGCCTGCGCTCGCAAGATGGCAGTATTGGTGAAATTGACGAAACCACGGTGGCATATCATTTTCACGAACCGTTAGGTGTGGTTGGGCAAATTATCCCGTGGAACTTCCCTATTTTAATGGCCGCATGGAAACTTGCACCGGCACTTGCTGCAGGTAACTGTGTGGTACTAAAACCAGCCGAACAAACTCCAGCATCTATTTTAGTTTTAATGGAAATTATTGGTGACTTACTGCCTGCAGGCGTGCTCAATATTGTAAATGGGTTTGGTAAAGAAGCAGGCGAAGCACTGGCCACAAGTAAACGCATTGCTAAAATTGCATTTACAGGCTCTACACCTGTCGGCTCACATATTTTAAAATGTGCTGCTGAAAACATTATTCCGTCAACGGTAGAGCTTGGCGGTAAATCGCCCAATATATTTTTTAATGATGTAATGGAAAAAGACGACGCGTTTTTATCAAAAGCTATAGAAGGCGCTGTACTTGCTTACTTTAACCAGGGCGAAGTATGTACCTGTCCATCAAGATTATTTATTCAAGAAGATATATACGAGCAGTTTATTGAGCGCATACTCGAACGTACCCAACAAATTAAACGCGGTAACCCACTCGACAGCGAAACCATGGTGGGCGCTCAAGCTTCAAAAGCACAGTTTGATAAAATACTTAGTTACATAGACATAGGTAAAAAAGAAGGCGCTGAAGTACTCACCGGCGGAAACGTAGAGCAGCTAAATGACGATTTAAATGGTGGTTATTACATACAACCTACACTGCTTAAAGGTACAAACGACATGCGTGTGTTCCAAGAAGAAATTTTTGGCCCTGTTATTTCAATGTCGACCTTTAAAGATGAAGCCGAAGCACTCGAACTTGCCAACAGCTCAGAATTTGGTTTAGGCGCAGGGGTGTGGAGCCGAAACATGAACCGTGCTTATACCATGGGGCGCAAAATTGAAGCTGGCCGAGTGTGGACCAACTGTTACCACATGTACCCAGCACATGCTGCATTTGGTGGGTATAAAAAATCAGGAATAGGGCGCGAAACACACAAACTAGCACTCGATCACTATCAACAAACTAAAAATTTATTAGTGAGCTATAGCGAAGATCCACTCGGCTTTTTTTAATAAAACAGTTCAAACTTAAACACAACAACCATTAAGTAATGAGAGCGCTGCATATTTGTAGCGCTTTTTTATTCACAGTGCTCATAACACTACTTTAAGCGTGTTGTAATATTTAACTGCCATACCAGCCGTATTCAAAACGTTAAAACCTAAGCGCGTTAAATAGCCCATTACCTGCGTCAAAAAACGATTTTACAATATTAATTTTTTATAAAAGTTGCTCTAAAAATGTGCAGTGATTTATGCATTGTCGGATATTACTGATCTCCCCCATTTAGGTGCATTACAGCATTAACGGAGATTTCTTTGTAGTTAACTAATTGTTTACAGGCGGTTATTTGCTGGCTAATATAAATGCATTGTAATATAGGGACATTTGTCGGTTTATAAAACGACAAATGTCGTAGACAAAGTTGTTACACCTCTCAAAAGGATAGTTGATGTTTCGCCGAAAAAAACATGAAGATTCTGTTAGTAGTGATGCTACTGACATCACTGAGCCACAAGAACAAGTTATCCATGATTCCCCTCAAATATGCTTGTTTGATTTTGAAGGTGATATTACCGAAACGTTAAAGAGTGCTTCATATAACTGTAGCGAAGGCACTTTAGGGAAACTAGTAAGGGTTCCAAATAATCAAAGAAATCAACAGCATTTTTTAAGCTTAAATTTATCATCACCAGTAAATATTCATGAGTACGATATTCTTGCATTTAATATGTCTTATTTCGAAGAGACTGATTATGAAGAAAATCAAGTATCTTTGGATAACGTTACAGGTAAGGCTACATATGCTTTGCTGAGTGCTTTTCCGGAAAAGGTATTTAATCCGAGACCTTACGCTACTAGAATTTTATCTAAAGCCATAAACGAGATCTTAAAAAAAGAATCTATTGTCATTATTTTTGCAGACAAAAATGAGAGTGTTCATTATCAAGAAGTTGAGATAGGTTCTTATGAAAATAGAATCACTAAAGAGCATGAATTAACTAACACATGTTTTTATGATGGATTTCCTTATTGTTATAATAAATCTGGCTTAAAAATGAAATCACCAGAAAAGGAAACTAAGCTAACTCCTCTTCTGTTAAAGTATTCTAAAGATTCAGCATATGAAATCGCTTTTCATCACCCAACTCATTGGGATAATCATAAACAAGAAAAAGATAATAATTTCATGCCACTATTGGTTAACAATGATGATGAAATAATTTCCTTTTATCATGCCCACTCCAAAGGTGCAGTTCTTGTTTTTCCTGATATTAAAGATAAAAAAGGCTTTTTATTAGAACTCTTTAATAATCATTTATCTGAGATATTTCCAAATATATTTCCTTTTCATGGTCAATTTGGTTGGCTTGATGATGGTGACTATTTATTGCCAGGAGAAGATAAATTAATTGAAGAAAGAAAAGAAATTGAAAAGCAATATAGTAAATCCATCCTTAATAATGAAAATGCAATTTTAGAGCTAAAAGAAGAATTTAAATTTTTAAGAGACTTGATTTCAGAATCAGGAGATAGCTTAGTTTCTGCTGTAGAACATTATTTAAAATGGTTAGGTTTCCCTAGTGTTATCAATTTTGATGATACTAACCCTGAAATACTCGAAGAGGATATTCAAGTAGATTGCGGTGATAGATTTTTAGTTATTGAAATAAAGGGGATTGGTGGTACTTCGACCGATAAAGATTGCTCCCAAATTAGTAAAATACGTTATCGTCGAGCTGAGCAAAGAGGTAAGTTTGATGTGTTTGGGTTATACATTGTAAATCATCAAAGATACACGCCACCAGAATCGCGATGTAACCCTCCCTTCACGGAAAATCAAATAAATGACGCGCGATTAGATAAACGCGGGTTAATAACGACATATAGTTTATATAAAGCTTATGAACAGATCGTAAATGGCGTTATTACCAAAGAAGAAGTACGTGAAAATTTATTTGAGCATGGTTTAATTGAACCTAAACCGACTAATTTAATTTCCCTAGGTAAACCAGCTGAATTCTTTCTGTCAGGCCAAGTTGCTATTGTAAATTTAGAAGGAACAACGTTGAATAAAGGAATGGATATATTTGTAAACAAAAACGGGGTTTTCAATAAAATACAAATATCATCGCTAAAAGTTGATAATAAAGATGTTGATGAAATTTCTGATGGGGAAGTAGGTATTAAATTTAATGGACTTGTTAAGAAGAACTCTGAGCTCTTTATAAAAGAGGTATAACAAGTTGCTCAAAAGGACAAAAAACAGTTGGTTTTTGTTCCTGCGTCGCTTATTTTAACCAACTATTTTTTGCCTCTTAGCAAGGCGTTCTACTCTTCAATTAGGCGAGCACTGATGAAATTAGAGAGCATATCAAATAGTCAGATTCGATCTTCCCTTAAGGCTTGTGCTGCGTTAGACATTGAGCTTTGTGATGATGAGTATCTTCGCTGCTTCACATTTAGTCCAGATTGGTGTGAGGGGATTCAGGTCGCTACTTATGACAATGGCGGTGGCGACGATTTAGTTATCGTATTTTCAGATGAGTCCATTTTAATAAAAGGTTTCGACCATGAGTCAGAAGTAAGCCCACATGCTCAGGATGAGTATGGCGTATGGCCGGGAATGTACGATGGGGCACCAGAAAAACTATTGTCCATTTTGGATGATGAGGCCTTTGAAAAAGAGGATGTTACTTTTTGTTATTGGAGAGAAGGCGAAACTGGCAAGTGGATGCAAGGCCCAGTTAAATTCAATGATGAAGAAGATGATGGCTCAAGTTGGCTTCTACCTTCTATAAAAACCACCCCATTAGAATATATAAAATGGGGCAAAGAGTATTACGAAGAGGACTTTAATAGAGTTTCAGTTCAACGAATCCATGACGTATTTAAAGAGTATGAGTAGAACAAGGCGCAGCAAGCCGACCTCCGGAAACTGTCACCTTTTGTGCGAAGCGTTAGGTGCTTCTGAGAAATCAATGGCCAAATCAGAGATAAGACAGTTCTTAAAAGAGATCCGCACTAAATTTCCTGACGTTGTGCCTCTCATGGAAAAACATGAAAAATGGGCACTCACATTCCTAATGGAAGAGTTCGCAAATTTGACAACCATTTTGTTTAACCAAGGTAATTTAGAAGAAGCATTAGAACAGTTGCAGTACATGAGCGAAAAACTAGATACTGCAACCAAAGCAGAATTCCAATACATAGATGTATATTATACAGAGCACTTATTCTGGAAAGGTACAAAAGAAGGTATTGAGCGTGGCTGGCCTCTCGTGCCAGATAATCTCAAAAAACTATACTTGGGCTTTCATGGTAAATCCCCTAGGGTAGTGGTTTAAATATGCACGCACCTAACAACCTAATCAACACACTCACTTCGTTCGCTGGGATGCATACACATGGGCTGCGTCGCTTCGAACCAAATTATAGCCCATGTGTTTGCGCCCCTAAGCAGGGTGTTATTAGGTGCTCTAGATAGTATGCAGAAAATAAATCCATGGCTTTGGTCAGCTTTTGTTTTGTCTCTTTCAGGAATCTTTTTTAGATGGGTGTTTGGTAATACGTTTGTGGGTTTTTTTCTTGCCGTATTGCTAGCTTTAGCGATAGTGCCTTTAGTTAAAAAAATTCAGAGAAAGAATTAACAAAACTCTCATCTTAAACTTTACACTTTTTGATGCCCAGATTCTAATAGGCTAAATAAAGTGGGTACCATTATAATTTTGTGTCCTGACATAAATTAAAAACCATCCGTAAAAAGACCATTAATAAAAGATAAATCCTGAGTCTGTATGGCAGATTTAGTTGCACAGTGTTGTTTGTTTTATTAAGGTGACTACCTAGTTTATGAGATTCAGGTGGCTGTTTAGTTTATATGATTATTAGTATATTCAGCACCTTAAGTAGAGGGAAATATGTTTTTTGAATCGTGGAGTGAAATAGCGCGCATTGTTACCACAACCTTGATTATTTATCCCTTTTTAATCCTAGCGACGCATTTATTAGGTAAACGCTCATTTGCTAAAATGAATAACTTTGACTGGATAATCACCGTAGCGGCAGGCTCCATCTTAGGTTCTGCTATCTTATTGAAAGACGTGGTTATAGTTGAGGTTTTAGTCGCGGTAAGCTTGCTCCTCTTTTTACAATATTTACTCACTTGGATCAGCGCCCATTTTTCGACGTTCGACAAAGTAGTCAAAACTTCTCCACAATTAGTCTTTTTCGACGGTGAATATATAGAGGCTGCTATGAAAGACACCCGTCTCACCAGCACCGAGGTGGAAGCGAGTGTTCGAAAAGCCGGTTTTGGTGATTTAAGCACAGTTATGGCGGTGGTTTTCGAGGCCGATGGTGAATTAAGTATTGTGCCGAAAAGTGAAAACTATGATCAACTGATTATGAAGTTACGCAATGTCCCAGATTAATTGAAAAATTTTTAGCGGCCGAAGATTACCTTCAAGCACCAAAATTAATTGGCATGGCTTTTTTACTGTATCAGACACATTGCTCACCTACTAAAGAATGAAAATAAACGAGACACCCATCTTAATTTTGCAGTTTGGTAAACTATGCATTAGGATTTTTTGCCTAAAAAACAGACTAGTTGTCTTGTGGTAATTGAAAGTAAGCTTGGTTAAAACAAAATACAATCACTATATTATGCGCTACATGGGGCAGGGGGTTTTTACAAGCCCGATGTGGCATATAACGGCATTGATTGGACAACCAATGTATTGCTTGAGCAAATAAAAGCGTTATAAAAAAGCCGCTTGTTGAAACAAGCGGCTTAACTATTCTAACTAGGGAATAGTTTAAAACGTGTAACGGGCACCAATTGAGTAGCGTGGGCCGTACTGATTAGCAAATAAAAACTGCTCTTCGTAACGGCCGTAGCCTTCTTCGGTGGCATTATTTAAGTTTATGCCATCAAAAAATACGGTTACGTTTTCGTTTACATCGTAGTTTACGCTCATATCCCATTGGCCGTAGGCTTTAGCATATTGCGGTGGCGCATCGGCTGAGCCTTGTGCTTGGCCTACACCAATTAAGTACGAGTCGCGCCATGCGTAAGTAATTTTGATTGATAGGCCGTCTTTTTCGTAAAAGCCTTGAAAGTTAGCAGAGTCACTTAAACCTGTAAGCGGCGCTTGTTGGTCTAGGCTTTCGCTATCAAATTCTACATCGCCATCTACAAACGTGGCGTTAACACCTACACCAAAACCAGTTTCGCCAATTAAGTGCTGAACAGCCACTTCAAAACCATCTACCGATTTGCTGTCGGTGTTTTGTGGTTGGCTTATGTTCCATACCATAAGTGGGTCATCGCTATTTGGCTCAATGACGCCATTCGCATTGCCATAACCATTGCTAATCATTTGCGCAAAAATAGCATCGGTGGTTGCTTGCTCGCCGCGCGATTCAATATCGCTAACTGCTTGTAAGTAACGCGGGCCGTTTAAAATGTCGTATAGGCCTTCAATCGTGGTTTGCGTAATGGTGGTTTGAATAAAGTTATCTACGTCTTTTTTAAAGTAACCAACAGAGGCGTAGCTGCCTTCTGCGTAGTAATACTCTAATGATAAGTCGAGATTGGTTGATTCAAACGGCAATAAATTTGTATTACCTTGGCTACCCGTGCGCGAGCCAGGTTTTGGGCTGCCTGTTAAGCTACGGCCACCGGCTAAATCACCCAGTGGTGCACGCGACATAGTTTTACCCCATGAAACACGGGCTACAACGTCTTCGGTTAAATCAACACTTACATCGATTGACGGTAATAATATGTCGTAATCGCCTTGCTGCTCTAAGAAGTTATCATCGCCGCCGGCTGCATATTGCATTATCCACTCTGAGGCGCTGATCCAATTTACTTGTTCTTCAACACGCTGGCGTACTGTGCTGGTTACATCTGTTTGCTCGTAGCGCAGGCCAGCGTTTACTTTTACGTAGTAATCGCTTACATCAAACTCCCAGCTTGATTGAATATAAAAGCTGTTTGTAATTTCTTCTACGTAGCTTTCGCTATCAATACCATCCATGTAAGCATTGGCTGCGTATGCATCGCCACCGGTTACATCAGAAGTTAGGTAAGCCATTTGGCGAGCCACTGCTTCGTCAAAATCGTAGGTGTAGTAGTAACCTGGTTGTAAGTTGCTGCCGCCACCATCAAATTGATCTAAAAGGCCCGACGTATCGTGGCGAGTAAACATGCTGTCTGGGAATATTTCTGTGTACGATGGGTTAAAGCCTGGGCCACCCACTAAGCCACTCCAAGCAGTGTAACCACCGGTGTTTTGCTCAGTGCGCGATGCACCAAATTTCACTTTAACTAGGCCAATATCAAAGTTTTCATTGTACCAAGTGGTATGTAATTGTAATTGCTCAATGTTTGATTCACCCGGCGAGTGCGTAAATTGGCTAAAGTTAGAGTCAATTTCGCCTGGCGTTAATTCGCTTGTGCCGTTTAACCAGTTAACTTGAGCACTTGGGATTTCGCCTGTGCGGTAATCGTAAATTTTATTTGCTAGCTGATCAGAGCCTAAAATAACTTGGCCGGTACTGCCTAGCCCGTCATCGGCGCCGTTATCGGTTTCATTTTTAGAGTCATGGTAATCAAGTTCAACGTGCCACGTGTCGTTAATTTCCCACTCTAGGTTTAAACCAATAGAGCGTGCTTTTACTTCTGTGGTGCCTTTGTTGGCTGTAAACGAGGCATCATTACCGCTAATATCGGCATAAACAGCGGTGCCGTTTTCATCAAGCTCGTAGCCATTAATATTGCTACCAAAGTCGTTCCAAATACCCCAACCAATACTTTCAGAGCCCGTAACAGCTTTACTTGCTGTGTAATCAAGTGTGGCTACAAAGCCATCAACTGGTTCAAATTGAAAAGTAACTTGGCCGTTAGTACGTTCACGCTCTACATCTTCAATAGAGTAGTTCATGTCTTTAGGGAAGTAGTAGTTACCTGATGGGTCAGTACGGTTATCAACAACGTTACTGCTATCTAATTCAGGTAAATCAACATTGGCTTGCCAACCTTGAATATTGGCGCGTTGTTTTTGAAAGTCGCGTTCTTGGTGCGAAAACGAAAAACCAAAACCAAATCTGTCATCTGCAAATGTGTTGCTATAAACAGCCGAAAGCTCCGGGGTTACATCATCACCGGCTTCGTTTGATGAGTCGTGATTTGCTTTAACCGTGGCTGAAAAATTTTGACCTGGCTTTTGAAAAGGGCGCGCAGTAGAAATATTAACTGTTGCACCTAAACCACCGCTTGGTACATCGGCGCGCGCTGTTTTAAATACTTCTAGCGCACTTACGCCCTCTGAGGCAATGTTTTCAAGGTTGTACGAACGCGTATAACCTGTGCCTGGCATTTGGCGGCCGTTTAGCGTAATTAAGTTAAACTCTGGGCCAAAACCACGTACGGTAATTTGGCTACCTTCACCGTTTGCACGGCTCACCGATACACCGGTAATGCGTTGTAATGACTCTGCTAAATTGGTATCTGGAAATTTCCCCATTTCTTCTGCTGAAATGGCATCTACTACGCCCGATGAATCACGTTTCATATCCATAGAACGAATAAGTGAACCACGAATACCTTTTACTTCAATAACTTCTACATCAGGAGATGCTGCAGTGTCTGCCTCGGCAGCAATGGCCGTATTTAACGTGCTTGCAGCAATGATAAGAGACACAGAAGCCGCAAGTTGGCTCTTTTTAAAATTGAATGTGTTCATAATAGCTCTGCTTTATAAAATGTTGTTGTGTAGCAATAGGCGCCATGCGCCTATTGTAGTGTGTTTTTATGGATTCGCGATAATCACGTTATCTATGCGGTATAATGCGCCGTTGCCCATATCCCACGTAGGAAATACCATGAGCACGTTTATAGCGCTAATATCTAAGCCCGCATCAAATAGTTGCCCAATAGGGAAGGTGTATGTTTGCCACTCACCTGTAACAGGTGTTTGCCCTTCATTGCTTTGCGTTAATGCCAGCTCTACTGCGCTTGAAGCGCCAATTGATTCAATTTTAAATAACCATTGTGCATCCACGTTTGAAGGTGCTGTTATTACTTTTAAATCAAACTGTACAACGCCATTTTCTAACAGGGCTGATGCGTCAAACGATACGTCTTCATCGGCTAAAAAGCCCATTACAGTAGGTGTTGCACCAATGCTAAACTGAGCCACTGCGCCGTGCTGATCATCGTCGGTTTCTGTTGTAGGTGTTGAACCACCACAGCAATCCCATATGCTCCACTGATCGGCGACTGTATCTGTAAATACGTTTAGCTCACCAGAGGCAACGGGCGCTGCATTAGGGTTGTAAATTCTAACATTATCTACACGGTAAACCGCGCCTTCACCTGCGCCCCATGCCGGAAAAATCATAAGTACATCAATTGCACTTACATCAAGGCCTGCACCAGCGAGATCTGATAATTTAAATGTATAAGTTTGCCACTCGCCAGTTACTGGCGCTACACCTTCAACACTTTGCGTTAGTTCAAGTTCTGCAAATGAAGTTGCACCATTTGCCTCTACTTTAAATAACCACGCAGTTGAAGGGTCGCTTGGGGTAGATGTTACTTTTAAGTCAAACTGAATAACGCCTTCATCTAAAATGCTGCTTGCATCAAATGACTCACCTGCACCACCTACTTCAACACGGCTGTTAAAGCCCATTACTGTAGGCTCTGCACCAATACTAAATTCAGCGGTTACACCGTGCGCTTCATCATCTAACACTTCGATAGGTGTTGAGCCACCACAGCAATCCCACATTGGCCATGCTAGGTTTTGCTCATCTTCAAAAATAGTTAGCTCTGGTGATGCGCCTAGGTTGTCTTGTGTAATTTCAACGTCGTCAATTAAAAAGGTTGCGCCTTCGCCCGTGCCCCACTCAGGAAATACCATAAGTACGTCAATTGCGCTGATATCTAAATCTAAGTCAGCAAGGTCAGAAAGTAAAAACGTATAGGTTTGCCACTCACCTACTACAGGTGCTTGGCCTTCAACGCTACTTGTAAGCGGCATATCAGCATCGGTTGAGGCTTCTGTGCTTTCAAGTTTTACAAACCAAGGTGTGTCTGGCACGCTTGGTGCGCTGGTTACTTTCATTTTAAAGCGTACGTAGCCTTCTTCTAGCATAGGTGATGCATCAAAAGGCGTTGCAGCGCCGTTTTCGTCAGTAATAAATGCATCGCGGCTAATAAAACCAACCACTGTAGGCTCGCTGCCTATTGTAAATTCAACAACGTCGCCTTGCTCTTCATCACTTACAATTGCAGGTGTAGAGCCACCACAACAATCCCATGCTGGCCAGTTAGGGTTAAAGCTGTCGCCAAAAATAGTTAACGGTGTAGCAATACCTGTAGATGGCGGGCTAGGAATAGGCGCTTCGCCCTCTAGCAGGGCATCGTCTAGGCTATCGTAACCTGGGCGAATAGTTTCACACCCTTTGCCGGTATCTGGGTTTGATGCACATTGATAAACACGTACGTAATCAATTGCAAACGTTTGGCCGTTTTCAAATGCGCTGGCATCTACGCCTAACTCATTTACGTTTTCAGGCCAATCTCCGCCTACTGCTAAATTTAACAGTAAGTGAAAGTCTTTATCGTAAGGAGCGCTATCCCAATGAGTTTCTAGCTCGCCAGAACCTTGTTCAAAATACTCTGCAAACCAACCGCGATGTTTCAAACCTGCTGCTTCGCCTTTGGAATTATATAATACTTCTGATTGGCGCTGTGTGGCATATAGGTAGCCATCAACGTACCAGCGTATTTCACCTTCTTGCCACTCTACTGCGTAAGTATGAAAATCATCTGCTGGGTTGCTATCTTCAGGAAATTTGTACTCTTGGCCTGTGTAGCTGTTATCTGGCCAAGCGCGGCCGTAATGCAATGTGCCATGAATGCTTGATTCAACACCGCCATCTTCGTCAGCGGTTTTTAGGTTTACTGATTCTAAAACATCAATTTCGCCTGAGCGTGGCCATGTACCGTATTCTTCATCGGTTGGTAGCATCCAAAACGCAGGCCAGCTGCCTTGCCCCGAAGGGAGCTTTGCACGTACTTCAAAGCGGCCATAAGTAAAGTCAGCATTGTAACGGGTATTTAAACGCGCAGAAGTGTAGGGCTTTTCAGCGCCTTCTGTTGCGGGTAGGGCAACAATGTTTAACACACCGTCTTGTATAAAGGCGTTTTCTTCGTTATCGGTGTAACATTGTTTTTCGTTGTTACCACCGCCATCGCAGTTTAATTCAAAGTTCCACTTATTAGTATCAATGGCTGAGTCTTCAAACTCGTCGCTCCATACTAGTTGCCAATCTGAAACTGGCTCAGAAGCGTCGATATTTTCAAAATTAGATGTTGTGGCTGAGTCGCCACCACAGCCAGCTAAAGACGCTAACGAAATAGCAGCCAGTAAGCGAGCAATGTGTGTTTTTTCAATGTTCATAGCTGAACCCCGGTTTCACAGATTGTTGTCAGAATGTGTGTTTAAACTTATTAAAAAGAACCATATTTATTTTTGTAAGCGCTTACATTTATCATGTTTTTTTGTAAGCGCTTACAAATAATATTGCGCACTACGTAAATGGTCAACATATTTGTGTGTTTTATTTACATTTAGTTTACGGTAAGACCAGTTTACCAATTGGAGTTATTAACTAAATCGCTAATAAATTTAACAGCTTACATTATTTGTAATGTTGCATTTTTAATACATCTATTAATATTTTACTTAAGCGGTAAATATTAAAGTGACCTGTAGCAATTACGTTTAGCGCTAATTGCGATGATTTACCCGTATTAGACTAACTATATGGCGTGTAATTTTGCTTTTTTACAAAAACGAAAGTTAAAAACAAAGTGAAAGTGGTATAGCATTCAATAGGTTAGTAAACCCTTTAAAGTGCTTAACTTGTTAAGGCTAAATTTTAGCGGGTAAGGCTTTGGCGGGGTTTAATAAGGTAAATGTGTAAATTTAAATACGCATTTACCCCTTAATTTATTGTTTATTTTAAGAGTATTATAGCCGCTTGAAATGGCAGCTTATTTACGTTTAAACGGCATAATTAGCAAGCCCCACAGCGAGGCGTTTTGCTGCGGGTTAGGGTATTCTTTTAAGCCTATATCTATGTCGTTATCGGCTTTTTGCGCTTCATTTTTGTAACTACCAAACAGTTTATCCCACCAAATAACGCTAAATCCATAGTTTGAATTGGTTTCGCTCACGCGCTGGCTATGATGAATACGGTGCAGTATTTGGGTCATTAATATGAGTCGAAGTGGTTTTTCTATTGCATTGGGTAAACGTATATTGGCGTGGTTAAACAGCGCTAATCCATTAAGTGCTATTTCAAATATTAATACTGCAATAGCAGGTACGCCCAAAGCGGTAACGGCAATCAATTTTATAAGTATGCTGAGTACAATTTCGATAGGGTGAAAACGCAAACCTGTGCTGGTATCTACATGGGTATCGGCGTGGTGCACACGGTGCAAACGCCACAAAATAGGCACTTGATGAAAAAGCCGGTGCTGCCAATAAATAACTATATCAAGCAGTAATATGCTTAAAATAATAGCAACACTACTTGGTGTGGCTATTTGATTAAATAAACCGATACCGTGCTCTTGTGTATAAAGCGCTACGGCGGTTAAGCCTATTGGCACACTTAAGCGAGCAATTACAGAGGCAGCAAACACCAGTCCAAAATTGGCCAACCACCGGGTGGTACTTTTTATCGGCGATTTACGGGCAGGCATACGCGACTCTAGCAGCATCATAATAACCAAAATGCTAAAAAAGAACCCTAATCGCCACCAAATTTCATTACTCATTGGTTTGTTTAACCTCATCAGCTTCTTGGCGTTTAAGCGTGTTATAACCACCATGTATACGTGTAAAAATAGTAATAGCGCACGCAGTGGCAAAAATACTCGCCATTAGGGCAAAGTGCTGCGGCCAAATACAAAAGGCAATAAACAGCGCGATGGTTTCTGTGCCTTCGGTTAAACCATTTAAATAGTAAAAGCTTTTGTATTTAAACTGGGGTTTTTCGAGCTTAAATTTTTCGGCGGCTATGGCAAAGGCTAAAAAGCTTGAGCCAGTGCCTATAAAGGTGGCCAGTAATATGCTACCTGCAATGGCGTTTTGCTCGGGGTTTGCCAAAATAAAGCCAAGCGGAATTGCCGCATAAAATAAAAAGTCGAGAGTAATATCTAAAAAGCCGCCAGCGCTTGAACTTAAATTTGCATGACGTGCCAATGCGCCATCTAGCCCATCTAAAATACGATTTAAAGCAATAGCCGTTAACGCTGCGTACCACATTTCATACGCAATTAATGGCACAGCTAATAGGCCTATTAAAAAGCCTGCCACAGTAAGTTGGTCGGGCGTTATACCGCGCTTGTGCATTAACGCTACAACGGGGGTTAACAGTGGCTTTATTACTGGGGTGATGTATTTGTCTAACATGCTTGGTGCCTTGTACTTTTTGTGCGTTTATTTGGCTAAATTTAAGGTGATCAGCTTACCATTTGCGGCCTCTGCATCGCTATGATCGTGGGTTACCATAATAGCGGGCAATTTATGCTCGCGTATTTGGCTAAATACTAGCTCGCGCGTATCTACTCTTAATTGGGTATCGAGCTTGCTAAAGGGCTCATCAAGTAAAATGGCTTTTGGCTCGCTCAATAGCATACGCAATAAAGCAACGCGGGCTTGTTGCCCACCAGAGAGGTTGTCGGGGTGGCGATTAGCCATGCCTTTTAATCCAATTTGTTCAAGGGCGTGCTCTATTTTTTCAAGGCGCTGTTTTTTATTGCCTTTAGGCATAGCAAAGGCAATGTTACCGCTTACCGATAAATGCGAAAATAATAACGCATCTTGATAAAGCACGCCTATGTGGCGTAAATGTGCGGGCAAGTTATTAATATTTTCGCCGTTAAGCCACACTTCGCCGTTTGCGCTAAAACCACCGGGTAATGTGCCGGTAAGCCAATTTAATAAACTTGATTTACCACTGCCTGATGGCCCCATAACAGTGAGTATTTCGCCGCCTTTTACCTGCTCGTTTAAGCTAAGTAATTGCTGGTTTTGACGATAAAGCTCACAATTTTTAATCTCTAAAGATGACTGCATTAAAAACCTTTTAATTTATGGGTTAGCGATGGGCGCTTTTAAAAAAGTACTTAGGTAACACCCACGCTAGTATAAAGCCAATGAGTGGCAATGCCATTTGCATAATGGCATACACCGCACTGGTCCGCCTACTTGCGCCATTAGCAAGGGTAACCGCTTCGGTTGTTATGGTTGCTATGCGCCCGCCACCGGCTAAAAGCGTGGGGAGGTATTGGCCAAAGCTAATGGCTAAACCAAGTGCCGCCGCAATTAAAATAGGAGCAAATAACTGGGGTAGTTTTACTTGTAAAAACACTTTGCAGGGCGTTGCGCCAAGGCTTGCTGCTACATGAGCAAAGCGAGGGTCTAAGCGCCTGTAACTGCTCGAAAGTGATAAAAACACATACGGTAGTACAAACAATAAATGGGTAAATGCCACATTAAAAAACGCGGCCTGGTTATTTACTAGTTGTTGCAGCCACACTAGGCCAAATAAAAACGCAATACTTGGTACAAGCAGCGGTAAATAAATAATTAAGCTGGTAAAGCGCGACATGGGTTTGGCACTTAATTGCTCTGACTCTAAGCACAAAAGGGTAATAATAATGGCAAATAACGTTGTTACTAACCCTATCGCAAGGGTATTAAAAAGCGGGCTTTGCATTTGCATTAGCACACTTTTAAAGTGAAGTAGCGTGAGCTGCTCGGGCAGTGCCGCCGGAAAACGCCAAAACCCCGCAACCGACCACATAATTAAGCCAATTAACGAGAGCAAAATAAAGCCAATCACAAATACTGTTAATACGGTTGTTATTTTTTGCCAATACACACCGCCATATTCTCGCTCACCATTGGTGAGTAAATCACTAAATAATGCTTTTATCGCTTTTTCGCCGCCAAGCCAAAGAGCTAGTAAACCGCCAGTAAGGACAAGCTGTAATAGTGCCCCTGCAGAGGCTTTAATACGCAGGTTTAAATCTACATCGTTAAACCAGTGCATGATAGCTACAGCCAATGTGGGAGGTGTATTTGGCCCAAGAATAAGTGGCATTTCTACACTTGCACTGGCATAAGCCAATACGGCTAAAATGGGTAGGCGCAGCAATGGGTAAAGGCTTGGTAATACTACTTTAAAAAAAGCCGTCATAGGGCAGTAGCCTAAATTAAGCGCTACTTTATGTTGTTGGCGCAGTTTTTTGCCAAGCTCAGGTTGGGCAAGCACACCTAGCGCCATTAACAGTAAAAAAGGCAGCTCTTTAAGGGTTAAGCCTAAAATTATACTAATTCCAAACGCGTCATGCGGAAACATGCCGTTAGGCGCAAGTTCCCACCCACTAAACCAAGGCGATACTAAGCGCGAGATCATTCCCGAAGGCGCAATTAAAAAACCAACAGCTATAGCCGCTGCCGCGTGGGGAATTACCAGTATGGGACTCAATAAACGCTGAATACGGTTAAGCCACGGGCTATTAAAAAATGCCGCTAAAATCATTAATGTAATGGTAAAGGCTAGTAAGGTACTTATTAATCCGCTGCCAACACTAAGCATAACCATGTGTGTTAGGCCGGGTGTTTGCATGAGCATAGTAAAGCCATGTAGGCCAAGTGTTGTATGCTCAAGTACCGGCGCATAGCCAAAAGCGGGCAATAGCACGCTAATTAGGCCGCCTATTACAGGTAAAATAAGCAATGCCAGTAAAAATCGTGGGCTTAATGTAACTAATTTACTAAACATATCGGCGCTTTTATGTGGTTTAAGCGTTGGGCTTGCTGCTAACTTATTTGAAACAACACTCATTGGCTTACTCCAAAACGCGCTTGCCAGCCTTGCATAATAGCGTTTACCCAGCTTGGGTGTGGCTCACTTAGCGTGCGTTTAATACTATTTAAAGGCAGGGCACTTGGATGCGGTTGCGTTGTTTTAAATAAAGCTTGTTGCTGTGGTGTTAGCGTTGATTGAATAAGTACACTTTTATCGCCCCATATAGGTGCTTTTTGTTTTTGAGCTTGCGCTTCTGGGCTTAATAAAAAATTAGCCACTAACTGCGCACTTTGCTGGTGGCTTGCATTATAAGGTATGGCTACAAAGTGGGTGTTACTTAAACTGCCATCTTGCATGGCATAACTGCGAATGCTTTTTGGTAAATCATAGCGTTTAACGGCGGCGGGTACTTCGGGTGCTGAAAACGTAAACGCTATGCTTAGCTCTGTGTCGCCTACTAAACGGCGCATTTGTGCGCCACTTTGCATAAAGTGTTTACCGCCGCGCCAAAGTGTTGGGTGCAGTTTATTTAAAAAGTCCCATAATGGGTTTAATACTTGGGCTGTGTTTTGTGCAGTAGCTGGCTGATTTAACTGTGCTTTAAGTGTTTCATCACTTTGTTGATGTAGCATAACAAGCGCGTATTTTAAAAAGCTCATGCCTAAAAAGTCAGGCGGCTTTGGGTAGCTAAAGCGCCCTGGATTTTGTGCGCTCCAGCTAAGTAATTGGTTTAGGGTTGTTGGTAGTGTGTTATTTGCAGTGCCGTCGATTGCTAAACTGTCGTAGTAAAAGGTGAGCGATGCTTGGCCCCAAGGTGCTTCCATCCCGTTGGTGGGTATTCCAAAATCAAAATTAACAGCGGGGTTATTGCTAGGGTCGGTGTAGCTAAAATTAGGCAGCTTATTAGCCCATTGTTTAAGTAATAATGAGTGCTCGCTCATGGTGGCAAAGTTAGCACCGTTTATCCAAATTAAATCTACGCTGCCTTTATCGTTATTGTTTGCTGATTTTTCGGCAAGTACCCGGCTAACGGCTTCGCTGGTATCACTGAGTTTTACATGGACTAAGTTAATGTTGTATTTAGCTTTTACTTGCTGCGCAGCCCATTGAATATATGCATTTATTTGCGCATCGCCGCCCCACGCATAAAAATATACGCTTTGGTTTTTACCTAAGCTTTCTATTTGTTGCCAACGGCTTTGTAGTTGTGTACTTGCTAGGCTTTTAAAGCTAATAACAAGGCAAATGCAAAACGCGACACAGCAAAAGCTGTATCGCGATAATGTTTGCCAACATTTATTGGCGAGCATTTAAATCCCAGTTGTAGTCTAAAAACTTAACTTTCATGTTGTTATTTTTAAGCGCTTTTTGCTGAGCGGGTACCAGTTTTAGTGCTTTAGGGTATTGCAAAAAAAACTGCTGCAGCGTATTTGTACCTTTAAAGCCTTGTTCAAAGTCATCACCGTACCACTTAAATATTGAAGACACACTTAGCGTGTTACCTTGCGCTATATTGCGGGTTGTATCTGATAAAAAACGCACCGTTTGCGCTTGCAATTGGCTTTCTAAATCAGTGGCTGTGTAGGCTTCTTCACGTAGGGCTGGGCAGCCAATACTTGCGCAATTTACAGCAAAGTGAATACGTGGGTCGTTGTATTTACCACTGCCACGTATTAAACCATGTTCTATATCATCAAGGCTGCGCGTTTTACCAAGTAATGGCACAAACTCTTTGCTCCATGGTGAGCTAAAAAAGCTGCCTAAATCTTTAATTGATTTAAGGTTTGGGTATTTTGTTAATATAAGCTCAACAGTAAAGGCGTTATATGCGTTGATTAAAAACGCCAGCTGCTTTGGTTTTTCCCATGTATCAAACTCATTTTGCGTAACAGCCGATAGCGATTCTAAATAGGTTTTAAGCTCGCTGTGCTTAGCTTTAATTGCTGCGTAATCAACCTCTGTGCTGTGGCCATGATTAATAGCTACAACATGGTTGTTTAATAATGCGTTCCAGCCCTCGTGCATGTTTTGAGCTTGGGCCGAAAATGACGTTGCAAACGATGTTGCAAGTAAAGCAGACCCTAACAATAGCGCTTTTAAAGGTGTTTTAAACATATTAGCCTCTGCGCCATGTGTGGTATTTTTCAAGCATGTTAAGTACTTTTTCAGGTGCGTGAGCGCGTTTCCACTCACCCGCTGCGTACTTGTTACCTTCAGCCCAAGTAGGGTAGCTGTGAATAGTGCCCAGTATTTTGTTAAGGCCTAACCCGTGTTTCATTGCCAGTACAAACTCAGCAATTAAATCGCCAGCGTGCTCAGACACCACAGTAACACCGAGTATTTTGTCTTTGCCTTTTGGTGTAATTACTTTAATAAAGCCTTTGGTGGCGCTATCGGTAATGGCGCGGTCTAGCTCTTCAAATTCAAAGCGAGTGATTTCGTAGTCTATGCCTTTATCAATAGCGTCTTGCTCGTTTAAACCAACACGTGCTACTTCTGGGTCAATAAACGTAGTCCACGGAATAACACGGTAATCTACTTTAAACTTTTTAAGATTACCAAATAAGCCATTTACTGCTGCGTACCAGCCCTGATGAGCGGCTACGTGCGTAAACTGATACGGACCTACAATATCGCCAGCGGCAAAAATGTTAGGGTAAAGCGTTTCTAGGTATTCGTTAGTGACTACAGTACGGTTAGTTTCTATGCCAAGCTCCTCAAGGCCGTAACCTTTAAGGCGAGCGCTTCGGCCCACAGCACATAGTAGTTCATCGTATTCAATATCGATTTCGGTATCGTTATGTTTTACCACAATGAATTTTTTACCGTCGCGCTCTTCACAGCGCAGTGCCTGATGCGATGTTAAAATGTTTACGCCGCTCTCAATAAGCGCTTCGTGAGCAAAGGTAGACACTTCTAGGTCTTCTTTGATCATAATACGCTCAGCCATTTCAATTTGCGTAACATTTGAGCCTAAGCGTGCAAAGCTTTGTGCAAGTTCACTACCAATTGGACCACCGCCAAGTACAACAAGCTTTTTAGGGGCTTCTTCAAGCTCAGCAAATTTAGTCCATAATGTATCGCTTGTTACATAGCCAGTTTCTTCAATACCAGGAAGTGGAGGTACAAATGGGCGTGCGCCAGTGGCAATAACAATAGTACGGGCGGTTAACGTTTGCGTGCCACCGTCGTTAAGCTTAATTTCTACAGTCCACGGGTCTAATAATTTACCGTAGCCTTTAACTACATCTACGCCTAGGTTTGTGTAGCGCTCAACGCTATCGTGCGGTGCGATGTCGGCAATTACTTTATGTACTCGTGCCATTACTTTTTTAAACGAAAACTGCGGTGCCATGTTTTCAAGGCCGTAATGTTCACCGTGGCGAATTTGCTCAGCAATTTTAGCGCTTTTAATAACAGCTTTACTTGGCACACACCCGTAGTTTAAACAGTCGCCACCCATTTCGCCGGCTTCAATTAGGGTTACTTTGGCTTTAACCGCTGCTGCAATGTAGCTTGTTACTAAGCCGCCAGCACCTGCGCCAATAACAATCATGTTACGGTCAAACTTTTTAGGTTTAGTGTAGTTTTTGTATACGCGACGTTTTTTAAAGACGTTTAAGATTCCTTTAGCAATAAAAGGGAACACACCCAATAAAGCGAACGATAAAATAAGATCGAGCGATAAAATGCCTGATAAGCTCTCAATTTGAGCAAGTTGCGTACCTGCGTTTACAAATACAAATGTACCCGCCAGCATGCCTATTTGGCTTACCCAGTAAAAGGTCCATGCTTTAATGGCGGTAACACCCATCAATAAGTTAATTAAAAAGAACGGAAATACTGGCACTAGCCTAAGTGTAAATAAGTAAAAGCCACCTTCTTTTTCAACGCCCGCGTCAATAGCGTCTAAGCGCTCAGGAAAACGTTGTTTAATTGTATCGCGCAATAAGTAACGCGATACTAAAAAGGCAAGCGTAGCACCTACCGTAGAGGCAAACGAGGCAACCAATAAGCCTTCAACTAAGCCAAATAACGCACCTGCGGCCAGTGTTAATATTGCTGCACCCGGTAAAGAGAGAGCCGTTACCACTACGTATAATAAAAAGAAGCCACCAAAAACCAATAATGGCGATTGCTCTTTATATTGGCTAAATTGATCCATCGAGCCTTTTAAGCCTTCAAGCGTAAGTAACTGGTGTAAATTAAAGTGAAAGAACAAGCCTATAGCCGCTGCTGCAATCAATACCAAAAATAGTTTTTTAATCATGTTCTCTCAACCGCTCTTAAAAATTATGGGTTAGTGTTAATTTTGCGTTTATTGGCAGTTCTGGAAATGCCAATGTTGCGCCAAAGTAACCCCCTTCAAATACTGGGCGCCAGTTTTTTTGATTAGTGACATTGTTTACATCTAATCGCAACTTAGTCCTAGGCGTAAAAGCGTAGCTAGTATTAACGTTTAGCGTGTATTGATCACGAATTTTAACTGTTGCTAAAAAGTCTAATGGGTAACTCTTTGTATATAGACCTGAAAAACCCATTTGCCATTTCGAATTAATTGAATAATTTCCGTTAAAACTGAACGACTGCTCAGGAATGCCCTGAACTTGGCGGTTTGAAGGTGCAAACGCGGTAAAACTTGGTGCGCCAACGCCGGTTCCTGCAATAATATCTGGGCGTGAATTGTCAAACACATCGATTACTTGAGCAGAATCTTGACTGCTTGCAGAATTGTCGTAACGAGCGTCTATGTAGCTGTAACCCGCACTTAGCCAATAAGGGTAGGCATCGTAAAATACTTGGCTTTCAAAACCTGTAGTACGAATACCTGTATTGCTGCCGTCGCGATTACGTAAACTACGGCGCTGGCTAAATACCGCGCCATCAGCGTACCAGTCGCTATCGGTTGGAGCGTACTTTAAGCCAAACTCGACTAAGGTGTTTTCGGTAGCAAAATTTTGTGCGCTAATCGTGTTATCGCCACCAAGCGATGTGCCGCCAGCCATACTGTTTGATGTTGCTTCGTTATAACTTGCTGCACCATAGGTGGTGTAATCACTATTTAATTTGTAATTAAAGCTAACTTGGCCAGAATGCAGTATTTCGTTAATGCTGTCGCTTGCGGCAACTTGACCTTGTGGTGCAATAGGGTCGTTTGCTTCTACATCGTAAAAATCAATGCGGTAACCCACACTGGTATGAAGCTTATCACCCCAATCTGAGTCTTGCTGAATAGCAAGCCCTGTTTGCCATGAACGTGAGTCGGTGGTGTCTGATAAGTTAAAGTCGCCGCTGCCATCGTTATCTAAATCGTATTGACCACCAGGCGATACAAATACACCTGGGCTTAGCTCTACTAAACGTGCTTTTTGTGCATCGGTTAAGGGAATGCGGCGGTTTGAAAGTGGGCCAGTTAAATCAATTGGTAAATCGGCCTCGGTAGTAAATTGGCTGTAGCCAAGTACTTTGTTATAGCGTACGTCAAAAGCAAAAATTGTTTGCTGGTCACTATTCCAACGGTAGATAAGCTCAGTGCGGTTTTGCGCTGTATCGGCGCCGTCTATAATTTCTACAAAGCTGTTTTGGGCTATTTCTTCACGCTGTAAATGCTGAAAATACGTAATGTTTTTAAGCGAGGCATTAGCACTTAGCTCGCGCTTATAAATGCTGTGAATTAAATAAGTGGTTGCTTCGTTTTGGTTATCAGGGTCGGTAAGTACGGTGCTGCGATCTATTTTTACTTGCCCAGTAGGCGATACAATAGAACCCGCTGCAGGTACGGTGCTGCCATTGGCTTGCACGCCTTGGCCGGTAATATAAAGGCCATCATCAATTAAGGCTTGGGTAGGGCGGTTAATACCTGCGTTATCGGTAAATTCAACGTGGTATAGCTCAAAGTTAATATCCCAACTGCTTTTATCATCGGGCAATATGCGTAGTGCTGCAAATAAACTGTCGCTTTTAGTACCTGAGTAATCGTAGTAACTGCCTTCATCGAGGTGCTCGTAACTTACTCTTAGGCCCACTTTATCTTTTATAATGGGGGCAGTGTAATCTACTTGCGCACTGTATTGATCCCATCGCCCCGCTGAGAGCTTAACTTTACCTTTACTTTCATCTGTAGAGGCAGTCTTTGAGTGTAAATTTACAAAACCACCGTTACGTTGGCTTGAGCCAAATAAAACCGGCGGTGCGCCTTTTACTACGTCTATTTGTTCTATAGAGTTGAACGATAACGGCACGCCAAAGCCATTATTACCTGCTTGGCGGCGTGTACCATCTTGAAAAAGCTCACCCAGTTGGCCACGAATAGTAGGTAAGCTGGGTGCACCAAAGCCACTTGCAGAGTATGTGTTTGGGCTTACGGCTAGTACGTCTTGTAGGGTAGTAATATTTAGTTGCTCTATTAACTCGCTTGAAATAGGCGTTACTGAGCGTGCTATGTCTTGCAGTGCAAGGTTGTCGCCGAAGGGGCCGTTAATAGTGGCATCTTTTACAGAAAGCCCTTGAGATTTAATCGTTTGGCCTGCTACTTCAATACGTTCAATTGAGTCGGTATTAGCTGCAGATTGTGCCGCATGAGCATAAAAATTAGGTGTGAGTGAAGCGGCTATAAAAAGTGCCAAATATGAATGTTTCAAAAGGGTTCTCATTTTGGTTAGTGTGAATGTGGCAATAAAGACCTGCAGCTTTGTGAATAACTTTCAGTAAATATTAATTCTTTTTGTTTTTTAGAATGAAACGTTAAAAGTTTAGCACATTGCTCAAAAGCGTTATTCAGTTTTAGGCACTATGTTTTTGTTTTACAAATACTGTAGTTAGTTATTGCCATGATAAGGTCGTAATTTATAAATAGCGGTTTTATACGCAAATAAACCAAAAGCAGGGCACCAAATTTATTAAAAAATTATACATTAAGATGAAATAAAATATGTGTTGAGCGGTCTTGCTAGTTTCAACATTAAATTAATTAGTTTTAAGGAAATTTTATGACTGGTACAACAGGTACTGACTTTCAAAATCGTTTGCAGTGGTCGCTTTTTTCGCTACGCCTAGGCGTGTTTATTGTAATGATTATGTGGACGTTTGATAAGTTTGTTAACCCTGGGCATAGCGCACGAATTTTTGAGCATTTTTATGGTATTGGCGGCTCTACAGATGTGGTTGCTTATGTACTGGGGGCGTTACAGCTTATTTTAGTGTTGGCTTTCATAGCGGGTATTAAAAAGCGCCTTACTTATGGCGTTATATTTGTAATGCACGGCCTTTCTACGCTTTCATCTTATAATCAGTATATTGATGGCTTTAATAACTTATTGTTTTTTACAGCGTGGCCAATGTGGGCAGCGTGTTTTGCACTGTATGTGTTACGCGAGCAAGACGTTAAATTTACCATTAAGTAGCGCTGCAAAAAAATGGTTATAAGCCATACGGCTTATAACCAATAAGTACACAAGGGAGTGTATGGAAGTCGGTTTAATTAATAACTAATGCATGGCATCGTTATACTGTTTAGCTAGGCTTTCTTTTTGTCCTTCGGTTAGGGCTTTACCCGCTAATTGAAATACTTCATGTTCTTCTTCACTTAAATGATGATGCACTAAATGGTGCAATTTTTTAGCTGCAACTAACCAAGCAGATGAGCTCATTTCGGTGTCTTCAAGTTGTTCTATTAATTCGTCAAACATGAGTGGGTTATAAAAATAACGCTCTTCAAATTTTGCATGATCTTCTAATTCGGTTTTTAGCTCGTCCATTAGCTTGTGGCGCTTCTGCGTATCGCCGTGCGTTTGAATAAGGGCATCTACTAACTCGCGTTGTTTATCGTGGTCGTGACGTAGCGCTTCAAAAATATTCATAACTCTTTCCTTGCTGTAATTGCTTTATAAACTTTTAAAAGCAAGCGCAGTGCCAAATCTTAATGTGTTGATATAATTGATTTTAATGTACTTTTGGCTGGTTTGGATGGAGTTGCTCTGTAACTTTTACACATAAACAGCTGCAATTTTTTCAGATTAAAAGAGGTGATTGCTTTTGACGCTACATAAGCTTACATATTTTTACTGGTTGGGTATTTTATTGAGGTGGTAAAGTAGCGCATTATTTGGATACAAGCTGTACATACTTGCCTTACCTATATTTTTATAAAACTTTAGATATTAGGATAGTTTAAGGATGAACTTAAAAAGCCCCACTACAGCATTATTACTGTGCGCGTTATTAAGTGCATGTAGTACAGCCGAGCATTCTGAACGACGTGTATGCATACAAGAGGCAGAAATGACTGAGCTAAATGGCGCTAAAACAAGCTCAGAGGTTTTCAATGAATGTGTAAGCACTCAAATAAAAAAGGATGCTAAAGGCGACACTTTTTTTGATGAAGTTGGTGTGTTTTTTATTGATCTACTTGTTTTAATAGCCGCCTAAGTAAGCAAACTTACAGCTATAATTTAAAGTACAAGGGTGCGTAAAATAGGATTGAATATGAAAGCGTTTTTAATTGTATTTTCATTGTGTATTTTTTTAACTGGCTGTGCGGCAAAGCCTTATGCGGGCTCTGCACAATGTATGGAGCAAGCTGATATAGCTTATGAAACCAATATACATAAAAATGAGCCGCTAAATAATGAATGCAAAGCTACAAAAGTAAATACGCCTAATAAAGAGTTTGAGAATCATAGTATTGTTGATAGAAGTCTTTTACAGCTAATTGTTAGTTTTTTAAACGGTATATTTAGATAATTAAAATACAATTAAATAAGGTATGTATGCAGGAAGAACTAAAAGCAAAAATTATAGCTTTGTGCGATAAAAAAATAGCAGCCAAAGGCGAAAACGTAGGCCTTTCTTTTTACGCTTTTTTTGCAAATAAAAACGACAATCCAGAGCTGCTTATGCAAGCCGCTACGTGGTGGATACACACCCACAAGTTAGATCACTTTGAAAAAGCGATAAAAATAAAAAAAATGATTATTGAAGGTGACTAATAACGTATATTTACGCGATTGCTATTTGGTTTCTGCCATTTTCTTTTGCTTTATAGAGTTGTTGATCTGCACGTTTAATTAGCTCGCTAAGTGAGTTGCTTTTAGCATCACTTATTGCCACGCCAGCACTAAAGGTAACGTGTGTTTTACTTGGCAATGCCTCAATATGACTGCAGTACTGCGCTAACTTATTTTCAAGATTTTCAAAAAAGTTGTTTATTTTATCCCGGTTTTGCGTTTTTAAAACAAATAGCCACTCTTCGCCGCCATAGCGCCCAAACTTATCGTTAGTACTTAGTGTGTCTTTTGCTGCTTGAGCAAATTTTATAAGTACTAAATCTCCTATATCGTGGCCAAATTTGTCGTTAATAGCTTTAAAGTAATCTAAATCGACAATAGCTATTGCTAGGCTCTGCTGGGATAAACACTCATTTGCTTTTTGCAAAATGCCACGCCGATTTAAGCTGTTAGTTAGGTAGTCGGTTAATGCTATAGCATGGTATTTTTTACGTTGGCGCATTTGGCGGTAAAATAAAAATAGCGACACGATGACTAAAATAAAGGCAATTGAGGCACTTAAGCGCCAAATTATTTTTTGCTGGTGTTCTTCTGTTGCCTGCAGTTTGTTTATGTCTTTTTCGTATTCTAGCTGTAAAATTTTGTCTTCTTTTTCTTTTACTTCAAATTTAACCTGCAAGGTTTTTATATTGGTTTCGCTGGTGGCTTCGTAGTGTTTTATTGTATAAGCAAGCTCATCTTCAATTGCTTTAAATGCATCTTCGGTAAAGTTAAGCTGGCGCTTTAATTTATAGCGTTTGCTTAAAAAATCAGCCTTATAAATGCTGCGGCTAAATTTATCTAGATTTAAAAATACTTCGTCGTTTACTTGGTTGGCTTTATTTAATAAATTTTGCTTTGTGTAGATGTCTGATAATAAAATCATTGATGCTAAATGCATGTCGTTAATGCCGGCAGAGCTTGCAAGTGCAATATTTTTGTTTGCAAGCATTAAAGCTGTATCGTAATTACCCTGCAGGTATTGAATATTTGCAATAGAATATTGAGCGAAGGCTAAACCTTTTTTCATATTAACTTTGCTAAAATAAGCCAGCGCTTTATTTAAGTATACAAGCGCGTTTTTAGGCTGACCGACCTCAAGTAATACGTTTCCTAAACTCCAATAAGCTTTAGCAGTAAATAGGCCGTCGCTTGTTTGCTCGTAGGCATCTACCGCTTTTTGGGCATAATAAATGGCTTTTTCTTTATCATCTTTGTAGAGGTAGTTGTAAGCGTCGGCAATTTTTCTAAAAAAGTAGCCCTGCGAGGCTATGTCTTCTTCTTTTATAGCAAGCTCTAAACCTGTTAACGCCGCACTTAGCGTTTTTTTAAGTTCGTCGGTTTCGGTGTAGTAATAGGCTATAGCCCGAAAAACAATGATTTTTTCGTTAGGAGAAAGCTGTTTTACCTGCGT
This sequence comes from Pseudoalteromonas sp. P1-30, assembly GCF_001400005.1. NCBI lineage: Bacteria > Pseudomonadati > Pseudomonadota > Gammaproteobacteria > Alteromonadales > Pseudoalteromonadaceae > Pseudoalteromonas > Pseudoalteromonas sp. P1-30. The sequence continues at coordinate 194,997 of NZ_LKBC01000001.1, forward strand.
TTGCAGTTGATTAGCAAGCGATTGCGCATTACTTAACTCTTTGTTAATTGCGAAAAGCTTAAGCTGAGCCTCTAAAAATAGTAGGTGGCTGTTTTTATATGTTACAAGCTCAGTACTCTTTAAATACATTAGCAAATGGGTACTTAGCGCGGTGTATTGTTCTTGTCGAAAAAGTAGCTCTGAATATAAGGCAGCCGCTTCAAGGTGCAACTGTTTATGCTTTGTCTGTTTAGTGACATTATAAGCGTGGGTTAGTTGTTTTTGGTGTAAAAGGTAATCTAGCTTGTTGGCTTTAATATCACTAAGCAGGCTTTGGATTGATTTTATATCAGATGAAGTTAGTGAAGAGCTACTGGCAAATGTAGCACTACTTGTTAGTAAAAATAACAGGAGCACAAAAAAGCGAAACCACACCATATTGATTTTTATTATTATATTGTTCGTCATTTATTTTTTACTGAATCAACACCTAAAACGATATAACTAACTATAGCATTGCTTGTAAATAACAAGTTAATACTTTATTGGGAATACACCACCACATCCCTTTGAAAACCCCATTTTCTAGTAAATAAGTATGAAAAGCATTATTAAAATAATGATGACACCTATCTAAAACTTAATTATGACACCCATCAAAACAAAATAATAATGACACCCATTATAATAGTTGTATAAAACACAAGCTCGGACTACGCTTTAGCTTAAATAATAAACAGGGTTGTGTTATGGCTATTGCTCGTAAGCGCCAAATAAGTTTGGCAGATACAAAATATTATCACTGTATTTCACGCTGTGTTCGCCGGGCATATTTGTGTGGTGAAGACCCTTTTACAGGGCAAAATTACGCGCATAGAAGAGGGTGGGTAGAGGATAAGCTTATCAGCCTTGCAAAGGTATTTTGTATAGATGTTTGTGCATACGCAGTTATGAGTAATCATACACATATAGTGTTGTATGTAGATGATAAAAAAGCTAATAGGTTAAGCGACAAAGCAATAGCAATTCGTTGGCATAAGCTTTTTAAAGGCACCGCTATCACGCATAAATTTATACGTGGTGAGAAGTTATCGGCTACCGAACATTGGTTTTTAAACGAGAGCCTAAAGCTGTATCGAGAACGCTTAAGTAGTATTAGCTGGTTTATGCGAGCATTGAACGAAAATATTGCAAGGCGAGCTAACAAAGAAGATGGCTGCACAGGGCGATTTTGGGAAGGGCGATTTAAATCTCAAGCGTTACTAGATGAAGCTGCTTTGTTGGCGTGCATGGCATATGTAGATTTAAATCCAATACGCGCCAAAGCGGCTGCCAAGCCAGAGGATTCGCACTTTACGAGCGCAAAACAACGCATAAAATCAATTGCACTTAAAAGCAACCAGGCGTTAAAAGTTAAGCAGCCAAAACAGTTATTACGCTTTGCAGGAAAGCCTAAAAAATACATGCCAAAAGGTTTACCATTCGAATTAAAAACGTATTTAGAGTTAGTTGAATTAACAGGCCGATGTATTCGCGCTGATAAAATAGGCTTTATTGCGCATTCAACACCTGAATTATTGATACGTTTGAATATAGCGGCAGAGAACTGGTTAAAACTTACAACCGAATTTGGCAATGTTTTTCATGGAGCCGTGGGGCGTGTAAGTTCATTAGGTAGTTATTGTAAACATCAAGCTATTAAGCGAAGGCCTAGCTATTCAAATAGTAAAAAATTATTAGCCTAATAAAACCGTTAAATAAATAGTATGTCACTTAGCTTTGCTGAGCTTCTACGGTGCATGAAGTTTCTAATGGCCATAAGATTATGATAAAAAGCTTTAGTATATAAACTCAAACATCTCCATTACCACTCAACATCTCAAATCAACATATAAATCCAACCAAATATTTCTTACTACATTGTTAATTTATAAATAATTAGAGTGGGTGTCTTATTTATGGATCTATTATGACTAAGAAAGGTTAAAGGAATGCCATATCTATAAATATCCTCATATATTTTGGACTCTAGGGCTTTCCTAGCCTGTTAATTAATAATGGGTGTCAAAGTTATTATTTTGTATAAATCTGTATTGGTTGACATGTAGAATGAATGCTCTACTATGTTGGGTAGAGCATTCATTCTACATGGGTTAAACACTTTGCTAAAACAAGATATAGCTGCTGCGCTTGAGGTGGCCTTTAGTCAACATGGTTTTGCTGAGCCTAGTGTGGCTAAGCTGCAAAAACTCAGTGGCGTTAGTTTGCGCACCCTTTATAAATATTACCCGTCAAAGCAGGCAATGATCATTGCTGCGCTTGAGTACCGCCATAATCGCTATATTAATTTTTTACTTAAAGATGCACCTGCTCCGGGAGTTGAGGCGGTTTTGCACATGTTTGATCAACTAAAAGCGTGGATGGTGCAATTTGCGCCTAATGGCTGTTTATCTATTAATGCGTTGTCGGCGTTTCCTGAAGATGAAGCTATTAGCCTTGCGGTGCAAACACATAAAAATGACGTAAAAAAACTGCTAGGTGAGCAAGGTTTAAATTCATCGTTGGCTAGTAGCTTGTTTTTGCTGCACGAGGGAGTGTCGAGTGCATGGCCAGTTATGGGCGATGAGGCGGTTACATCAGCAAAAAACAGTATTCTTAAATTAATATAATGGAGCAACCAATGGCAAATTTACCTAGCACAATGCACGCTGTACAGCTTACCGAGCATGGCGATTTTGATGTATTAAAGTATGCAACTAACTTACCGTTGCCAGCGCTTGCACAAACAGATGTACTTATAAAAGTTATGGCTGCAGGTGTTAATAACACAGATCTTAATACCCGCGCGGCGTGGTACGCTAAAAAACAAAGCTGTAAAGACGATGCAAGTTGGTCTGGTGATGCGTTTGTTTTTCCTCGTATTCAAGGGGCAGATGTGTGCGGCGTAATTGTGGCTGTTGGTAAAAACGTAGATCAAAGCCGTATTGGTGAGCGCGTTATTGTTGAGCCATGTTTAATTAAAGCTAATGGCGAAACGCTTAAATCGCCATGGTATTTTGGCTCTGAGTGTGATGGTGGCTTTTCACAGTTTACCCGCGTTGACTCTATTCACGCTTATAAAATTAATAGTAACTATAGTGATGAAGAGCTGGCCTCTTTTCCGTGCTCATATTCTACGGCCGAAAACATGCTGTTTCGCTCAAACCCACAGCAAGGGCAAACTGTTTTAATTACAGGCGCTTCTGGTGGTGTTGGCTCAGCGGCAGTGCAATTAGCTAAAGCACGTGGCGCTTTTGTTATTGCCATTACGAGTAAAAGTAAGGCGCAGCAGCTTGAAGAGTTAGGTGCCGATAAAGTTATATTTCGTGAAGATGATTTAATTCAAGTCTTAGGTAAAAACAGTGTGGATGTAGTCATTGACCTTGTTGCCGGCGAGCAATGGCCTGCACTGCTGGAGGTATTAAAACCAAAGGGGCGTTATGCGGTGTCGGGCGCTATTGGCGGGGCATTAGTCGAGCTTGATATACGTACTTTGTACTTAAAAGATTTAACTTTTTTTGGCTGTACAGTTATAGAGCCTGAGGTATTTAAAAGCTTAGTTAACTTTATTGAACAAGAAAAAATAAAGCCTATTGTGGCGCAAACATTCCCATTGAGCGAAATTGTTACAGCGCAAAAAGTGTTTGCACAAAAACAACACGTAGGAAAAATTGTACTCACTATCCCCCATAGCGAATAGCGCGTTAAACAACAAAGCCCGTTACAAAGTAAGCGGGCTTTTAAATGGTAACAAGCTTATAAGCTTTTTTTAGGCGGTAAAGCCACGTTTGCAAATATTAGCCCTGCTACAAGCGACATAAATATTAAAAACGTTTGCTGGCCTATATGCTCGGCATAAACAAAGTCTTGGCCTTCAATAAGCGAGTTTAAGCCAATATACGTTTTACTGCCGGGTACCAGAACAATTAAGCCTTGCATGGCAACAATGGAAGCTGGCGCATTTGCAACGCGGTTAAATAAGTTACTAAACACTCCAACCGAAAGCGCACCAACAAACGTGCCTAACGTGTAGTCAAGGTACATAGCCGAACCAATACTTGTGCCATAGGCTATAAAACCGGATGCGATTGACCATCCAGCATGTTTAAGTTTGGTTCTAAATATCACTATTAAGCTGCTACAAAGTAAAAATATAGCCAGCCACGCAGTCCAGCGCGGTAGTGGCTCGGGCTGTACAAAATCGGTTTGGCCAAATATGGCAAAGCCAATGCCTATGCCAATAAAGGCGCCAAAGTACAGTTTAAATAACAGCATAAACGAGTCCATAACCCGCGCCGTACCCGACACCAAATGCCTAGCTGCAAGCTCTGCTAAACCAAGCGCTAGCGCTAAACCGGGTATAAATACAATAATGGCTGAAAGCACCACTAACCGTATATTTATATCGGGCGAAATATACACACTTATTGCACAAGCCAGCACTGCCGATACTATAGCAACCAGGGGCTCTAGCATGTGAGCAACCCGTTTTGAGCGCCCCGACCACAGTACAAACACATACACCACTAAAGTAAGTAACGCAGACCAAATAACGTCTGTCCAGCTGGTACCCATTAGCATGGCAAATGCACCCCCCGATGTTGCAAAAGCAATACCGGTAACAAATTTATTGTACGGGTTTGGCATGTCGTAAATGGCATCAAGCTGAGCATCAACCTCTTGTAAGGTGAGCTTGTCGTCGAGCATTTGATTAACTAAGTCGTCGGTGTCGGCAAGTGAGCCTAAGTCGTGATCGCCTGGGTCTACGCGTGCCACGTGGGTGTATTCGTCTTCGTGGCCATCAGTCCAAATTACAAACGTTACCGAAGTTGGCGACATAACAAAAGACGATTTAAGTCCTAAGTAAGTGGCCACTTCCATTAAGTGTGCTTCTAGGCGGTACGCAGGGGTGCCGTACTTATGAAGCATTTTACCTAATTTAACGATAAATTTGCGTTTTTCAGTAAAGGTTGCAGTTTTCAAATCTTGTATGGACCAGTGTGTAAATAAATTAGCTAAAAGTATAGGCTAAAACGCCCATTTGTAATGGGCGCGATTTTAAACACAAATCTGTAGGAGTCTAGTCATTTTTAATCTAATTTTTTATTTTTTTCAGCAATCCATTGCGCCATATATTGCGTACTGCGCATAGTATGGTGTTTTAACATTTGTCCGGTGAAGTTTTTTTCCCTATGCGCTTTTAAATCGTTGCTTATAGAGTCAATTTTATTAATTAACGCCGCGCTTAATTTTACTTTGTCGTACAAGGTATTAAGTAGCGTATTGCCAGCTTGTTGCGCGTGTTCAAAATCGGCTTGATTGGTGTAAAGCTCAACGGCTGCATTTGCAAAATCGTCGGTATTATTAGCCACTTTACCAGGCCATGGTAGTTCGTTGTGCATGCCCTCACTGCCTATATTGGTAGTTACGCTGGGGGTTTGCATTATCATTGCTTCTAGCAGCTTGCCTTTTATACCTGCGCCAAAACGAAGTGGGGCTAAACATACGCGTGCGCTTTGCATTACCTCATAGGCGTTATCAGCCCAGCCTTTTATTAAAAAACCGGTTTTAGGGTTATTAAGTGCTGTTGCTTTTGGTGGCGGGTAAGAGCCATAAATATGCAGTTCTGCTTTTGGTAATTGCTTGCGAATAAGTGGCCATATTTTTTGTAAGTACAGCACGGCATCCCAGTTGGGGGCGTGTCTAAAGTTACCTATGGTCATAAAGTGCTCTCGTTGTTCAAACGATTTAGTTTGAGCAGGTAAAGCAGTTAAATCGACCATAAAAGGGAGATGATGTAATAAACTGGCTTCTACGTTAAATACACTACTAAGTAATTGCATTTCAAAGCTTGAAATAATTAAGCTTAGGTCGCAGCGCAATATTGCGGCTATTTCGCGTTTTGCTATGTCTGAATGTAAATCGCTGGTGGTAAATTCTCGCTCGCCTTTGTGCGCTTCGTGGCGCGCATTACGTAGGCATTGTAAATCTTCGGTATCGAGTATTTTTATGGCATTGGGGCAATGTTTATCTACACGCCAGCCAAATTGCTCTTCCATCATAAAGCGGTCAAACATCACTATGTCTGGGTTGTACGCTTTAACGTACTCATCAAAACTTTCGCAGTTTAAGGCAATGCTTTGACTGGTTATACCAAAGTGATCTAGGTTTACCATGTGCTCGGTGCGCTGTGCTGGGGTGGCAAATTCTACTTGCCAATTTTGCGCTTTAAACGCGTTTAATAACGACATCATGTGCGTACCCGCAGCAGACGAATTTGGCTCTGGCCATACGTAACCAATTACCAGCACTTTTTTCATTACGATGTTTCTCTAATTTGTAGGTTTACATTTACCAGTGTTTTTACTGGTGCAGTGTTTGTTTGAAGTTGTTCTTGCAGCACTAAAATACTGCGCTTAGCAAGCTCTTGCGTATTTATATTGGCGCAAGTAAAGCGAGGTTGCATTTCGGTAATATCAGGAATATGTAAGCAACTTACTATATTGCTTTTTAAATGCGGGGCGGCGGCTAAAACGCCATGCGCAATTATATTATTAGCGCATACAACCGCGTCAATACTCGGATTATTAAGTAATGTATTACTAAATACTTGCTTAGCATGTAATGGGGTGCTTTTTGTGCACGTAATAGCTGGCTCAGGGGTTATATTGTGTTTTTTACACGCGCTATTAAAGCCACTTAATAAACCTTGTGCAGATAAGCTTTCATCACCCATAAACAGTATGTTTTTAGGCGAATCATTTATTAGCTGCAATGTTACTACATGGCTTGCTTTAGTGTAGTCGGGTAAAACACACGGGGCTGAGCTGTAAGGTACTTCGTGCATTAGGCTAATAACATTGTAGGCAGTAGCAAGGTTGTCGAGCCACTGCGCACAGGTACTAGCCACAGGGCAAATTATAAATGCAGCCACTTTGTATTCTTTTAAATTATTTATTAGCTGCGTTTGGCGCTCTACGCTGTTGTTACTACTAACAATAATGGCCTGAAAAAAAGCCTCGCTTAATGCCTGCTCAATATTTTTAGCAAGCAATGCCATAAGCGGGTTTGTTAAATCGTCAATTACTACAACTACTAAATTAGAGCGCCCAGAGCGCATAGCCGCTGCATCGCGATTATACACATAACCTAGCTCATCTATGGCTTGTAACACTTTTTGTTTGCTTTTATCGGCTACTTTATTGCTGTGCGTAAGCACCAGCGATACGGTCGATTTAGACACCCCCGCACGGTGAGCAACATCAAAAATAGTGACCGATTTAGCTTTGTTAGGCATGGTATTTTAAGCGCGCAGTAGTGAGTAAATAGCTGCGTAGTGTAGCGTATATAATGCGTTTAAGTCATCTTTTAGCCCTGCAATTTAAAGCTTAATGCTTTATGAACAGAGCGAAACATGTTTATATACCTTTTATAATCTTAAAAATAACAAAAGGATAAATACATGAACGCATTTAGGCTGTTAGTTGCCTTTATTTGTTGTGTTGTAATAATGCCAAACAGCTATGCTGAACAAGGTTATCAAACACCTTCGCCTGAGCTAGCCGCTGTGGTAGATGCTAAATTAGCACCCACTAGTTTTTTATCGAGCGATGGCCAATGGCTTGCTTTATTTGAGCGTAAGCGCGTAGAGACGCTTGACGAGCTTGCTAAAGATGAGCTTAAACTTGCGGGTATAAAGCTAAACCCTGCTAACTTTTCACGCTCGCGTGTTAGCGCTAAATACAGCGCGCTTGAGCTTAAGCATGTGCAAAGCGGCACCGTTATTAATATTAATAATTTACCAAACGGTATTATTCGCTCGCCTAAATGGTCATCTAACAGTAAATATTTAGCATTTGTTGTAGAGCAACAAAACCAAGCAAATTTATGGCTTTACAGTGTAGAGACAAAGCAAGCAAAAATGCTCTCAAATGCAGCGCTTAACTCAGTTATTACCGCTACGCCTTACCAATGGCTGCCCGATAGCAGCGCTCTGGTTGCAAATTTAGCGGTTAATATAGGTAAACCCGCGTTAAAAAACAGCAGTCAAAATGTAGTGCCGGTAATACAACAAAGTACAGGCGAAAAAGCCCCAGCGCGTACCTATCAAAACTTATTAACCAGCCCGTTTGACGAAGCACAGTTTAAATTTTACGGCCAAGGGCAATTAGCTTACGTAACGCTTGATGGCAATACACAAGCCATTGGCAGCCCTGCATTATTTAAATCGTTTTCGGTATCGCCAGATTCAACCAATATATTAGTTGCTGCGATAAACGAGCCGTTTTCGTATCAAGTACCGTACAGCCGTTTTGCCAGCACTTGGCAAATATGGGGAATGCGTGGTTACGCATTAGCTGAGCTTGTAAAACAACCGCTTGCCGATAACATTCCACAAGGCTATGACAGTGTTCGTACCGGCCGCCGCGATTTTGAATGGCGTGCGGATCAAGGTGCAGAAGTTATTTGGGCCGAGGCACAAGATGGCGGCGACATGAAAACCGATGTTAAGCACCATGATTATATTTACAGCCTACGCGCGCCGTTTAAACGCGAGCCAAAACTGTTTGCTAAAGTAGAGCGCCGCTATGCAGGTATAGTTTGGGGTAATCAAAATATTGCCATGCTTAGCGACTGGCGCTTTAGCGACCGCCAAGTGCGTACGTATGTTATTCAGCCACGCAATGCAGATAAAAACCGTGTGCTTTTTTCTGAGCGAAGCTATAACGATGCGTATAAAAACCCAGGTAGCTTTATATACGAGCGTAACGATTTAGGCGCCAGCGTTATTAAAATTGTTGGCGGGCGTTATATGTATCTGCGCGGTAACGGCGCGTCTGAGCAAGGTAATATTCCGTTTTTAGACCAGTACGATGTAAAAACGAATAGCAGCAAGCGTTTATGGCAATCACAAGCGCCATACTACGAGCGTGTTCGTGCATTGCTTGACGACGAAGGCGAGCGCTTTATAACTGTGCGAGAGTCTAAAACAGAGCAACCTAACTTTTTTATTCGTGATTTAGATAACGATACTCTTACACAGCTTACTAATTTTGCTCATCCGTACCCAGCATTTAAAGGGGTTACAAAAGAGCAGTTACGTTACAAACGTGATGACGGGGTTGAGCTTTCTGGCACGCTTTATTTACCACCAGGTTACGACGTAACCCAAGGCCCGTTACCCGTACTTATGTGGGCGTACCCACTTGAATATAAAGATAAAGCCGTAGCATCACAAGTGCGCGAATCGCCATACGAATTTACTTACATTGGCTATTGGGGCCCTATGCCTTACCTTGCTAAAGGTATTGCCGTATTTGACGACCCTAAAATGCCTATTGTAGGTATTGATGGCAGCGAGCCAAACGATAACTTTAGAAAGCAGCTAGTTTCAAGTGCGCAAGCTGCAGTTGATGTGCTGGTTAAAAAAGGCATTGCCGATAAAAACAACATTGCTATAGCAGGACACTCGTACGGTGCATTTATGGTGGCAAACCTATTAGCGCATAGCGATTTATTTAAAACCGGTATTGCTCGCAGTGGTGCTTACAACCGTACCTTAACGCCGTTTGGTTTTCAGGGTGAAGAGCGTGATTTTTGGCAAGCACAAAGTGTGTACGCTAACATGTCGCCGTTTTTCCATGCTGAAAAAATTGACGAGCCAATGCTAATGATCCACGGCAAAGAAGACCCTAACTCTGGAACTTTCCCAATGCAAAGTGAGCGCATGTACGCAGCGCTTAAAGGCTTAGGTAAAGACGCTCGCTTAGTTATGCTCCCTTATGAGGCACATGGTTACCGCGCTCGTAAAAGCTTATTGCATGTACTGTGGGAGCAAGAGCAGTGGCTAGATAAGTATTTATTAAGTGATTCTGTTGAAGAGCCGGTAAATGTTACTACTGAGCAAGTAGCAGAGCCAATACCGATTGCTGAACAATAGTAGATAATAGGTAACCAATAGCGCGGCTACTTTAGCCGCGTTTTTTGCTTTTAATATAGAGAGAAAAAATGATTGATGTTGCAGCGCTTGCCGTTTTTATTCCTACCTTCTTTTTTGTATCTATCACACCGGGTATGTGTATGACCCTTGCTATGACATTAGGTATGAGCATAGGTGTAAGGCGCACATTATGGATGATGATAGGTGAGCTGTTAGGGGTCGCAAGTGTTGCTATTGCTGCGGTATTAGGTGTTGCAAGCGTAATGCTAAATTACCCTAATGCGTTCGATATTTTAAAATGGGTAGGCGGTGCATACTTAATTTATATAGGTATAAATATGTGGCGCGCAAAAGGTAAAATGTCGATTGATACACAAAAACCGCATGATGTAAGTCGCCAGTCGCTATTTACGCAAGGCTTTGTAACTGCCATTGCTAATCCAAAGGGCTGGGCATTTATGATCTCTTTACTACCGCCATTTATTAGCGTTGAACACGCACTCGCCCCGCAACTGTTAGTGCTTGTTTTAGTTATTATGATAAGCGAATTTATTTGCATGTTAGCGTACGCCACAGGCGGTAAAAGCCTACGTTTATTTTTAAGCCGTGGCGATAATATTAAATGGATGAACCGAATTGCAGGCAGCCTTATGGTGCTAGTAGGCATATGGCTGGCATTAGGAGGCTAGATTACTATTTATACTAAGTCTAAGCCTGTTGATGCTATTAAGTAAAAAAATTTAAAGTTTTTATAAAATGAGATAAAAGTATGAATGTTGGCTGAACGCCTTGCCAGCGTTACATTTGTAATAAAATGAAAGGTAAGTAAATAAAAAGTTCTTAATTTGTAGAGTTGCATTTTTTCATAAATTCGGTAATTCTAATTAAATGTTCAAGGAAGAATGAACCAAGTCAATAGCTTAGCTTTGTGCTTTCTTGTGTTTTTATAAGTATAGGGAAATAACCTAATGAAAAAAGCTATCTTATCTGCCATTATCTTCGCCCCCCTTTTCGCCGGTTGTGTATCGACAACAGATACAAGTACATCTGCTAATTTAGACAGAAATGCAGCCGTCGCAGAATTAACAACTCGTATGGACACTCTAGGCTATTTTCACCCTGTTGAAGTGCAACCAGGGATAGATGAGTTTTTAAATATGTCCGCCATTATTTTAGAGCGTCAACGCAAGGTTATGGCCGAGTATCGTACTCAAACTGATAACTATCGAGATGTGCAAGCATTTTTATATGCTCATCAGAATTCTACACCTGAACAATTACAAGCTGCCATTGTTGAATTTGACGCAGGGGCTAAAAATAAAGACGAAGAAATTGGTCATAAAATTGCGGCTTATAATTTAGCAAATGAAGGTATTTACCAACAAAACGTTGAGCTTGCGACAGACTTAACAATTGAAATAGCTAAGTCTGCTTATATTTTGAGCCAGCACAGTACTGCAATAGCTAAAGTTACAGCTTTGCGAATGGGAGGTGATGTAGTTAGCTCTTGGTTATCAAGTGACGAAGAAAACGCCGAAAAAGAAGAAGATCCAAAAGATATAGGCACTGCACTTGTTAAAGCAAAAGATCAGCTTGCATTAGCACTTGAAGCAAACGAAATTATTGAACTTGAACAAGCAACTATCACAGCTATAAATGAGCTTCAGCTTGAGCAAGAAGCGAAAGGCTGATGAAAACAAGCATTTTTGCTTTTTTAGTAGCCTGTGTTTTTAATTGTTCTGCTCAAAGTTGGCCTGACTGGGTAACCAAATCACATAAGAGTGATGAATACATAACTGCAGTCGGTATTGGTGAAAGTCGCTTAGCCGCAAAGCAAGCGGCTCTAGCCGACATTACTACTCAATTAAGCGTTGATGTAAATACACAGCAATTACAAACGCTAAAAAAGCAAAATAATCGAGTAAATAACTATTTTGAACAAACAACGAGCCTAACAAGTTTACCGATTACATTAACGGGGCTTGAAGAGCTTAATTCGATTAACCAAAATAATTTATTTGCTTTAAAAGTGGGCATAAAAAAAACGACTTTAATCGCTAATCTTAAATCTGATTTAGAGGGACTAGAGCGTATGGACATCCCCAAAAAAAATGCAGAACAGCGATTTATATGGGCTCTCCAAAAAAGTGGAGAGCTTAATCTTGCCTCAAAAAAATTAGCTTTGTTAGAACTCCTATCTGGCTCTAAGCCATTTATAAAACAAACTTTAAATAAGTTATTAAATGAACAATCAATAGGGTTAGGCGCTGTCGCTTGCGATGTGATAGGCGCTAATAACATTAGCCAAATAAAGTCTGCTCTAAATGATGCATTACCGCATAGTGGTTCAACTCGCTTATGGGTGCGGCCACAATTACGATGGCAGTATGCTCAAAGCGATAATGCCTACCTCGCTAAAGCAAATCTAACCATTGTACTTACTCGAAGCGTGAGCCCATTTAAAGTGCTGTTACAGCACGATATATCCGCACAAGAAAGTGCCAGCACTCAAGAAATCGCAAAACAAAACGCGATTAATAACTTAGTAAAACAAATTAAAGCGCCTGCAAGTCAGTGGCTGTTTGATAATTAGGAATAGCAATGAAATTAGTCAAAAATTTAACTCTTTCTGCACTAACTATTGCCTTATTGGCTGGTTGTAACACAACCCCAAAACAGGGAAGCACGACTCAATCTGGTACAGTAAGCAACAACGCTTCGAATACAGTAATCGCTAAAAGCGCTTATGTATTTAAAGATGCCGATATTGCAATGCCGGCCTATTTTGATACTCAAGGTTTAGAGCGTTGTACCTTCGATATCAATAGTGAAACCGATAGTTGCCCACTCAAAAAGCCTATTGTACGTATGTATTTTGACTTAGCAGGTGTAAGCGGAAGTGGTATTGGTGTTGATGCAATGCGTGAATTTGATAATCAAAATTTATTACTTATGCTCGAAAATCAATTTGCTGGTATTAATCGCTTTAGAATCGTTACGCGTGATGATGATGCTATTTCAAAAGAACAACAGTTAATTTTACAACAACAAGGTGTAGCAATAGCAGCTAAACGCGCTGAAGTTAAAGCATTAATTCCCGATTTTGTCGTGAAAATTGATTCACTGAGAACGCTAAAAACTGAAGGGGCGATCACAGATTGGGCCGACTACACATTAGAGCTGACAACCGGCGTTATAAACCCACAAACACGTGAAAAGCTATCGCACCCAAATTTAGGAAAGATTCGTGTTAAATCGGAAGATGTACGTGATCGCTCAGAGTTAAAATTTACAACAGTAAGCGGACGCTATGCAGCGGGTTTCCACTTTGATCAAAGTGCTCATGTAAATGCAGTACTTAGTGACATGGGATCGCGTGGTATTGATATTTTACTTACTCGTATGTTGAGTGAAATGCCAGCAACAGCACAAGTGTTAGGTATTAAAGGTAATAAAATTAGCTTAGACAGAGGCCAAAATGCAGGTGTGCTGCCTAACGAAACAATGATCATTTTTAGCTATGAGGCTGGATTTGTTGAGCCACTTGGAGTTGCAAATGTAAACCCTTCGCGTAGTAGCGCAAATGGTGAAATTATTCGTTGGAAAGCTTCCGATGCAGCCGATGATGTTAAAAATAAAGCTGAAAACGGTATTTATCGCCCATCTAATGGTGCAAAAATATTTGCTGTATCGGTCGGTACTCCAGCTGACTTTTTGGAGAACCGAACATGATCAAAAAGCTTGGCTTGTTAGCATTATGTTCTTTAAGTGCACAAGCCCAGGTTGATGTCTTGGCTGATGGCACACTGCAAACACAGGCGTGTGCTTATGGTCGAGGTAGCACGGCTATTTCTGGTGCAAAAGCTCAGGCAAGTGCCGAGCTAATCAGTTTTATTAAAGGTAATAAAAGCCTAACAACACAAGGTGCACAGCAACATTTAACAACCAGTTTAGATGATGATGCAGCCAGCTTATATGAGCAGCAACGCACTACGATGATGGAAGGGTTGAGTGCAGGCGCTGTTCCTTTAAATTACTCAGCACCTACACTAAGCGGTAACGACACGTGCATGACCGTAAGCCTTAACCCGCAAGAGATAGGTGAGCCGCAACAGCAAAACTGGCAGCAAACCACGCAAAATATTAGTGTTACAGTAATAGGTCAAGGCTGGGAAAAAGAAGGTAAAACAGCACTAACTATAGCTGAGCAAGATGCTTTACAACGTGCTGTATCACAAGTTGTAGGTGTGTGGCTTACTCAGCAACATACCCAATCTTCAAGCACGAGTATGAGTATTGTTGAGGGTAACGAGTCAACAAATATGCAAGAGCTCATAGGGCAACAGCTTTCGAGCCATAGCGAAGGGCTTGTTAAAGAGTGGCAAACACTGCAAACCAAAGAGCTCAAAAATGGGGGGGTAGAAGTTACTATTATGGCTGTGGTAGAAAAAGCACCTCTCATTCAAAAAGCATCTAAATTAATGAGCATGATAGGCTCGCCTAGAGTGCAAATTATTGCACCGGAGCCATTAAAAACAGAGCTTAAAGTTTGGCTAAACGAGCAGGGCATTGAAGTTGGTAACGCGGCTAGTTTAGCTATTTATGCAAAGTCCACAGTGATTAGCCGAGGGAACAACAGGCAGCTTTATTTAACTGCTGACGTTAGAGATTTAGCTGGAAATATTTATGGTCAATGGAAAAACGACCCTTCATTTATGTCATTGCCTAAAGGCCCATACGTTGAAAAAGACTTAATGGCTGTACATTTGGCGAGTGAGTCACAATCAAAAGCACTTCATAACACGCTTAATAATGCCTTTACTCAAGTTGTTGCAAGAGGGGGCTTAGTTCGTGAAGTCATGTTGCCAAGTAATAAGTTAACCCAACCAGAAAAACTGCATGATGTATTAAGTACATTAGGTGGCGTAAGCGACGTATCTATACACAAACAACAAAAATATACTGTAGCCAGCCTTAGATTTAAAGGTAATACCGGTGAGCTTGCTAATGCGCTCGATCAAGCATTAATGACAATAACAGCAAAAAACCTTTCAAAAATTACAGTCGAAGACGATTTTACACTCAGGTACAAATAAGGATAGATGATGAAATTTAAAATATTAACATTAGCAATGGTTTTAGCTATGCCTACGATCGCAGCTGAAGAGTTTAGTCTAACAGACATGATACCTGCTCGCCCTGGCGCAAAAGTAGCGGGTGCTGAACAAGCACAGGTTTCTGGCGATGTAGTGGTTGCAAAAGATACAAATGTTGCAGTTGCTGTTGCTCATCAGGCACTAATTGATGATAACGAAGATGGCATAAAAATGATTCAGGTTGGCAGTGGTACCGGTATTTTATCAATTGGTAGCAATTACTATAAAACTTACGAAAATATAAACGCTACACTGCTCTCTAAACGAAGTGCATATGTGCAAGCCGGTCTAATTGCAAAGAAGCAAATGGTTCAAAATATGACAGGGCTGCAACAGCAATGTGAGACAGCTGCATCGATAACAATGGATCGGATTGATACAGGTGTCGAAGGAGCGAGTAATTCTAAGGCATCATTAACTGAAAACTGTAAAGAGTCACTTTCAGGCATGCTTGCTGGGTATGTAACATTCGATGTTTTTGATGACCCAGAAGAGAAAATGGTAAGAGTTAGTTTAATTTCCACACCAAAAACTCGATTACAAACTAAAAGTAATAGAGGGATTATAGCTGTAACTACTAACCCAAATGAAATATTTCAACAAGTTATAGAAGATGTCAAAAGTGGTGTCTTACCTCCGGTTGGTTCAAAGGTATTAACTAATGCAGCTACTGGTGAAGTCATTGTAATCGGGTATGGTTCGGCAATTATTCGACAAGATAAAAATAAAAGTATGGGGCGTCAATTAAGACAAATGGCTAAATCACAGTCGCAAACTCGTGCACGTTCAGCTCTTATAGCAACTATGCAGGGTGAATCTGTTACCTGGCAGGGTAAAATGGATGAGAAGCAGTTTGAGGGTTCTGAAAACTTTAAATATGATGATCCATATTTACAAGATCCTACACAAGTAAAGATATTAGATGAGCAAAGGGAAACATTTGTAAATCAAGTAAAGCAATCCAATGAATATAAAACAATAGCTCAGGGTCAGTTACCAGCGGGTGTTAATGTAAAAAACTTTACTAGTGATGACAAATATTGGCAATACAGTGTCGCAGTTTATGCTCCTAGTTTAGAAGCTACAGCGCGACAAGCAGCTAAAGAGATGGAAGGTAATAATGGCCAAACTGTTAATGGTGTAAGCCAGTCTAGTCACAAAATCAAAGTGTACGGTGGGTTAAACGAAAAAGCGGCTAATCCTCAGGGTGCATCAGGTAAAGTAGCGAGCGAAAAGGAACTTTAATGCTAACACCTATTTTAGCGCTTACGTTGGTGGCTTCGGCCACCTTTGACTCAGAGCAAACAATTGAACAGCAAACTGCTTTTTTTAAAAGTCAGGCTAATGGTCAATACGCCCGAGTAATGGCGTTAAAATCGAGTGCAAAAAATGCGCTTGAGCAGGCATGTCGAAATGCATTGACCCTGCCACAGCGCAGTATTATAAAAAATACTTTAGCTAAAAAACTTAATATTACTTTGCCAGAGTCGGTAAGCTTTATTGACGCTGAAATTACGGATTATAAGCAAGAAAAACAGCAAGATTGGTTAACTTGTACTGGCGTTGTAACACCTGCTGCGCACGATATTAACGAAGCTGGGCTTGCTGTTAGAGCAGCATGGCAAGTAGGTAGCCAAAAAGATAAAACAAACTTACGCCCTTTATTACAAGTTGCATTGAATCACCCTACAACGATGTCTGATGCGGTGGCATTAGTTGCAAATCAATCACCAGAAGAGCAACGCTTAAGCTATCTCGATAAATATTTAAAAGCAAGTGAGTTAAAGCTCGATGAAGCTAAAGCGTCAGTTGCACAAACCTGGTTTGTTTATGGACGTTATAAACAAGTTATTTCGCTAACCCGACAATGCAATAGCATAGACTGTAAGCGTTTAAACTTAGCCGCTCAAACTGCTTTTGATAATCTGCCTGCTGATGATCTAAGTAGCTACTTTTAATTTTATAGGGATATAAAAAATGCATTTAAAAGCTAAAATGCTTCTAAAAATAGGCGTATTCGCTTATTTAACAATGAGTTTTACCAGCATAGCTCAAACGAATGATGAGGCTGAATTTGAGGCTTTTCTAAAAAAGCGTCAGAGTGAGTTTAATCAGTTTGAGCAACAACAAAAACAAGAATTTGAAGCATTTGTAACTGCTTGGCGTGATGCGCAAAATGCATATTTAAAACAAGTAACTACGAAGTGGCAAGACCCAAATCTGCCAAGCTCAAAAGTATGGGTCAAATACAGTGATGACTTAAATAAACGCACCAGTGTAAACTTTGAAAGTGGTGAAGTGGTGGTTGAGTTATTAAATAGCAAAAACAATGAGCAAGCTGTTGAATATGCAAAGGAGCAAGTAAATGAGCTTTCTCAAGTCACGGTAGATAAAACACTTGCAAAGGATCCGGTATATATTGCAGCTAATAATACCATTAATAATAAAAGCTTCATTTCTATGGGTAAGTCTTTAAATAGTAAAATTGAGCGGAATAAGCCATCAACAACGATTCAACCTAAAAAAATAGCTAAGCAAACAGTACTTTCTACAGAGATTGTAGAAGAGGTACTCTCTGCAAAGGCACCTGTAATAACGAAGCAAAAAGACAGAGTAACAATTAGCTATAAGCTGCCTGCTAATACGCTCTCTAATCAAGCAAAACGATACTTACCTGAAGTTCAGCAACAAGCAAAGCGCTACAATATAGAGCCTGCATTGTTATTAGCCATCATTCATACTGAATCAAGTTTTAACCCACTAGCTCGCTCCCCAATTCCTGCTTTTGGATTGATGCAAATTGTCCCGACATCAGCGGGTAAAGACGTGAGTAACTTTTTGCAAGGAAAACCGCTATTACTTAGTCCAGAATACTTATTTCAGGCAGATAATAACGTAGAAGCAGGTAGTACTTATATGCATATTTTAAGCAATCGTTACTTTAAAAATGTGCGTAATACGCAATCAAGAATTTACATGAGTATAGCCGCTTATAATACTGGTCCTGGCAACGTAGCCAAAACGTTAAGTGGCTCTAAATCACTTAATCAGGCAAGTATTGCAGCTAATGCAATGTCATCAGAGAATGTTTATACCTTAATGGTTAACCACTTACCTGCGCAAGAAACCCGAAATTATTTACAAAAAGTGGTTAAACGCACCGCTTATTATCAAAAGCAATTGAAAGGAATTTAAAATGAAAAAATTATTACCAGTTATAGCCGCTTTAGCTTTAGGTGCGTGTTCAAGCACTGAACAAACACAGTCTGAGCCGTTAGCAAAAAATGATTCAGTGCCAAGCTGGGTATTATTACCTGTGTCTGATAAAGGATTAGCTTCATCATCATGCGTACCTTGGTCAGGCAGTATGTCAACCGACAGAGCACAAGCTATTGCGGCTGCACGCGCCGATTTATCCCAGCAGATACAAGTTAAAGCAAGTGTTATGGATAAACTATACCAACGTAAAGCACAAAGTAATGATGAGCTAAATGTTGGCGGTACTTTTGAGCAAGTAAGCAAACAGGTTGCACAGCAAAGCCTTGTGGGTGCTGTGCCACAAGAAGTGGCATTTGCGAAATTAGACGGTGTAAAGCAGCTTTGTACATTCGTTGTAATGAGCAATACACAAGAAACATTTAATAACCTAGTAGCTCAATCTGGTAAGCGTTTAGATCCTAGTTCGCGTGAAGCACTTTACGAAGAGTTCAAAGCCCAAAAAGCGATGAAAGAACTTGAAAAAGAGCTAGAAAATTTAAATAAATAATTTATAAAATATAAATCAGAATAATAAATTTTTATAGGGCTAATATTTACCATTAGTCCTAATTCAATCGTAGTAAAACAAGGAGACATAATGTCATCAATCACGGAATTAAAAGACAGCATCAATACTAAAACTTTGAATTTAGTACTTCTAACATTTGTTACCGCCGGTATTTATGCAATTGTATGGATGTTTATAAATACACCAAAGCTAGAGAAATTAACCTCTAAAAAGATAGCTGACAATACATTTCTAATATGGCTAGCTGTGTGTGTAGGGCTAGGTGGTGCTTTTGCTGGCTCAGGTGAGGAGTCTTTAGATATTATTGCTGGTTTACTTACTATTGCCTCTTGGGTTTTATATATTATTTGGTCGTTTCGTGCAAAAAGTGCTTTACAAGAATACGCACTAACAGAGCATAAAGTGGATCTTAGGATGAATGGTATTTATACTTTTTTCTTAACCATTTATTACATCAATTATTGTATTAATGATTTACCAGAAGCTCAGAGAAAACAACAAATATTATCAGGGCAAGAACCTAAAACTGATAATTTATAAACATTATCTTCGTAATTTAGCAGTTGGTTTTAGTAAAATATAACCAACTCTTTGCTAGCCAATGAATTATAAATCCTCGTAAATTATATCTTTAAAACTAATCAATGTATTCACTGTATCGCATAAAGTACTTTTTTAGCATTAGCTAGCAGGAACCCTATCATTCTTATTTAGCTCCATAAAAATTACTTTTTTGCTATTTTGTAGCCCCTCATTTTAAGATAAAACTATTGTTCAGGAATTAAATAACAGTTGATTTTGTCATCTATTTTAAGAGAGATACCTGTTTAATGAATACGCCTGCTTTAGTAAATTCTGCGCTCGTAGAGCCTAAAAAAACACCGATCATTTATAAAATAATGGTGATGGTAAGTATTATTGTTTTTGTAGGCGGCAGCTTAACAGGCATTATGACTTACACAAATGTAGGTATAACTGAGCATTTTTATATAGATTGGTTTACTTCGTTTTTAAGTGCGGTGTTGGTTATGGCCCCTGTGGGGTTAGCGATGACAGCCCTTATGAATGCCTTGGTGGCTAAGTTATTACCAAAAGCAAGTGAGCTAAAACGTAATTTAGTGATTAGTGTTTTTATGGCGCTTACCATGGAGTCGCTAATGGCGTTTGTAACCGCTACTAACAATATAGGTTTTGCCAATATGCGCTTATTTTATACCGCGTGGGTAGAGGGGTTATTAGCCGCGCTACCCATTGGTTTAACATTAATGCTGGTTATATCGGTTACCGTAAAACCTAAATTAGAGCGATTTTTAAAAAGCTAAATTGCGCTTTTTAAAAATGTTGCCGTGCGGCTATGCTCAGATTGAGCCACATCTTCTGGTTTACCTTGAGCAACAATTAAGCCGCCTTCGTCCCCCGCTCCTGGGCCAATATCAATAACCCAATCGCTGTTACTGGCTACTTGCATATCGTGCTCAACCATAATAACGGTGTTGCCCGCATCAACTAAGCCATTTAACTGCGTCATCAACATGGCTACATCTTTTGGGTGTAGGCCGGTGGTTGGTTCATCTAAAATATACAGCGTATCGCCGCGCTGCGCACGTTGCAGCTCTGTGGCAAGTTTAATGCGCTGGGCCTCTCCGCCCGAAAGCTCAGTAGCAGGTTGCCCTAAACGTAAATAGCCAAGGCCTACTTGTAAGAGCGCATTTAGCGCACGTAAAATAGCGGGTTCATCGGCAAAAAATGTATGCGCTGACTCCACCGTTAAATTAAGCACATCGGCAATGGTTTTATCTTTATAGGTAATGTCGAGTGTTTTTTGGTTATAGCGCTTGGCGTTACACACAGGGCACGGCGAATACACGCTTGGTAAAAATAACAGCTCAATGCTTACAAAGCCTACGCCTTCGCAGTTGTCGCAGCGGCCTTTTTTCACATTAAACGAAAAACGACCTGCATCGTATTTTCGTGCTTTTGCCTCTTTGGTATTGGCAAATAATTTACGTACGTGATCGAACAAACCAGTGTAAGTAGCAAGGTTTGAGCGAGGCGTGCGGCCAATGGCTTTTTGATCAACCGTTATTAGGCGCTTTATATGCTCAAGGCCCTCGGTAATTTTGCCATGGGTTGGTGTTTGGAGTTCTTGATCAAGCAAGTCGGCTTCATCGGTAGGCATTGGCGGCGGCGTTTTTTGACCTAAAGCATCTTGAATAAGCTCGACTAAGGCTTGGCTTACTAAGCTTGACTTACCTGAACCAGAAACACCCGTAACACTTGTAATAACCCCAAGCGGAAATTCGGCACTGATGTTGTGTAAATTGTTACGCTCAATACCACTTAGCTTAAGCCAGGCTGATGGCGTACGTTGTGTTTGATGATTTGGCTTTGCGGTATTGTTATGCTTAAAAAGATACTGACTTGTATGTGAGTTGCTCACTTGCTCTAAGCCTTCAACTGGGCCGCTGTAAACAATATTACCGCCATGCGAACCCGCATTTGGCCCTACATCAACCACCCAATCGGCGTGGCGAATTACACTTGTATCGTGCTCCACCACAAATACTGAGTTACCAGCCGCTATTAGCTCATCTAGGGCGCTTAAAAGTGCTTGCGTATCGGCTAGATGTAAACCTGCCGAAGGTTCATCTAGCACATACACAACACCAAATAATTTTGAGCGAATTTGTGTTGCAAGCCGCAAGCGTTGTAATTCCCCAGCTGATAACGATGGCGTAGTACGCTCAAGCGATAAATACCCTAAACCAAGCTTAGTGAGTGCTTCTACGCGTTTGATAATGTCGCTTGTGATGCGCTTTGCCACAATGGTTTTTTCGGGGTTGGCTGCGTTACTTTTAGCGGGGTTATTGGCAGCAATGCTGAGTTTTTCTGCCAGCTCGCCAAGTGTTAACTGCGAAATTTCGCCTATATCAAGGCCTGCTACTTTAACCGATAACGACTCTTTTTTAAGTTTTTTTCCTTCGCACTGTGGGCATTGTGATATTTGCATATACTGCGATACGCGCTTTTTAGTGCGCGGACTTTGAGTGCTCGCAAATGATTGTAAAACAAAGCGTTTAGCACTTATAAATGTACCCATGTAGCTGGGGCTTTCTTCATTTGTAATAGCCGCTTGGGTTTGCTCAAGCGTGTACTCGGGAAACACGGGTACTGTGGGTGTGTCGTCGGTGAATAGAATCCAATCACGGGCTTTTTTGGGCAGGGTATTCCACGGTTTATTAATATCGTAACCTAACGAGGTAAGAATACGGCTTAGGTTTTTACCTTGCCATGCTGGTGGCCATGCTGCAATGGCGCGCTCTTTAATTGATTTAGTCGGGTCGGGCACTAACAGCTTTTCGGTTACGTTAAATACGCGGCCAATACCGTGGCACTCTGGGCAGGCGCCTTGTGGCGTGTTAGGCGAAAACGCATCTGCATACAGTATACCTTGCCCTTTGGGGTATTCGCCCGCGCGTGAGTAAAGCATTCGCAGCGCGTTAGAAATAGTGGTTACGCTACCGACCGATGAACGTACCGAGGGTGCGCCACGCTGTTGTTGTAATGCTACCGCGGGTGGCAGCCCTTCAATCGAATCTACATCAGGCTCATCTACTTGGTCTATTAATCTGCGCGCATAAGGCGATACCGAATCAAGATAACGATGCTGTGATTCGGCAAATAATGTTCCAAAGGCGAGCGATGATTTACCCGAGCCCGATATACCAGTAAAAACAACAAGTGAATTACGGGGCAAGTTTACATCCACATTTTTTAAGTTATGAACACGCGCACCTCGTACTTGAATGCTGTGCTCTGGGTTTAATAAAGCCGATTGCGCATTACTAACCTCATGTGAATTTTTAGGTGTGGTTGCCATGTAATTTACTCCTGTTTAATAACCATGTGTTTATTAACGTGCCGCAAAGTATTAATACTAATGGGGAGTCACTGAATGAGCGCTTAGTTAGTTTACTGAGCGTTTAATAGAGTGTTTACATAATAGGTAAAAACTGCGAGTATAAATTTCAATCAATCAAGCAAAGTCGAAATTTAAAAGGACGTTTAATTGTGGCAAAAATTGTAGTTAGCTTTTTATTTTTATTAGTACTTTGCGCCAATGTGTGTGCAGCGCAAAATAATGTACTAAACGTTGACCGAGCCATACCAAATAGCATGCACTTGTCGTTTCCAAACGATAATAATATAACGCCTAAAAAGTCTGACTTTTCTATTGCAAACTATGTACTTATGAGCAACGAAATAGGAGAGCGTTGGGCGGTTATTACCCTTACTAATTTAGCCTCTGGTAAGCGAGAGCTTAATCAAGAACACGTATTAGCGCTGTTTGCAGATGGCAGCAGGCTAACACCAAGTGAATTTAAATTAGGCTTTAAAGGCAATCAAACACAGTCGGTAACGGTATCGTTTACTGAGCATACGTTTCCTATTTTAAGTGTGTATACCAGTAATGATCAGTAACATGTTTTTAGATAAGTTAAATATGTAGCAATTGCTTTAGTTTATCGGCACCGGCTCTGCTGGTGCTTAGCTCAGATTTAATATTATCATTTACAATCACCATTAGCTTGCCGTTAAACCAACGCTGTATTTCTTTAATGTGGTCAACGTTAACCAAATAACTTCGATGAATTCGTACAAAATTATGTTCTGCTAAAGCAAGTTCAAGCTGATCGAGCGTACCGCTTAAATGATGAAATGTATCGCCATTCCACGCCAAACTATTGCCTTGCTCCGATTTAATAAATTTAATGTCACTTGGGGAGAGTAAAAATATCCGCTCACCGTTTTTACTAATGAGCTTATTTATGGTGTTTTTGGTTAATGTAAAGGTTTGCTCGTTGGGTTCATGATTGACTAGCGTATGGGCACGTTGTTGCTCTAGTTGCTGCTGCGCTTTAGCGAGAGCTTTTTTTAGCCTAGCAATAGGAAAAGGTTTGAGTAAGTAGTCAGTTGAGGCCTGCTCAAAAGCTTCAATTGCAAATTGGTCATAAGCGGTTGTATAAATAATAATGGGCTGGTAGTTAAGTAAATCAATAAGCTCTAAGCCATTGATTTCAGGCATTTGGATATCAAGTAATACCACATCAGGAGTCAGCTCATTTATTAAGGTAATGGCCTCTTTGCCATTTGTGGCCATACCCACTACTTCAACATGCTCCATTAAACTCAATTGATGGCTTAATTTTTCGCGAGCGGGAAGCTCGTCATCGGCAAATAATACGCGCATTTTAGTTACTGTATTTGGCTGGTTTTTGTGGCTCATAGTGTTAGCTCCAACGTAACCACTGCACCATTATTATTGCTCAGTAGTACCTTACTTTTACCAAGTTGTTTAACGCGTTTTAGTATGTTTTTCATTCCTACACCACTGCCATGGCCGTGTTTTATTACCTCGCTCGAAAAACCTTTACCGTTATCGCTAATTTGTATTTTAACGCCGTTAGGTAGTTCACTAAGCGTTATATTAAGTATTAACGACGTTTGTTTGGCGTTGTGTTTAATGGCGTTTTCAATAATTGGTTGAATAAGTAGCGGGGGTAGCGATATGTTTTTAAGCGTATTGGGAATGTGGTAATTAACTTTGAGTTTATCGCCAAAGCGGGCTTTTTCAATATTTAGGTACTTTTCTATTATTGTAAGCTCTTGCTGTAAAGGTATTTGTTGTTGCTCTGCGGTGTCGAGGGAATACCTTAAAATATCAGCCAGTTCATGCAGTACTTCATCGGCTAAATCAGGGTTTGTATGAATATAAGCCGAAATTGTATTTAAGCTATTAAACATAAAATGTGGGTTTAGTTGGTAGCGCAATGTAGCAAGTTGCGCTTGTTTAAGCGCGTGTTTTTCGGCTGTTGCGCGTTTTTTGTTTTCAATAAAAATACTGGTAAAGTAAATACACGAGCCCCAAAGTAAGCCGTTAAAAACAACAAACACCCCCATCGATTTGTGCCCATCAAAAAGCTGTGTGAGTACTATATCGGTAAGTACATTTCCGAGTGCCATAAATACAACTGCAATTAACCATTCAAACGCTATTTTGTTAATGTGTTTATTGCGCAGGTAAAAAATAACCGCTGCCGCACTCCAAACAGGAACCCAGTAAAAAGTAACAAACCACACGGTAGCAGCGAGTGCACTACCCGCAGTAAAGGGCGCAGAGTTAGCAATTATGAGCCCAAGGGCATAAGCAATATCTACAACAAGTAAAATAAAAAAGCTGTATTTATAAAAAGGATGTTTGAGCATAATAGGTGCTTCTTTTTGTAATTGATTAAACCATAACAAAAAACAGTCAAAACCCAAAGAGTTTGTGTTTTGACCGCTACTCTTTTAAAAGTAAGTTAGCTCTTTGATTTGTAGTGTATTTTTTAATGGCTCATTGCTTGCGCCTGGCATTTTACGCCACATTAAGTTTACTCCAGTTAATTGAGTGGCCGACCACATAACGGGGCTACCAAAGCCAAATTGTTTAAATGTAGTGAAAGGAATATCAAGCGTTGTCCATTCATCGCGTGGTTTTAAAAGTACACTAAAATGATCCCAATCTTTTACATCACTATGATAAACAGACAAGGCAAAAGGCGTGCTTGAACCTTTATATGTTAGTCGAATACCTTTAAATGATGAGGCATCAGCCGGCGATGTAAATTTTATTTCAGCGCCTGCCCACGCGCCAAAGCTGGTTGGCTGTGTAATGGTTGTATCAATAGTTAAACTGTTTTTATGCGTGGTAAGTGTTGCCACAGACTGACCACCCATTACAGAGTCGCTCAAGGCTTGCCATGGTGTATCACCGGTAAAATCATCAATAATATTCTGCGCTTGGCTGCTTTTAACTTCTTCATTACAAGCGGGGCCTTGTGGTGTTATAGCCTTGTTTTGCGCAATTAAGGCTGGGCGGTCTACTTGTATACCTGATTTGTAAACCTCTGATATGGTGTGAATGTGGTTTATATCATCAAGTGGGTTTTGCTTAAGCAGTACAAAGCTTGCCTCAAAGCCATTAGCCAGCTTGCCAATGCTCTTGGCTTTATTAATCGCTTTTGCGCCGTTAACAGTGGCTGCATTAATTATTTCACCATTTGTTAGGCCCGCTTTTTTAAGTGCATCTAACTCGTTATGTAACCCAGTACCGTGTAGCGTGTAAGGGTTTCCGGCATCAGAGCCTGTACCAATAGTAATATTAGCTTTATGTAGCTTTTGTATATTTGCATAAGCGGTTTTTCGCTCCTCCCACGCGTGCTCTTTCCATTTTGAAGGTGCAGGCACGTTGTCAAACAAACACCCTTGTAGCTTTTCGGGAATGGTTTTTAGTAACTCGCTTTGTGAGCTAATAGTATGGTTATGCTTTTCATCGCTATGGTTATGATATACCGCAAGGGTAGGAATGTAGGTTACTTTATGCTGTTTCATTAGCGTAATAAATTCATCGTCAATCGCTTCGCTATTAATACCGTGGGCCAGAGCCGTTGCACCGGCTTTAATAGCGCGTTTAGCATCATTTAGTGTAGAAACATGCACAAAATACGGTAAATTAGCCGCTGCAGATCGTTTACCTAGCTCGCTTAATTGGCTATCAGTTAACGATTTACCAACACCGCCAAAGGTTTCAATAACCGCTTTAGTTACATGTGGCTTAGTGCTTATATGTTTTTGCCATAGTGCTGCTATGTCTTCATCTTTTGCAATTTCGTATGCGTGGCCGCCAAACTGAGTGCCGTGCCCGCCAGGGTTAGTAAACAATGTACCTGCATAAAAAAGGTTAGGGGTTAGTTGGGCTTCTTTTAATTGAGCGGCTTCGTTTAGGGTTTGCTCAAACGAAAACAAATCAACAATGTTTGTTACGCCTAAATACAAATTAGAATTAAAGTGCGATTTAACGGGCAAATACTGAAACTCAGTAAAGTTACTACCCGATGAACCCAAATGTACATGTAAATCAATTAAACCAGGTATTGCATATTGGTTGTTGGCGTTAATTGTTTTATCTGCGTTTTGTCGTGGGTCAGTCGCTTTAGTAATACTTACTATTTTACCATCGTCAATATAAAGCGAACTCGGCACAGAAAAGCTTTGCGAACTACTTTGGTATAAACGAATGTTGTCGACCCGCAGGTCAATGGCATACGCACTAAAGTGGCTTGCTAAACTCAGTGCTATAACTGTTTTTGTAATAATGTTCATGACTATATTCCTTATCAAAATAGGTATTTGGCGTTTTGTTGATAAGAAATTTAGCGAGTTTTTTAACCTGCTTCATTAATGTTTATCTGAATCGACATTATTTGCAGTTGAATCGACACAAAAGTAAATAAGTGTTGTGGTGGGGAATTCAGGCTAAGTAAACTAACCATTTTGAATTGGAGATAGGTTGCATCGAATGCTATGCCTGTCTTGAGGCTGGGCTTTAAAATTTGATCTTTATAGAATAGTTTTAAAAAGCAGTTATGAGAGAGGATTGGACCACCTTTTCAACTCATAACAGGACAGAACCCAATTTCTTAAATGGTTATATCTCACTTCCTAAAGTGGCTTTACCAAAAGTGCTCCAAAAATTTTATTCAGTAGTTCTATTTATTCTAGATTGAGATTTTTTCCATTTGTTACTTAGCTTTTCAGCATCATCTATGTCGCTTTTGTCATTAAACAACGTATCAGTTGAGTTAGCTAAGTTATTGCTGGGGTTCGAATAACTTCTTTTTGCAGAAAGGATTAATTGATTAAACATTTTGTTAACTTCACTAGCTGAGAGTCTTTTCTTTTTGTGAGATTCTTTAAGAAAAAGCTTAGCGAACAATCTATAGAAAGGGTCTTTGAAACTATAATTCTCTGACTGTTCATTATACATTAGAACACTGCCATGATCAGCGCACGAAAGCTTTGATAATGGCTCTTCTAAAGTTGTTTGGGTTATTTCTACAGCATCAAAATTTTCATTGATGTATTCAACTAGATCTTGTAATTCAACTCCATCAATATCGTTCTCAGCCAAACATGATAAAATTTCATTTGAACGTGGTATCTTCATTGCTTTTTGAAATGCGGACTTTAATGTATCTGAAACTTGTTGGATGTACTCAGATGCCGCAAAATTAAAGTCTTCGAAATCTAATTCAACGCCAGAATCATATTCATCTGTACTGTCTATGTCTACTGACTTACACATTAAAAGGCAAAGCTGATGGCATATGGATGCAACGCCATGACTGTGATCTACAACATCATTGATTACATGCTCTTTAGCCGAAATATTTAGCAGATTAGTACCGTTTTCTACAATCTTACAAATTTCTTCATCATTCATTAGAGGTACATAGATTTCGGAAACCCGATTTTGCATTTCGGAGTCTAGCTCAACAACCTCTCTTGCAGTATTCTTTGCGCCTAGTGCTACAATTTTTAACTTAGAATACTCATCTGATAAATCCATAAATACTTTCATCAATTGAGCAAGCTTAGATTTTACATCGACTTCTAATTTATGAAAATCTTCTATTACCCAAATGGACTCTTTCTCACCTATAGTTTTCGACAACGTCAACTCTATTGAACTGAATGGTGAAATAAAACTTCTTTCCGTCGTATTTTCGCTTGTGGTACTCGAGTTAAAGCTGGCAATGGTAGCTAAACTCAATTTACCACCACCAACTTGCTTTTCTTTATCAATTTTTTTGGGTGGAAGTTCTTTGTCAAGTTTTATATAAACATTTGAAAGAAGATCATCAAAAGTCATATTTGCAGTGCAATTAGTTTTTACAAATTTTAGGTTAAGCTCTTTTAACTTGTTTAAAAGTAAAGTCGTTTTACCTGAACCTGAATGCCCATATATTACAACCTGCATCCCCGGTGTTTTTAAAGCTCTTTGCAGCCTTTTATCTAGAGGTTTCCGTTTGATGAAATTTTTTCTTGCAGGCCGAGTTGGTGTGAATACTTCATTAATATTGTATATAGCCAAAATTTGTATTCCATTAGTTAAAGATGACAGCAGATGCTTAATATATTACCGTTAAGAAATTGATATTAAGATAAAAAAGTTACTTCCTAAATCGAGCAGCTAGTTAGTTCCTATAAAATAACCAGAGTAATAAGTTCTGTCCATAACTATTTCTAATTTACCTGGCCTATAATTAATGGTATTTCCTAAGAAGTAAGATCAATTTTCTAACTCGTTTCTGAGCAAAAATGAGTTAGCCCTAATTTACGCTCATGGCAAAAAGCCGCATTTTCAGGCATTCAACTACAGATAATAAAACCATTTAACAAGCATTTATACCTTGTTTTAAAAGGCACTCCACTGCTGAACTGGCATGTGCTTTAAACGCCTTTCAATCACCGATTGCTTTATTGTTGAGAGATTAGAGTACTTATACTTTAATGGTCGTAGATACCGTGGCGGTGTTAAGTGAAAGTCTATACGTTGAGCGGGGCGCTAAAGTGCTGCATGAGTTTATAAAAGCGGCTATTTAAAAAAGATAAATCCCCCATACAGGGGGCATTAATCACATTAGTATATGACCTTAATATAATTACTAGCGATGTTATTCTGAATTGGAAATTATTGGCCATTCATCAACTAATATGCCATTACCACAATCGTTGTCTGCATGTAATAAACGAGGTTTTAGATTAATTAATTGTGGGAACGAAATGGTGTAATTAACTTTATAACCGCAAGAGCCAAAAGCAGAGTATAAGCGCAGAGACTTTAATTCATTCCCTATTTCACTAACTTCAATACTGCCGGTAATTAAATTAGTTTGCTTTAGCTCCCACTTATTATCAATAAAAGTAGGTTCTGACCAAGTTATGGGGTAAGCCATATTTGTTGACGTCTTGACATAATAGGTTAAATAGCTATCTTGATATGCTCCCGTCTGGCAGGCTAATGCAAGCAGTTCCCCTCCCGAACTTAGCTTAAAAACTGAGACAAATCGATTGTTATGATGTTCGTCTTTGATATAGCAGTCGTCGTTTTTATTTAGTGAGTTAAGAAGCTTTTTTTGAGTTAATAGTTCAAAATTTAGAGGTAACTTTAGACCAGTTGGTATCTGAGTTTTTGAGGGGTTATTATTCTTAATATCTGCAGTGGTCGTCGCAGCACTACCATGGGTGCAGAACAAAAATATTAGAATGATGAACATATTCATGTTTTTCAAAAAATACTTACTCAACATCTATACCTTGCTTTAAAAGGTACTCCACTGCTGCATTAGTATGGGGCTTAAACGCTTTCCAACGGCCGATTGCTTTATTGTTAAGTGGTTGGCGTACTTGTACTTTACTAGCCGTAGATACCGGCGCGGTGTTTAAGTGAAAGTCTATACACTGTGCTTGCCACTCTAAATTACAAAAGCTAACTAGCTCTTTTATTTGCTGCTCGGGCTGGGCGACTAGTTCTTCGTATTTTACTAATTTTATATTGCTGTGCAGGGCGCTAAAGTGCTGCATGAGTTTATAAAAGCGGCTGTAGAATTTGGCAGTGTCGAGTAAATCGAGCGAGTACGCGTAGTAGGGGTTATTTATAGTAAATAGCTGGCGGTAGTTACCAATGCAGGTGTCCATTGGGTCGCGTAGCATACAAATAATTTTAGCGTTTGGTAGGGCTTTAGTTATTAAGTCGATATAAAAAAAGTTAAACGGGAGTTTATCTATAAAGTGCTTATGGCTGCCGGTGGTTACGCGAGTGGCGTTTAAATACGTTGTCCCAAGCTGATTAAAATCAAGCTCATACGCTTTAGTGAGTGTTTGAGTATCGAGTACATGCGGTGTTTGAGTTTGGCTTAATTTTTTAACGCTTAGGCCAAAGTCTTGTAATTCACCGGCTGATTGTACGTCGCTGTGGCTCGATAAAATACGCTCAACCAATGTGGTGCCAGAGCGGGGCATACCTAATACAAAAATAGGCTCTTGCGTTGGGCTGCCATGTGTTAGCGCGTGTTTATGCTGCTCACTTAAATGTTTAATGTGTTCAAATAACTCGGCTGAGCTTTTATGATCAAACGGCTGTATAGCGCGTTTAGTGGCTTTTCCTTGCTCTAGGCTGTTAAACGCATCATCAAACTTGTCTATGTCTTGGTACTCTTTTGCAAGTGCGTGGCCAATGTGTAATTTTGCATCGGGGTGTGTTACTTGTTCAAACACGTTTTTTAAGCGCGCTATATGATTATTTTGTTGTGTGGCTTTGGTTAAGTCGCTTAATGCGAAATGGCTTGCATGGTGAAGTGGGTTTAGCGCAATGGCGCTTTCAAAGGCATTTTTGGCTTGTTCAAATTGGCCTAAAAATTTAGCGCTTACCCCTAAATTATAATAAAACTGTGGTTGCGGTTTATTTGCATGGTTAGCCAGTTCAATAGCGCAGTTAAAGTAGTTTAGTGCCTCTTTATGTAGGCCTGCTTGTGTAAGTGCAACACCTAGGGTGTCGGCATCAAGACTCTTTTTTATTTGCTCAACGGGTATTGCTAAGGCGGTGTTTTTGGCTTTGGTAAGCTCACCTGTTAATGCGTAACACTTTGCAAGCTGCGCGGTGTATTCAATGCTTTTACCAAGGCTAAGGGCTTTTTCGATTAGCTTTATGGCTTTGTGAATTTGCCCTACGCGTAAATTAACCATGGCCAGTAAAAAGTAGCCATCGGCAAAGTCGCTTTTTTGAGTCACTAATTCAACGAGGGCTTTATGGGCACCTTGTATATTACCTTGGTTTAAATACTCAATGGCGCTTTGATGAAGGTGCTTTAAGTTTGGCTGCATGATGTTTGTTTTATTTATGTGTTAATAAAGAAAAAGGCTCAAATAAATTTGAGCCTTATAACATTGTTTAAAAGTGACTATAAATTATATTTCAAATTTGTAGTTAAATTTAACGCCTACCGTAAGAGGGCGATTAATATAGTGGCCGTAGTTACGTTGTATGTCGGCGCCATTTGCTGATGTTATATCTGCATCTGAGCGACGTACTGATGTAAATGCATATTTGTTGAATAGGTTATCAACATAAAGAGTTGTTGACCACTCATCGGCTGTTAACTTAGCAGAAATATTACTTAAGCTATAACCTGGCAGGGTTTCACCGTTGTCGTGCAGGCCTACTCTTGTGATTACATCGCTTTGTGCGGTTAAACCGTAGTTAATATCAAGGGTTTTATCGCTAAATACATCTGTTTGATAGTTTACACCCATAGAGAACTGGTGCTCTGGCGAGCCCGGTAAACGGTCGCCGTCTTCTGCGCCATCGGTGCCATCGGCATTAAATAAAAATGGGGCGTCTGAGGTTAGCTCTGCTTTAGTGTATGCGTATGTTCCGTACACGGTAAATGAGTCAGATAAAATAGCACGGGTAGATAGCTCAATACCTTTTGCGTTGGCAGAGCCTGCGTTAGATAAGTACGGTAATTGGCCTACATCTGTTGCGCCTGCAATTTGCGCATCTTCCCAATCTACATTAAATAAAGCGGCGTTAAAGTGTAATTGGCTTCTAAACCAGGTGCTTTTAAGGCCTAGCTCGTAGTTTGTTGTGGTATCGGCATCGTAAAGCATTTCTTCTGGGCTACCACAACCTGCTTGGTTAGCTGGTAATGGATCAGGACACGGTGCTAAACCATTTGAGCCACCAATTCTAAAGCCTTCACTTACCGTTGCATAACCCATTACTGATGGAGTGAACTGGTATTTAGCGTTAAATTTAAATAGGCTGCCGTTGTCGTCTGCTTCATTTTTTTCAAAATTTAATGAAATCGCATCAGGTGCTGCGCCATCAAATAGGGTATTAAATAGCGGGAAGTCGACAGCAGATTCTGATTCAACATCGTACTGGTACAAACGCATACCAATGGTTACATCTAGTTTTTCTGTTACTTGGTAACCTACTTCACCAAACAAAGCCGACTCTGTAATTTCTGTACGGTCTACAGAAAAGTACTCAAGTTGATCTGGACGAGATTGCGATGCGCCAAAGTTTTCTACGGCAAAATCACCAAAGCCTGGGGTAAATTCTTTACTTGAGGCGTCTGTTTCTATTTTGTTGTAAAACGCGCCTACAATCCAATTTAGGTCGCTGTCGCTTTGCGATACTAAACGAAGCTCTTGCGTGAAGGTATCTTCTTCGTCAATTTCACGTGTGTATGATGAAAACGCAGGGAACTCTTCATAACCGTAATCTAGGCGGATAAGTAAATCGGTTTGGTCACGTTGGCCGTCGGCATCAAAGCTTGAAATACCGGTTGCCGATACAAGCTCTGCAAAACCTAGGTCGGCTTTTAGCTCTAGGCTTAGTAGTTGATCTTCTTTTTCGCGCGGCTCTTCATAACGATAAGCCGACTCGTATTTACCTACAATATCGCTTAAACCGTTATCATCGTTTAGGCTGTTGTAATGAACAATTGAACGGCCTTCGCTGTCTTGATTTTGGTAAAAGTAATTAAGTGTCCCTTCAAATGTTTCGCTTGGTTTCCAACGTACAGAAATACGCCCTGTTGTAGTTGTTTCGCCGTTAGCATCTTCAACATTTTTAATATTGTTGTTTACTTCGTCGGCGTTACTCCAATCAGGGTCCGGTAGCGATACACCTGGCTCACGCACTGTGTAAGCATAATCAATAAAGCCTGGGTCTTCGTATACGTTCAAGCTTGCACGTACTGCAAGTTCATCTTCAATAAGTGGCAGGTTTACTATAAAGCCGCCTTCGCCGCCTAACGAGTCACTTTCTTGGGTTTGAAACATATCACCAAATATTTCTACCGTTGTAAAATCAAGCTCTGGCTCTTTAAGCATGTAACGAATTGCGCCGCCTAAAGTACCAGCACCATATAATGTGCCTTGTGGCCCAATAAGTACTTCTACACGCTCTATGTCAACTAAACGCATATCAACTGACACTGGAATTTCGTTAACGTATGTGGCTACGGTGCCGCCATCTGATGATGGACCCGACGAGTTAGTGTTTAAACCACGAACTATAATCGGTGAGCCTGAGCGACCACCTTGATCGGTAATTGTTAAACCAGGTACCCAACGCGCTACATCGGCTAATTCGCCAATGTTTTGATCTTTCATTACATCGGCATCAAGTGCGGTAATGTTTAGCGGTGCATTTTGTACAGATCCGCTGCGTCTTGTTGCTGTAACTTCGATTACTTCGAGTGATTTGTTTTTAGCGGTGGTTTCTTGTTGTGCCACAGCCGAGTTAGAAAATAAAAATGCGCTAGATACAGCGCTCGAAATAGCCAAGGTTAGCAAGCTTGGTTTAAACATAAAAAGTGATCCCCAGATTCAAAATTTAACACCAGTTAATATAAGTTAACCAGTTTATCAGGGAGTTAAAGTGGTGGGAATATTAAAATTGAATTTTAATTCACTTTTTTGGAATAAATATAGCTAGTTACACAACAAAAAATTATATAAATATGTATAACATCCAAGTAATTGGCTAATTAAGGTACAAGGAAGCATATTTTACTCGTTGAGCAAATGTAAATAGCCATTCATATTGGTTAATTACCTAAATGTATTAATACGGTTAAAAAACCTATAAGGCCCTGTTGAATATTTTGCTCAACGGTATTTATTCACGTTTTAGCACTATAAAAGTGAAGTTTGATCCCCATTAACCCTTCATACCGTAAGCTATAGCATTTCGTACTAAAGTACGCGTATTTAAGGAATATTTATGAGCCAATTATTCTCACCTTTAAAGCTCGGTGAACTCACTTTAGACAACCGCATTATTATTGCGCCTATGTGCCAGTACTCAGCAAATCAGGGGTCTGCCAGTGATTGGCACACTATTCATTTAGGGCAATTGAGCTTAAGTGGTGCAGGACTATTAATTTTAGAGGCCACCGCGGTAAGCCCTGAGGGGCGGATTAGTTACGCCGATTTAGGGCTTTGGAATAACGAAACCCAGCAAGCACTGGGCAAAAGCTTAAAAGCGCTTAGGCAATACAGTCCTATGCCTATTGGCGTTCAGCTTGCGCATGCAGGGCGAAAAGCATCTACTGAAAAACCGTGGGATGGCGGTGGTGCAATTGCACCTAGCGAAGACAACGGCTGGCAAACACTTGCGCCTTCTGCCATTGCCTACGATGACAGCGCCTACCAGCCAAAGGCTATGACAAAATCGGATATAACCCAGCTAATAAACGATTTTGTCAGTGCAGCAAAGCGCGCTGATGAGCTAGGGCTTGATTTAATTGAGCT
Organism: Pseudoalteromonas sp. P1-30; assembly: GCF_001400005.1. NCBI lineage: Bacteria > Pseudomonadati > Pseudomonadota > Gammaproteobacteria > Alteromonadales > Pseudoalteromonadaceae > Pseudoalteromonas > Pseudoalteromonas sp. P1-30. Next base: position 230,110 of record NZ_LKBC01000001.1, read on the forward strand.
ACATGGTGCGCATGGTTATTTGTTACATCAGTTTTTATCGCCACTTTCAAACAAGCGTGATGATGAATACGGGGGCAGTTTGCAAAACCGTATGCGCCTTGTGCTTGAGGTGTTTAAAGCATTAAGAGCTGAATTTGCAAGCCATAAACCGGTAGGCATTCGTATCTCTGCTACTGATTGGGTAGAAGGTGGCTGGGATTTAGCACAATCTATTGAGCTTGCTAAAGCATTAGACAAGCTTGGCTGCGATTTTATTCACGTAAGTACAGCAGGGCTAAGCCCAGAGCAACAAATACCGGTTAAACCTAACTTTCAGGTACCATTTGCAACCGCTATTAAAGAGGTAGTAAGTATGCCGGTAATAGCCGTAGGTTTAATCACGGAGCCACAACAAGCTGAAGATATTATTAGCGAGCAGCAAGCCGATGGCGTAGCACTAGCGCGAGGTATTTTGTATAACCCGCATTGGCCTTGGCATGCTGCAGCGCAGCTTGGTGCAACCGTTAATGCGCCTAAGCAGTACTTGCGATCTAGCCCACATGGGCAGCCTTCACCTATTAAGTAACTTACATTTTTACATTTACCATGGCTACCCACTGCATTTATATGCAGTGGGTTTTATTATTTATAAATTAGAGTTATTTATGAACCAATCACGTGCACAGCCAGTGCAAATAAGTAATACCTTAGTGAGCATTATTGCTCTGTGCTGTGGCCTTATTGTGGCAAATATTTATTATGCCCAACCTATTATTGAGCTATTAGCGCCCGATGTTGGTTTAAGTGCGCACAGCGCCAGCTTTATTGTGTCGCTTACACAAATTGGCTATGCAATGGGGCTGTTTTTTTTAGTGCCATTGGCTGATTTAGTCGAAAACAAACGCTTAATGCTCATTACCTTAGCCATAACATTTTTAAGTTTAATAGGCGCAGGCTTGGCGCAAAGCCCAAGTGTAATGTTGCTATTATGCTTATTGGTGGGGGCGAGCTCTGTATCGGTGCAAGTATTAATACCGCTTGCTGCGCATTTATCGTCAGATGAAAAACGTGGGCAAGTACTGGGTAATATAATGGCGGGGTTGTTATTGGGTATTTTATTAGCCAGGCCAGTTTCAAGCTTAATAGCCGATCACTTTGGTTGGCGAGCCGTATTTTATTTTGCCGCAGGCTGTATGGCATTTATAGCCAGTGTTATATATTTTGCTATACCGAGCAGGCAACCGGCACACAATACAACGTACTTTAAGTTATTAAAATCGCTTAAGCAGCTAATAATACAGCAGCCAGTGCTGCGTCAGCGGGCATTGTATCAGGCGCTTATGTTTGCCTCTTTTAGCTTATTTTGGACCAGCGTACCGGTTGTATTAGCCAGAGAATATGGCTTATCGCAATCACAAATCGCCTTATTTGCTTTAGTAGGCGCAGCTGGTGCTATTGCAGCCCCTATTGTTGGGCGTTTAGCCGACAAAGGTTACACGCATCAGTTATCGTTACTTGCAAAAGTGATTGCTGCTGCGTGCTTTTTACCCAGTATATTTGAGCTTCCGCACGGCGTTATTATTTTAGCGCTTACGGGCATATTTATTGATTTTGCTGTGCAGGCAAATATGGTGCTGGGTCAGCGGGTGGTATATTCACTAGAGCCGCAAAGCCGAGCCCGCTTAAACGCCATATACATGACCAGTATTTTTGTAGGCGGAGCGCTTGGCTCGTTAATGGCAAGCCCTCTATACGAGGCTGGTGGCTGGGAAAGCGTGGCGTTAGTGGCAGCGGGTATGCCAGTTATATCACTAGTCGGATATTTAATGACAAGTAAAAAGTAGCGCGATACAAGTTACATAAAATTTTGTTATTTAAAAGGCCAGCGCAGTTATGTGCTGGCCTTTTTATAGAGGCGATTATTGTTTTTTAACACTCGAAAATGAGCTACCCACCGAAGCTATAATCACCAATAAAATAGCCAACCATTGCCACAAGGTTAATAACTCGCCAAGTATAATAAACCCAGCAAGAGCGGCAAATGCAGGCTCTAGACTTAGCATAATGCTAAATCCTTGAGCGGGCATATTACGCAGTGCAACCATTTCAAGTGTATAGGGCAGTGCACTTGATAAAATAGCAATGCCAATGCCCAGCGGTATAACACTCCATGTAAACGCACTGCTTTGTAATATGCCGCCATAAGGTACAAGTACAATGGCTGCTACGGTCATGCCGAGTGCGACCGTTGCGCCGCCTGAGCTTTGTGTGCCGGTTTTTTTGCCAAATAAAATATAGGCTGCCCAGCAAGCACCGGCACCTAGAGCGAGTATTACGCCAATTGGGTCTAGGCTTTCTTGGCTGCTCATATCGGGCAGTAACAGTAAAATACCCGCAATTGCACACGCCACCCAAAATAAGTCGCGCTTAGCGCGTGAGCTAAATAACGCCACCGCTAATGGGCCGGTAAATTCAAGCGCCACACCAATTCCTAAAGGGATACGTTCAATGGCGTAATAAAATAAAATGTTCATTCCGCCTAGGCTTAAACCGTATACCACAATTGATAACCGATTCCCCTTAGCTGGTAGGTGTTTCCACGGTTTAAATATTAAACACAAAATAAGTGCAGAAAAGCCAAGCCTAAGTGCAGTAGTGCCTTCGGGGCCAACAACCGGAAATAACTGCTTAGCAAATGAGGCACCAGATTGAATTGTGATCATTGCTAAAATAACGCACACAAACGCGAGCAAAAAGTCTTTAGTGGATGATTGCATTATTTTCCTTGGTAACAATCGTCTAGTTTTGCGCAGTGTATCTGTTTTTTATTGGCTAAGTAATAGCTTGTAAGGCATACAAATTAAATTTGGGAGGGAGTGACTAATATGTGCGATGAATTAGCGTAGCTGATTATGCATAACTAAAGGCAAACGCTGAGTGCCTTAAAATAAAAAAGCCAGCGAATAGATCGCTGGCTCATAAACGTTTAGGTCGTTTTAGTGTGTTTTGCTAGCACTTTTAACTAGGCCATCTAAAGAATAAAGGCCACGTTTTTCATCATTTTTACGTTTGATTTCTTCAAGCGCACGCGCTTCTACCGCGTCAAATAATGCATTAATTAAACGGTTAAAGTGTTTATGCATTGCGGTACGTGCGGCGCTTGCATCGTGTGTTTGCAGCGCATTATAAATAGCGGTGTGCTCATCCATTACGCAATCGTTATTGTTTTTACATACACTGCCATAATCAGCCACAATTTGTGAATTGTTTAAACGTAAATCCCATAAATTTGCCACTGCATACTCAAGGGCTTTGTTACGTGTAGCACGCGCTATAATTTCGTGAAACTCGCGGTCTGCTTGTTCTACATATAAGCCTTTTTCCATGGCTATTAGCGTTTGCTTTAATTGAGCTAGTTCTTCATCGGTGATTGATTGTGCGGCAAGTGCAGCTATTTCACCTTCAATGAGTGCGCGAGCTTGTGTTAGCTCAAAAGCGCTGATCTCTTTTGTTTTTACAGATGTTTCTTGTTGTTCTATTACATAAACGCCTGAGCCGGTTTTAACCTCTACGCGGCCTCGTACTTCTAATGCAATAATAGCTTCACGAATTGTTGGGCGGCTTACGTCAAACATGTCGGCAAGTTCTCGCTCTGGTGGTAAACGACTCCCAGCAGAAAACTCTCCTTGGTTTATCAAAGCTTCAACTTTATCAACAATGCGCCAAAATAAGCGACGGTTTCCCATATTCTACCTTTATTACCTTAAGGAATAGCGGCTAATAGGCTCAAATAGCCTAAACCTACTGTTATTAGCAGAGGTTACCCCAAAATTCACTATTATGTCAAAATTCTAAAGTGATGTAACGGTCATATAATATTATAAATGAGTGTTAACCTATTTATGTTACCAATTTAGTATAAATTTTAATAATTGGCTAGCTTGATTGGTCATGTTTTTGTGTGCTAAGTTAACTTTGCTCATTTATATAAGCGTGCTTAGAGCAAGCTAACTTTAATGGATTGAAATGTGTGCAATCTAGGCGCGGGTTAATGGTGGTGCGAGGTGAGTAACCTAGTGCGCCTAATAACTGGCGCACTAGGTTGAATGGTGAATAGATTTATGCAAATTAAACCATTAAAAATCTACACGCTTTAATAAAGAGCCTGTGTAATTTAGCTGTACCTAATAAAAAATAAGTAAGCACATAATTACAACTAGGCTCTTGCCTTGATTGCCCACGGATGGGGGTCAACTTTAGTCCGCTGCTGCGTTTTTATCATTAGGGTAAACTACCCCAAGCTGTTTTCTTGCGGTATCAAGTACGTTCATTACGTCGCGGGCAAGCTGATGTGTATTAACATCCGACTCTCGCTTTTGCGCGTTTATGGTTTGCATAAAGTGCGCAACTTCGTATTTCATAAAGTGCTCATCAAATTTATCAGAAATAACCTCAACCTCCCCGTTATTGGCAACAAACTCTATGTGTTTTAACTGCGACACGGCATGTATTCGTAAGCGTCCGCGCTCACCTTGTATTTCGGTGATGTTATCGCCTTGAGAAATTTTAGAGTAGCTAATAACGGCTTGTTTATCATCGTAATTTAATAATACGTCGCCTGCGCCATCTACGCCTGTATCTAATAGTACCCCACTGGCACTCACGCGCTGTGGAGCGCCCCAAAGTGCTATAAGTAGGTAAAGCGGATACACACCTAAATCGAGCAAAGCGCCATTGGCAAATTCGGGTAAAAAGGTATTTGGGCGTTCGCCGTTTTTGTATTTATCGTAACGTGATGAGTACTGACTGTATTGGCCAATAAACTTACGGGGTTTACCAATTTTACTCAGCGCATTTTTAAGTCGCGCAAAGTTTGGCAAATGCGTGGTCATCATTGCTTCCATGTAAAGGCGTTTATTGGCATTAGCTGCAGTTAAAATAGCGTTTAGCTCTTGGCTATTAGCGGCTGAAGGCTTTTCGCCTAGTACATGTTTGCCTGCTTCAAGGCACATTACTGCATATTGCTTGTGTAGGCTATTTGGCGCTGCAATATACACCGCATCAACATCGGGGTCTTGGCATACCTGCTCAATTGAGGTGAAAATTTTTACATCGGTATTGGGGTGATTAGATAAAAAGGCTTCGCCGCTTGATTGCTTGCGTGAGCACACACCGTATAAATTAAATGCAGGTAACGTATTTGCTGCGCTTAGTAGGGTATCACTAATAAAATTTGTACCGACAATGACAAAGTTCATGCCTGCTCCTTAGCTTAAATAATAAGAGCCGTTACTTTAACATTTTTTTTGCCCTGTATGCGCGTGGAGAATACCCAAACCAGCGTTTAACACTTGCGCATAAGGTAGCTTGTTCGTGATAGCCTAAAAGCATTGAAATAGTGCTGATAGAGTATTGTTTCTGAAGCAAGTAATGCGCTGCCAGCGCCCGACGTGTGGTGTCTTTAAGTTTTACAAAGCTGGTGTTATGTTTAGCTAATTCACGGTGCAAGGTACGCGGGTGCATATTAAGTGCCTCGGCAATAGTTTGGTTTGAACACTGATAAATAGGCAGCATTGGCCTTATGAGTGCGCTTACTTGGGCAGGTAATGAGTGACTGTGTTCGTTGCGTTTAGCTAAAAAATTAAAGGCCGCGTCGGTTTTATTAAGCTCATTGTGGTTAAGCTTTATCGATAAGTCGGCTTTGTTTATTACAATGCCCGCACTGTTGCGGTGCTCTATTACTTTACAGCCAAAATAGGTTTTGTATGCATGTGTATTAGTTGCCAGCTTTTGCGGTAAAAACACAGTGCGAGGCTTGCACTGATTATTACTTAATTTTTTAATTATGCTCATGGCTAAGCCAAGCGTTAGCTCTATGGCTTGGTTTATTTGTGGCAGGGGCTTTAAGTTAAATTCAAACGATAAAAATAAGCTCTCGTCATTATCTAATGAGTGCGTTGTTAAGCACAATGCTGGGCTGTGTAAGTGTAAATATTTAACCACCCAGCTAAGCGCTTCTTCTAAATTAGTCCCACTTTTAGCGGCTATGGCTATGTGGCCTAAAATATCAAAGTTTTGTTTATTTGCTAATTTAAGCCCAAAGCTTGGGCAGTTAAGGGTGTGGCTGCAGTACTCTAATAAATTTGCATAGCTCAAGTAGGGTAAATATTGGTTTTCAAGGTTATTAAAGTCGACAGTGACCTTACAGGTTTTCATTACGCTTGCTGGGTCTGCACCAAGTTCTTTAATTAACGAGTCTATTGAATATAAAGAGGTGGCACGTATTGGGCTGCTCATACACTGGCGCTGTAAATTAAAGAGGGTGTCTAAAAATATCAAGTTTTTAGGATTTAATCTATGCACTATAGAGCGAATAGCATGCTGCAATAAAACTGCTTATTTACAACTGCATGGATGCACAAAGCAAAAGCAGCTACCAATAAGAACTAAATAGTGATGATGCAAAGGCACCTATGAGTAACCACACGTTTGATTATATTATTATTGGCGCAGGCAGTGCAGGTTGTGTGCTGGCAGCGCGTTTATCAGAAGATCAGCATATAAGTGTGTGCTTAATAGAGTCTGGCGGTAGCGATAAGAGCGCTTTAATACAAATGCCTGCGGGTATTGCGGCCAGTGTGCCATACGGCATAAATAGTTGGCATTACAACACGGTACCGCAAAAGGCGCTTAATAACCGATGTGGCTTTGTGCCGCGGGGCAAAGTGCTAGGTGGGTCAAGCTCTACTAATGCCATGGTGTATATACGCGGTAATAAATACGATTACGATAACTGGGCACAAAATGGCAACCTTGGGTGGGACTACAACAGTTTATTACCCTATTTTATAAAAGCCGAAAACAATAAAACGTTTAATAACGCGTTACATGGCACAAAAGGGCCATTGCATGTGCAAGAGCTGACTAAGCCAAGTGCGGTAAACTCTTGCTTTTTAAAAGCGTGTGTTGAGCAAGGAATACAGTTAAATGACGATATCAATGGCGCTGAGCAACATGGAGCACGGCTTTCGCAGGTTACGCAACATAATGGTGAGCGCTGTAGTGCTGCAAAAGCGTATTTAACACCGCACTTAGATAGGCCTAACCTTAGTGTGTTTACCCACAGCCATGTTAATAAGATTATAATAAAAAATAAGGTTGCCCACGGCGTAGAGCTTGAGCGCGGCGGTAAAATTACCACATTAATGGCCAAAAAGGAGGTGCTTTTAAGCGCCGGAGCAATTAACTCTCCGCAAGTGTTAATGCTTTCAGGAATTGGCCCTAAAGCGCATTTAGCAGCGCATAACATACCACTGGAACATGCTCTGGAAGGAGTAGGGGGTAATTTACAAGATCACTTAACCGTGGTGCCTTTGTGTAAAGCAAATACAGCAAAAGGCACCTTTGGGGTAAGTGTAAAAGGCGCTGCAAGTATTATTAAAGGGTGTGCGCAGTGGTTTAGTAAACGCAGCGGGGTGTTAACCAGTAATTTTGCTGAGTCACATGCGTTTATTAATGTGTTGGATAATTCGCCTGCGCCAGATATTCAACTTGAGTTTGTAATTGGGTTGGTGGACGATCATAGTCGCAAAGTTCACTTTGGCCATGGCTATAGTATTCACAGTAGTATTATGCGCCCCAAAAGCCGAGGGACAATAAGGCTTGCCAATAGCAATCCACGCAGTGCGCCACTTATCGACCCTAATTATTTAAGCCACCCTGATGATTTATTGCTTATGCTTGCAGGGCTTAAAAAAGCGCTGCGTATTATGCAAAGCCCCGCCTTTGATAAAATTCGTGGTAACTTTGTTTACCCGCTTGATGTAAATAACGATTCCCAACTTATTGAATTTATTCGCCAAACTGCCGATACCGAATATCACCCTGTGGGCACCTGTAAAATGGGCACCGACAATATGGCGGTGGTTAATAGCAAACTACAAGTACACGGGATACGCAGCTTAAGGGTTATTGACGCCTCAATTATGCCAACCATAGTAACAGGTAACACAAACGCACCTGTTATTGCTATTGCTGAAAAGGCCGCTGATTTAATTAAATTGAGCTATAAAACAGGGTTATAAAGTGTGGTGTAAAAGTCAGTAAGCCACGCCTGCCAGTCATCTTCTAGTTTAAGCATTTGTTGGTGCTTTTTAGCGTTAAGGTGTTTGTTTTCATCTTCGGTAGCAATAAAAGGGCCTACCCGACAAAGCGAGCAATGATTTTCACCTAAATACGCAGGCTTTGTAAGGTGCGTGCTTAGTTCGTCAGATTGCGCCGAGATTGCTTTAGGCGTAAACACATAAGTGATGCCACTGGTGTCTTTTACGTGTTTGTCACGGTCTACGTTTCTTATTTTGTAACCATCAAACTGGTTAATATCAAAAGGCATTTGGCCCGCGTATTTAGTCTCAAGGCCATTACTTAAGCTGCCTTCAATATTCCACTCGCGATAGGGTTTTACATCTTTTGAGGTTATGTAGCAAAGCATAGGGCCGCTTTTGTCGAGCGCGTATTTGTTAGCGTATTTAATAAATTGATGTAGTAACGCGCGATTAAGCACGTTCATGCTGGTTTTTTGAGTGTTGCTTTCAAATGCTTCGCGCCCTACAAAGGCTGGAATAAGCGGAAACTGAAAAATAACCACATCAAAGCTGTGCTGGTGCGCAGCTAATTTTTGCCAACATAAAGGGTCCGTTACATCAAAGCAATTAATAACCTCAACATGACACTTTTTTAAACTACTTAGCGCATTGTGCTGGTATTTTTGCTCTATGGTTTCGGCGCTATCATAAGTAGATGCGACTAACTTTGCCGGTTTTATATGATTAAACACCGCATTAGAGAACGATAGATCGCCATCGCCTACGGTGAGAATTCGCCAATTAGGATTTAAATACATAACTTAATTAGATTTGTGAGTGTTTTGATCTGCAATTTGAGTATTTTGCGCTGTATTAGCACCATGCAAACGATGAAATGCAAGGCGTGTTTTAAGCCCTTCAATGGCTATTTGTTTTAAAATTAAATTAAAGGTAATTAAAATAGCAAACACAATATGAATAGGACCATGTGTAAAACCCGCCTCTGGGTTATAAAGCGTAAGCCCAAACAATATAAATAACACCACTAACAGTATTTCTATTAATTGGTTTGAGTAAAAGCTGAGCCGGCCTTCATTTTTGTGATCTTTTTTAATACTAATAGCGCAAAAAAACGGAATAACTTTAATTTTAAAAGCGGCGTTTTTTTCTACGTAGTTTTCGCCAAGCTCGTTAAGCTGCTGGCGTAATGTATCAATCATGGTGCGTCCTTAAATAGCAGTGCGCGGATGTTACACTATTACGCCTAGTAGGTTAAGCAGCGCAAGGTTATTTTGGGTAAAGGCTCATACCAATGGTGAGTATGTGACACACAAATACCACTGAGGTAAGAATAAAGCGCATTTTTTGATAATCGCGATGGTAGGTTTGCCATTGTGGTGTGGCTTTTTCAAAGATAAGAACTAACCAAAAACTAGCCCCTAACCAGGCAAGCGCCCACTCCAGCGGGATAAACGATAAAAATGGTACGGGTATAACAGGCACAACCGCTTTAATTGCATCGCTGTAGCTTTGCATCCCAGCGCGCCATAAATTGCCCGCCATAAATGCCAGTATGGCAATGCTGTAAAAAGTAAAAAACTCCAAGTTAACGCTATTACTGCCAAACATAAGCGGCCACGCTACACAGCCCAAAAAGGGTAGTAACCCCAAATAGCCAAGTTGAATATGATTAACAAATTTTTCCATTACAGCATGCCTTATGTTGTGTGTTTTTTAGCGCGGCTATTGTAGCAGTATTCTTAGCACTTAAAGGTAATAAATCGTTTACGAATAGAAGAGCTAGATAGTTCAATCTTAAAAATCGATTGTTTTAATCTAAACAATCAATTTTATTTAGTTTACCAATGGGCTTATTGTATTAATCAAGCCAACGCGAAAGGCCACACATTTTGGCTGCGTTGAGTAACTTTAAAACACTTTAAATATAAATGAGGAATACTATGAGCACTTCATTGATCAACACAAAAATTCAACCTTTTAACGCAACTGCATACCACAATGGTGACTTTGTAGAAGTGTCTGAAAAAGACGTACTAGGTAAGTGGTCAATCTTTTTCTTTTACCCTGCAGATTTCACGTTTGTATGTCCTACTGAGCTTGGCGATGTTGCTGATTACTACGAGCAGCTACAAGAAATGGGTGTAGAAGTTTACTCAGTATCAACTGATACTCACTTCACGCATAAAGCATGGCATGACACGTCAGACACTATTGGTAAAATTAAATTTCCAATGATTGGCGACCCAACTGGCCGTATTACTCGCAGCTTTGGCGTTATGATTGAAGATGACGGCCTTGCACTTCGCGGTACTTTTGTAATGAACCCAGAAGGCGAAATTAAAGTAATCGAAACTCACGATTTAGGTATTGGCCGTAGCGCTAAAGAGTTAGTACGTAAAGTACAAGCTGCACAATACATTGCAACTCACGACGGTGAAGTTTGCCCTGCATCTTGGCAGCCAGGTGAAGACACACTTGCTCCTTCACTAGACCTAGTTGGTAAAATCTAAATATAGGTTTACCCACTTTTATGAGGGCAGGTAACTGCCCTTAAACCAACATCATTTCGTTTGTTGGTGCCTCCTATCTCAACTCGGACTCATTAGCACATGCATTAGTTGGCATGGGAGGCTTGCTGTTTAAATTTTCCTAAAAAGGGTTAAGCCATGTTAGATAACAACATTAAAAATCAATTAAAAAGCCATTTTGAATCGCTTACTCAACCTGTTGAGCTGCTTATTGCCTTGGATGACAGCAAAAAATCAGCAGAAGTAGAAAGCTTAGCAAACGATTTAGCCTCGCTAAGCGACAAGTTCACGGTAGTGAGCAACCCCGATTCGAGCGCACGTCGCCCATCTATGGTTGTGCATTCACCTGAAAAAAACACCCACATTACGTTTGCTGGCGTACCAATGGGTCACGAATTTACAAGTTTAGTGTTAGCGCTTTTACACACTGGCGGACACGCAAGCAAAGCAAAAAGCGAAGACATTGAACAAATAGAATCACTCAATCAAGAACTTAATTTTGAAGTTTACATAAGCTTAAGTTGCCAAACATGCCCACAAGTAGTGCAGGCGCTAAATACAATGGCAGCAACAAATAGCAAAATTAAAGCAACAATGATTGACGGCGCACTCTTTCAAGACGAAGTAGAAGAGCGCAATATTTTAGCAGTACCAGCTGTGTACTTAAATGGCGAACCGTTTAGCCAAGGTGCATTAAGCCTGACCGACATTTTAAATAAAGTAGACACTAAAGGCGCTGCTAAGCAAGCTGCAGCACTAAGCGAAAAAGACGAGTTTGATGTATTAGTAGTCGGTGGCGGACCTGCGGGTGCCTCAGCCGCTATTTACTCTGCTCGTAAAGGGTTAAACACCGGTATAGTCGCCGATAGATTTGGTGGCCAAGTTGCCGATACGTTGGCTATCGAAAACTTTATTTCGATTAAAGCCACTGAAGGTCCAAAGCTTGTTGCTCAGCTTGAAGAGCATGTTAAAGAATACGATGTAGATGTAATGCATAACCAACGCGCAGCAGGGCTTGGTCGCGGTAGTAATGGTTATGAAATTACCCTTGAAAACGGCGCTACTTTAAAAGCTAAATCGCTTGTTTTAGCAACCGGTGCACGCTGGCGTGAAATGAACGTACCTGGTGAGCAAGAATATCGCGGCCATGGCGTAGCTTACTGCCCACACTGTGATGGTCCGCTATTTAAGGGTAAGCCTGTTGCCGTTATTGGTGGTGGTAACTCGGGTATAGAGGCGGCTATCGACTTAGCTAACATTGTAGAGCATGTAACGGTACTTGAGTTTGCTGACACGCTGCGCGCTGACGAAGTACTTATCCGCAAAGCGAATAGCTTAAGCAACATCACTATTATTAAAAATGCGCAAACCACTGAAGTAGTAGGCGATGGTAAAAAAGTAACCGGACTTAATTACACTGACCGTGTAACAGGTGAGGAAAAATCATTAGCACTTGCAGGTATTTTTGTACAAATAGGTTTGATCCCTAATACCGAATGGTTAAAAGAGAGCGACCTTACACTAAGCAAGTTTGGCGAGATAGAAATTGACGCTAAAGGCGCAACCTCATTACCGGGCGTTTACGGTGCGGGTGACGCGACAAATACGCCGTTTAAGCAAATCATTATTGCAATGGGTAGTGGTGCAACAGCAAGCTTAGGGGCGTTTGATTACTTAATTCGCCATAGCGAGCAAAGCAACCAAGACCAAAATGCAGCTTAATAGGCAAATCGTCTCTTGATGTAACAGCAATAGGTACACCCAAAAGCTGTTTGTTAACCCAAGCCGCCCTCTCCAAAGGCGGCTTTTTTAATGCTTATAACAATATCTTTATTAATCACAGCCACCAGAATCCCCACCGCAATCATTATTAGAGTGTGAGTTATTACTAGCATAAATTGAAGAGTCATTGCTTGTATAAGTTGAAGAGCTACGTGATGCTTTCCCATTGATAAACGTAACTAATAGCAATACGCTTGATACAATAACAACGATTATTGATGAACCCCATTGCCCTGTAGAAATGCCTTTAAATATGGCTAACAACAGTACAGTAAAAAGTAATGTTCTTATTATATTTCTCATAGTATGTCCTTACTAAATTAAAGCGAATTTACTTTAGCTGTATGTTCTAAGGCATTAGAAAGCGCTTTTTCTATGTGCGGAAGCTTAAACGGCTTAGAGACAAACATATCCATGCCTGCTTGCTGGCAAGCTAGTTTATCTTGCGACGATGTATTAGCAGTTAGCGCTACAATGTAGGTGCTTTCGCTAGGGCAAATACGTTGTGCTCTCAGCGTTTTAGTGGCTTCAAAACCATCCAGGATTGGCATAATGCAATCCATAAAAATAAGGTCGTAATGCTTTTGCTTACACTTAAAAATAGCGTCTTGGCCATCAATGGCGCAGTCGGCTTTTACGTTTAACTTATCAAGAGAGGCATCAAGCACACGGCGGTTTATATCGTTGTCATCAACAATAAGTACACTGAGCGAATGGCTGTTTAACTCAATTTTTGATTTAATATCGTCTATTACTTGCTCTTTACCAAGCTCTAGCGGAATATTAATGCTAAACGTTGAGCCTTTTTGTTGCTCACTTGTCACCTTTATTGTGCCGCCCATGTATTCTACAAGCTCTTTTATAATTGCTAGGCCAAGCCCTGTGCCCCCTTTATTATTTTTAGCGTCAACCTCTTGTGTAAACGGCGAAAATAAAGACTCTAAAAAGGCAGGGGTCATTCCGCGACCAGTGTCAGAAACTGTAATACCAAGAGATAGCGCATCGTTATTATTTATGAGCTGTGTTTTAAGTTTTACATGGCCTTGCTCGGTAAATTTTAATGCGTTACTTAATAAGTTAGAGGTAATTTGGCTCAGGCGTGTGCTGTCGCAAAAGGCCCAGCAGCTATCATCAATTGTATTTTCTATGATTAATTCAACATGGGTTTCTTTAAATAACGGGGTATATAAAGAGGCTAAATCACTAAATATGGTTTTAAGCAGTACATCGGTTGGCTCTAGTTTTAATTCACCATGATTAATTTTAGAAAAATCAAGTACTTCGTTGATAATATTAAGTAAAATATCAGCGCTGCGTAGCGCTATTTTTATTTTTTCGTCTCGTTTTTCAGTGTCTTTTTCATCTATTAAGGTGGTGAGCATGCCAGTTATGCCATTTAGGGGGGTGCGTAACTCGTGGCTAATTTTAGCAAATAGCATACTTCTATCTTCTAACATATGCTCTGCTTCGGCTTTTTTCTTTTTTAGCGCTTCTCTAAGTAAGATTGATTCGGTAATGTCTTGAAATGTACCAAATAGCCTTATGCAATTACCTTCGTGAAACTCGGCTTCGCCAAAAGTCGAAATCCAAATTTCTTGGTTTTGTGCAGTGATAACCTCAAGTTCTAAATCCCATTTTTCACCTTTGTTTATGGCGTTTTCTACCGCTTTATTTATGGCTTCTCTGCTGGGGCCCTCTTTGTAAAACTCAATTGCGTTATCAACTATTGGCTGGTAGTCATCGGCTACCTGATGAATGCGTTTAGTTTGCTTACTCCAATAAACTTTGTTCTCGATTAAATCGACCTCCCAAGTGCCGATATTCGCGATGTTTTCGAGCTTTGAAAGGGTGTAGCTATTTTTTAAAAGTTGCTCTTTCGTGTCTATTTTTGCAAATTCAGATCCTAACCACTGGGCAAATAGCTCAATGTAATCGTAGGCTTCGTCGCTAAATGCAGTTGACTCGTTAGGCGATGAAAAGTTAACCGTGCCAAAAGTTTTATCGGCTACTTTTATAGGTGCGCCAATGTAGGACTCAAGTTGAAAATTTATGTAACAAGGGTGAGTTGCAATCGTACTTTGTGAGGCTTTATGAAACGATAGCGCCGAGCCCGCAGATAACGTATGGACGCAATAGGTGCCATCTAGCTCAAATTGTGTACCGGGTAATAAGGCGTTATCGGGTGTTAGAGCATGTAATACTGTGTACGTATTAGCATCAATTTTACTAATTATTGCTACATCAAGGCTGAACACTTCTAGGCCAAACGCGAGTAGGTTTTTAATTTTAGAATTAAAATCCAGAGTTTGGTCTGAGACTATATCGTGAAAACGCCTTAAAAAGTTCACCGCAGTTACCTTAATTGTATTTTATATCGTTATGCGTATCGGCAGATAGGCACATTTATTTATATGTTTTTAACAGTTTATACCAACAGGCGTAAACCGCTGAGCAATATATTGAGTAATGGGTGTTAGGCTATCAACACGCGAACTTAATTGTTTTGCTCAATTAGCAAACTTTTCCCATTAATAGGTAGAATTAGGCGTGTATTCTGGGTTTATGTCGCCGCCTACTTCTTCTGGGTCTACATCGTTTATAAGCAACACTTCGCGCACGGCTTCAATATGATCAAGCACCGTTTGATAGTGCTCGCCATATTCGTACTTTGTTACTTCAATTGCTTGCGGCATGTAAGTAAATGCAATTTTTAGTGCGTGTAACGCGTCTGGATTGATTTTATCGCTCATAAATTTCTCTTATTTTATCAATGTATAGTGATTTGTTTAACAGCTGCTAAAAGAGCCTGCCTAGGGGCAATTAGCTTTTTGCATATGCCCTAACAAAATAACAATAATTATAGAGTTTGTTGACTGTTAAAGTTAAAAATTTGCCTGTTTAGCCGTTATTTTAATGGGCTAAGCAGTTAAGCACTGATCAGTATGATAACGCAGTTATTTTTGGATTATTTAAAAACAGTTTTAGCTCATCATATTTGCCTACCTAAATACCAAGTATGCTCAAAAATGTAATTTTATAAATAAACAGACATTGATTATGCGAATAAAAAGGAGCTTGTTCGCTTATTAAGTAACGATAATATGTTGCATAAATTTACAAATGCGCAATATAATGCAAATAGTTGTTATTTGCATATGCAGGTGTGCGCGCCTGCTATTTATTAAATGAGCTAAAAATGTATAATAAAAAAACCTTTAGCGCTACAAAGCGTCGCCATTTAATGGCGTGCGTATTGGCATTGGTAACCGCTACGGTGATGATCGCCGGGATGACTACCTATTTGCCCTTACAAATGAGTGAACAAATTTTACTGCCTATTTTACTGTTTCCAATTATTTGGGTTGGGCTTTTTATATATGCCTACATTAGCGAAAAAGCATGGCAGCCATTTTTACTCATGATCACTTTGTGTTTAGTGCATGGAATTTTAAGTTATTTTGCATTAATGCAGGGGCAAGGATGAAATCAATTACTTTAAAAAAGCTATTCTTATTACATAGTTGGGTGGGCGTAGTAACCGCCGTTTTATTGTTTGTTGTGGCATTTACCGGCGCGTTAGCAGTACTTGCCAGGCCTGAGCTAAAAATTTGGGCCAACCAATCACTGCAGCAAACTCAACATATTCCTAATAGCGAAATAAGCACATTAGTCAACACATACCACGCTCAAGTGCCCAAAGAGTTTGGTGAAAACATTCATGTGTTTATGCCAACAGGGCATAATTTTCACTTACTGGCTTTAGTATTTGAATCGCACCATGGTGATGAAAATTACCAGCAAGAAGTACTTCGGGCATTTGAATTTGACCCAACAAGCTTAGCGTTGGTAAATACCTACTATGGCCCAAGTAAGCAATATTATGCCAATCGAAAAACAGATGCAGCCAGCTACATTGGTGAGTTTCACGCTGACTTACATTTAGGGCGACCTATAGGGCTTATTTTAACTGGGTTTTTAGGTTTAACATTATTAGTAAGTACGGTAACTGGCTTATTTATACATCGTAAATTAATTAAAGAGCTGTTCACCTTTAGGTGGCTTAAAGGCTTTGATGTAACCATAAGTGACGGCCACAAAGTAATGGGCATTTGGGGCAGTATTTTTAATATTGTAATTGGCTTTAGCGGCGCATTTTTAGGGCTCGCAACCGTAATTTTACTACCTGCAGCAGCCTTTGTTAGCTTTGGAGGCGACCAAGATAAGTTGATAGAAACTTTTACAGCTATTCCTGAGCCAATAATTAGTTATGTAAATCAGCCAACTAACATAACCGCTATTTTAAGTGATGCGCAGCAACGCTACCCACATGCAGTTATTTTAGATGCCACGGTAATGGCGCATAACGATGCTAACGCACAAGTGTATTTACGCCTTTTAGGAGGCGAAGCCGTGGCTTCTCAGTTATTGCATTACAATGGGCAAGGGGAGTACATCACTTCAATGAGTAGCTTTGGTGATATAGCTGGGGTATCAATTAAAATTATTGAAATACTCTTCCCACTCCATTTTGGTAATTTTGCAGGTTTATTTGTGAAGTTACTTTGGGTAATGCTTGGCTTAGCATGCGCCTTAATACCACTTTCAGGCATGATGATGTGGTTAGCAAAGCGTACCAGAGGCAGCACACCAACGCTTAGCGCTGACGCGTATGCAAGGTGGAACCGCTTTATTATAGGCAGTTGCGGTGGTTTAGTGATTGCTTGTTGTGTGTTATTCCCTATGCAAGTACTTTTAAACTATGCCGTGGCTGGCGCTGAGCACAATGCTTACTTTGGGCCGGTATTTTTTTACGCGTGGTTAGTATGGCTAGTAATTGCAGCATTTTGGCAAAGCTATAAAAACTACTTCAGAGCAACCTTGTTGCTTTGCGCCTTATTCTTAATAAGTGTTTTACCACTTAATAGTGTATTGGGCGTTAATAATGTTATTAACGCAAACAGTACCTTAGTGGCATTTACAGATATTAGCTTTTTAATTGTGGGACTGGCGTTTTTATGGGGATACTTAAAAACAAAACCTGATGCCATAGCACTTGCAGAGGTAAAAGCAGCATGAACACTGTTATGATAGTTATTGCACTAGCGTGTTTATTGGCCGCTTTATTATTAATGAGAAGTAAGCACTACAAAGTAGCCTATAAATGGCTGTATTGTAGTGCTTTAATAGCTATTGCCTTAGCGTGCTTTATACATGTTTACGCTGTGCTAGCGGGCATTGTATGCACCATTGCAGCGTTTACTGTAATGGGCATACTGGTTGCGCTATCTAAAGGGAAACAACACACTTAGCTTAAAAAGGCTTTGGCTGTATCAATTCCCATTTTGTACCCATCGTTAAGGCGTTTAACATTTTTGGTTGTACGACCCACTCTAAATTGAGGCGGTGGAGCAATAATATTGATTTTGCAATCTTCAGGCGGGTTATTAATAAAATCTATGCTGCTGTTATAAACATGCGCTCTGTTAATCGTGCTTTTTACTAAAGCAGGGTAGTTTTTATAAAGTTTTTTAGTTAACCACTGCGATTTACTTGGCTTTTTTCTATAGCCAAGTGGCTGAGAAAGCACCACGGTTATTTCTTGAGCGCCCATTTCGTATGCTCTTATTACGGGAATAGAGTCTGCTACGCCGCCATCGGTCATCGCAATATCATTAATTATAGGGTAGTTACGATACGCAATTGGAATCGCGCACGATGCCTTAAGTTGCTCTACCATCGCATCACTACTTGCTTTAAGGTAATGGGGCTGCCCTGTGGTGATAGCTGTAGAGACGATATAAAATTCGTGAGCCGCCTTTGCAAAGGCTTCTGTATTGAGGGGGATCTCTTTAATGGTTGCTTGCCACAGCCAATCTAAATCAAATAAGTGGCCGCCTTTGATAAAGCGCGCTAAGTTAATAAATTCAGGCCGACACGAAAAATCGGTAATAACATGGTAGTTTCGTTTAGGTTGTTGGCATAAATAAGCGGCTATATTGGTAGCGCCAGCAGAAACCCCAAAGTAATTAGTAAAAGGTTGATAGCGCTGCGCTAAAAACTCATCCAACACGCCGGCGGCAAAAATACCGCGCATTGCACCTCCCTCAACCACTAAAGAATGTTTATTGTTATTATTAATCATACTATTACCTCCCTTTTGATGATATTACCAACTAACCAGGTAAAGCGCGATAAAATGCTGAAATAATTATACCCATTTGCCACATTACTTAATTCACTTAAGGGGTTAAACTTAGCGCTAACGGCGCTAAAAATTTTGATATAAACAGAGCAATAACGAAGCTTTTATCCTGTAATCAACATGGTTTAGTATTTAAAACTAAATTACTTAATTAAGCTATTTGGTATTAGTGCACTGTTTGGCTTAGCAAAAGCATTTAGTTGCTAATATGTTTTGTTTAATCGTAAGTGTTGGGTATTTCTGATAAAGTATTTATTAATACAAGGCTTTGTTAATATTAAAGAATCGTTATTTATGACTGACACAAGTGTAACCGTATTTAGTAATTTGCAAAATAAGTTAGGTGAAAGCCCGCTTTGGCACCCTTTGCTTGAAACGCTATTTTGGGTAGATATAGAAAAAAATCTCCTGCTAAGTAAGTGTTTGACAAAGCCTGACTCACTAACACAAGTTGAAATGCAAGATACGGTTTCGGCTTTAGCGTGGCTTGATAAAGCACACCTTATTATTGGCACCAGTACGGGTATATATAAATACCATATAGCTTCTGGGGTGCGCCAAACGCTCACATTTTTAGAAAATACCCAGTCCACACGGCGCTCTAACGATGGTCGGGCAGACCCTTGGGGTGGTTTTTGGCTAAGCACTATGGATACAAACGCCCGCTCAGGCGAAGGTAAGATTTACCGTTTTTATCAAAATTCGCTTAATTGCGTGGTGCGAGGTTTAACCATTCCCAACGGGTTATGTTTTGATAAAGCGCGCTCACGTGCTTATTACTGCGACTCAAAAGCCAGCTGTATTTTTACTTTAAATGTAAACCCAGATAGCGGTGAGCCTATATTACCCGCCCAAGTTTTTTATCAATTTAAAAATACCCAAGTAGACCCAGATGGCTGTGTGATTGATGCACTTGGCAACTTATGGCTTGCGGTATGGGATATGGGCTGCGTTATGTGTTTATCGCCAGATGGGGAGGTTTTAAACACACTGTCGCTTGCTGCAACAAAACCTACAAGCGTTGCGTTTGGTGGCAACAACGCACAGTGGCTATTTGTAACTTCTGCAGATGACAGTAATGAAAAAACTAACCAGTCATTACAAGGTAATGTATTTAAAATATCAGGTATAAAAAACGGGCAGCTAGAGCCGCCCGTAATAATATAAAACGTTACGGGGCAGGGGCAACCCACATAACACCTACCTCTTTTTTAACCACTATTACTTTGGTGCCAGCACTAATGGGTTGTGTACTTTTGAGTTGCCAGCTTATGCCAGAATATTGATGTGTTGTTATTTCTTTATCTGAAACATCTTTTGCTAATACAAAAGTAAGATCGGCGAAATCGCTATTTATTTGCTTAGAATCTACATTTTCTTGCATACGTTTCATGGGTTTCCATAAAAGTAGTGCCAAAACAGCGGTAATGATGGTATTGCTCCAAAGTGCCGCTGTAATAGTTTCGGGTAGTACTCCTGCAACCATTAATAGCCCAGAAGTAAGCAAAGACAACCCCAAGAAAAGCAGAATAATAGTAGATAGCCCTAAAACGGTGACTTCTATTATTAATGCAATAATACCTATAACCATTAAAGCTTGTGGTAAGTTTTGCGAAATTAGGTCCATATATTCTCCTAAATTAAGCTAATAGGCTTTATTGCAGCTTTTGCGTTTTATTTAATGTATTGATAATAGACATACCTTGCGCTACGAG
This sequence comes from Pseudoalteromonas sp. P1-30, assembly GCF_001400005.1. Taxonomy (NCBI): domain Bacteria; kingdom Pseudomonadati; phylum Pseudomonadota; class Gammaproteobacteria; order Alteromonadales; family Pseudoalteromonadaceae; genus Pseudoalteromonas; species Pseudoalteromonas sp. P1-30. Next base: position 250,421 of record NZ_LKBC01000001.1, read on the forward strand.
CGAGCTAGCATCGGTGGCGTTATCGGGAAGTAAAACGACCGATGACTCTTTAGCTATGGCCTCTTTTGCAGCGATAGCCTTAGTTGCAAGGTCTAATTGGATAGCTTTTTGTCCTTGTTCTGTATCTGCTGCTGCACCTACTTCACGCAGAGCATCTGCTTGTGCTTCAGCTACCGCAATAATGGCCTTTGCTTCACCTTCTGCTCTGAGTATTTGTTCTGCTTTTTCTGCTTCTGCGGCAAGTACCTGCGCCTGCTTTTTACCCTCTGCAACATTAATATTTGCTTGTCTATCACCTTCGGATTCTAATATTTGCGCGCGTTTTACACGCTCAGCTTTCATTTGAGCTTCCATTGCTTCCATAACTGATTGAGGTGGCACAATATCTTTTATTTCATAGCGTAAAACCTGTATACCCCATGGCTCAGCTGCTTGGTTAATAGCTGCCACAATGTTGGTATTTAATAAGTCACGTTCTTCAAATGTTTTATCTAGTTCCATTTTACCTAACTCTGAACGCATAGTTGTTTGCGATAATTGAGTAACAGCAAATACATAGTCATCCACGCCGTATGTTGCTTTGTAAGGGTCAAGTACTCGAAAGTACAATACACCGTCAACAATTAGAGAGATATTATCTTTTGTGATGGCTGACTGTGAGGGAACATCTTGAGCTTGTTCTTTCAAGCTACGGTCTGCAGCAATGCGGTCTATAAATGGCACAATAAAATTGAGGCCGGCTTCTTTAGTTGATTGGTATTTTCCAAAGCGCTCTATTAACCATGCTCGGTTTTGAGGTACAAACTTAACACTACTTTTTAGAAGTACAATTACAAAAACAAGTAAAAATGCTTCAACAGTAAATACCATATTTAGTATTTGATTGATTGGATCCATTTAAAAATTCCTTATGAGAGTGGAGTTGCTGAGTTGTTGTATTGTTTATAATTTCAGCGTGTATAGATTATCACTACTTGAATTTATGCACCACAAAAACAAGCTTTTAGTGAGTGGGTTTAAATTGACACACCTTATTACGGCCTGTTTCTTTTGCGGTATAGAGTGCTTGATCGGCTTTGTTTATAAAGCACTGCGGCGTACTATTTTTATCAGGCGTGGCTGAATAAAAACCGATACTTAATGTTAAGTACTCACTTACGGTAGAATTATTGTGTTTTATGCCTGCAGCGTTAATTGCTTGTTGAATTAAGCGGGTAAATTGTTGGCAGTCTTGCTCACTAGTTGCCGGTAAAATGACCGCAAATTCTTCACCGCCATAGCGCGCGGCTAAATCGCCTTCGCGTCGGCATTGCGACTTAAGCGCAGCTGCCACCTTAACTAAGGCTTCATCGCCTTGTTGATGGCCGTAGCTGTCGTTGTAATTTTTAAAAAAATCAATATCGCACATAATTAAGCTTACGGGTTGCTTTGCACGTGCGCAACGTTTAATTTCGCTCTCTAGTGCTTTGTCAAAACAGCGTCTGTTTGCAATTGTGGTGAGGCTGTCGGTATTAACAAGGTGGTTAAGTTTTTGATTTGCGGTAATTAGCTGTTGTTGAATATGCTGAAGCTCTTGCTTGTAGTTTAAGTTTTTAAACGCATTAGCGATTATTTCACCTACTAGTTTTAACCTAATTAAGTCTAAGTCTGTCCACTCACGTTTTTGTTTTACACAATCACAACCAATAAAGCCTACTAGCTCCTTATCGTAGCGAAGGCCAATACACAGTACCGATTGAATACCTTCACGCTCAAGTTCTTGTTTTTCTTTAGCCGCTTTTTCTGGGAGGCTGGCAACATCATTTACTTTAAATAAGTGTGTGGTGCCCATTAAATTAACAAAGTAGGGGAGTGAGTTTTTTGGTATGTGCTGTAGTTGATCTTTAAATGGCTGAATCCCTTGGTTAACCCACTCATGGGTGTTACGCATTGACTTACCATCGTCAGAAAATTTAAATAAGTAGCTCCTATCGGCATGGCATACAGTGCCAATGGCTTTAAGCGCAAACTCTATATGAGTATCAATATCGTCTATTTGAATATCTATTAGGTCGGTAGAAATTTTTGAAATAATTTTATCAAAGTTATATTGCGCATCTTCGTTGTGTTCAATTATCTCAAACGTAGCAATGTATAAGTGATTATTTAGCGAGGCAAGTTTGGCGTTTAGTAATAGGCCGTGCGTTTGTTTTTGTAAAAATACGTGGCAGTTAGTATTTATAACTAAGTATTTTTCAAACAATTGCGCAACAGTAAATTGTTTTTTACTTTCTGGACTACTTAACGTGAGGTGCTTAAAGTCTGCATCTTTTAAAGTTGGCTGTGAGGGTAAATCAAATATACTCTGCGCTTGAATGTTTGCTTTGTAGGCTTGTGTTTTAGCATCATAAAGTACAACGGCAAACGGAATAAGCTTTATAGTACTCCACATATCTTCGATTGGTTTTAAGCCCACTCATTGCTCCCGTTGATTTTACATACAATTTAATTGTTCCTACTATGTTATTTAGTACAACTTTAGCTATTTTGCTAAGTTTTTAGTGCGTTTAAGAGGGCTTCGTATTACAATTGCTACTGTATATCATTACCCTTTTCTACTCTAAGCCACCTGACGGCTTATTTGCATTTTAAGTATAGGTTTTTCAAGCATTTCATGACAGAAATCACTACACACCAGGCGTCTCGTCGTCGGTTACTTATCGCTTTAGCGATAACATGTTCATTTATGGTAATTCAGGTAATTGGCGCTTATTACGCTAATTCGCTTGCTGTACTTGCCGATGCAGGGCATTTATTTGTGCATAATAGCTCGCTATTTATTGCCCTTATTGCCTCAAGCTTAGCAATTCATTTTGCTAAAACCTATAACGATGGCTATCAACGTGCTGAGCTCATTGGTGGTTTAATTAATGGTTTACTGTATTTGGCAATAAGCTCCGTAATTTTATATGAAGGTGTAGAGAGAATTTCCCATCATAACGATGGTCATGATTTAGCAATAAACAGCTTTTTAATGTCGAGTATTGCCTCTGTAGGGTTTTTATTTCATGGTGCTGCAGCGTGGGTACTTTATAAAGGGCGCAAAGCAAGCATTAATGTGTACGCTGTATTTTTGCATTCGTTTTTTGACATTATATCGACCATTTCTACGTTTATAGCTGGCGTACTTATTTATTTTACGGGCTGGAGCATTATTGATATTTTATCGAGCATGCTAATTGCCTCGTTTGTGTTATTTACTGGCGGTAAAGTGATCACGAGCTGTATTAAAGGGCTGTTCTTTAATAACGCTAAGTTGCCTAAAGTGAAGGATATTGAGCAGTCAATTACCGATTTAGAGCATGTGCATAACGTACATAATGTGACGGTGTCGCGCAAAGACAGCGATATTATTGTCGGCGCTCACGTGGTGTTAAAAGAGCATTGTACAATTGAAAAGCACGATGAAGCCTGCCGCTTAAAAATAGAAAAACTCCTCGCTGCGCGTTTTAATGTTAAAAGCAGCGTACTGCAAATAGAAAGCCACGAATGCCAGCATATTCATAGCTAACTTTTTATTAAAGTGTGAATATGCTCATGTGTTTCGGGGTTTTGTAATTTCTCTGCACGCATTGGTTTTGCAAAATAATAACCTTGTAAAACATGACAACCTAACCCTTCTAAAAAGGCTTTTTGTTGCTTAGTTTCAACGCCTTCGGCTATGCAATAAAGCTCCAAGTTTTGAGCTAAAGTGTAAATGGTTTTGATGATCGACTCATCACTTTTATCAACCCCAATGCTGTTAACAAAGCTTTGATCTATTTTAATGACATCAATAGGGAACTGGCTCAAATAAGTAAGTGATGAGTAGCCGGTGCCAAAATCATCGAGTAACAGCTTAAAACCAGCCGATTTTAACTTTTGTAGTTGCTTTGCGGCTTTTTGCTTGTCTTCTAGCAGTATGTTTTCTGTTATTTCTAGGCGCAGTTGCACTGGGCTCATTTGATGCTGTTTTAATATATTGGTCAGCTTGGTTGCTATATTCGTCCTTAAAATGTGCTTTGGCGACAAGTTAAGTGAAATATAAAACAATGGGTTGCTGGCCAATGTAGGGGCTAGCTCAGTTAGCGCGCGCTCTAAAGCTTGCTCAGTTAATGCTTCTATCAGGCCTGTTTCTTCAGCAATAGGGATAAATAATGCCGGCGAGACAAATTGGCCGTTATTTTCCCAGCGCATAAGTAACTCAACCCCATTTATTGTTTGTGCGTGCGTGTCTATTATGGGTTGGTAGTGATTAAATAATAGATTATCTTTCGCGGCGTCTTTTAAATCGTTTTCGAGGATGAGCTTTTGTTTTATTTGCTCGTTCATCGAGTCGTTAAAAAACTTAAACCCGTTTCTGCCTGCTTGCTTTGCATGCATCATGGCTACATCGGCGTTTCTGATCAGTAAATCGGTCGAGCTGGCATCAAATGGGTATAAAGCCACGCCAATACTGGCTGATATATTAATAGAAAAATCTTCGATAATGACCTTATTGGCAAGTTCTGAGCTGATACTTTTGACTATGTTATTAAGTGCGGCTATGTCTTCTACGTTATCAATAAGCACTAAAAATTCGTCACCGCTTTGGCGGCCAAGTGTGGCATTACTTGGCAACATCGCGCTCACTCTTTGGGTAATATTACACAGCAGTTGATCTCCCACTGCGTGGCCAAATGTGTCGTTTACCGGTTTAAATTTGTCTAAATCTATAAATAGTAAAGCGCTTTGAGTGAGCTGCTGATGAGCTTTTTTAATCGATTTACCAATTTTTTGATGCATTAAACTGCGGTTAGGCAATTGTGTTAGGGGATCGAAGTTGGCTAAATAGCGCAGCTCGTCTTCTGCCTTTTTTTGCTCGGTTAAATCCGAAATAACAATTACATAGTAATTTATGCTATGTGTATCTTTAGCGATTGCAGTGGCACTTATATGTATGGGGTGGTGCGGGTTAGTTGCAGTTTTAATAACGGCATCAGTTCGCCAATTTTGTTTTGCTGTTAAGCTTTTTAATGTGTTGGCATAGCTTTTACATTGCACTTTACCTATCGCGTTAATAAACACTTTTAAGCTAAGCGGATGTTTATGAGTTTGCGAAAAGGTTTTTATAAAACTGTTATTTGCAGAAACCGGCACCAAATTATTATCTAAAATAAGCAGCCAGTCGTTTATTTGCCCAAATGCCTCACCTAAAATATTGGCTTGCTGCTCATTGGCACGTTGCTCAGTTATGTTGGTATATATGCCAGATACAGATACCGGTTTATTTGTTTGTTCGTCATAAATAATTTGCCCTAAATCTTGATACCACAACCAATGGCCAAGCTTATGCTTTAACCGGTAAGTTGCTTGCCAATGCTCATGCTTTTTTTGTTTGGTAAAATTTAACCAGTGCGAAATAACCCGAGGTTTGTCTTCAGGGTGAATTAAAGCTAAATAATGTTTTAATGGAATACGGTTTGGCAAATTAGTATACCCAAGCTCACTCCCCCGGTTTGTATTTACCGAATCGTCGCTGTAATGGTAATCCCAAATGCCACTTTTATTGTTACTGAGCGCAAGCTCGGTTTGTTTTTGCGAGTGTATTGTCGCTTTTTGCGCATTAGCTATGGCTAGTTGTCTGCTTCTGTATTGCCAAAACAGTAAACACAGCACAGTTATAATAATTAAAATATAAGCCGCATACGCATAAGGAGACTTCCACGGCGCGTATGCCACATTAAAATTTAACAGCGCCGGCTTTGACTCAGTCGCACTGTTAAAATTATACGCGCTGGCCTTTAATTGATAATTACCTGGTGGGAGCTTTGTAAAAAATATCTTGTTTGCTTTTAAATCATCATATTCTAGCGAAGTAGGTCCTTGAAGCGTAATTTTGTAACGTGTTTCCGCGCTATTTTGAAAATCAAAATTAGAAAAGCTGACCTCCAAACCCATATCTTCATGTGTTAATTGCAATGCAGAGGTTGCAAACTGATTTGGCTGATAGTCTAAATCGCGCGACATTAAAGTAATATCGGTTATTGAGGTTGTTGTTTGCGTGCTTTGCTGTAAAAACTCAGCGGGGTTAAACGAAATCGCACCATAACTGCTGCCAAACATTACATTGTTATTTTTAAGCGTAATTGCCCCTAAAGTGCTAAATAAATTAACCGATAAACCATCTTTTACCGTAAAAACTCGCAGCCTTAACGTATCGGTATTTAAGCGGTACAAACCATTTTTACTGCTAAACCATAAATAACCATACTCATCGCTAATAAGTGAATAAATAGACTGCGTTTTTAAGGCGTTACTTACGTTAAAGTGGTGCTTTTTTTCAAAGCTCTGCGCATCAATACCCACTAGGCCTTCGCTGGTTGTTGCTAACCATAAAATGTTATTTTTATCGGTTAACCTGTTTTCGACTGTGTGGTAATTTTGGCTGTCTTTTTTGCTGGTTTTATAAATAGTGGTAAGGGTGTTTGTTTGCTCGTTAAACCGGTAAAAGTGGGTAGTTGTACTTAATACAAATTCATTTGGGTAATCATCAAAAGGTCGATGAAAAGTATAGGCCTCTAAAGGGTTTACATGTTGTTTTAACCCGTTAATTTCGCGTGTTAAGCCTGTTTTACCATTATAAACATAAAAACTGTGATCATTATAAAAAGCGAATGTGTCGGGGGCTACCTCAGACAAACCATAAATAACCGCACCTTCAGACAGTGCGTTATTTAAATCTTTTTTAGCAACGGCTGTGCCTGTTTCTTTGTCAAATAAAATTAAACTGTAGTACCCCGTTAGCCATAAATACCGCGAAGTGGAATCTAAATGCGCTTTATTAATTGCAAAAATAGCGTATTCACCATAAACCGCTTTAGGGTCTTGCGAGGTTAGGTAGTAGGTTGTTTTGTTTTTAGCATTTACATGAGCAAGGCCATTATCGGTGCCGTACCACATAGATAAATCATCGTCTTGGTAAATACTGTTTATATAGTTGTTTTCGGGTAGGGTGATTTTGTTAAAGCGCCGTGTGTTTATTGACCAAGTAAGCACGCCTTGAGTGCGCGACGCCAGCCAAAACACGCCACTTGAGTCGACCATTAAATCGTTAATAGTATTTTCGGTAATATTAAATTTACTTTGATCAAAGCTAAGAATTAACTCAGTGGTGCCCTTTTCTCGGTTAAATTCGAACAAGCCATGCTCTGTGGCAATAAATTCGCCATAGGGTGTATTGCTGTAATCCCAAATATTGTAATCAGCAATCACGCTTTTAGTGCTTTGATCTGCAGCTGCTCCTGCTGAGCTATTTAAACTTAATGCGTACATGCCCTCAACGGTGCCTACTAATAATCCTAGCGTGGGATCTACAGATAAAAACTTAACATTACTGTTATCGACTGTTTGTTTATCGGGAGTATGTAAATTAAGAGGGGTTAATGACTCTGTTTTTAGGTCGTAGCTAAATAAACCCGTTTGTGTGCCTATAAATAGCGTATTTTTGTAATATTTTAACGCGCGCACCACGCTGTTTTCATTGCCTATAGTAAACTCTAAAGTAAGTGAATTTGTTTTAGAATTAAGTGAATACACGTTGTTTAGAATGGCAAGGTAAAAGGTATCTTGGTGCTGGGCTATCGCTTCAATTGAAGCGTAACTGCCTGTATTACCTGCAAGATTGCCCGAAAATATATTACGAGTAGTTAACGTTTTTGGGTTAACTAAATAGGCACCGGCAAGCTCAGTAGAAACAATTATATTGCCTGCATGCGTTTTAAATAGTGTAGTGATGAAGTTTTCGTTAAGGGTAAATCCGCCATCAAAAGGGGTTACCGTGTAGCCGTCAAATCGATTAAGCCCTTGCGCTGTAGCTATCCAAATATAACCTAAATCATCTTGCAAAATTTTAGTTACGTAATTTTGGGATAAACCTTCATCGGTAGATATTCGTTGTAGTTGTTGAGCATAATTTGTGGAGGCAGATACGCTAGTAATACAAAGAAAACATACAGTGGTGAAGAGAAAAAACAAAATACTCAATCGCACTAATAAACTCGCTCTAGGGCAGGGGATATACATATAAAAGTTAAATATAGCACATTTTTTAAAATGTGGATTACAACTTATAACAACTAAATTAAAGCACTAATTTAGTTATTTATAACCATTTAAGCTACGCTTACTAATTATAATTACTTAAAAACGGGGTGTTATGGTTAGTCACAAAAATTTATCTGCGGATAACAGCGTGTTATTAGTGATAGATATTCAAGATAAGCTATCTCCTGCTATTAGCGAATTTACTGATTTACTAGGGTGGGCAATAAAAATTGCCAAAGTAAGCGGCCTTTTTAAAATTCCTAGCATAGTGACTGAGCAATATCCTCAAGGGCTTGGTGGTACAAACAGCCTTTTAAAAAACACCCTTATAAACGCACAGACTGTTGAAAAAACACATTTTAGTGCGTGTAATGAGCCTGCATTTAATGCTGTGTTTACAAAGCTTACGCGTTCACAAATTATAGTAATAGGCACGGAGGCGCATGTATGTGTGTTACAAACCTGCTTAGATTTAATAGCACAAGGGTTTGAGGTGCATGTAGCTGCAGATGCTGTGGGCTCACGTAATACGATGCATAAATCGCTAGCTCTAGAGCAGTTACAACAGGCAGGGGCAATAATTACAAGCGTAGAAAGTATCATTTTTCAGTGGACAAAAAACGCAGCGTTACCTGAATTTAAAGCGGTTTTATCAATTATTAAGTAAAGTTGGCAGGCTAGGCTATATTGATAATTAAATGTGGTCGTAATTATTAGCTAATACGTACAACCCCTGATTTTGTTTAAAAAAATTTTAATAACTAAAGGTATTTATGAATAGTGTAAGTCGTTTATTCACCATAATATTCATTTTTTTGTTTGTAGAGTCTATCGCCATAGGCTTGTACTTTGGGACACTTACACAAGCATTTATAGTCGGCCTACCTTTAAGCTTAATGCCTATATGGTTACTTAAAACTCAGCAAAATAACCCAATCACAGGTCATGTTGTTGCTGCGGCAATTATGATGTTTTCTTTTTTGCACATACAACAAGCCTTTGGGTTAATAGAAATACACTTCGAAATATTCATCTTAATGGCCATGTTGATTATGTTTGTACAGTGGCAGGTGTTTATTACGGCCATTATTTTTGTGGCCGTTCATCATTTAAGCTTTTACTTTTTACAAACACAAAACACCGGTTTTTATGTATTTGACCCTGACAGACTGGCGTTTACTACGGTGCTTATACATGCCGGCTATGCAATAGTAGAAGTGTTTGTAGCAGGCTATATTGCTAAAACACTACAACAAGAGCGCAGAGCTGGCGTGTCTTTAACCAAAGCGACCGAAGCCATTATGCAAGACCCTGAGCATATACAGCTTTCGCTTAGGGCCGATGATAAAAATAGCAATGCAGTAGCGGGCTTTAATACTTTATTGGGTTATTTATCAGATGTAATTAGGCAAGTGCAAACGCAGTCTCTTTCACTGCAGCAAAATTCGCAGCAATTAATAAACGTACACGATGAGCTAGCAAGCGGGGCAGAGCAAAGAAAGCAACAAACTAATGATATAGCTGACTCTGGTGCTCAAGTTGCACAGGGTTTTAGCTTAGTTGAGCATGAAAGTGAAGTATTAAAGCAGCAGGTAGATAACATTACTCAAGCTGCAAATAGCGCCTTAAATGACGTTATGCAAACAGACACTAAAAGCACGGAACTACTTAATTTACTTAATCATACAGAAGAGCAAATAAATCATTTGGTGGCCGCTGGCGATGTAATATCAGGGTTGTTGAATGAAATATCAGGCATTGCAGAGCAAACTAACTTACTTGCGCTTAACGCAGCCATTGAAGCCGCAAGAGCGGGTGAGCATGGACGTGGGTTTGCAGTTGTAGCCGATGAAGTCAGAACGCTTGCTACAAGCAGTAAAGCCACGACAGATAAAATTGCTTTAACATTAAAAGATTTAGTTACAAACAGTAAAACGTCAACCCAATCTATGAGCCAGTGTGTCGATTTTGTTGTTGATTTAACGCATATCAGCACCACCATGAAAGAAAACATAAGCTCCATGAGTGAGCAAATAAAAGCCGTCAGCCAAAGTACTCACTCTGTAGCGCAAGTTGTTGCTGAGCAAGCTGTAAACACAAAACAAATAGCCTCAAGCACAGAACAAATGCAGCAAAGCCAATATCAAGATACCAAAGTGGTAGAAAAGCTAACCGCTAAAGTACAAATGATCGACGTAAGTATTGCGGTATTAGAGCAAAGCATTGCTAAATTTAAGTAATTCATCCATTAAAATGAGTGCAGTGATTGCTCTGTGGTTAGTATTGACGGTTTCTGGTTTAGTTTATTATCAATATAATCAGTTGCGCGTTTTTGACAGCTATGGCGTGCTTGAGCAACCAGGGTGGTTTACTCAATTTAAACAACACATAGGGTTTACAGCTGCAAAGCATAATTCATTGATTATCGTTACTGACCCTGACTGTGGCTGCACCAAGCAAGCCCAGCCTCATTTAAAACAGTTGGCTGCGTTTTCTAAAGCGCAAGATTTTACGCTTATCAATATTGAGCAAACAGCCTCTTTACAAATACTGCTCCCTGCTACACCAGCTGCTGTGGTGATTAACTATAAAGGTGACTTTGTTTATGCCGGCCCACTTTCTCAAGGGCTTGGCTGCGCGCAGGGCAGTGGTTTTGTTGAAACGGTTATAAATAATCTTGTAGCTGGATTTAACAGCGAACTGTTACTTAATAAAACCAGTGGTTGTTACTGCACTGCTTGATATTAGTGAATAATGAATCGCTTCCTAGATTTTCAATTTCAAAAACGTATTTCATTATTGACTCAAGCTAATGCTTAATGACAAACAAATTTAATAAAGTATACAGTGTGAGTGTCGAGCCTGATGAGTTTCTCTTACTTAATGGAACGGGGGCCGAACAAACAATTCAATTGACCGTGGGCCAGTTGTTAATGTTCGACGGTATGAGCATGAGAGACAATTGGAGAGAGTTGGGCGTTGATTGGTTGATAGAGCCTAGTACTGCTCACCGAAACCTACAAAAACCTGATATAGCGGGTTTGGGGGTCTCAACAATTGTAGTATCCCCTAAATATTCGCCGCTATTCTTAAACGATTTTAGCAACAATGTTGAGCTGCTTGAATGCAATTTAAAAGGTGAGAAGTGGTTTGCATTTAATGTTGTAGGCTTTGACAAAGCCCTTAGTGAAGAGCATTCCATCCGAAATATTAAAAATGGCACTACACTGGAATCACCTCTACAGCTCAAACTGAATAATATGTCAGACACAGCTAACAATAAGTTTAGCAATCTGCTAATCTAGGAACATTAAACATCTACCTGATTTCTATTTACAACTATCCCAATGCTGTTTATTTCCTTGCCAATGCAATATCTTCATGTCATCGGAACATTCCAAGGCATCTTATTAGCAGCAATACTTTTGTTTAGTGCTGGCGTTAATAATACTGGGCGCATAATGGGCGTTTGGTGTCTTTTTCTAGCATTTTATTTCTGCTGTCCATTGATTGTAGTGCATGCTGAGGATACTGTTTTTGCTAACCTAATTGGATGGGGCTACTTTGTCCCCGCCAGCTTTGGTGTATTTTTATATTTATATTTTCGGTCAGCGATAATTAAAAAGTCATTCCATTTAAAGGATAGTATTCACGCTACGCCGTTATTACTTTGTCTTCTCTTAAATATAGATTTTTTGTTTTCTACCCCGACTGAAAAAATCAACATCGCTAATAACGCTTTACACAAAGAAAATATCCAACTGCTGACTCAAATTATTATGTTCGTACAGGCATTTTTTTATTTAGCATTGAGTGTCAAACTGATAACTAAAAGTGGACGCCATGCGCGTGACACGCTTTCCAACTTTAATCCCAAAATATTTACCTGGTTATGGGTAGTATTAAATTTGTACGCAGCAATGTTGCTGACAGAAGCTGTCAGCACAATAATCGGCGCAAATTCTACTTTGGCTATTGCTAGTGATCTCATTGCCTTTACTTTGATATACAGCGTTTCGATGGCTCAGTGGCGTGAGCCAAACTTATTTACCATTGACAACTTGAGTGAAACTCCAGCGGAAGCACTCAACTCGACAACCAAGGCACAATGCTTCGACTCTAATACTAGAGCCAAATTATTAGAAAACATTGTTCAATATATGGAAGAAGAGCAACCTTATCTAGAAAGTGAACTTAGCTTAGATGCGCTAGCAAGATATACCAACCTTAGTAGTCATCACTTATCTGAAATCCTCAATCAGCAAGCAAATAAGAACTTTTATCAATTTGTTAACGAATACAGAATAAAAACAGTCTGTTCTCAAATTTCTTCTAATCCAAAAGAGAGACTTATTGATCTAGCTCTATCTGCTGGGTTTTCCTCAAAAAGTACCTTTAATGCCGTTTTCAAGCAATTCAAAGGAATGACCCCAAGCCAGTACAGGAAACAGCTGAAACTCGATTGCGAATGAGTGCGAATCGACCGAATCGCACGTCCAACTCGTCCAAATCAGACGATTTTTCTCTTAGACTGCTCTTTAATGCAACTTCTAGTCGCCGTGGATAACAATATTCATCAGACGATTTAATTAGTGGAAAATAGAATTGAGGACAAAAATTGAAGACTATAATTTTAACTTTTTTTATTGCGTTTGTAGTTGGCTGCACTAGCTTGAATGAACCAAAGTCAATTACAAAAAACACAAAAAACACAAAAACGCAAGAAAGTAATACTCATACTAACCTACCTTCATCTGGCAAGATAGTGAGCATTAAAGTATTAAAAAGCAACCTGACTGAGCTAAGTCAACGCCTTGATACGATCCACCCAGACCCGGGCTTTACTATGGATGTATCTGAAGTTAAATCGCAGATAGAGTCCTTGTCAGAAGGTATAACTTCACCCATGACACATTATGAAGCATGGAAATATTTCTCTCAGCTGAATCCTTACTTTAAAGATGGACACATGCTAATTGCTTCGCCACAGCTTGATGATCAATTTAAGAGCCACATTCAGAACGGTGGTCGGCTATTTCCATTTGACGTAATGATAGATGCATCTCAACGTTTGCTTGTGGCGGAAACTCTTGAGGGCTATTTAGATATTAAAATCGGTGATGAGATTACCTCAGTCAACGGAGTTAGGGTATCAAAAATAATTGAAACTATGTTGGCAAGAATGTATGGCGACTCATTAGAGTTTAGGGCTGCTTTTGCTGCCAGTCGATTTAACAAAATGTACTGGTTACTGTTTGGTAGTAGCAAAGATTATCAAATTGAGTTTATGCATAAAAATAAGCGCAAGCAATTCTCTATAATGGGTGTCACTGATGAGCCGGAAAATCACAATGCTGATGTGAGGGAATTTGTCCAAAGTCGAATACTAGACAATGACATAGGGTATTTGCGTGTCGATCGCTTTTTTTATTCTCAAGAACAAGAACAACCTTTTTTCACATTTCTAGATGAAACGTGGCAGGCGTTTAAAGATGCGAACGTCAAAGATGTGATTATCGACGTTCGCCATAACCCTGGGGGGACCGATCACTATTGGCAGCAAGGTATTGCACCTTACATTGCGAGCAAGCCATTTCCATTTCTGTCAAACTTTAAAATTCGTATGACTGAACGAAATATCAAACTAGGACCTATTAAAGGTAATCAAGGTGAGGTTATTGAAGGCACATTTAATCAATTAGTGCCTGTCGACGCGCATAAGGGTTTAAAGGTACCTGGACGGGCATATTTACTAATGGGGCCGCTCAGTTATTCATCCACTACTTTGTTTTTAACCTCACTACAGGACTCTCGTCAGGCTGTCATCGCGGGTCATTCAAATGTAAGGTCTTGCACTACTGGGCGTATAGAAACTCATGTATTGCCTGGTTCTAATTTAGAACTAACCATGCCGACACTTATCTTTACTCGCCCATCAGGAAAAGAGCATTGTCAGCAACCTATCGAACCAGATGTTTATGTGTCGAACGAAGTAATAAATTCGAATGAGGCAGTGGAATACTTAGCAAAATATATTACCGCTAGTAGGTAGACGAATATAGACGGGTTACCCAACATTTAAATAAGAGCGGTTAACGTGCAGGCTCAATCAAATCTGATGGTTTACCAACCCCGTCTTTAACTCAACACGTTAACCTAATTCGTTTTATGGTCGTTAAGAAGAAGCCTTGTGTTCATCAAATGGGACATGTCCTTAAGTATGTAATAACACGCTCTTGCGAGTTTATGTGCAACTGTTTTAATCGCGATAATTTGGTTGGTTTTACCCAGCTTGCGTTGGTAATTTTTTCTAATTGTCGGGTTATACCTAATAGCAAAGTTAGCAGCTTCAGTAAACGCCCACGCAAGGTAACGATTACCATTCTTTTGATTTGTAGCGCCTTTCTTCTTCCCATTGCTGTATTTTGCACCTTTCACGCAGCGACAATAGGAGGAGAAATTACCTGGACTATCAAAACGTTTAATAGTGCCTGTCTCTAACATAATGGTCAGTACTAACGTATTCCCAATCCCATCGATACTGGTTAGGTTTATAAACTCAGAGGAGAGTGATGTTTTATTAATAGCGCCCTCTATCGCATTGATTTGCTGTTGAGCACAGCGTATTAATGAGAGGTTAGAAATGACTGACAGTGCTGTATTCGTTGAGCTGAAATCGATGTGTACTTGCACAACATTCACGCCTTTTCTGATAGCGCCATTTGTTTTATTTTGTTGCTACTGAGCTTATACCCAAGATGACGCATGTAACAACTTTGCACTGATAATAAGTTTTTAGTGGACTGTTGAACAATGTCCATTCGTTTACGCATTAAGTAGCAAACAGCCCTGAGTTCATGAGGATAAATGTAGCCCTCAGGCAAAATGTTTAGACGTAGCATTTTAGCCAACCAGCATGCATTACTATGGTCATCAGCATGTTTTAAACTTGAATATTGCTGAATTGCAGCGGGGTTTGCTAAGTGAAGTTTAAACCCTTCATCCATTAAAGCATCGACTAACCAATACCAATTAAAGGTCGATTCAACAACAAGCCCTTCTAAGTTGTCTTTGTAAGGACTTAAAAAAGATAAAATGACAGACATATCATTATTTAAACGCTTAGCGGTAAGTGTTTCACCGTGTTCATTAATGATAGCGATAACACTTTATTTGAATGCAAGTCAATTCCACCACATAGTTTCATACCAAGCTCCTCGGATTCAGTATATGTTTTGGTCAACAAACTGTATCGTAAAACTCGAGGAGCTTTCTATATGAGTATCAAATCTTGACTTCATACATTAAAAATCGTGAATGACCGCTTATGGCACAGAGCAGACCGCCGGTGATTATTGAGTGCAGAAATCCACGGCTATAACTGCCCATGAATAGAAGTTCTTTATGTAATGAAAAATAAAGATGCGCTGTCGCTCCTCTGGTAAGCATCGGCCTAAATAAACTCTACCTCGAAGTAAACTCGATTAGCTTTCGTATAATAGATAGTCAAATTATCACTTCAAAGCACTTACTTTAATAGATGTTTGTAAGCGATTTCTCGTTGTTTGTGAAATTTACCTAATTATTTTTAGAGTGTAATTAAGTTAATAAATCTCAATTTAAGTGCCATATTTCATTATAAATCAATAAGTTCTCAACGCGCCGTGTATTCTCGACTTAAGTGGCACTGATCATATTTTTGATCGGCGCCATATAACTTGAGAATCTCAGCCATGTAATAAGATTTCAAAACAATAACTTAGCTTGTGTTCTTTATGGGTACTGCGCCTCTTAAATTGAGAATTATTTATAGCTAAAAACTGCCCCAACACAAATTCTCATCCAGCCAAAAAGTTCTCATTCTGCCTTGCAGATTCTCATTCTGCCACTGAAGAACTCTGACTTGATTTTAATGAGCACATAATTAAGTAGATTCTGTATTCGGTAAATTAGTGGCGAACACTATACGCTAATATTTACTTAGTAAAAGTGTAGTAAATCGATTAGAAAATGGATTTTTAGGATAAAGAGAAATGAAGCCATTTAAGTGAAAGTTAAAATGCAGATATGCGAAGCTTCATTTGTAATGTTGAGTTAATTCAAATTTGGTTTGATTTAGGTTTAGTTATGGATGAAATTACTAAACTTTTATTAAAAAAGGGAAAGTTAAACTTATTGATATTCAGTCGATTAGTTTTAGTGAACTGCTGTTATTGTTATTAATAAAGCATAGACCGAGAACATGTCTCGGCCTAAAAATTAAAGTTGAAATTACAAAGTACTAAATGTCGAGTGATAGCTGTTTGTTTTGCGTTTTCGCCAACTTCAAAGTATCACAATTAAGTATACGTTTTGAATTATTGCCATGAATGTAAACGGGCCTGAGCTTACCGGTATTAATCAACCTCATTAGTTCTACCTTTGGTATACCGGTGACTTCAGCTACGTTTGCAACGGACATAGTTTTATCTCTTATAAGTTGAGTATGTAATTTACAAAAGGTATCGAATGCTTCAGGCAAAACGTGTATGGAATGCATTAAGTCTAATGAAGGTTTGTATGCTATTGATAATTCTTTATTTTTAGCAGCTATCAGTACATCAGTTATACAGATATTATGAAGAGCCATAAAGCGACGTAGCTCAGAAAGGGGGACGTAATCTTTATTGTGGCTGAACTCGGCTAAAAAGGTATAAACACCTGATATTTCAACGCGAGTATCTGTTCTTAAGGCCTTTTTTGAATCAGTTCTTATCAATCCAACTTCGACTAAAAGAGCGATTTGTTTAAACGTTACCCCAATTATAGAGGAGGCTGTTTGAGCTTCAAACCAAAGCTGAGTTATGGGAGCTTTTGAACGAATATACTCGCTATTATACATTTCATATAGTGTGGATAATGACCCCCATTCACATAGCAAATTCTGAACAATAATTTCAATTTTGTGAAACTCAATGTTCAACGGTAGATCTGTTGGTACACGTTTAGCCCTTTCACTTAAGAATACTCTAGCACTATCTGGGTTATTAAGAATATCAGCCGCTCTATTTAATAATGTGGAGGTAATCTCCTTTGGTGGGAAACTCGTTCGTGTATTACTATCGTCAACTATCACTTTAGCTATGAGGTATGCATCGTGGACTTGTTCAGGTGATTTTAATTGATTATTCAATGGTATATGCGTTAAGCGTAAGCCGCACAAAGGTGATGTGCAGCGGCCATTTAGAAGATTAATGGTAAATTGCAGCGGTGAATTGCAATGAGGGCATTCGGATAACAGGGCACACTCATGAATAATACAGTGTCGTAAAAATGGATTTTGCCACTGGGCCCTAAAATACCCATATTGGTTAACACAATCTGGACAAACTTGTGGCGTTAGCAATCTCGCATGTGTCCAGCACTTTATCTTTAATGATGATAAAGTGCGAGTTATAGGAATAAGGTGATCAAGGAGTTCTTTCTTTGTTGATCTACCTTTGATGATACTGGTTAGCATAGCCTTATTGAGTACGCGAGATTCTGATTGTATGCCATTTCTTTTAAGTAAACGAAGTACATAACCAATACCTGACTCCGCTTCATAGTAAGAGGGTTTTATTGGGAAACGCATTAGCATAACCCCGAATAGAACTGACTTCTAAGGTTTTTATCTTGCTCATTTAGATATGCATCTAATTGTTTTTTTGTTAAAAGTTCATAATCAAATGGATTGACAGCCCCAATTGCATATTTCTCAAAGTTTTCAAATAAGGCTTCTATAAGCTGATCATAGTTTTTTGCATTTCGTGTGTTATTACGTAAAAATAAATCGCGCATTGTACTCATGGTGTGCTCACTGTACGCAAGGTAAATACGATCAAGTAGCTCACTGTGCTCATCCTTTGTTAAATTTGGCAACCCAACTTGTTGAATGAACCAATTACAACAGGCAATCCAGTTTTTCGTTTTAGGAAGGATTGGCTTAATTTCAATGGGGCGCATTTGTCGACGAGACATCTGCTCGTCATCGTCAAATTTACCGGCGGTTCTACCAAATGTAATAAGGCGCTTAGCACTGCTTGTACCGGCGAAAATAATCGAACAACGGATCTTGTTGCTATCGATCAGATAGCAAAAATATTTAATAATTCGTTGAAACTCTATCCCATCATAACTTGAGGCAATATTCTGAATTTCATCAAGAATGATTAGCTCCACTTCTAGGTCTTTGAGAAGTGAGATAAGTTGGGCATCCAATTCAGCTGCAGTAGTGCGAGAGTTTTGTGTTGTTCCCTCTAGCTCTGAAATTAAAAATCGAGTTATCTCTGCAGTACTTTTTTTAAACTCCTTAAAAGCGACATAAAAGATTGGTTTTGTCGTTTTTTCTGGCTTAGTAACAGGTAAAAACTGAGCGTGATACTGCTTTAATATATACGTCTTGCCAGCACCCGAGGCACCATAAATAAGTTGAGCTCGTTTATCCTCTGAAGGTACGTGATACATATTGTGGATTTCCGCTATCCTCTGCCATATCTTCATTTGTATGTCACATGCGAAAATTGTACTGGGCATAGTTACCATTGTTTTTCATTTCCTTCATCATCATTATAACGGGTAGAGGCCATTTCTCTGGTTTTGCTCACTATCGTATCTGCGTAGGTATCTTGTTCACCTGAGTGCGATATCTGTGATTTAAGTTCATTCACTTTATGAGATTTTTTTATTCGCTCTACAATGGATAAGTTCTCTTTCGTATTTTTATTGAAAGACGCTACCTTCGGGCCCCTGTGCTGTTTGCGTTTGGGCTTTTGCTTTACGAATTCAGTTATTTCACCGACATAGTGACCAGTAGGAGTATGGGAGAAAGTTTCTGTATATATTCCGAGTTGGGTCAGAGTTTGATTGCCATTTAGTTCAGCAAAGCTGACTGGTAGTTTAGTATCATGATGGTCAATATTATCAGCCACTATTTCCACAGGATTGTTCTCGCCAAGCAGTGTTGCTTGAACTGTTACTTTTCTGGCATCTAGGTCGTCATGAAACACATAAACAGAGGGGTTTTCACCCAGCTCCATGTCTGTTTTAGTAGCCGCGTATAGTTGTTTTAGCTCATCACTGTAATAATCTTGACCTAAACATCTGATAGTTCCACGTTGCTGTAATTTATGTGAGGCCTGGGCTCTGGACACGTGGAAGCAATGTTGTAGCTGATCATATGTGAATGAAGGCATAGGCGTATCAATAATGGACTGATTCCATTTTTTGATAGGCGTATGGCCAGCCTGTTTATGGTGTTTGTGCATGTATTCTGTCAAAAATATATTCAGTAGCTTTGTAAAATCAGATACCTTTATATCCGCACGTTTAGCTAATGGAATTGTGTCGAGTGAGTTCGGGTTAGTACGTTTTCCTGAATAACTTTGAAATCCAATACTCGTCTCACCACTTTGCGTTTCAATCTTCATACCCGAAAAAAAGTGATCTCTTAACACATTAAAAAATGACTCAATGAATGGCTTCTTAGCAGGTTGATTTGATGGTGTATAATGAATATTTAACTCTAGTCGCTCCGCAGCCTTTTTTATCAAACGATTATTAAACCCTGGGCCATTATCCATAATCAATGTAGTCGGTTTACGTCCATTCATTGTAAGATTACTATCTGCCATAAATATTTGACGTAAAAGATTAAGCCCACCGGCAGAGTTTTCAGGTTCAAAGCTAAGCACCACAGAGATAGGTGCGCGTGTGTATACGTCTATTGCTACATACAAAGAAATAGGCGGTGTCGGAAGACCTGTTTTGTCGTCAATTAAACACATATTTAGCACAACACGGTCGCATTCAACGCGCTGCATTGCGTAATAGGTTTTTATTCGTTTACGTAGCGTTGTTAGTCGCTTATTGATTTCCGCTTGTGAAAGGCCTTTAAAATTAGCAAGTTTTTCGGCATCAGTAAGCTCTTGTAACCGGCGGTAAAAGGTGCGTTGTGATGCGATTTGAATCTCATTATTTTTCAAGCTAGCTTCTTGCGCTTCTCGTTTATAGTTACTGTAATATGCGCCTTTGAAAGCAGAGTTATTACACGAATAGACGGTAGCGATGTAGTGCTGTATGAAAGCCTCAGTGGCCGCATTTAGCCGTACAGGGCTATTGCGCTTCACTCCCGCAAGCGCCTCATCATTAAAATCTGATTGAACCCATACGCGCCAATGGCGACATACCGTTTTCCATTGCGGGTGTTTTGTGGCAATAGTTGCAGGATGTTGGCTCTCGACTCGTTTGATGAGCTCATCATATGTCTTCTTAGTTGTAGCAGGGTATCCTTCACTAACCAGTTCTTTCAAGATAGATTGATACATCAATCGTGATGTAACCGTTAACTTTTGATATTCTGTTAGTTCAATATGTGGATGCTGTGCCCTTCTTAATATAAAGCCTTGATCATCAATTGATTTCTCAAAGTCGTCTCGAGGTAATAGGCGCTTCTTAGTCTCTATACCATCACCGGAAAGGAGTATTGATGTACTGTCAACAAACGCAATAGATTCAACGTTACCGTACTTATTAGTCAAGTCAGTACCCGTAGCATATCCGATCATTTGAGGTGACCTCGCATCAATGTAGTAGAGGCGTTTAACGGCTTCTCCATATCGAATTTATATACATTTGATGCAATTAGTCCATAAGCCTCTGCCACTGGGTTTTTAGCTATACCCTCCAAGCATTCGATGAGTTCACCAAAGGTTAAATCTCCATCAGGCAGCATTGTTAATGGGAATGAATGCTCCGAGTAATACATTGTTATCAGATTAAGGTTCGCCATAAAGATAGTATTGAGCTTATCGACGATGATTAACCGTAAACCTATTTGTGCTTTTTTTCGGGTGTACTCATTAAAAAGATGAATTTTCGAGTGATACTCTTTATCAACCTGAGACTCATGATGAACTTCAATATATTCAGCGAAGCCAGAATGATATAGCACTAAGAAGTCGGGTGTATAGCGGTAAACTTTTTTGTCTATAGTCACTTCTATTTGCTCTGGTTGGGTGGCAAACAGCTTCACATTAGGGTCACATTCCAGTTTAAAAGCCAGGATCAGCTCCTGAAATGACTCGGGATTAAGTGCGCACTGATTTTTATGGGAGTAAAATCGTATAACAAATCGACCTCTGTGAACGTTAGCATTCGTCTTTGTAACGGTCATAATTTTACCTCCCAAAAAATAAATGTCTTTACACTATAGATAATGGGTGATAAATTAAAAGGTTTATCTTTAGAATAGTTGTTCTTGGTAAGCATTTTTACATTATTCCTTTCGTCATAATTAGGCTTATCAATCCTTGGAGCCACTGAAAATTTTGTTTTATTTTCAAGGGTTAATCTCACTTTAAAATTCAAAAGTTAAGTTCAATGTTTTTTCTACGAGCGAATTATTTATTCTCAAAAAAAATTTATCTTTAAAGTACTGTGAAGGTTTCTCGAGTTGTTTTTACCTTATCCAAACCGATTTTATGTTTGTGTTTAACATGACGTTGTTATGTTCAAGTAAAACACCCAAAGCGAAAGTAATATTCAGTGCTGCTCCTAAAAGCTTAAATTTAAAATTTCACACCTAGCCCCAGCAAGGTTGATGCTTTTCAAAAGGCAGTCGCTATGATTGCAGATATCGCAAAAATAGAGAAGGGTTAACTGGTCTGACCTCTTAGGTATCTTCTTTGAATCTGGTTTTAAAATTCAACAAAGTGCCAATAAAATTAATCCTGGGTTCATATATGCTTCATTATTTTTGTGTTTTTTTAAGAAAAAAGAGGTGGTGTTCTCGCTTATTAGGTTAAGGTTAATGGAGGCTTAAATTTTTTTATAAACAAGATGGAGTGATATATGAAACACAAGCCAGAGGGGTGGGTTGTTTTAACGTTTCAAACTATTGATAGCAAACCTTGCTATGTGTTGTTTTGTTCGTGGAAAAATGATGATGAATGGAGAGTAAGCTCAGGTTCAATGGTTCTACCCCACTTATCAGCCTGTGGGAATTATTGGATTTGGCCTCAAATATCAGGCTCTGTTTATGAGCTTCCCGTTGATGAAGAAAATGGCTATACCTTCTACACTGGTGCTGTATTAGATGAATTGTTAGTAAAAGGGTATCGCGATGGTACTAAGCTAAAGCGCATTGCACTTAAAGATATTATGGAAGATAAATAAGGCGATTATCGCCTTCTAATCTGTCTATTTTACTTTTAAAGGTCATGAGCTCTACATTACGGTAGATACCTAGGGGCTTTGGTAGGCAAAGATGAGAATCTGTATTATGTAAATGTTGCTAGTTTTACATTAAAAGCTAATAAATGAATACATTAAAAGCTAATAAATGAATACAGTAAAAGCTAATAAATGAATAGAGTATAGGTATAACTAATGCGCACTCCTTTAGTAATCCAGCCTAATAAAATTTGGCTAATATCCAATGAGGTTCTGCTTGCGTTGCCGAAGGAGTTGATATTCTGGCTTCATTAATCTTTAATAAGCACAAATATTACTTCACAAAGGATTACTTATGGGAAAGGAACTCGATATTTATAAATTGCACAAACCAGATAGAACATACGATATAATTGACCTAGATATCGTATCGATGGCAGACCAAATTGCCGAAGAAAATAACCTCAGTTATAAAGAAGCTGTAATATTAGCCAAGATTGGTTTTCCTAGCGGCAAAACTAAAATAGCGGATATAGTCAAAAACGGATTTAGCTGCAAAGTTGAAAAAGAAGCTTTAAAGCAAGCCTACGACGTAAACTTATTTACGAATTACCTTGTTTTGAACCAAAAAGCGTATATTGCCCTAGGGAACTATCTGCAAGTTTACGGGGAATTTATACCACTTAGGTGTGATAAAGAGCTAATTTTATTTAATCCTCTCGTTTTCGAAGAAGAAGACAAAACTCTAACTGAAAAGGCTTACCTGAATGGTATTGAGGATGGTCTCAAATCCTTATCATTTAAATCAGGCAAAAACCTTGTCTTTAAATCATGCATGCAGGGTGGGACCGCACTTTATTGCAATGCTGAGTTTAAATCTCTGGTTAATGAAAATAGCTTAAGCGGACTTTCTTTTAATAGTGATTTAGTCAGCATTTTTGCTTAAAAAGATAAGTGCATATTTTATTCATTGAACAGCATCACATGAATAAGTCTTAACTTAATCTGTCAGGTTTGGTTTTTAGTTTTGATCAAATCTGAGAGTCGCATATGTGCCATGAGCGGTCATTCACATAGCACTCGCTTACACCCCACGTTTTTTTAAAGCAAAAACTTCTTTTACTCTTTCTGAAAGTTATTGGGCGCCCATTGGTAACCTTCAACAGAGCTGTAATCAGCTGACTATCTAGGTAAAACACCATGTACGTAAGAACAAGGTGTTTTTATGAGGCATAAGGTCCATAGAGTAGAGCTATATACAAATACTTAACAATGCTAAATCAGATCTTAAGTGCTGCCCCTAAATGTAGTTTATATCGCTCCATATCGGCTTTTATTTGGGGATTTTTCATAACATCGCTACAAACAAAAGTTTCTAGTGGCTTCATTCCTAAAAACTGATTTGCTTTATGCACGGGTAAATACACACCATCTACCCCAGTCCCCTCAAAAAACTGCTCACTATCAATGAACGCATTTACTGGGGCATTCCACGTGACAGAAAGCATGTATTTTTTACCGTGAAGTAAGCCTCCAGATCCATACTGCTTTGAAATATCACTTCTAGACCTACCGTCGCTTTCATATAACTTACCGTGCCCTTTGGTAAACACCTCATCCATGTACTTTTTCACAGTCCAAGGAGGCCCCATCCACCATGCGGGCATCTGAAAGATTACCAAGTCAGCCCACAGCCATTTAGAAATTTCTTCATCGACATCATATCCTTTATCAATAGTTGTGTTACGAACATTACAGTTACTTTGTACAAAGAAGTTTTCAGCAAAGGCTGTGAGCGAATTGTTAAGCTCACCTTTAGAGTGAGCGAAACATTTACCGCCATTTAAAATTAAGATATTTTTCACTATGTACTACTACCCATTCTTTATTGAAATTCACTTAAAAACCTTGAATTGATAAGTGTCTGACATTAAATGCCTATTTGATGCCTTTTAATCCAGTTAGAATCTCTTCGCCCACTTTACGAGCTGATTGCGGGTTTTGACCAGTAATAACTCGCCTATCATTCACAACGTTTACCGTCCATGCAGCACCATAAATGTGCTTTGCACCTTTGGACATTAATGTATCCTGTAGTGAGAAAGGAACAACTTCTGTTAGCCCTACATTTGACTCTTCCTCGTTAGTAAATGCAGCTAATTTTTTTCCTTTAACGAGGTATTGTCCGTTACTAAGCTTTACGTCTGTAAGAGCTGCTGGGCCATGACAAATCGCGCTTACAATACCGCCTCGCTCATATATTGAAACAGTTAATTTATTGATACGTTCATTGTTCGAGAAGTCCCACATGGTACCGTGACCGCCTACATAAACTACTGCTTGATAATCTTCACTGTTTACATCTTCAATCGCTTTAGTATTTATAATTGAAGCCATGAGCTTTTTATCATTTATAAACCTAGCATTGTTTTCATCTGAAAAATCTAGACTTTTAGGGTCTATTGGGGCCATTCCACCATCAATACTAGCAACATCAACTCCAAAGCCTGCATCAGCAAGGACGTAATAAGGATGTGTTAACTCACCTAACCAAAAGCCAGTTTTCATATCTAACGAACCCATTTTATTGTGGCTAGTCAGTACGAAAAGGATTTTATCCGCAGCAAAACTTGGAGCCGCGAAAACTAGTGTCATTAATAATAAAATTTTCATACTATCTTTCTCATATAAATTAAACCAACCGATTTGTCGGTTACTTGTAAAATATGCTACAAACTTTCATTGTTAGGCATTGAAGCTCAAGTCTCAGTTTTTGGTAGCGGCTCACCATATGTAACAACTCGACGGAAATATTATCCGCAGAGCGTAAAAAAACCATTTGACCGTCTTGAGGAAATCGATTTACTTCAATGCCTAGTTCCTGTAAGTGAGCGCATGTCTCGTATATATTTTCAACTCTGTAGGCTATATGACCGAGGTTTCTTCCTGTATTTAGATACTCAGGCTCCAAGTTATAAGTAAGTTCAATTTGAGCGCTTTCATCACCTTGTGCAGCTAAAAGATAAGAGAAAACTTTGCTCCAAAGTAGTCTTTCCTTTTTAGAACTTTCAACCCAAGACCCTCATAGCAAAATCTTAGTGATGTTTTAATATCTGATATGCGGTGATATTTCATTTATCACAAGCCTTAAAACACACGAGCTGTTTTAATAACGACTGATAGCACTCTACCTTCTAAAGACGTTTGTAATTGAAGATAATGCGACAGTGTCTTATGTTGCTCTAAAGTATCTATGTCACGCCACATTTCAATTAATGTGATTCTTTGTGACCCATTAACATCAGGGAAAACATCATAACGCTCGCATCCATCTTCAAGAATACTGTCACTCGAACATTCATAAATTGCATTTAATACGGTGCTGTAATGTTGTGTTTCACATAGAATATCCACAACGACCATTACTTCATTGTCCATTTTGAACCTTTATCTTGGTTTATAAGGCTGCTTACACAGCCTTTAATTAAATAGCAGAAATTTAACGCTCGATTACGACTTTACCTGTGGCTAACCCTGACTCTAGACGAGAGTGAGCAGCTTTAACTCCATCCAAAGTGAAAGGGAAAACACTATCAATCAAAGGTTTAACTTGGCCTTTATCTACAAGCCCAGCAAGTCGGCGTAGAATGTCACCGTGAGTATCTCTATCGATATTGTGAATAATCGAAATCGCCATAAATACAAGATCTAACCTAAGAGCCTTAAAGTGCATTTCAGTTAAGTTATAATCAGCATAACCAATTGTAGAGATAACATGCCCCTTCAGTTTTGCAGCGATTAATGAGTTTTGTAAAACGGGCCCGCCCACTGTATCAAATACCGTATCGAAGCCTTGACCATTGGTTAGTCGTTCAACATATTCCTTTGGCTCTTCTGTAGGGAATAGAACCGTTTCATCTGCGCCTAATTGTTTTGCAGTTTCTGCGCGAGCTTCATCTGCAACAGTCGTTGTAACATGTGCACCTAGTGCTTTTGCAAGCTGAAGACCAATGTGGCCTACGCCACCTGTACCACCATGAACCAACACTCTATCGCTCGGCTGGATTTCAGCTCGACCAATAATTGCTTCCCATGCTGTAATTGCTACTAAAGGCAAGCTAGCCGCCTCACCAAAACTAAGCGTTTTAGGTTTATGTGCTAATAATACAGCGTCAGCTTCAACCTTATCTGCAAGAGTACCCGGAATGCCAACGATACCGCCGACACAACCGTATACTTCATCACCAATTTTAAAGTTAGTTACACCTTCACCTACTTCACTGATTACGCCCGATACATCCATGTGAAGGATTGCTGGATAAGTCATACCAGCAGTGCCTTCACTGCCTTGACGGATTTTAGTATCAACAGGGTTAACACTTGTCGCTTTTACATCTATTACGACGTGACCGCGTTTTGGTTTTGGCGCATCAACTTCGATTTCATGTAAAACATTAACGTCACCATGACCATTAATAGCTATTGCTTTCATAATAATTTCCTCTTTGTTATTGACGAAAGTGATGTTATCAACATAATTAACAACCAAAAACACACTAAAAGTTTAATGATTAATTCCAAAAGGTTGATAATTTGATTGATTCAATAGAAGAACTAAAGATATTCAGTACGATTTTTGAACTTAAATCTATTCGAATGGCTGCTGATGCTCACAACCTAACGGCTGCAGCAGTGAGTAAAAGGTTGATAGCGCTCGAAAACAGACTGAGTGCTAAATTATTTTATAGAACAACACGGACCCTTAGTCCGACATTTACGGGTGAGAAGCTATATAACCATGCGCAAAGACTTTTAAGTATTAGCGATGAGATTGAACATGACCTCGACCCAACAAATACGTTAAAAGGAAAAATAAAAATAACTGCGTCAGCTTCTTTTACGCAAAGCTATTTATTACCTGTGATTAGCAGCTTTTTAGAAAGTTACCCGCAAGTTAATATTGAAATCATTTCTACAGATAGTTTAGTTAATTTAACTGAACAAGGTGTTGATTTGGCAATTAGACATGGCCCTTCGCGAGATTCATCATTAATTGGTCAAAAGCTATCTGATACAAAGAGAATATTATGTGCAACGCCGAGTTATTTAGAAAAAAAAGGAGTACCACAATCACCTGAATATTTAACTGATCATAGTTTATTAACCGTTGGGAATGAAACTAACTGGTCATTCATTAGAGAAAGTGAACGAAAAACAGTTAAGTTAAACCCCAGCTTTTCTTCTAGCTTAGGGGACAGCGTTTTGGGTATGGTGGAATTAGATCATGGTATTGCACTCTTGTCAGATTGGCATATTAAAGAACGTGTTGAAAAAGGGCGCTTAAAGGTTATTTTAGAAGATTGGGAGTGTGACCCATCAATTTCAATTAATCTATTATATCCGTCTAGGAAAAACCAATCGATAATAGTTAGGAACTTCATTGACCACTTGAAAGAATGGATAAAAAGCAATCCCCTTTCAAAATAGACTTAACTTCTTAGGGTTTTCACTACAGTTAACTTCATCTGGTAGTAAATTAGCTAACTCCACCTAGAGCCATTTACCAAACTTTAAAAAAGAGCAAGATATAAATTACACTTTATAGTGGTTTGGAGTATGTGTTTAGTGGATAAAATACTTTATATCCGAAGGGGGCTATGTGCCAACAGCGGACAGTCGTAACCATAGTCACTTGTTAGCCTTTAATTTTACTACCATTTTACGATGCCACGGGTAACTTTTATACCGCCCATCAATGTGGAACCACCATAATCTTTTGCAAGACGTAGCAATGTGTTATGAAAACCTAAATTTGGAAATGCTAATTCGACTTCTTTTATAGCCGATTTATTAAGGCCTTTGCGAATAAGTCCCTTAGATGCATCAATCCAGTCAGCCTTACGGCAGGCTTCGATAATATTTTGATGTTGCCCTTTATAAGAAAAAATTTTATGGTGCCAATGAATACCACCTCGAAGAACCTCAGGGTCTAACCCCCACTCATACTTTTGATTATCTTCTAACGCAACGGTTTCCGATGGCTCTAAATATGCCAATTCATGATCTGTCCATAGTCCTATATCATGATAAACAAAAATGGTTTCCACTAAACGTTCCAATTTGGGGTCATTACCTAGAAAATGCATAGCGTAAGTTATAGTGCGATATACATGGTTTCGATAACTAGGAAAATCTTTACCGATTATGTCTTTATAACGTGAAAAGAGCTCTTCAACATTAGCTCGCTCTAATTTAATTTCAATCTCTGCCATTATTGACACTCCTTAACAATATTTTAAAGGCTAACGCCTCGCTAACGGGCGCACAAATAGTTGGCTAAAATTAGCGAAGAATGAGCGCAAGCCAACTGTTTTGCGTCCACTTTGAGCGACTTGTTAGGCATCGATTTCATCTTTACTATCGTCTATCTTCTCTAATGCATAATCGAGTTCGAATTTGACTTCACTCTCAATACGTATGGCAAGAAATATCACCATTACTACTAGTTTTTCTTTGATAAATAACCGCGAATATTTTTCAGCTAGTCCAGCAGGTCGGTCTGGGTTATTAGAAATAATGTCCTGAATGCCTTCACGATCCTCTGCTACAAAACTATCATAAAAACTTTTAACATCCGATGAATCGAGTTTGAAATTAGCTCTATGAGCAAATTTGTTTCTTATACTTGTTATAGAATTTATAGGTTTATATATTTCTTCATCTAAACCCATTGCAACTGCAAGTTTTACTTTATTAGAAAAATCTATACTCATCTTATCTAGGTAGTCATGATTAGGGACGACTAGCGATAAAAAATGATCTACATATTGCTCAATAAGGATATGTGCTCTTACAACTGCACCAAGCTCATCTTCATTTAATAAAATATTCAACATTTTATCGAGCAACGCCGATTCTCCTCAAGATGCCTAACAATTTAATAGTGCGCTCATCGCGCATATTTCTGCCGACTTAACGCTCATTTATCTACTTTATTTAGTTTTAACAAATAACATAAAGCATTACTACCACTAAGTTTTTTAAAGCTTTAAAGTAAAGTTTAATAGAACAATATGCGCGCGTCGCTTATTTTCATGAATATACGCGCAAAGAGCAGTTTGACCAACCAAGTAACTACGATTTTTAGCCAACCTCAACGTCTGCTGATCGCTCAAATAAGACCCCGAAAGGTTGCTCATATAGTTATCTAGGTTAACGCTATCAAAAAACAGAAGTATATTTCCGATAACTACCTTTGAAGCCCTAAAAACGGAAGTTTGCTTCTGAAATATAGCAATATAGGCTTACAAATCGGAAGTTTACTTCCGCTTTGTACTTTAAGATTATAAGCCGGTGTTTAGTGAAAGCTGGGAAGTCCAAACTCGTTTCTGCCCCAAAACGTGTTTAGACGAATGCCGCAAAAGAGCAAACTACGGACGTTGGCTGTTAAGGTTTTAGCGACAGCGGCTAGCCAATTGCGGACATTAGGCATTTGCAAATTCAAGAGAATATTTAGTGCTGTATAACTATATTTTTTGATGGCTAATCTTAATTTTTTTTTGAGGTTTGATTGTTTGTATCAATAGGCATAGTGATACTAAAGCTACGCCTATCCAACCAATTACTTTAAATTTTTCACCAATAATGACTATAGCTAAAACAGTTGCAACTAACGGTTCAATTAAGGTGATTAATGTCGCTTTACTTGCATCTATATAATTCAAGCCAAAACCAAATAATAAATATCCTAAAAACATTGGAATTATTGCCATATACAAAGATACGAAAGCATTAGTTGAGCTTGAAAATAAGTTATCACCCGTAAACCATAATGATGGAAGTAACAATAGTGCAGCACAACCGAATAGCCCAGACATGGACGATTTTGATTGAATGCCACTTTCAATTAAACGCCTTGCTGACCATGAATAACCTGCATAAGTTAAACCAGCAATACAACCTAAAAGAATCCCCAAACCTTGTTGATTAATACTGTAAGCATTATTGCTCTGGTCTTTACCTAAAGTTAACAGAGCAATACCTATAGCACCAATGACAAAGCTCAACATCCATTGCAATGAAATGTCCTTTTTACTAATAAGACGCTCAAGGATTGCGGCAAAAAAAGGTGCAGTGGCTATAGATACTACAGTACCAATGGCAACACCTGATAAACGCATTGAGGTATAGAATACTAATGGGTAAATAGCGACAGAAACGGCACCTAAAAGAAATACTACAGGCTGTTCGAGCATCAGCTTATAATCTATAAGTAGCTTTTTTCGAGCTGTGATTACAAGCAACACTCCTCCTATCCCCATAGAGAATGCACCAATAGCCAAAGAGCTTACATCTGGTGAGTAGCTTGCAGCAGTACCAGTTGTCCCCCACAAGAAACTAGCAACAATAATCGCCATAACACCTTTAAAACTTCCGTGATGATTTTCCATAATAAGACCTATTTATAATAACTTCAATACAGAAATAGTATGCTAATTATGTAGAGTATTTTTAACAATTAAGACGCAATCGTTATCAATTCCGACTAAGTTTACTTTTTGAATTTAATTGGTGATAGACCAAAGTATTGTGAGAATTTTCTGCTAAAGGCTGAAGGTTCTTTATAACCTACTTTTTCACCAATAAATGGTAGCGGGTAATCTGTATGTGTAAGTAAGGCTTGGGCTTTTTCCATTCGAAGTTTTGTTACGTACTTCATCACGGTCATACCTGTTTGTTGTTTAAATAGTTTCTTAAACTGTGTCTCACTCAGGAAAGCAGATTCAGCTAAACATTTAATTTGAAGCTGCGCTGCAATATTTTTCTCTATGAAGGATATTGCTGCTCCAATGCGGTTATCTACTTTTGGTAATAAAGGTTGCTCTGCAAGCAATAGGCTGAACATTTCGAACATCGCCTGTTCTAATTGGGCATTAACTTTGTTTTCTAGTTGGTTTTCGATAAAAGTTAAGTAACTTCTAAGAGGTGAGTTAATTGCAAAAACAATACATTGTGAAGATGAAATATTTAGCGGAAGATTTTTCATATCTGCGACTACAAACCTAGCTTCAGTGTTTGCGGTGAACAAGTGCTCTTCGCTGGCTTTAACTACAACACATTCACTAGGAGCAACTTTACCATTAAAATCACCAACAGATATATTTATGACACCACGTAAAGGTAGAACCAACTGATTAAATTGATGTGAATGACGAACTGGCTTTGTGCTATAGGAACGGATGGATAATAGATTTTTCATAATAATAGAAAACGTATTGCCTTATTTCATCCTGAGATTAGGATTATACATCTTAGAGCAATGAATTCTAAAGTGAAGTATTAGTTTCTACTGGGGCTTTAAATTAAAGTCTCTATGGTGGCTTAGTTTACATACAGCCTTAAAAGGAAATCGACAAACGTTATGATAAAAACACCAGTGCTTTTATCTACTTAGGAAAGTCTGCTATCGTATCATTGCTGTTTTTTTGAATTAAGTGGCCAGTTTTCGCTATTGGCACAAAGCACGCCTTAGTTCTAAATCGTTTTTGTCCAAAAACGAGTTTGTCTGGACGTCTGCTTCTCGCTCTTTTGAGGCATTCGCCTCAACACGTTTTTTGTCCTGCTGAATTGACTTGTTAGTGTTCATTTGCGCTTATTGTGCCATGACTTTGTTGCACTCAAATAACTTTCTTGTTCCATTATTTTTTTAATAAACTCTTCTACTAGATCTAGAGAATAATAATGTATTTCTGGATTCTTATTTTTATAGTGAAACTTGTTATCCGATGACTTCCAATTGTTTTTAGATAAAATTGCCGCAAAGCAATTAGGGTTAATGATTGGCATCCCCGTATTTTTGCAACTTTTAACTAAATGTTTCTTTAGTTTAGCGTTATCAAATCGCTCTTGAAGCCTAAGATTGATTTCGTTAATTGCATCTTTTTGCAATAATGGATGAGATTTAGAACGATCGACCGGTTTTTCTATTACTAGTGCTTTTTTTAAGCCCTCAATACCTTCATCAGCTCTTGCTATCGCAATTGTGCTGCCATCTTCTCCATCTGTAGCAAATACTAATTTCACATTGAGTGGGATAGCAAATTCTATATCATCACTATTTTCAACATCAGTTTGTACTGAAGTTGCAAGTTCGATAATTTCATTTGCGATATCACCGTAAGTCGATTTCATAATTGATACTGGTGGCGATTTAAACTCTCCAACAAGAGAGATCATTCCTGCATGGCTGTTATTTAAAAATGATATCTCCGTAAACTCTTCAAATTTTGAAGTGTAATTTAAAACACCAGACTGAAAGACTCTAGACATAATGCCTTGTATTTCAGGCATTAAAAGATGCACAGCTTGATCTCTTAAATACGCTATCTGTTCGATATTTTTTCTAATGTTTGATTTTAGTGGGTAAACTTTTTCTAAACAATCGCGCAGGGAAATAGTTTCTTTTAGCCCTTTTTTACCAGCCTTGCGAAAAATACTATTTTCACCATCTTTCTCAATAAGTACTGCTTTTAAAAATTGTTCCCAAGCAGTGCAAAAACACATTACAAATGCATCCATTCGATTTTCTAAAGATGGTCTGTTATATAATTCAAGAGCTAATAACATATTGTCTTTCGACTTACTTAGTAGTGCTTTAGCAAGCTTAGATTTACAATTATGACCTAAACCTCTTCTATGTTTACTCTGAGAAAGCAGCTTTGCAAATTCAATTTCTGATATATCAATACAGTTGGACGCTTCAAAAAAACCTTTGCTAACTTCACTTATAAAATCAGCTAATTGACCTTTATTCCAATATGTTCTGAAAGTTGCAATTTTCCACCCTGTTGCATTAAGAATGTCATCTTTAGTGAATTGCTTCGATTGTTCTTCTTTTGTTTTTAACAACTCATGGAGAGATGATAATGACTTGCTGACCTTCACGTGACCTCCTTGTGAACACTAACAATTTTATAGTGCGGGCATCGCGCACCTTTCTGCCGATGTCACGCTCATGTATTAATAAATCTATTATTAACAAATAACGTAAAACATTTCCAACTATAATATTTTATTGAAAATAAAGGTACTCAGAAAAAGAAAATGCGATCGTCGCTCATTTTCTTGAATATGGAGTAGAGCCAATTGCATTAGATGAATAACACTGTATCTGATCGCTCAAAGCTGACCTATAGAGTAATTACGTTAACTCATTTTGGGGCAAAAACGAGCTACGATTGAAGGTCCGCTGGCACAGAGCCGAACTTCGTCAAAGAGCGATAATCAGTCAGTCAGGTGAGTCGTCATTAACTTAGTAAAAATAAGTGAATACTTTCCTCTTTTATAAATGTTTAAATAAGCTACAGTAAGCATAATATTTATAGTTGGCAGTGGCTTACACTATTCGCTAAGAATATAAGTCCATACAATATGGACGTTTTCGCGTTAAAATAAGAAAAATGTTCTCTTATAAAGTTGTTCAAGTGATTATGCAACACAAACTGCGTGCTGCATAAATACTAAAGTGTTAGGCATCAATCGAGGAATCAACATGTTATGAAATGGAAATGTCTTGGTTCACTTAAAGAAGCGAAAAGCTCTGGTTGTAGTGGAATTTATTTGATAGTCCATAAAGGTGCATTAAACCGAATAGTTTATGTTGGTGTTAGTGTAAATGTTGGTATAAGAATGAGTGAACACTACGAAGGTTATCTTCGAGGTAACAGAACGATCTACAACGTAGATGAGTCAGAAGATGTGTATAGCTTGATGTCTTCATATCTTGTTCATAACCATATTAAAGAATACAAAAATTTAGCAAATATTAAAAAAATTTGGGCATCAACAACTATCACATCAATTGAACCAAAAAATTTACTGTCATCAAATCAAAAGTTTTCGAATGAATGGGAACAAATATTACATAATAAATACCTTCCAAACTTATGTGTCTGGGCACTTCCTCTTTCAAACTACACATACGAAAAAGCAACTATAATAGAAAGTTTAATTCAGAGTAGAATAATAAAAACTTTCGACTTGAGAGGTTTTTTTAATCTAAATGATATTAGTATTTTGGGTAAGATTGAAAATACCAAAGTCAGAAAAATAAATATTGATTTTGATTGTTTGCCTGATCTTGATGATGCTTCTAAAATTGTAATCAAAAATATTAATAAGTCTACAACTCCGCCAACCGCTTTTTCTTTAGCTAAGATTCAACTCCAAGATGTTCTTACTGTCAGGGAAATTTCTAGGAAGCAAAGAGTAGAAGTCAGAGAGAAGGCTGCTCTAAAATATAGAAATAACGGTAAACCTTGGAGTACTATCGACTTGGAAAAACTAAGAGTGATGGTTGTTGAATTTGAGATGACAGCAAGTGAGATTTCTCAGTATTTAGGCCGAAGCCCTAGAGCAGTAGCTAAACGAATTGAATATAATGATAGGTTTTCCTTCAAAAAATGGAGAGAAAGTGTAGAGTCGCTATAAATTCCTTACAAATAAATGCAGATCACCTTCGGCAGCGCATAATTTGGGTGTGGGGCGTTAGAATTACTCCTTTTAAAGAAAATAAGCCCGTTTATGGGTTTCAAATGTATTTCCTAATGCCGAAAAAGTGCTGAGGAACGATTACAGGAGCTCGTTTTTACCCATTTTGGCTGTTAAACTTATCCTCCAGCCTCGTTATACGCACAGGAGTTGCGCTTGATTTTTCGATTAACATTTTTTTTATTTGTCTTATATGCCAGTCCAGTCATTGCGGGAACTCAGGAACCAAGATTCTTAGTTATTGATGGCATTCAAATGGAATACATCGATATCGGTGCTGGAAGCAAAACTTTGGTGATTGAATCAGGTATCGGAATGGGCTTAGCTTACTGGCACCCGTTATTAACAGACCTTTCAAAATTAAATATCAGAGCAGTTATATATTCTCGTGCTGGGAATGGAAAATCTCAGGTTGTCAAAGACGTTAGTTTAGCTAGTTCAAATCAACGACTCGAAAAACTGCTTTCGACTATTAACGCAAAAGAAAATCTAATTTTAATTGGTCACTCCTTTGGTGGCTTGCATGTCAGAGCATTTGCTGCTGCTTATCCCGAGCGGGTAAAAGGGTTACTGTTGATCGATCCAAGTCATGAGTTGTTTGATAGTGAATTAAATAAATACGACGCAACGTGGGCGAAACGCGATACTACTAAATTAAACGGAATGATGAATAACCAGCCTGAATGGGATCTCCTACAGGAAATTTATCATCAGAAAATGATTGCTGATGACGATATTGCCAATAAAATTCCTGTAGTTATAGTCACTTCATCAAAATTAAATGAAAGTGACTGGTGGATTGGGCATAGTGTGCAGGGTAAAAAGATCTGGCGGGATTTGCACCAGTCAATGATCATCAATAATGCAAATTCTATCCATATGGTTACTAATAAAACGGGCCATAACGTACCACATGATAACAAGCCTCTGTTTTTTAGCTCTATTAGTGCATTACTAGGCTTTATTGATGGCGTATAACAAACAAATTTTATCACCAGCAAAAAGTCTGGGCTGCGACGTCAAGCCGCTGCGCTGCTTTCCGCGCTAAATTTGGGCGTTACCACTGTCTGCAATTGGCACAGAGCAGACCGCCGGTAATTATTGAGTGATGCAATCCACGGCTATAACTGCCCATGAATACAAGTTCTTTATGTAATGAAAAATAAAGATGCGCTGTCGCTCCTCTGAAAGCATCGGCCTAAATAAACTCTACCTCGAAGTAAACCCGATTAGCTTTCGTATAATAGGTAGGCAAATTATCACTTCAAATCACTTACTTTAATAGACGTTTTCAAGCGATTTCTTTATTTTTAGAGTGTAATTAAGTTAATAAATCTCAATTTAAGTGCCATGTTTAGTTATAAATCAATAACTTCTCAACGTGCCGTGAATTCTCGATTTAAGTGGCACTGATCATTTTTTGAAAAATAACTAATTTTTATCTCACAAACAATTGATAACCATTATTGTTTAGATTAATATGCACCTACTAAATGAAATTGAGAGTAGTTTGTATTCATGTATATTTGTCTTTGTCACGGGGTGACCGATAAAAAAATTGAGCAGACAATTGACGATGGTGCAACTACCATGCGTGAATTAACTAAAGAGCTTAAAGTAGGCAGCCAATGCGGTAAGTGTTGTTGTTGTACTAAAAAGATCCTAAATCGCAAACTTATTGAGATTGCAGATATTACCGATCAAGTCGCTTAATTCGTTATTACAAAATTCAGATACAAAAAAAGCAGCTTATAAAGCTGCTTTTTTTATGACCTAAATTTACCTTAAAGTTGAGACTGTAAGTAATTTTCAAGCCCCGTATTTTGAATAAGTAATTGTTGGGTTTCTAGCCAGTCAATTTGTTCTTCCTGCTCGTTCAAAATATTGTCGAGTGCTTCACGGCTAATATAATCTTTTTTGTTTTCAGCTAATTTAATTGCACTGCGCAAATCATCAATTGTATCAAGCTCAAAGCTCATATTTGCGGCAATCATTTCTTCGCTGTTTTCGCCAATACGTAAACGGCCTAGGTCTTGTAAGTTAGGTAAGCCTTCTAAAAATAAAATACGTTCGATTAAACGATCGGCGTTTTTCATTTTTTGAATTGAAACTTTGTAGTCTGCTTTATCAAGCTGGCTAAAACCAAAATCTTTAAACATGCGGGCATGCAAAAAGTATTGGTTAATACCCACAAGCTCATTAGCGAGTACTTTATTTAAAGCTGCTATAACGTCTTTATCGCCTTTCATACTTTATGCTCCTTACTCGCCCATTTGTGCTTGGTGGTAGTTTTGCGTACCAATTTTATCAATTAGACCAAGTTGTTGCTCTAACCAATAAACGTGATCTTCCTCGGTATCAAATAATAGCTTTTCTAACACTTCGCGAGACTGATAATCTTGCTGCTCTTCACAAATAGCAATTACCTCTTTAACACATGCAACTACTTCAAGCTCTAGTGTTAAATCGTTTTGCATCATGCTTTTTACATCGTTACCAATTAAAAGGTCACGGCGTTTAGTCATGTTAGGCACGCCTTCTAAAAACAAGATGCGTTTGATTAGCCAATCAGCATGATCTTTTTCTTCTTCCATTTCATGGTTAAGGCGTACATATAATTTATCTAAACCCCAGTCATCATACATGCGTGAATGAATAAAATACTGGTCAATTGCGGCTAACTCATTGGCTAGCAAAGTATTAAATGCATCGATTACTTTTTGATTACCTTTCATGATAAATCACCTTAACTATTTTAATTGTGCACAGTGTAGTTAAATTTGCGTATTTTGCAAGTTTTTCTATAAAAATCATTAATTTACAATTGGTTTTGATTCTTATTTAAGTTTGCGTTATTGCTTGGTTTATGTACAGTTTTGCATTTTCATTTAAAGGGTAATGTTATACCCACTTATGCCGTTTGCACCATAAATAAACACCACTGAGTATAAAAAATGCTAACGACAGTGATACTAAAAGCCATACAAATTTTACAATCGGCCCTGCAAATGCGCCAGTATGAAACACATATTTAAAGTTCCATACATGGGTGACTGCATTTGCTTTACTGGCATCATACGCGCTAAGCACTTTAGCGTTGTATGGATTTACCCACACCCAGCTATAAGCATGGCTTTCTCCTGGGTTTTGTAGGCGTAAAGCGATTGGGTCATTGTGTTTTTTAGGTAAGTAAATACGATACAAAATCCCATCAGGAAATACATCAAGGGCTTTATTTATTGCTTGGTCGTAGTTAATACTTGCTGTTGATTTTGCTATCACTTTTGGCGCTTTAGGCCTATTTTGTACTTGAGAAAATGCCACGGTTTCTACTAATGTTTTGGTCGCGCTTTTCCAATTAAAGGTGATACCTGTAAAGGCTATAAGCAATAGCGGTAATAAAACATAAACACCAAGCACGGTGTGTAGCTGATACATAAGTACTTTAATTTTGGCTTTAGGTTTAATCGCCAGTCGTTTTAGGCGGTTTTTAGGCTTAATCCATAAATAAAAACCCACTAACGCATTTATTATTAATAATAGGGCGCATACAGAGACTACGTTTTTTAGTGGTTTTTCACCAGAGGCTGTTTCAAATAATAGCCAGCGATGCAAAGCAAGGGTAAAACCATACAGCGTGTCATTTGTTTGGTATTGAAAAATTACTTTGCCTGTATACGGGTTCACACTGGCGTTACTGCCATCACCTAATCTAAATTGCCAGCTGGCATTAGGATTACTAAGGGGCATAAAGCGGGTGATTTTTTTATCTGTTTGCTGCTGTACTGCGCGGATTAACTCTGCGTGGCTAAGCGTTTTGGTTTGTGGTTCTACCTGCCATTTATCGGGCTGAATATAATATTGTATGTCATTTGCATAGAGTAAAATGGCGCCGCTAATACTGAGTATTAACAAAAAAAGGCCACTTAGTAAGGCAAGGTATAAGTGAATTCGACGTAACCAGATTTTCAAAAGTAATCTCTATAATAAACAGTTACAGTGATTGTAAGTGATAGAACAGGTGTTTATCAATTTATAAAATGTGACCCTTTGTGTAATCAAACTACTGTATATAAAACCGCGAACAACACGCTAAGCTTTAGACCCTTAAATAAAGTTTAAAAATTGAGTGGCTTTAAGTCAGTAAAAGTTCGTATGAGTAATGCGCTTTAATTTTTATAATAATGAAATAAATACCAGCTAAAAATTAAAATATGCACGGTTTGCGTTCTTGCTTATTTTTACGTGTAAATTTTAATTGCAACTTATTGATGTTTAAACTGTAATTATGTGATGTATTTTAAACGCTTTGCGGGCTAAAACTTGCGTCTTTTAGGTTTTAGTGCATTAATATAGGTAATAAATAATACAATTACAGTTATTGGATATATAGCATGGTTGAAGGAAAAAAGTATGGGCTGCTAAATGGCACAGCTCAGTCTGTGCGTAGTAAGCTGATCATTACTTTTTTAGTTATTGCTATTGTTCCACTTTGTTTGCTGACCTGGTTTAGCTTACAGCACGTTAATAATACCTTGCAAAAAAATGCAAATGCAGAGCTTCATGAATTAAGCTCTATCGCCTCAGAGTTTGCTAATTTATGGTTTGATGATCACCTTACTGATTTATATACCTTTAAAAATCAGCTTTCTAACTTCCCGCTTGAACAAAGCAAATTAATAAATCATTTTGTTAATCAATATGACTTTGTAAACAGTATAGAAATTATCGCTGCATCGGCACTTAAGCTGCCCACTATCTCGCCTTACGGGCAGATAAACAAAGGTGAGCTTAGTACGCTTATAAATTCGGTTAATAGCTCAACGCCCGCCGCTTTTGGCTCTGTTATGTTAAATGGCAAACAGTTTAATATTATGGCTATGCCTTTGCTTAATGCGGCGCAACAACTAGAGGGTGTAATTCTCACAGAAGTAAATATTAATGGCCTTTTAAAAAGCTTAAACACCATTCACAACATGCACAACGAAGTGAGTTTTTTTGTACTACATAATAATAAAATAGAGCGCTCTTCAGTAACAAATGCAGATGAGGCGCCTGTTTTTTCGCAAACGGCACTCACCAGTAAGCAAGTGTTTGATTACGCCAGTGCCAACGGCACGACATACCATGCATATATTAGTGATTTAAATTTTTTAGGTGTGCAAGGGTGGCAACTTTTAGCAGCAAAACCTTTGCATATTATGCTCAAAGACTCTACTTATTATAAGCAGCTGGCTATTTTTACAAATGCAGTTTCTTTACTTCTCATTTTATGCGCAGCGTGGTGGTTTAGTCGGCGCTTATCTAAGCCTTTAATTCAGCTTACCTCAGTAATGGCCCGAATTACCGATGGCGAGAAAGTAAAGGTGCCTACTTTAACTGATAGCCACGAGTTAAATAGGTTATCAGTAGATCTTCAAAAAATGGTGGCATTTAAAGAAGAGCAGCAGAGCATATTGCAAAAGCAGCGCTCTGCTTTGCAAACTGCGTTTAAACAATTGGATGAGCAAAAAAGTGCCCTTGATGAGCATGCCATTGTAGCGGTAACAGATTTAGCGGGCACCATCACCTTTGTAAATAAGAAGTTTTGTGAAATTAGCGGCTATGAAGAACATGAGCTTATAGGTCAAAATCACCGTTTACTTAATTCAGGAAGGCACGACAAAGGCTTTTTTAAAAGCATGTATAAAACCCTTAAACGGGGTGAAGTATGGAACGGCCAAATATGTAATAAAGCAAAACATGGTGGCTTTTATTGGGTAGACACCACCATAGCGCCATTTTTTGATGAGCACGGTAAACCGCAAAGCTATATAGCCATTCGTACTGATGTCACGCCATTAAAATTACAAGAGCTTGAACTTGAGCAGCACAAAACCCAACTTCAGTTAGTCATAGATACCACCGCCGTAGGAATATGGGATTGGTTTATAGATACCAGCAAAGTGACTTTTAATAATCGCTGGGCAGAAATAATAGGCTATAAACTCAGCGAGTTAGAACCTACCACTATTAATACTTGGTATAAGTTTGCACACCCCGATGATTTGGTTATTTCAGAGCAAAAGTTAAAAGCGCACTTTAATGGTGACACTGATTACTATGTCAGCGAAGCGCGAATGAAACACAAAGATGGCCACTGGGTTTGGGTACTTGATACTGCAAAAGTAGTCGACTGGAACCTAGATGGGTCGCCTCGTCGTATGATTGGAACACATTTAGATATTACCGAGCGCAAGCAAATAGAGTCTGAGCTACAGTATAGCCGCGATCGCTTTGCTTCTTTGGTGGAAAATATTCCAGGGGTTATTTATCGATGTAAGTTCGATAAAGCCTGGACCATGTTGTACATGAGTGACCAAGTAAAAGACATAACAGGCTATACGCCTGATGACTTTATTAATAATAAAACACTGAGCTTCGCCGCTATTATCCACGATGGCGATCAAGATGTTGAGCTGCAGGTAAGTACCTGTATTGCACAAAAGCTGCCTTGGTCTATTGAATACAGAGTAAAAAGAAATGATGGCAGTATTCGTTGGGTACACGAAAAAGGCCAAGCAATTTATGGCGATGACAACGAAGTTCTTTATTTAGATGGCTTTATTTTAGACATTACTGAGCGCCATAATACTCAAGTAGAAATTACCCGCCAACAAAACCTGCTTGAGGCAATGAGTAAACAAGGCCAAATTGGCGCATGGGAAATAAACCTTGAAAACCAAACCATGTATTGGTCAGACGAAGTAAAAGTCATACACGAAGTTCCCGACGGGTTTGAACCTAACATTGATACAGCCATTAACTTTTATAAGCCAGGAGAGCACCGCGATAAAATTAGTACGTTGTTTGAATGTGCGGTGACTTTAGGCGAAAGCTGGAGTGTTGAGCTGATAATTTTAACTTATACCGGTAAAGAGCGCTGGGTTAAGTCGATGGGGCAGGCGGAATTTAAAGACGGCAAATGTGTGCGTGTCTTTGGCTCGTTCCAAAGTATTGATGCACATAAACGCCTAGAGTTAGAAAGCGAAAAAGCAAACGCCTATAACAAAAATTTAGCGTCATTAACGGTTTCGCCTGAGGTACAAAACAGCGACGTTGCGCAAGTTAAAAAGCTGACGATAAAGTCGATGGTAGAGGTATTAAATGTTGAGCGTGCCTCGATTTGGATATTTAACAAACAGTGCGACGAAATGGCGTGCCATGGTTTATATACTCGACAAGATGGTTTTGTAGATTTTGACGGCGTTCTTAAAAAGGCTAATTTTCCAAGTTACTATGAGGCTGTTTTTGAGCAAAACCTAGTGGCAATTGAAGATGTATATACGCATAAAGCAACCATTGAATTTACGCAAAGTTATACTCAACCATTAAATATTCAGTCAATGCTGGATGCGGTTATTTCATCAGGCGATGGAAATTTAGGTATTTTATGCGCAGAAACTGTAGGGGTTAAACACATTTGGACGCAAGGCGAAGAAACCTACTTGCGCTCTTTGGCTACGTTAGTCGGTAGTACCTTGGTCTCGCAAAAGCGTAAAGAAACCGCTGAAAAGCTAAAGGTTGCTTTAGTGCAAGCACAAGATGCTGCTATAGCAAAAAGCCAGTTTTTGGCAACTATGAGCCACGAAATTCGTACACCGATGAATGGCGTATTAGGCATGTTAGAGCTGGTAGAGTTAGAGCCATTAAGTAAACCAATAGAAAAAAAGGTCGCTATTGCTAAAAGCAGTGCTCATTCTTTACTTGGCGTTATTAACGATATTTTAGATTTTTCTAAGGCGGAAGCAGGCAAAGTTGAGCTTGAGCATATACATTTTAATGCACGCGACTTAATTGGCGAAATAGCCGAGGCACAGGCCTTTACCGCACAAGAAAAAGGCATTGAGATTATTTTAGATTTAGTCTCCTTGGAGCCTTCACATTTAATGGGCGACCCCGGGCGCATACGCCAAGTGGTAACCAACTTAATTAGTAATGCGGTTAAATTTACCAGTCAGGGTGAAGTGGTGGTGAGTGCATCTATAGAAAAAACTGACCAAAACCTACTGCTAAATATAAAAGTAAAAGACTCAGGAATAGGCATAACCGAAGCAAAACAACAGCAATTATTTACCCCTTTTTCGCAAGTGGATGCATCAACCACGCGAGAATACGGAGGCACGGGTCTGGGGCTTGCAATATGTAAACAGTTATGTGAGCTAATGAATGGTAAAATTTCACTGGCGAGCGAACCTGGCAAAGGCAGCGAATTTACTGCAACCATGCAAGTGGCTGAAGGCATCGAAAAAGAACGTAATATCCCTAATATCAATATGAGTTCGTTAAATGTACTAGTGGTTGATGATAACGAGACAAACCGCTTAGTTATCTCTCAGCAATTAGGGCATTGGGGGGCTAATGTTACGCTTGCTAGTAGTGCAAAACAGGCGCTTGAACTATGTGCACAGCGCATAGAAAATGATCAGCCTATGTTTGATATTGCCGTGCTAGACATGCAAATGCCAGAAATGGATGGAATGGAGCTGTGTAAAGTGCTTAAAGCACATGATGACTATAAAGCCATGCCATTAGTAATGATGACCAGTATTGCAGGTATGGAAGGCGCTCAGCGCTACTCAAAAATTGGTTTTCAGGCTTATTTTCCTAAGCCGGTTACAACCGCCGATTTAATTTCTGCGTTATCGGTTATTACAAGTTCAGACAGCACCGAGCCCCTTCCTTTGGTGACCCCAGGGTATATTTCGTCACTCAGAAAAGAAAAATCAGACACACCTGCAAAAATTTTATTAGTTGAGGATAACCCCGTTAATCAGCATGTTTCTACACTGATGCTTAAAAAGCTAAATTGCGAAGTAATACTGGCGCAAAATGGTCAAGAAGCCATAAATACCTTAAGCGAGCATAACGAGGGGTATTTTGATTTAGTGTTAATGGATTGCCAAATGCCGGTAATGGATGGCTTTGACGCCACGGCTAATATACGAGACGGTATG
This sequence comes from Pseudoalteromonas sp. P1-30, assembly GCF_001400005.1. NCBI lineage: Bacteria > Pseudomonadati > Pseudomonadota > Gammaproteobacteria > Alteromonadales > Pseudoalteromonadaceae > Pseudoalteromonas > Pseudoalteromonas sp. P1-30. The sequence goes on from NZ_LKBC01000001.1 coordinate 294,259, forward strand.
GCAGGGGATGAGCACAAAGCAATAAAAATAATTGCCCTAACCGCCAATGCAATGGACTCAGATAAAGAGCGTTGTATTAATGCCGGTATGGATGACTACTTAACTAAACCCATTCAGCTTGATATTTTAAAAGAAAAAATAGAGCAGTACTTTTAGGATTAATAACATGAGTAAGCAAATACAAATACGCGATGCTAAAAAAAGCGATGCGCCAACCATTTTACAGTTTATTACCGAACTGGCCATTTACGAAAAAGAACCCGATGCAGTAAAAACAGATGAGCAGGCAATTATAAAAACGCTGTTTAGTGAGGGGGCAACAGCACACAGTGTTATTTGCCTTGAAGATGATGAGCCTATTGGCTTTGCGGTGTATTTTTATAATTACTCTACCTGGCTGGGTAAAAATGGCTTATATCTAGAAGATTTATACGTAAGCCCCGATAGCCGTGGCAATGGTGCGGGCAAACTAATAATGAAACACCTTGCTAATAAAGCCATAAAAAACGACTGTGGACGTTTTGAGTGGGTAGTACTGGATTGGAATCAACCCGCTATAGATTTTTATAATAGCATTGGGGCAAAAGCCCAAAACGAATGGATAATCTACCGCCTAGCAGGCCAAGACTTGCTCGATTTTGCAGAGCAATAGTGATACTAAAACGCTTAATTAAGTGGGTTGGTATAATACTTTTTTAAAAGCAGATGAGTGCCGAAAACGGCCAGTATCTGCTTTAAAAATTGTTATGCTGAGGTACGTTTTATTGATTAAGACCCTACATGAATAATCAGTATTGGCAAAAAGCACGGCAAAGCCGCGATGCACGATTTGATGGCTTATTTTACGTTGCGGTAAAAAGCACCGGTATTTATTGTCGGCCAATTTGCCCCGCGCCCACCGCTCAAGAAAAAAATGTGGTGTATTATCAATATGCGCACAACGCAGCGCAAGCAGGCTTTAGACCGTGTATACGCTGCAGGCCCGATAGTGCTCCGGGCAGCGCTGCTTGGCAGGGGGTAAAAACGACCGCGCTTAGAGCTAAGCAGTTAATTGATTTAGGTGACAGCTGTAATTGCGAAATGCTAGCTACTCGTTTGGGTATTACCAGTCGATATTTGCGACGCATATTTAATCAGCACTTTGGTGTGTCTGTTACTCAGTATCGGTTATTTAACCAATGTCAGTTTGCTAAAAAGCTCATTCAAGAGACCACATTACCTATAACCGATATTGCATTTGCCGCTGGGTTTAAAAGTGTGCGACGTTTTAACGATGCTTTTTTACAACAATTAAATATAGCCCCATCAAAGCTCAGAAAATCAAAAAAAGAGGCAACCCCAGTGATTGTATTAACTCTCCCTTTTAGACCTCCTTACAATTGGCAGGCTTTGCACAGCTTTTTGTCAAAGCGGTTAATAGAGCCTATGGAGTGGATAACCCCAACCAGTTACGGGCGAACATTTAAGCTAAAAGGGGCGGTAGGTTATTTTAATGCGCACTTTAAGGCGCAACATAACCATTTTAAAGTTGAAATAGTAATAAATAATACCGAGCACTTACAAAAAGTCATTAACAATATACGCCGTGTACTTGATGTAGATGCCGATATAAACCCTATTGAAAGCCACTTAAAAAACAGTATTAATGGGGCATTTACATTAAGTGAAGGGCTACGCTTACCTGGAATATGGTCAAGCTTTGAAGCGGGGATCCGCGCTGTATTGGGTCAACAAGTTAGCGTGGGGGCAGCGCACACTTTAGTAACAAAGCTGGTTGCAGAGCGAGGCGATAAACACGCAGATAAAGTGTATTTTCCACAGCCTGAGGATTTAGCGACATGCGACTTTGAATTTTTTAAAATGCCGCAATCGCGCAAAAATGCATTAAAAAATTTATCTAAGTACTGCGCTGATAACCCCGATAACAGGGTTTTGGATAATTGGCTCGATATAAAAGGGATAGGCCCATGGACTGTTAACTACGCTAAACTGCGCGGGCAAAGTAACCCAGATATACTATTAGCCGGCGATCTCGGGGTAAAAAAGGCGCTGATCAATGCTAAGCAATTTAACCCAGAGCTGAGCGCTCCATTTCGCTCGTACTTAACGTTTCAACTATGGCAGCAACTTTCATGATTATACAGACCGCAATTTCGAGTCCGATTGACGATGTTATTATTCAAGCGACTGAAAACGGGGTGAGCTATGTTGGTTTTTACCCAAAAACACACTATGCCCATACACCCGTTGAGCAAGTAACAAATGAAGCGGCTTTAATCTGCGTAAAGCAATTAAACGAATACTTTAATGGTCAGCGCAAAACCTTTAATGTGACATTAGATACGCAAGGTACGCCTTTTCAAAATAGTGTGTGGCAAGCGTTGCTCAGCGTCCCTTTTGGCAAAACCATGACCTACGGCGATATAGCTAAAAAATTAAATAACCCTAAGGCGGTAAGAGCGGTAGGGGCTGCAAATGGCAAAAACCCCATCAGTATTATTGTGCCATGCCATCGAATTATTGGTGCAAACTCAAAGCTTACTGGGTACGCTGGTGGCCTTGAGAGAAAAAGTTGGCTACTAAAGCATGAAGGAATAATTTAACAGTTACAGTACTGGCAGCTTTATTATCACAAGCTACAATTTACATTATTTACTAATAAAAATTATTATGAGTATCAGCAGCTTAAATTATTTATTTATAATTGGTTTGATGTTTTCTTCAGCAGTGTTTGCTAACCCTCAAACACTTATATTTTGCTACGAAGATAAAGACGTTGCCCCTATGTTTTTGGGCATTGGGCAAGAGGTACCTATAGATAACCCTGGCGCCTCAATTGAAATTTTAAAGCAACTGGATGCCGACATACCCAATGTGTCTATTTCATTTGTTAGAAAACCATGGCGCAGGTGCCTAAACGATTTAGAACTTAACCGTGTTAATGCCGTTATTGCCAGCTATCGTGATGGGCGTGAACGTTTTGCTGTGTACCCTACAAACGAAAAAGGGGTGTTGCTAGAAATATTTGCAGTGAGTCGTTTTAGTAGCTGTTTAATAGGGCGGGCTCGTTTTCATAAACAATGGCAAACACGTGAAGTATTTCAAAATAAAGCGTTCACTATCGCCATTCCTAATGGCTATGGCTTAAACAGCGCGCTAAAAGAAGAGCCTTTTTATATTCATAATACTTTTTCAAAAGACAAAGCTTTTGAATTACTTGATAAAGGAGTGGTACAGGCAAGTGTTGATTTATGCCAAGTAGATGACTTAAAAGTGTCGAGCTATCAACATAAAGGGAGCGATGTAAAACCCCTTTACCCACCTTATGAAACAACCGACGGTTATTTAATTTTTTCAAAGCAGTTTTACCAGCAAAACAGCCAGCTTAGTAAAGAGATATGGCAATGGTTAGCGCGCTTTGACAGTGCACAAATTTATATAAAATACTTGCAAGCTGTTGAGTAATAAGAAAATCAAAGCGCTTATTAACTAAAATAGCGATATGAAATTGGTATTAATCGCATATTAAGGTAGCATAAGCGCACTTTTTATCTTAAGGCACGGCAATGGCTCAATTATACTTTTACTACTCTGCGATGAATGCGGGTAAATCAACCACCTTATTACAATCTGCGTTTAACTATCGTGAACGCGGTATGGAGCCAGTTATTTTAACGGCTGCAATTGATAACCGCTCTGGTGTAGGAAAAGTATCGTCTCGTATCGGACTGCAAGCTGATGCGCATATATTTGATGCGTCAAAAAATGTTTTTGAGCTGATCCAAAATCTGCAAAACGAAAAAAAGCGCCATTGTGTATTGGTTGATGAATGCCAGTTTTTGTCTAAAGAGCAAGTTATGCAGCTGACCGATGTGGTTGATGAACTTGGTATTCCCGTATTATGTTATGGCCTGCGAAGCGACTTTAGAGGTGAGTTATTTATTGGCTCTCAGTACTTGCTAGCATGGGCCGATAAACTGGTTGAACTTAAAACAGTGTGCCATTGCGGCCGTAAAGCCAATCATGTGTTGCGTACAGATGAAAACGGCAATGCCATTGCCGATGGTAACCAAGTAGAAATTGGCGGCAACGACCGTTATGTGTCGGTTTGCCGCAAGCATTATAAGGCTGAGTTAAATATGGGCCGCTAAGGCTCGTATAAAAGTATCTATATCATCTTGGTTTATATCAAGATGAGTGACTAGCCTAAGCTGTTTGCTTGGGCTAATTAATATGCCTTGTTGTGCTAATTGCTCGCTAATATGCGCTATATTTAACTCACTTGAATAGCGCGCATACACCATGTTAGTGGTGTTATTCATATCAACGCTAACCCCATCGAGCTCATTAAGCTTACTTGCTAAATAACGCGCATTAGCGTGATCGTCTTTTAAGCGAGAGACGTTATTTTCAAGTGCGTATTGCCCCGCGGCTGCCAGCATTCCGGCTTGGCGCATGCCACCACCGAGTACTTTTCTCCAGCGCCGTGCTTTTGTGATAAGCGCCTTTGTGCCTAGTAATAGCGAGCCAACGGGAGCACCTAGCCCTTTTGATAAGCAAATTGAAACAGAGTCAAAGTGCTGGGTTATATCTGTAATATCAACGTTTAATTCAACTGCTGCATTAAACGCACGTGCGCCATCTAAGTGCAGAGCTAACGAGTGCTCATTTACAAAATGACGTGCTTTGGCTAAGTAGCTAAGGGGGAGTGCTTTTCCTCCTATGGTGTTTTCAAGGCTAAGTAAGTGGGTGTTGGCAAAATGGCTATCGTTTGGTTTTATTGCTGCGGCAATTTTATCAAAGCAGAGGCTGCCATCGGGTTCATTCTCAATCGGTTGTGGTTGAATAGAGCCTAATACTGCAGCGCCACCGCCTTCAAATTTATAGTTATGGGCATTTTGCCCGCAAATATATTCATCTCCGCGTTCGCAATGGGCCATAAGCGCAAGTAAATTAGCTTGTGTGCCAGAGCTACAATAAAGTGCGGCTTCAAAGCTAAAACGCTCACATGCATAGGCTTCTAGTTGGTTTACGCTAGGATCATCTCCGTACACATCATCGCCTACTGGCGCGCTATACATTACATCGCGCATGGCTTTTGAAGGTTTAGTAACCGTGTCTGAGCGAAAATCTATCATGGTTTTTATTCCTTTATTAAGTACTACAGGCTTTATTGTTTTTATGGGTTTAAACAAGCTCTTCAAAAATTTGTTCACGCGTGGCTTTATCAAAATAACTCCAGGCAATAAAGCGACTTACTTTTTGTCCTTGTGCCATGTCTATAATTTTATATTCGGCAATAGGGAGGGAGCTTAATTTATTTTCTAACACTTTAAGCGTTTCTTTTTTTGAAACCAAGGAGGTAAACCATATTACTTGCTCTGCAAATTGCTCACTTTGAGCAATCATATTGCTAATAAACTGTGCTTCGCCGCCTTCGCACCATAGCTCATTATTTTGCCCGCCAAAATTAAGGGTGTTTTTAGGCGATTTCCCTAAGTTTTTCCATTTGCGCTGCGACCCTTTATTGGCCTCTTCTGCGCTTGCGTGAAACGGAGGGTTACACAGGGTTAAATGAAAAAAATCTTTTTTATTTATAATGTTTTCAAAAATAGATGATGCGTTTTTTTGGTGTTTTAGGGTTATTTTTAAACCATTAAATTGGGCGATTTGCTTCGCTATTTTTATTGAATTTGCATCGATGTCGCTACCAGTAAAGTGCCAGTTGTATTCATGATTACCCGTTAACGGGTAGACCAAATTGGCCCCTGTGCCAATATCGAGCACCTTAATTTGCCTGCCAGTTGGAATATTTTGTTGGTTGTCGTCGCTTAATAAGTCTGCCAAGTAATGAATGTAATCAACGCGACCAGGAATAGGAGGGCAAAGATTATGCTCAGGAATATCCCAAAAATCTATTTTATAATGCGCTTTTAAAAGCGCTTGATTAAGCGTTTTTACTGCTGTGTTATTGGTAAAATCAATGCTTTTACTCCCCGCAGGGGTGACGATGATGAAAGGGGTTAACGCATCGTGCTTATCACATAGCATGTCTAAATCGTAGCCATGTAAATGTTGGTTGCGTGGGTGGAGCTTGTTAGAGACTTGTTTTGATTTCATAGCATTAATTTAGCAATTAAATAATGGCGCAATTGTATCAAATGCCCCACTAAAAAGTGCAACCATTTACTTTAGAATTAACAGTGGTACTGGTAGGATGAGTGGCTAAAAATAATAAAGGAAAATTTGTGGCAATAACACAGCACTCACATTTTGTTCAACTAGGCAATCAGCAAACGCTACATTTACGCCGTATAGCAAACGACAAGCAAGCGGGCCCCGTGGTGTTTTTTATGCACGGCGCAGTAGAAAACGGCAAAATTTTTTATACTCATAGCAATAAAGGGCTAGCCCCTTATTTGGCTGAGCAAGGCTACTGCTGCTATGTAGCAGACCTGCGCGGACGTGGAGAGAGCAAGCCGCTTATTTCGCCGCAGGCTAAATATGGTCAAACAGAGGCAATAGTAGAAGATATCCCCGCCTTTATTAATTACATTGAACAATTCGAGGGTAAAAAGCCAGACTATTGGGTTGCTCACTCTTGGGGGGGCGTTTTAATGAATAGCGTTTTTGCACGTTTTCCTGAGTATTTAAAAGAGGTTAAAGCGTGTGCTTATTTTGGCTCTAAACGCTCTTTGTTTAACAATCACCCTAAAAAGTTACTACAAGCAAATGTAATTTGGTACTTTATGGCGCCCATATTGGCTAAAAAACAGGGATACTTAAACGCTAAAGGCTATAAGTGGGGCAGCGATAACGAATCGCAAAAGTCGCATTATCAAAGCATGCAGTGGGCTAAAAAAAGGCCATGGATAGATAGCGATGATGGTTTTGACTATGCAAAAGCCTTAGCTAAAGTGCAGGTGCCTCCTACACTACATATTGGCGCTGTAAACGATAAGGCTCTTGCGCAGCCTATTGATATTAAAAAGTTTATGGCAGAGTCCGGGCCTGGAAAACAAACCCTTAAAATTTATGGCAAGCGCCATGGTCATAGTGTGGATTACGATCATATTAATATGCTTACTCACCCTCAGGCACGGGATGAGCAATTTAAAGATGTTGTAAGCTGGTTTAACGAGCACAGTTAGGCAATTAGGCTCATTCAAATTGTTTTAAAAGCGGTGTTTTATAGCGCTCCCAATGCGCGAGTGCCTGTGTATTAATTGGCTGCCTAATGGCTTGTTTGCTTAATGTGCTAACAGGAGCCTTACGCTTATAAAATGCTAAGCATTGCGGTTCATACTCACACCCTAAAAACGAAAATAAAGCACTTAGCTGCGACTCAGGCTCGGCAACTATTTGCTCATAATGAATATCGTATAGCGGTAATGAGGGCAGGCTGCGCCAATGGTCCATTAATTTTGCATACAACGCATGGTAAAGTTTAAATTCTTTTAAATCACAAAAGTACGGCTCATTTTCGGCAAAGTAGTTACTGAACACCGAAAAAGCAGTGGCATTAAAATCTCTACTTAAATTAATAAATTTAGCATTAGGGAACAGCAAGTAAATTAAGCCAATAGACTGATAGTTACTCGGTAGCTTATTAATAATGAAAGGGCGTATAGGCTGTGCTTTTTTTAATTCTTCAATATAAATATTGCGAGCTTTTGCGATTAAATCGTTACTAAGTGCGCTTAAGCATTGCGGGTAAGGGGTTTGCGTTTGCTGCTCTATAAATGCCACCACTTGGTTAGCAATACTGGTGTTTTCACCTAATGTGGCAAACTGTGAGTGGCTGGCCATCATTTGCTCAAGTAAGGTTGAGCCGCTGCGGGGCATACCAATAATAAACACGGGCGTAATAGTGCCGGTAAAAGTGTGATCGGCAGATGCAATTAGCTGTTGTGTACTATGCGTTATAATTGTTTCATAAAAAGGCACTAAGTCACTGGTTTTAAAGTGAGTAAGCTTTTTTTGAAGTTTGTTGGCAAGCACATAGTAGTTAAATGCTTGCTCTGTATCTTCTAGTTTGTCGTAGCTTTTACCTAACGCGTAGTAACACACCATTTTTAAACGCACGTTATTCGTTTGCGTTAAAAAGTGGTGCAGGTTGCTCACATAATTATGTTCTTTATTGAAACGGCCTAATTGTACTAGTTCAAATAAAATATAGGCAGTTACGGGGTAAAGCCCCATGCTTAGCGCATGCGCAAATGTGGTGTGTGCTTTGTCTAATTCGCCGTAGCTTAAATAATGCTGAGCTAAATAATAATGAGGCTCTGGGTTATGGCTTGCGAGACTTTTAGCATATTCAAGTACTTTAAGCGCATCATTAGGGGAGTTAACACCGTTAAATGCATCGGCAAGGGCGTGCAGTGGCTCAAGCATATGGGGTAAACGTTCGCATGCTTTTTGTAATAAGTATACCGCTGCATCAAAGCGCTCTAACCTAAGTGCTATCCTGCCTAAACCAAATAATGCTTCGCCGCTTTGCGGGTTACTATTTAAAATTGCTTTAAAATGAAACTCGGCTTCTTTGAGTTTATTTTCTTGTAGTAATTGATTGGCTTTTTTAATTAGCATGATGAGGCATTATTGTTTTTTAATTAATATAAAATAAAAAAGGCGAAATGTCTTAACATTTCGCCTTGGTTTATCATGAAAAAATATTAGAAAGTATAGGTTGCTTTCGCGTAGTAGAAGCCACCGTTAATACCGTATGGAGACGTCTCGTAGTATTGGCCACCCCAGTTATTGTTAGGGATACCCGTACGGTCTTCAAAATCAAGTTTTTCAGCGTCTTGGTCAAAGATGTTTTGCGCACCTACCGAGAAGCTAATAGACTCATTTAAGAAGTATGTTATTTCAGCGTCAATAGTTACTGCTGCATCAGCTGTTTTTGCTGTTGCATCGTAATCTACGTGAACACCTTGGTATTCGCCGTAGTAATTAGCACGGGTAAACATTGAAAAAGATTCCCACTGCTGTGCCCAAGTAAGCGTTGCACGGTGGTTAGGTAAATCTTCTTCTAAACGCTTAACTTTAAACTCACCGGTAATGTCGCTGAACTTAGTTACCTCAGTTTCATTCCAGTTGTAAGCAAGGCTAAATGTAGAGCTTCCGCCTAGCATGTCAGCTGTGTAGTTTGCTACTAAGTCAATACCTTGCGTTGTTGTATCAAAGTCATTAGTGAAAAAGCTTACTTGTGCATAGCTTTGCGCATTTGGTACGCCTGCTGCTTCTAACGTATCTTTATCATCTTGGCTAAGTACAATTTTTTCAGATTGGCTGATACGGTCATCAACTTCAATGTTGTAGTAATCAAGTGTTACAAATAAATCGCCAATAGTGTAAACCGCACCTAATGTGTAGCTTTGCGATTCTTCTGGCTCAAGCTCTGTACCACCTAATTGCACTGCAATTGGGTTTGTTGGTGGTAAAAGTGCTGAATCTTGTAATACACCGTCACTTAAGTTTGTTTGTACGTTACTAACGTTCGCTTGGCCAACAGTAGGGGCACGGAAACCTGTGCTTACTGAGCCACGAATATTTAGATCTTCAGTTACGTGGTACTGCGCCATTACTTTGTAGTTTGTTGTTGTACCAAAGCTGTCGTAATCTTCAAAACGTACCGCAAGGCCCATTAAGAATTCTTCTGTAAATGGTGCTTCAATATCTACATAAGCTGCGTAGTTACGGCGTGTATATTCGCCTGCATCAGAAGGTTTGAAACCAGGGAAACCATTAGAGCCAATACCAAAACCTTGCTCAGTTAAAGGACCTGCAGTGAATGATGCTTCATCACCCGAAATTACAGTAAATGTTTCTTCGTGCCATTCTAAACCACCGGCAATATTTACATCGTACGCTAGGTCAAAATCAAAGCCTTTAGAAAGGTCAAAGTTAAAGTTTTTCTCTAGTTGCTCATATTTACCTGGGCTAAAATCACGTGGGCTGTCTGCACCTAACGACGCATTAACCGTGTCGTAAATAAAGTAGCGAGATTCGTTTAAACCCACCGTACCACTTAAATCGTAAAATGCATCTTTAAGGAAACCACCCGTAAACATACCCTTTGTACCAATAGTTAAAGAGGTATCGGTAATGTTGCCACCAAAGTTAGGTGTAAAACCGCCAGGAATGGTTTCGTTAAATGCAAAACAATCAGGATTATTAGCAACACCGCTAATGTAGTCTGGGTTATCTAGTACGTTGTCATCAATTGCGATAGTTGGACAGTTACCGCTCATGTCTTCTGTTAAATCGGCAACAAGCAGTGTTTCACCGCCATCGTTTGAGTAAACACCAGGGCGAGTATGCGGGTTACGGTAGTAAAAACCACCACGTACGTCACGCTCAGAGTAGTTACCAAACATATAAAATTCTGAGTCGTTTGTTAGTTCTAAACCAAAGTTACCAAAAATTGAAATGTCGTCATCAACCTCTGGAGCACCCCAAACTTGCGCAAGCGAAGACACTTCTGGTACACCTGCAGCAGAAAGTGCGGCTGCATCAGGGCGTTGCTCTGAGCGACTTGTTGCATCTGCTGTTTTATATTGAAAACTTAAGTTAGCAAAGCCGTTGTCGGTAAATGGTAAGCCTACGTTACCCGATATCTGTGTTGTATCACCGTCGCCTTCGTAGTATTGACCTTGGCGTACTTCAAGTTTACCGCCTTCAGAGGCATCTTTAAGTTGGAAGTTCATTACACCTGCGATTGCATCTGAGCCGTATTGTGCTGCTGCACCATCACGTAGTACTTCTACTTGCTTAAGTGCAATGCTAGGAATAACTGAAATATCAGCGCCTTGTGCACCATCGTTAATACCACCACCTAAAAATGCAATAACAGAAGCACGGTGACGGCGTTTACCGTTTAAAAGGATTAATGTGCTGTCTGAAGGTAAGCCACGTAAGTTAGCTGGGCGTACTAGTGATGCAGCATCACTGATTGGGTTTTGGTGAACATTAAAAGAAGGAACAGAGCCTTTAAGTAGCTCTAGCATGTCTGTGTTACCAGACTTTTCTAGCTCTTCACCGCCAATAATATCAATAGGAACCGGTGAATCACCAATAGAGCGTGGCGCTGAGCGAGTACCCACTACGGCAATTTTTTCAACGTTTTTATTAACTTTAGTTTCACTTTCTTCTGCTGCAACAGCAGAACCTGAAATAAACAAACCTGCGGTGGTTGTTGCTAATGCAAATTTAATTGCTTGATTTAGCGCGTTGCTTTTAAGTTTCATTCTAATTTTCCCCAGTTAGAATATATTTTGTACGTAATGCAGTAATTAACATTACTTATTTATAATTTTGGACGTATTCACATGGGGATAAAGAGTCAACCTACTCGACTTCTTAAAGCTAAAAGCCCACCTCATGTGAAGTCCTATGTACAGACTATACATAAAAAACTTTCAGGGCAATTAATAATTAACTCTTTAATAACAAAAAGTTCAAAATAAAATATATTTGCAACAATGGTGCAGTATGTAACTAATTTGAACTAATAAAGTGCGGTTTTATCGCTTTTTCGAAGATTTAATGCGCGAAGTGGGTGAGTGGATGTTATCAACTTGTTTCTATTGGTGAGGCAGGTGGTGTGTTTTGCGCTTGCCAGTCACGATATTTTTGTCTGTATTCGTCCCACACACAAGGGCTACAGCTACCTCCGCCGCAGCATTCATCAGGCTGTGGTTTTTGGGGTTTGAGGAGTACTATTATTTGTTTGTTTTGCATAAAAATGAGCTTTTTGAGCACTGTTATGGTGCAAAAGAGTAAAGTATAGGGCGTATTAAGTAAATTATTCTTGTGTAAAACCCTTTATGTGTGAAAATAAAGGGTATGCGATTATATAAAGTTATTCACCGTGCGCCTTGGCGGGTAGTTAAAATTAGTAAAAAGCGCCAACAGCTTCGCTTTCGTCGTGCAATGGTGGCGCTAAAAATTGCTCTTGCGCAAGAAAGGCAAGAAACCATAGAAATGCTCACCATTTATAGGCGTTACACGCAAGGGCAAACCAGCAAAGAAGAGTTAAAGCGTGCTAATGAGCAGTTTGTAGATATTTTAAAAGGGCTTGGCTTAGGTGTATTTGCCGTACTGCCGTTTGCCCCTATTACTATTCCATTGGTTGTAAAGCTAGGAAGAATGGTAGGTGTAGATGTATTGCCTAGCTCGTTTAACATTAATAAACCAGTTAAAGAGCTAGACGCTGAAATAGTTAAAGAGGATTTAAAACAACACACTAAAGCGCCAAATAAAGAATAAATCTGGCTAAAATTAGCTATACCTTTTAGCCGGTCTTATTGGTATGCTTTGAGCTACCATTTTTTATTATATGAGCTTTTCAATGAGTGCATTACTTCGTCATACTTCTTCTGGTATTCCTTTATCTTTTATTCTTAAAAACGAGTTAACTGACTGGCAATCACAACAACCGGCTTTTATCCAAACATGGTTAACAAATAGCGGCTTTGAAAAGCAAGGTTTAGCGCTTGTGCCTGACGCGCAAACCGGTGAGCTAAGCCACGTTTATTGTTTATTACAAAGCCAAAATGATTTTTGGGCCGCAGGCGAGCTTGCCAATAAATTACCGCTGGGCACGTATCAAATTCAAGGCGATGATGCCTTTATAGAGCAAGTCGCGCTTGGTTTTGTGTTAGGCGGCTATGAATTTAGTGAATATAAAGAAAAACCAACGGCCAAAGCACAATTAGCCATTGCCGATGAAGCGCTGTATCAGCGTATTAAGCAACAAGCCGATGCCATTTATTTAGCGCGTGATTTAGTAAACACACCTGCGGTAGATATGATGCCGCAGCATTTATCGCAAGTAATGGAAGATTTAGCCAATAATTACAACGGCGAATTTACCCAGTGGATTGGCGATGAGCTACTTGAGCAAAATTACCCAACAATACACATGGTCGGGCGCGCCAGCGAAAACAAACCGCGATTACTTGATTTAAAATGGGGCGATGAAAACGCACCACTTATTACCTTAGTCGGTAAAGGGGTATGTTTTGACTCTGGCGGACTTGATTTAAAGCCAAGCTCTGGCATGCGTAACATGAAAAAAGACATGGGCGGGGCTGCGCACGTTATTGCTTTAGCACAGCTAATTATGGCGGCTAATTTACCTATTAGACTGCGTGTTTTAGTGCCTGCGGTTGAAAACGCGGTATCGCGAAATGCATTTCGCCCAGGTGATGTAATTAAAACGCGTAAAGGCATTATGGTAGAAATAGACAATACCGACGCAGAAGGGCGTTTAGTATTGTGTGATGCGCTTAGCGAGGCACAAAACGATAACCCTGAGCTAATTATTGACTTTGCGACCCTTACCGGTGCTTGTCGTGTTGCTTTAGGTACTGAGCTGCCGGGCTTTTTCTCAACAGAGCGCGATGTAGCAAATGGTATTATTGATGCCGGTATGGATGTAAGCGACCCAGTATGGCAATTGCCTTTATTTGATCAGTACAAAAGCTTTTTAAAGAGCGATGTAGCCGATATGGCAAACTGTGCCAGCACACCATTTGGTGGTGCAATTACCGCGGCGCTTTATTTAAAAGAGTTTGTAGAGCCAACCACACCCTGGGTACATTTTGATGTAATGGCGTGGAATTTACGTGCATTACCTGGTCGCCCAACTGGCGGCGAAGCGTTAGGTATTCGTGCGGTATTTAATTACTTGCAAAGCCGCTTTAAATAAACCTTGTTATACGAGGGTTATACCTCGTATAACTCAAGCGGTAAGTTATCTGGATCGGCAAAAAAGGTGAATTTTTTGCCGGTTATTTCATCCACTCTTATCTCTTCCACTGTTATATTTTGTGACTCTAAATACTGCTTAGCTTGGGCAACGTTTTTAACTTTAAATGCTAAATGCCTCAAGCCTTGCGCTTCTGGGTAGCTTGGTCTTGCAGGTGCTCCATCAAACGAAAATAACTCTATTTGGCTGCCATCAGGCATCGCTAAATCTAATTTATACGAATTACGCGCGGCCCTAAAATGCTCGTTAATAACTTTAAGTTTAAGTACGTTACTATAAAAGTGCTTAGAGCGGGCGTAATCACTGCAAATAACAGCAGCATGATGAATGCCTAATAGTTCCATATAGTTAGTTCCATGTAGATAGCTCCATGTAATTAGCTCCATGAGTTTGTTCTTCTAAAAAACAAAAACGCACTAAAAAGTGCGTTTAATTTTTATGTGCTTTAAAAACGTTTAGCTAGGCTCAGCGTCTTTGCAGGCTTTAACTGCGGGGGCTACAAGCTCAAGGCCGGTTAGCTCACACGGTGGCAAAGTTGCATCACTTACTTTAATCGGCGCAACACGCTCGCCCCATTTTATATAGCTTGCTGCCCACGTTAAACCTGCGCCAAACGCTGCCGACATAATATTTGAATGCGGCTTAATTAAGCCTTGCTCTACGGCTTCACATAACGCAATAGCAATCGTCGCGGCTGAGGTATTACCGTAGTCAGCAATGTTTACCATTACTTTTTCATCCGGCACTTTTAAACGATGCTGAATTGCTTGAATAATACGTAAATTAGCTTGGTGTGGCACTAATACGTTTATGTCATCAAGGCTTAGGTTGGCTTGCGTTAATACATCATCACACGCTTCGCTCATACCTTTAACGGCACGTTTGAAAATTTCACGGCCTTCAAATAGTAAGTCCGATGGGCCAATTGGCTCATATTTATTTAAATCACTACCAAAGTTGGTGATATGCAAAATGTCTCTGTCTTCACTGTCGCAACCGGTTTTAGTACCAAGTAGGCCTGCGGGTGTATCTGCGGCTTCGAGTACTACTGCGCCTGCGCCATCACCAAATAATACAGCGCTGTCACGGCGTGCCCAGTTTACATACCAAGTCATGCGCTCAGCAGCAATAACCACGGCTTTTTTAATCATACCCGCCTGAATTTGAGCGGTAGCTGCCTGAAGAGCATATAAAAAACCAGAACACGCAGCATTGGTATCCATAGCTGCAGCGCCGGTTGCACCAATGTTTTTTTGTACTAAAGAGGCGGTATTGGCCACTACAGTAGAAGGGGTACACGTTGCTAAAATAACTAAATCGATATCTTTTGCGTCAATCCCTGCACAATCGATGGCGTGCTTTGCGGCAACGGTTGCAAGTTCTGCGGTGCTAACATGGCTAACCCTACGAGATTTAATACCAGTACGTGTGGTGATCCACTCATCGTTGGTATCAACTATTTCGCTAATTTCATCGTTGCTAATGCTTGCTGGTGGAATACATTTACCCCAACCAGTAATATGTGCGTAGGCCATAGTGTGTTCTCTTAAAAAGGTGGTCTGACGTGTATTGCTAATGGGTGAGTTATATCAAAAATTGCCCTTTAAGAGAAGTTATTAACCTGTTTTGTCTCGTAAATAATAGTAATTGTGGGCAATTTGACGTAAAGCTTGTTTAAAGAGTAAGCAAGTATTAAAACTATACGTAGCGATGTGTTAAACAGCATATAATTGAATAGTGCATGATTTTGCGGCTTTACTTAAACGTAAGTGGCTTGCGTTTATGGCACTGCGTTAAAGTGTTAGCTTGAGTGAATTAAAGTAAGCCGATATTATTAATTACTGCCCGTTTAACGTATAAACACACAAACACGTGGCAATTGCATACATAATAAGGAAGCCCATGAGCAATAAAATAAAAGTGTCGTTGTTTAATCAGTTGATTGAGGCCGAACGACAGTTGCTCGACCCCGATGTTCGTCAATCAAGCCATGCATTAAATGCCTTACTTGATGATGAGTTTATTGAAATTGCAGCTAATGGCACCGTATTTGATAAGCAGCACGTACTAACACGTTTACCTACCGAGGTTGTTCCGCAGTTTTATAATCAGCACTTTAAAGGGCGAATGCTTAGCGATGATGTCGCGCAAATTAGTTACCAAGCGGCTTATAGGCGCTCAGCCCGAAGTGAGTTTAATTACTCCTTACGTATGTCGCTTTGGCGTAAAAGTAATGAACAATGGAAAATGGTGTTTCATCAAGGGACCCCGTGCGCGCTGTTTACTATATCAATGGATGAAGATTAACTTTTTTAACGTATTAAATTTTATAGGTACATCGCACCTTGTTTATTCAAACCGACCCGACCATTAGCCGCCTTTTAATGCTGCGAAGTGGTGCTATTGCTGTGCAGTTAATTGCTGTACTAAGCGTGTATTTTTTATTAGAGCACCAAATAGCGTTACTCCCTTTATTAGTGGTAATAGCCATAGAGGCGATATTTCAATTAGTAAGCGTATTCGCCTATCGAAATGTTAGCCAAGCGCGCCCTATAGGGATGTTAATGCAGCTCACTGCGGATGTCCTGTTTTTAACTATTTTGCTCTCATTAAGTGGCGGCGCAACCAATGCGTTTGTATCGCTATTATTGCTACCTATCATGATTGCAGCGGTCACCCTTCGTGAAAAAGGACTCGCTTATATCGCCGTACTGGCAATTGCCGCTTATAGCTTTTTACTCATTAGGATGCCCGATCACAGTATGCATCAAATGAATATGAGTGGGCACTTTATAGGCATGTGGGTTAACTTTGTTTTAAGTGCAAGCGTTATCGCTTTGGTTATTGGTGCTATGAGCCGGGCATTAAAGGAGCGAGAGCGCACAATAGCTAAAGCTCGCGAGCAGCAATTGCGTAACGAGCAACTGGTAACCCTAGATGGCGCAGCTGCGCAAATAACCCATCAACTAGCCAGTCCTATCGCTAACTTACAATTATTATTTGAAGAGCTTTTAGAAGAGCAGCCAAATAACCCTGTCGTTGTGCAAATGCAAACGCCGCTTAAGCAATGTGCTAGGCAATTAAATGACTTTAGAAAGCTCTCTGCTCAGCTTCGTAATAAAAATACCACCGAGCACATTACAGTAAACCAGCTACAAACGCAGATCATCGATACATTATTACTGCAACACCCTGATCAGCACATTTATTGGTTAAGTGAGCCAATAGCAGCCACCTTAAAAAGTGATGCAATGCTATTGCCCGCCATACTTAATTTGCTACAAAATGCATGCATTGCTAATCAAAAAAATAACCAAACCCAGTTAGAGCTAAGCTGGCAGCAAGATAATCAACACAGTGAAAGTATATATTTGCTAATTCGTGATTTTGGTAGCGGTTTTAGCCAATCACAATTAGCAGAGCTTGGCGGGCAACTTATGCCTAGCAGCCAAGGTATGGGGCTTGCGGTTTTACTTTCTAATGTAACGTTTGAGCGACTAAACGGCTCGTTAACTATGTATAATCACGCTGGTGGCGGGGCAGTGGCTAAAGTAAAATTAGCCATAGCAAATAATGAGCAATCACTTACATGAAATTACTTATAATTGAAGACGATATAAACCTAGCCAGTACACTTGCTCGGCGTTTAACAAAACAAGGCTTTAGTTGTGAAGTTGCGCATACCCAAAGTGATGCATTACTTAGTGCACATAAATACTTACCAGATTTTATTTTGCTCGATATGAAACTAGGTGACGACAACGGCCTTGGCTTAATTAAGCCACTTCGCAGCTTATTACCGCAAGCGTATATTGTATTATTAACAGGGTTTGCAAGCATAGCCACCGCTGTAGAGGCCATGCGTTTAGGCGCTAACGACTACCTTACTAAACCCGTTGATATGGCCACGTTATTAAAGGCCCTAAACGCAGATTTAAATACACAAAATGTTAGTGATGTTGCCACACCAGTTATGTCACCAGAGCGTTTAGAGTGGGAGCATATTCAGCAAGTGCTACATAGTAATAACGGTAATGTGTCGGCCACTGCGCGGCAACTCAATATGCATAGGCGCACATTGCAGCGTAAGTTACAAAAAAAGCCGGTTCAGCAGTAACCGCTTAAGGGGTATAAAATGAGTGATGATGCGGCTACATTAATGCGTAATCAAAAAATTATATTATTCGATGCACAGTGCAAATTATGTAGTGCGTGGTGTAATTTTATTATTAGGGCCTGTTTATCTTTCGAGGTTAAATTTGCAGCAGTCTGTTTGGTAATTAGGCAAGACAGAGCCTATGTAGTGTGGTTGTTCCCCATAAATAGGCGATAACGTAGCATAAATGCCAAACAGGCGCTGCCCGAAGGGTTTCTGGCTATGGGTCATTTACTCTTTNCGATAACGTAGCATAAATGCCAAACAGGCGCTGCCCGAAGGGTTTCTGGCTAGGGGTCATTTACTCTTTGTTGCTCGGTTTTTACTTAGCCCACTAGGTTACAAACCTCGCGNCCGCGATTAAATGGCCCCTAGATTGAACAAATTTTAATCCTGAAAGGTCAACAGGCCCTAGTAACGATGCCACTGCCATTTTTAAACTGTGCAGCGTGCAATCCCCAAAAGGTGCACTGCTATTAACTCATTTTGGTTTTTCAACCACACAATACGCCTCAATGGTTTACCTACAAAACGGCAAAGCGTACACGCAAAGTCATGCTTTTTTTGAAGTAGTTAAGCAGCTAGGTTACCCCTATAAACTAGCCACTGTATTTAGTGTTTTACCCAACACCTTTAATAATTGGCTATACGATAAAATTGCTTTAAACCGCTATACCTTATTTGGCAAATATCAGTATTGCAGAATACCCAACCCAGAGGACGCAAAACATTATTTATAATTGATCGCAGGTAAAGAAATTTACTATCGTGTTGAATCATTGTCTCCATAAACAAATATATTGTGTAGTCCCAAAAAATTAGGTGCTGATATGTTTAATAAAAGTAGAGTCTTTTTTGTTGTAATGCTTTTAAGTTCACTCGCTTGGAGTGCATATTTAGTAACCGTTGTTTCAGAAGGTCTGACTACGAAAAGTTGGCCTATGGTTGAGGGTACTGTTATTTATAGTAATGGACTACGTATACAACATAACCAAGAGCGCTATATTATAGAGGTTGAATACTCTTATATGCTTGATGAAAAGCTATTTGTTGGAAATCGAGTATCAAACGTCAACTCTATGCTTGATAGAGCGGAGCGAGATTTACAACTTAAAAAATATCAAACGAGGGATAAAGTTAATGTTTATTATAATCCTCAGGAGCCTAGTAAATCCTACCTAATGGTTGGTGTAGGCTACGGTATTTATCTTTTGTTGTTTGTGTGTATAGCTATGGTATTTTTCTCAGCTGTGAATTTAAGAACGTTATTAAAAAACTGATTTTAAAAAGGCTCTTAGCAGAAGCAGAAAACTAATTGGGTTAGGTTTTTCTTATTGCCTTTGGTTGTTGCTAATATTAAGGTGTTAACTAATACAAATCAATAGGTTATGAGGTTTTTTGGCCTCGCAGTTTAGAGTGTACGGATGCGTTATAGAGCAATCCTCCCGGAAAGTTAATAGAATCCAAATATGAAAAAATTTATATCTATGTCTAGATTGTTAGTTTTAATGGTTGTGGTCTTTTCTGTAAAAGCATTTCCCTTACAGGAAAGTATAGAATGTAAAAAAGTATCTTGGGGCGAACTTTTTAAGAATCAAAATGATTTGGTTGGAACTAAAGTGTGCTTAGTTGGACATTATGGACACCTTGATTTTTATGAAGATCGTGCAGCTCTAGAAAAAATGTCAAAGCAATACTTAGTATTCCCATTTTACGGTGATGTAACTGAGGGGTTTGTTAAGCATTGTAGTGATCGAATGCTTTAGTGGAGGGATTTATTGCCAGTCATGAAAAAAGTAAAGCACCACGAATTAGAAAAGTAACTAGCTTGAGCCCACTCTCGGACCCTAGCTATAGCTGCTTAGACCAAATATCAGGTTTTGTGAATTAAAGCGTGCTATTGGGTGACGCCAATTATTTGATTGGTCAGCTATAAGTAGATGCTAGGTTTAGGTGGCTGTGCTAAAATCGCCGCGTTTTAAATTATCAGGGTTTTGAAATGGCAAGCACAGCGCACGCACTCCACATATTGGTTAAACACAAAGAAATAGCAGAAGACATTATTAAGCAATTAGGTAAAGGTGCCAAGTTTCAAACCTTAGCTAAAAAATACTCGTCGTGCCCATCAGGTAAAAAAGGCGGTGACTTAGGTGAGTTTAGACGTGGGCAAATGGTTCCACAGTTTGACAAAATAGCCTTTAATGGCGCTATTTTAGAGCCACATTTAGTTAAAACTAAATTTGGCTGGCATGTAATTAAAGTGCTTTATCGTACTTAATAAGCTCTCTGTCAAATACTAAAAAGGCTGCACACTGCAGCCTTTAAGATATAACCTTACCCGATTATTAATTATCCAAATTAAACTCAATTGTCATTTCTAAGTTTTTATCAGGTACAGCAACACCATTAACAACTTTAGGTGAGTATTGCCATTTAGATAGGGCACGTTTGGCTTCGCTATTAAACACTTGTTCAGGTTTAGCGTTAATAACTTTAATATTATTTGGGCGCCCATAACTATCTACATCATAAGACATGGTAACAAAACCTTCTGTTTTGTTACGTACCTCTGCAACAGGGTATTTAGGGGGAACTGTTGATTTTACTGTTGCGGTAGGACTGTCTTGAAGTGGAGTTGTAGTACAGCCAGTAATGATTAGAGCGGCAATTATAGACAGTAAGTATTTCATTTTAATTCCTTTTATTATTTAGTTAGTCCCCTTTTTTACACTAAAATACCAGTCATGTAAAATAATCCGCTTAGTTATCAAGCCCATTATTTAACCTGAATTAAGGTTATTTAATAAACATCCAGATACCCGCCGCAATCATAAACAGGTTTTCGGTCAGAGAGACAAACCCCAGCGGTACATTACTATCTCCGCCAACACAGGCACATTTAAGCTCTCGTTTGTCTATGTAAACAGCCTTAATCACCGACACGGCGCCAACACCCCCAATAAATAAAGAAATTGGTGCAACAATATATGCTGAAAGCCCTGCAATCATGCCAATACTTACAAATGCTTCTAAAAATGGATACACATAAGCATATCTCACTACTTTCATCGCAAATAAATCATAGGTTATAAAAGAATTACTAAAGCTGTATAAGTCGCGTAATTTTTGAATAGCCAGTACGCCCATTGTTAACGCGACAAACAGCATAACTGTATGCATTGAAAAAAGTGCAAAGCCAGTCGAGTAGCTAAATGCAAAGGCAAGCAATAGTGTAACAGCAAAAATGGCCGTTACGGGAGTATAAGTAGTACCTTGTTGGCCAGGCTCCGATTTATTAAAGTAAGCGCGCAGGTCGTCATACCCGCCAATGCGTTCGTTATCGATAAATGTTTGTGGTGTGGTATCAACATTGTACTTTTGTTGAAATGCATCGGTTTCTTCGCGCGAAGTCAGCGGCTTATCATCTACCTTATAGCCTTTTCGCTTAAGTAAATCTTTTGATTTGAGTCCAAATGGGCAAATATGCTCATTAGTTACCATTCTGTATAATGTTGCTGACTTAGCCATGTGTACTCCTTACTTTAAATAGTTAATTTATTTGTGCAGACAGTACAAATGTAGGTTTCAACATTGTTGGTCGCTTTGAAAAAAGGGTCTAAATAAATGTAATTTTTACCTATCATTCGCACAAAATTATCTCACAGAGCATGTAATAATTTTCTTTGCTAATAATGCACTTATAATGCCAGTGTAAAAATCTATTCGTGTAATGTTAATTGTGGCAAAGGAACAAATAGTAGATATGTTCCTATATTAGAAATTAACCATAAGCAATATCAACTACCTATTATTATGAAAAATACAGTCACGCTAATAAAATCTAAAGGTGTAGGGATAGGAGCTATCGCTATATTAGCAGGGCTCGTTTTAGCGTTAGGGGAGCTTACTAGTCTATTCACTCATTTACCAACATACGAAGGTGGCTTTAACAAAGTAGCAGGGGAGATGATACTGACAATTAGCTGCTTAGCCAGTTTGTATATAGTTTATAAATATTTTCGATTGGCTAGAGTTATTAAAATAAACTTAATAACAGAGCAGGTAACAATAAATAATAAATCCCTCATAGGCTTTTTAGAAATATCGATTAAGACTTTCGAAAATACGCATCGCTGCGCGTTAATAATTAAAAATACTGAGGAGGAAATACTCAAGTCAGGGGCGCTCTATTACTGCGCTAGTAAGGATTACTTAATCAACTACAGCGGCGAATATTTGCATATTACAGTTGAGAACCAATAGGGCTACAATGTGCAGCCTTATTTAGTTTTAAACTTGTCTTGTCCTGAAATGTGTAAACAGATTTCAGGACAAGACACTTTGAAAGAGATTGGTGACTATTTTCAATTGCACTATTCTCGTGTAAGTAAAATAGTGTCAAAAAGAAAGACCTGACCACCCTATTTACACAAGCCTTGGGCAACACTTTGCAAGCATTTGATAGTTATTCTGATAACATTGAATTTCGTAAAGTGCAACAGAAGTTTCAAACTGGCAGTAGTTTAAAACCAACGTTTGACGTGACAAATTACACCATTGGAAAGATTCAGTTATGAGCGATTTAAAGTACCACAATGACCACTATAAATTAGTGAACTTGCAAAATGCCTTTCATATTCATTTAGATACTTATAACAATAGGTGGCAGCGTTATCTCGAGCTAGAGCCCGCGATTTATGAGGAGCCGCAGGCACGGTTAAACTCTGACGCAATGGATTGTATAAGTCTAAGCTTTCATGCACAAAATGCAGAAAAAGGGCTTGAGGGCGCGTCTATTATGCGCTTTGGCCTAGATTTATTACATGCGCACTATAATTTAGTGTCAAACCCCGGGCAGCGCCATATTTTTACTTTAAAAGGTCACGTATTTCGCTTAGAAGGTCATTCTGAACATCGCTTAATCATGGTTGATGATTGGTTACTGCAATTAAGTTTAGCCCTGTGTTTAAGAGATGCTGATGCGACTGAGCTAATCTGTCGATGCGAAGAAAGTTGGCTTGAGTACCCTGATGCCCTTGACTTCGCACTCCTAAATTTTGTGCGAAATATATTTGTACAAGACGCAGACCAAACAGTGTTATTACGCGAGGTAATGGAAAAATCAGGCCCTGAGCATGTTGATGAATTTAGAGCGCCTTATGTGAACATGCTTTTCTTGCCTTATTTGGATGTGTGGGTAGCGCTTTTATCAAACGATGAAGCTCATTATAAACGGGCAATCTACAAGGCTATTGAATTACATTATACATTCTACAATGACCCACCTGAGGGCGCAGTTACGTGGACAGGCGATGTAGCTCTGCTAATAAGCGCAGTGGCTAGCCTTGCCTATGATAAACATGGTTGGCAAGTGCCCGACACCCCTTACCTGCCAAAGTGGCTAATTTATAAAGAGTTTGAAAATGCTTAAATTAGCATTGTTTGGCTACGAGGCTGCATATTGCAGCCTTTAATTTTGCTAGCTAACTAAACTTCTTGCTTAGCCTCTTCTTCACTAATTTGTTTTAGTGCTTGAATAAATGAGTCGCTTGGTTGTCCGCCACTGATTGCATATTTATCGTTGATAATAAATGTAGGGACTGAGGTAATACCGAGTTGTTTAAAGCGGTCTTGCTCTTGGCGTACTGTTTGAACGTATTTATCTGAGTGTAAAATACTACGCGCCTGTTCTTTATCAAGGCCAACACTTTCTACTACATCAAGCAGTGCCTCTTCTTGATTTAAGTATTTTAAATCGGTGAAGTGTGCTTCAAACATGGCAAGCTTTAATTCGGTTTGCTTATCTTCTTCACGCGCCCAAGTAAGTAGGCGGTGTAAATCAAAGCTGTTGATCATGATGCGCTCACCATCAAAATTAAAGGTAAACCCGGCACGCTGACCTGCTTCGAACATGTTTTTACGATTTTCATCGCCTTGTTCTTCGCTTAGGTTGTATTTTTGCATTAGATGCTCGTTTAAGTTTTGACCTTCAAGCGGCATGTCAGGATTTAGCTCAAAAGGATGCCACGTAATATCTGCACTCATCTCGTCTTTAAGTTGGCCAAGCGCTGTTTCTAGGTTTTTGTAACCTATTACGCACCATGGGCACATTACGTCTGACACGATATCAATTTTAAAGTTTTTCATATTCATCCTTTTGCGGATTGCTTTTGTATAACAAACGATATTGGGATGAAGTATGCATTATCAATCCTCAAACTAAAAAGAGCAGCTAATGGCTGCTCTTTATAAAGGGTTTAAGCGTTAAGCCCAAACGGGTCGTCAATACTATAACTTGGCTGTGTAAACCAATGTGGGCCGTTGTCGGTCATATAAAAGTGATCCTCCAAACGCACACCAAATTCATCGGGTATAACTAGCATTGGCTCGTTACTAAAACACATGCCAGGTGCAAGTGGGGTTTTGTCTCCACCGACTAAATAAGGCCATTCGTGAATATCTAAGCCAATACCATGGCCCGTACGATGCGGGCAGCCCGGTGTTTGATACTGTGGCCCCAATCCGTGAGCCGCTAAATAGTGACGAGCGCCTGCATCAACTGCTTCACACGTAGCGCCAATTTTTGCAGCACTAAAAGCGGCGAGTTGCGCTGCTTTTTCATGATCCCAAAACATCCGTTGTCGCACTGTTGGCTCACCAAATACATAGGTGCGGGTTATATCTGAAAGGTAATCATGCACTTTGCAACCGGTATCTATTAATACCATATCGCCTTTTTTAAGCACTTGCGCATCTTTAACGCCATGTGGAAATGAGGTCGCCACACCAAACAATACAATGCAAAAATAGTTACCGGGGGCACCTACCTTTTGATGCGCTTTTTTAATGAAGGCTTCCACCTCTGTGGTGGTAATACCTTCATATAGCATACTTGCGGTTGCTTGATGTACAGCTAAAGTCATATCCATTGCGCATTGCATGAGCGCTAATTCGTTTGCCGATTTATGCATGCGGCAATGTGCAGTAACGCTCTGTGCATTAACTATATTTAGGCCTTTTTGCGCTTTGTTTATACCGTCGAATATAAAAAACTGTGCACTTTCATCAATGCCTATTGTGGCATTGTCATTAATGTTGAGCTGCTTGAGTACACTTACAAATAACGCATATGGACTTTCGTGTTCTTGCCAGCCATGAATGGGGCCTTCAATCACTTTAAAGCCGTTTAGGGTGCCAATTTCAAAATAAGGGGCTATGTATTGTACATCGCCTATAGCGGGTAAAATGGCGCCAACCATGCGCTCACTTGCATACCACTTCATGCCTGTAAAATAAGTAAGGTTTGTACCTGCATTTAAATAAATTGCATCAATATTATTTGCTTGCATGTAAGCTTGTGCTTTTGCAATGCGCTGTAAATATTCATCTGCTTGAATAGGGTTTACATTGGCGGTCATATTGCTTAATCCCGCTAATGCTTGCTCGCTTGTGTGTGTACCAACGCCTAGTGTGGCCATAAAAGTCTCCTTGGTTTCAATACCAAGCTGCATAAATTCTTGAGCAATTTAACAAATTAAATTTCACTAAAATGTTAAAAAGGCCCAATAAGCAGATTGGTGTTAGGCATTGTGTTTAATATAAAAGCATAATTCAATATTATGCGACAACATGCATGCTAAGGTTTTTTAGCGTAAGGTAAACGCGATAATTTATTGCTAGTGTGGTAGCTATCAAGCCCTGTTACAGCCACTGTTTCAATGGCTTGTAAATCTAAAAAGCCATCACTTTGTAGCGCAGCTTCATCTAAATAAACATCGGTAATTTCACCTATAACCAGCTCGGTGCCATTAACGGCTAAGTGTTGGTGCTCAACGTATTTTACAGAGTATTTTAATCGCGACTCTTGCACAAACGGGGCTGTAAATTCATTTAGGTATTCTGGCGTTAAACCTGTTGCGTCAAACTCTGACTCGCCTTTATCGTAGCGAGCTGATGTTTGATGAGCTTGCTTATATATGGCCTTATTAACTTGGTTAATGGTGTAACAGCCGGTTTCTATGATGTTTTCAAACGTATGGCGAGGCACGCTATTAGGGCGCATTATCATACCAACTAATGGCGGGTGAGCCCCTAAATGAATAACCGAGCTAACAATAGCTACATTTTTATTGCCTTGCTTATCTTGCGTGCCAATTAAGTTGGCGCTTTTAAAACCCGAAAGAGAATTAATTAAATGAGTACGAGTGTGTTTTTCAAGTGCGTTTATGCGCTCTTTAGTAAAATGCATTAAAGGTCCTTACCAGGGTATGGCTTCGCCTTGCCAATCTAAATAGGCGGGCTCACCGTTAAGTTCTAAATGAGGGTTATTAAACGTAAGTGTAAAAAGCTGTTTAGCTACAAACTCAGCGCTAAAAAGCTTATCCGCAGGTATGTTTTTTTGAAATGGTTTTGAAAGCGCTGTATCGGTAGTGCCCGGATGAAATAACACCAGTTTAGTATTTTTAGCTCGGCGCGCCAGTTCTACCGCTGCGGTTTTAAATAGCATGTTTAAGGCCGCTTTAGATGCGCGGTATGTATACCAACCGCCTAATTTATTATCGTTAATACTGCCCACACGCGCACTGAGCGCCGTTATAGTGCACTGCGTTTTATGTGTTAACAGCGGCAAAATGCTTTGTAAGCACAGCAAGGGAGTGAGTGTGTTGGAATTAAATAATTCGTTAAAATAGTCTGCGTTTAGCTCTTCTAGCTTTTTTTCTGGCATGTGGGTTTTGTTGTGTAAAGTGCCATTAAACATAACGACTTGTTGAATATCGGCATTTTGCTCTTTTAAGTAAGTTGTAACCTTGGCTAAGCTTTGCGCTGTGTAATCGCTCTTTAGGTAAACAACATTACTATTTGTATCTGCCTTTTTTGAGCTAACACATATAACTTGCACTGTGGGGGCATTTATTTGTAGGTGCTCAATATAAGCTTGTGCTATTGCGCTGCTGGCACCGAATAAAACAATTGTTTTCATTGTTTGTCCTTTGTATTAACAGTGCATTGGCCGTTTAAACAGGAGGCGTTTGGCATGAGAAAACGGCTTATTTTTTGTCTGTGTTTTGCAAAAAACACATAGGCGGCATCAGCGAAGTAGCGAATTATTGGCAAGCGAAAAATTTTCAACCAGCGGTATTTTCCTACTGTTTTCCACGCTTGATAGGTAACATCTAAGCCGTAAATCATCTCGCCAGTTGGTAACTGTGCATGCAATATAGCCATGGCCTTGTTTTTATTAACACTTGGATAACGTGCGCTAAAATCGTGACTATTAAGGTCTTCTAAAACAATTTTATGTTTAGTATCAGCATCTTTAAGGTGCTGCATTTCGGTATTGCAAAGCGGGCAGTTGGCGTCGTAAAAAATGATCATAAAAGCCGTTTTCTAATAATTTACATATAGCTAATTACGATTCACTAATGCAAATGGATCTATTAAATCTGTGCTCATGATGATATTAATAGCATTCCATGAAACAAAGGAGACTGAGAAATGAGTGAACAATATGCCGCCTTGCGAGGTAATGTTAATTTACTTGGGCAGCTACTAGGACAAACTATTAAAGATGCCCAAGGCCAAGCGATTTTAGATAAAGTAGAAGAAATTCGTGCTTTATCAAAGTCATCTCGCAGTGGTAACGAAGACGACAGACAAGCGCTAATTGAGGTACTACATGCGCTTAGTGATGAAGAGCTTTTACCGGTTGCCCGTTCATTTAATCATTTTTTAAATTTAGCTAATGTAGCAGAGCAGTTTCACACTGTTTCGCGTTTTAATGATGTTGGTTTTTGCCAACTAAACCCTCTCACTCAAACATTAAAAACGTTAACTGCAAAAGCAAAAGAAGGCCAATTAGATAGTAATCATCTGGCCGAAACACTCTCAAAACTCCACATAAACTTAGTATTAACCGCTCACCCAACCGAGGTGACGCGCCGTACAATTATTAATAAGCACGTAGAATTAAGTGATTGTTTAGCCTCGCTTGAGCGCAAAGACAATTTACCACAAGAGCGTGAAGCTATTTTAAACCGTATCGCTCAGCTTATCAGCCAAGCATGGCACACCGATGATATTCGTCGTTCTCGCCCAAGCCCAGTTGATGAAGCTAAATGGGGATACGCTGTTATTGAAAACAGCTTATGGCATGCTGTGCCACGCTTTTTACGTGAGTTTTCAGATCAAGTTAAAGAGCATTTAAATTTAGAGCTTCCGATTGATTACAGCCCCATTGAGTTTACCTCTTGGATGGGCGGAGACCGTGACGGTAACCCATTTGTAACCGCACAGGTAACACAGCAAGTACTTGACCATGGTCGTTGGATGGCGCTTGATTTATACAGCCGTGATATTGACACGCTAAGCGCAGAGCTGAGCATGTCAGATGCAAGCGATGAGCTAATTGAGCTGGCAGGACAAGACTTTGAACCTTATCGCGCTGTACTTAAAAAGCTTAAAAACCAAGTCTCTGAAACAGTGGTGCATTTAGGTGCAAAAATTAAGAATAAGCGCAGCGATTCAGAAGACTTAATCACTGATATAAATCAAATCAAGCACCCAGTAGAGGTGTGCTATCGCTCTTTATTAAAGTGCAACATGAAAGTTGTCGCCGATGGTTTATTACTTGATTTACTGCACCGTATAAATAGCTTTGGCCTGCGTTTGGCAAAACTTGATGTACGCCAAGATTCAGACCGCCACAGCGATGTGTTTTCTGAGCTTACACGCCACCTAGGCTTAGGTGATTACAACCAATGGCAAGAGCAAGATAAGCAAGCATTTTTGCTTACCGAGCTTAACTCACGCCGTCCGCTTATTCCTAAAAACTGGCAACCAAGTCCAGAGGTGCAAGAAGTACTCGACACCTTTGATGTAATAGCTAAGCAAGATGAAAAAACATTTGGCTTGTATATTATTTCAATGGCGCGTACCGCCTCTGACATTTTAGCTGTACAACTGCTTTTAAAAGAAAGTGGCTGTCAGTTTGATTTACCAGTAGCGCCTTTGTTTGAAACGCTTGACGATTTAAACGCTGGTAGCGATGTAATTACCACGTTGCTTGATAACGTATGGTACCGCGGGCATATTAAAAATACCCAAAATGTCATGATTGGTTATTCTGATTCAGCTAAAGATGCCGGCATGATGGCCGCAGGCTGGGCACAGTACGAAGCAATGGATAAACTAGTGCAGCTTGCCGATGAGCGCGGCATTGAACTTGTTTTATTCCATGGTCGTGGTGGTACGGTAGGGCGCGGTGGTGCACCTGCTGCACAAGCATTGCATTCACAACCGCCTGGTTCATTAAAAGGTGGCTTGCGTGTAACTGAGCAAGGCGAAATGATCCGCTTTAAGTTTGGTTTACCCGATGTAGCACTGCAAAGTTTAAATATTTACGCCGGTGCCGTACTGCAAAGTAACTTATTACCACCGCCAGAGCCTAAGCAAGAATGGCGTGAAGTGATGAAGTTGATAAGCGAGCAGTCGTGCGATCACTACCGTAATGTGGTTCGCCATGATGAAAACTTTGTTCCTTACTTTAGAATGGCAACGCCTGAGCTAGAGCTGTCTAAATTACCATTGGGCTCGCGTCCTGCGAAACGTAACCCAAATGGTGGGGTTGAGAGCTTACGTGCTATTCCATGGATTTTTGCATGGAGCCAAAACCGTTTAATGTTACCTGCATGGCTTGGTGCATTAACAGGCTTAAAAGCGGCACTCGATAAATACGGCATAGAAACACTGCACGAAATGAGCCTGCAATGGCCATTTTTCAGAGCACGTCTTGAAATGCTAGAAATGGTATTTAGTAAAGCCGATAGCTGGTTAAGTGAGCATTACGATAACGCGCTGGTGGAAGATATGTACAAACCACTAGGTACTTCGTTACGTAAAGAGCTAGAAGAAGCAATTAGCTTAGTGCAATCGCTTAGCCCACAAAATAGCTTATTGGCAGATCAACCATGGATAAAAGAGTCGATTGCGCTGCGTAATCCGTACACCGATCCGCTTAATGTACTGCAAGTTGAGCTGCTGCGCCGTTCGCGCTCAAGCGATAAAGTAAGTGAAGGTGATATTGATAATGCATTAATGATCACTATGACAGGTATTGCTGCAGGTATGCGCAATACTGGTTAGTCTACTTTAACTAAAAAATAGGGGGGCACAGTGTGCCCCCCTTTTTTTGCTGGCATTTAGGCGCCTAACCTTTTAAACTACTTAGCCATTAAATAATTATAATATGTTATGGCATCAGCAATTTTTACTGTGCAACAAGACACAGCACTCACAAATTCACATATCTCACTAAGCGTTACGCAAACTCAAGCATTACGCAGCCAATTAAAAGCCCAGCGCGGTATTTTACATCCTAACGATATTAGCCAATTATGCGCGCAACTTAATGTATCTGATGACGCGTTATTACAAGGTTTAGTGCCTTTAGCGTCTGGATTTTCGGTGGCTCCTGTTTCTCATTTTCATGTGGGAGCTATTGTTAAAGCACTTGATGAGCAAGGTGATATAAATTTTTATTTTGGTGCGAATGTCGAGTTTGATCACCAAGCGCTTAGTTTAGTCGTGCATGCAGAGCAGTCGGCGATTAACAATGCGTGGTTAAATGGCGCAAAAAAAATACTAAAAATAGCAATTAGCGATGCCCCATGTGGTTATTGCAGGCAGTTTATGAACGAACTGGCTGATGCAAAAGAGTTTGATATTTTACTACCAGAGCAACATTTTAAATTAGCTGATTTATTACCGCATTCATTTGGCCCCACTGATTTAGGCAACGATTTTAGCCTGTTTAACCCAAAACAGCAGCAACACACATTTGCAGATACAACCCTTGATGAAAAACTAGCAGCCATGGCGCTAATGGCCTACGTACCTTACAGTAACAACTTTAGCGCAGTTAAAATAAGCACCTTTAATAATGGTGACTTTTACGGCAGTTACGCAGAAAACGCGGCTTACAGCCCAAGCCTTTCGCCACTACAAAGTGCGCTTAGTCAATTGTTTTTAGCGGGTCTTAGCTTTAACGATAAAACGATTAAAGCTATTACACTGTTAGAAACCCAAGGCCATGAAAACCAAGGGGGAGTAGCACGTGCGGTACTTGCAAGCTTTAGCAATTTGCCAGAAATAGAAGTGATTAGCGCAAAGCTAAGGTAACCAGAGCTCAGGGTAAGCTAAAAACAATAAAGCACAGCAATTGCTGTGCTTTATGCGTTTTATTAAAGCGCTAAAAAGGCATTAGCCTAATAGTACTTTTGCAGCTTCTAAAACCACAGCCACAGATTTTTTCTCAATTTCACCGTGATCAACGTTTGGAATTTCTTGGCGAGTACGGTTAACCAATACACCGGCAACACACGCCGCTTTAAGGCCTAGCGCTGCACACATGGTAAATAAGGTAGCAGACTCCATTTCGTAGTTCATCACGCCTAGGTTTTGCCACTCTTCACAGCTACCTTGTAATGACTTAGGTACATAACCCGAATGCGTATCGTAACGCTCTTGCCCTGGGTAGAATGTGTCGCTTGAGGCAGTAATACCAATGTGGAAGTCGATATCTAGGTTTTTACACGCTTGCACCATAGCTTGAGTCGCAAAAAAGTCAGATACCGCAGGGTAGCTAAGTGGTGCAAAGTGTTGGCTTGCGCCATCTAAACGCACAGACGCTTGGCTTACTAAAATATCACCTTCATTAATATGTGGCTGAATTGCCCCAGTAGTACCAATACGTAAGAAAGTACGTACGCCAAGCTGTGCCAGCTCCTCTACAGCAATAGAGGTTGAAGGGCCGCCAATACCGGTTGAACAAATCACCACAGAGTGACCATTTAACTGGCCTAAATAAACATGAAACTCACGTGTTTGAGCAAGGCAGGTTGGGTTGTCTAGGAATTGAGAAATGCGTGCAGCGCGATCTGGGTCACCAGGGACAATAGCAAGCTCAGCCCCTTTTAAATCGTCAATACATAATCCTAAGTGAAATACCTTTTCCATAACTAAGCCTTTTTATAAAAATTTGTTGTCAATCTAGCATCATTACGGCAAATGTAAACTAAGTACAGGACGTATGTCCGATGTTGAAAAATACTTATAAATGATGGCTTTATTCATTCACATTGAATATTAAATCAAAGGCTTAAAGTTCGTTAAAAGGCGGGTGGTTGACTTGTTTATTGAGAGTCTATATGTATTGATTATGGTGATAATTTAAATTTATCAATACGTGGTTTAAAGAGTTTTTAGTTATTTAATAACAAACAGTTACGGTTTTATTTTAGCTTTTTTTTAACGGCTTTTATATAAGCGCATAAATAATGCTTGAGCAATAAGTGAGCGCATTGCGCGTTATTTGCAAATAGGCCGATAATTTTAGTTTTTGCATAACTAATCAAAACCGCATGAATAAAACACACAAGTATAGGATTTATTATGAGCACACAATTTGACGCGTTTAAACGTAAAGTAGAGCACTGTTTATGTGCACCTGGCGATGGTGTATTTACAGTTAATACCGCGAAAGAGCGTAAAGCGGCATTACGTAATAAATTGTATGGGCAAAGCGAAAATGTTGATGTTTTGTGGCGCGATTCTTTAACACAATTACCCGAATCTCCTCACAAAGCGGTTATGTTAGGTATTAGCTCAGATTGTGGCGGCGGTATTTTACGTGGCGCAAACTGGGGGCCATTATTTTTACGCTCAGCCTTGATTGATCAGCAAACCCAGTGCCGCTCTTTTGATTTAGGTGATGTACGCGTTATCCCGCATTTATTACATGATAAATACTTAAACGACGCCACTATTTCAAACTGCCAAAAAGCCCTATACGGCGATAAAAACGATGATTACTACGTAAGCCCGCTTTCTATTACCGAAGATGTGTGTGACAGCTTTTACGCCACATTTAAAGATAAAGGCATATTTGGGATTGGGGGCGATCACTCAATTAGCTACCCGCTAACTAAAGCGTATTTAAAAGCTAAGCGCGAGCAAGGCAAACGTACCGCTATTATTCATTTTGATGCGCATACCGATTTATTAGTAGAGCGCTTAGGGATAGATTTATGTTTTGGCTCGTGGTGTACGCATATATTAGAGTTTTTACCTGCACCGCATCATTTAATCCAGTTTGGTATTCGCTCAAGCGGTAAACCTAAATCGCACTGGGAAAGCACCTTTGGTGTAAAACAACATTGGGCTAATGAAATTATAGAACGTGGTGCAAAAGCGGTTGCAGATGAAACCATTGCGCAGCTTAAAGCCGATAACGTAGATGAAGTGTATGTAAGCTTTGACATAGATGCACTCGATGCCGAATTTGCCTCAGCGACGGGTACACCAGAAGAAAACGGATTAACCCCGCAACATGCACTGGATATTTTACAAGCTATTGCCGATGAGTTTCCAATTACTGGCGCCGACATGATGGAAATAGCGCCATTTACCGACAGCTCATTAGTAGGCCAAGCAAGTTCAGAAACAACATTACGTGAAGGCGCTAAAATTTCAGCGTTCTTAATTAGTGCAATGAATAAATAGCAAGTTAGTCTTTAAAAAAATCTAGTCCTATCAGCGTATAGGGCTAGGTTAAAAACTAGCGGTTCGGTTACCCTCGGCTATAGTTGGTGTATATCTGTTTTAGTTTTGAGGCGAAGCTAAATGAAGCTGTACTTATTTTTGTTGTGTTTTGCATGCATAAGGCTCAATGCAGCTGAAATTACAATAGTGACCGAAGTATTCCCCGATTTTCAATACATTGACGAAAACAACCAACTTGCAGGGCGCTCTGTAGATAAAGTGAGAAACGCGCTCGCCAATACAGATATTAAATACACTATGTTAGCGCACAGTTGGGCTGTGTCTTATAACGCGGTATTAAGAGATACGAATACCTGTATATTTTCTATTGTAAGGTTACCTAAGCGAGAAGATAAGTTTAGCTGGGTGGCTGAGCTTGAAAGTTTTGACTCTGCTATTTATGCCCTTAAATCACGAAACATTCGCTTAAAAACGCTTAACGACGCTAAAAAATATAAAACAGCGGTGCTTAGGGATAATTTTAGCCACCATTATTTGCTAGAGCGTGGCTTTAGTGAGGCTAAAAACTTATTGATAATTGATAGCTTAGACAAAATAGATAAATTAATAAGTACACGGCACGATATTCTCGACTTTGTTATTTTAAGTAAAAAACAATTTAACTACCGCGCACAGTTTGAGCCAAAGCTTAAATTATTAGAGCCTATATTTACGCTCAATACACAACACTCCCCCCTTTACTTTGCGTGTAATAAAAACATGCCGCAAAGCCTACAAGATAGACTTGCGCTGGCATTCGATGAAGCAAAAAAGAAAAATAAACAACGCTAATTCAATGGCTTATTAATTAATCCTGTAAAAGCATAAATATAAATTGCCGCGTTTAAAAAAGCGTCTATAATCAGCTGCTTTTTATTGAAAAAGCGCTAACTTTTTGGAGCGTTAAATGGGTGATTTAATCGGGATTAGCTTATTGATCTTGATCAGTGCGTTGTTTGCCATGTCGGAAATTGCTATTGCAGCGTCGCGTAAAATTAAACTGCGGGTAATGGCTGATGAAGGCAGTGATAACGCGGCCGCGGTATTAAAACTGCAAGAAAACCCTGGGGCGTTTTTTGCGATGATCCAAATTGCCTTAAACGCGATTGCTATTTTAGGCGGAATAGTAGGCGAACAAGCGCTATCGCCTTATGTACAAAGTATCTTGGTGCTTTTTTATCAAGGTGTACACCTTGAAAAAATTAGCTTTTTATTTTCGTTTTTTACCATTACCTCGCTGTTTATATTATTTGCCGATTTAATGCCAAAGCGTTTAGCGATGATCATGCCCGAAGCGGTGGCTGTGCGTGTGGTAACAATAATGCGATGGGTTACTTTTGCACTTACGCCATTAGTAATGTTTTTTAATGGTTTAACTAATTTTGTACTGCGTTTATTTAAAGTACCCGCAGAGCGAGAAGATATTGTTACCACCGAAGACATTGTGGCGATGATGGATGCGGGCGCAGAATACGGCAGCTTACAACAACAAGAGTATGAGCTAATTGGCAATGTGTTTGAACTTGAAGCACGCTTTTTATCAAGTGTAATGACCCCACGCGACCAAATAGTTTATTTTGACTTAAATGAAAGCAGCCACGATATAGCCACCAAAATTATTGAAAACCCCCATAATCATTTTTTAGTGGTGTCGGGAAATTTAGATAAATTACGCGGCTCTGTTGAATCAAAAGATATACTACGACAAGTACTAAAAGGTGAGCCAGCTAATATTGAGCAAGAGCTGATTGAAACAGACGTGTTTTATTTACCTGAAACCCTAAGCCTGTCTGAGGCACTAAATGCATTTAAAAGTGCTGCAAAACCGTTTGCTGTGGTAGTAAATGAATATGCCTTGTTAGTCGGTATTGTTACCGTAAAAGATTTAATGAAAGGGTTTATGGGAGATTTAATTACCCATCAAGGCGATGAACTTATTATTGCCCGCGATGAGCACTCATGGTTAGTGGATGGCTTAACCCCGATTTCTGATTTAGCAAAAGTATTAGGCATTGAAGAGTTTCCCGATCAAATGCACTTTGAAACCGTAGCTGGCTTTTTAATATACACAATGAAGCGTATACCTAAACGTGCTGAGCACTTTACCTTTAATGGCTTTAAATTTGAGGTGGTTGATGTTGAGGGCATAAGGGTTGAGCAATTATTGGTGTCTCGTATAAATAAATAGTTATAAATTTGTATTAAAGCCAAGCTTAGCTTGGCTTTTTTGTTGCAGGTTAATAAATAACGCACCGCAATAAAGTTTATTTTTCATACTTGTCCGTTTTATTTTTCATCAAGTTAACACCTTCTACAACCTATGGCGTAGTTTAATTTTGCAACTGTAAGTTAGTGTAAATTTGCACCCGTTTTAATTTATTCTCGTTTAGATTTACTTTAGAATGATCGTTCACTCTAGACATAAATAGACTAAAAGGTATTTAACATGCAGCGTTCTCGCATCGCTTTATTTGTATTAACAGCCCTCGTTGGATCTGTTGCTTTAACAGGTTGCGACCAAGCAGCTGACTCGCAACAAGCTTCAGCTCCACAAGCAGTACCTGTTGGTGTAATTACATTAAAAAGCCAAGCGCTTACACTAAAAAAGGAGCTTCCCGGTCGCATTAGTGCTTTTCAAATTGCGGAAATCCGCCCGCAAGTAAGTGGCATTGTGCAATCGCGTTTATTTAAAGAAGGTGCTCAAGTTAAGCAAGGCCAAGCGCTTTATCAAATTGACCCCGCTACGTTTGAAGCTGACCTAGCAGCAAGCGAAGCAGCTGTGGCCCGCGCTGAGGCAAGTATTGCCAGCACTAAATCAAAAGCGTCGCGTTATAGCGAGCTTTTAAAAATTAAAGCCGTAAGTCAGCAAGACTTTGACGAAGCAGATGCAGCGCAAAAGCAAGCGCAAGCAGAGCTATTAACGGCAAAAGCACAGCTTAAATCGGCGCAAATTAACCTAGATTACAGCCATGTATCTTCTCCAATCAGTGGCCAAATTAGTAAATCGAGCGTTACTGTTGGTGCGCTTGTTAGCGCTAATCAAACAACAGCACTGGCAACAGTGACCCAGCTTGACCCTATTTATGTTGATTTAACCCAATCTAGCAACGAGCTAACTCAACTTAAAAAAGCTATTTCTTCAGGTTCATTGAGCGTTGATTCACAATCGCAAACAGATGTTGAACTGCAAATGGAAGATGGCTCAACTTACCCACTTAAAGGCACGTTACAGTTCTCTGAAGTGACAGTAGACCCAAGCACAGGGTCGGTTACCTTACGCGCTAAATTCCCAAATCCTGATAAGTTATTATTACCGGGTATGTATGCACGTGCCTCAGTGGTTGAGGGCGTAAAACAAGACGCTATTTTAGTGCCGCAACGTGGGGTTAGCCGTAATACAAAAGGCGAGCCAACAGCCATGGTTGTTAGCAAAGAAAACACCGTTGAAAGCCGCGTTTTAAAAGTAGACAGAACGATTGGTTCAAACTGGTTAGTAACCGACGGGCTAAGCGATGGCGATAAAGTGATTATTGAAGGATTACAAAAAATTCGCCCTGGAGCGCCGGTAACACCGACTGAAGTTTCACCATCAGCAACAGCTGACAAAGCGCAATAACGGAGAGTTTTAATGTCACGATTTTTTATCGACAGACCCATCTTCGCATGGGTACTTGCTATCGTGGTTATGCTTGCAGGTGTTTTAGCTATTCAAAGTTTACCAATAGCTCAGTACCCGTCAATTGCCCCGCCGGCAATTAGTATTACTGCAACATACCCGGGCGCATCAGCACGTACCCTAGAGGATACGGTTACCCAAGTTATTGAGCAAAAAATGAAAGGCCTTGATGGTTTGCTATATATGTCATCGACTTCTGAGTCGAGTGGTTCAGCAACCCTTACGCTTTCATTTAGCGCCGAAACTGACCCGGATATTGCACAGGTACAAGTGCAAAACAAGTTAGCCACAGCCACCCCTTTGCTACCTGAAGAAGTGCAAAGGCAAGGTGTATCGGTGGCTAAGTCTGCACGTAACTTTTTAATGGTACTGGGTTTTGTATCAAAAGATGGCAGCATGACGAATATCGATATTGGTGATTATGTGTCATCTAATGTTCAAGATATTGTTTCGCGTGTTGAAGGGGTAGGTGAGGTTCAGCTGTTTGGTTCTCAGTATGCTATGCGTATTTGGTTAGACCCAGCTAAGCTGCAAAACTACAAGTTAACCCCTGCTGATATTAGTGCATCAATCAGTGCTCAAAACGCCCAAGTGTCTGCTGGACAATTAGGCGGCATGCCTGCGGTTGAAGGTCAGCAACTTAATGCTACCGTTACTGCACAAAGCCGTTTACAAACAGCAAAAGAGTTTGAAGACATTATAGTTAAGGCAAACGCCGATGGCTCGTTTGTACGCCTTGAAGATGTAGCCCGTGTAGAGCTTGGTGGTGAAAGCTATCGTGTTGTAGCGCGTTACGATGGACAACCAGCATCGGGCTTAGGTATTAAGCTTGCCAGTGGGGCAAATGCACTCGATACCGCAGAAGGTGTAAAAGCTGCTATTGAAGAGTTAAAAGCGTTTTTTCCTGAAGGCTTAGATGTTGTTGTTCCTTATGATACTACTCCGTTTGTTTCGTTATCGATTGAAAAAGTAGTGCATACATTGATAGAAGCAGTTGTGCTGGTATTTGTTGTTATGTATCTGTTTTTACAAAACTTCCGCGCTACGCTTATTCCAACTATAGCTGTACCTGTGGTGTTGTTAGGTACTTTTGGTATTTTGTACGCGTTTGGCTATTCAATAAATACATTAACCATGTTTGCGATGGTACTTGCCATAGGTCTACTGGTTGATGATGCGATTGTTGTAGTAGAAAACGTTGAGCGTGTAATGAGTGAAGAAAAACTCTCTGCGCTTGAAGCAACACGTAAATCGATGGATGAAATTAAAGGCGCGCTAGTGGGTATTGCCATGGTGCTGTCGGCTGTATTTATTCCGATGGCGTTCTTTAGTGGGTCTACCGGTGTTATTTATCGTCAGTTTTCTATTACGCTGGTATCAGCAATGGGGCTATCGGTATTAGTAGCACTTATTTTAACACCTGCATTGTGTGCCACGCTTTTAAAGCCTAGCCACGTGCATGATAATAGCTCGATGTTTGGCCGTTTTTTCAGTGGTTTTAACCGCGGGTTTGATAAAACAAATGCCGGCGCGCAAAGTTTTGTAAGCCGTATGATCCGCTTATCTAAGCGCTACCTTTTATGTTATGGCCTTATTGTTGCGGGCATGGTGTATATCTTTTCAAGCCTACCTACAGCGTTTTTACCTGATGAAGACCAAGGTATTTTGTTTAACCAGGTTTCACTGCCTGCAGGCTCAACTACCGAAGAAACATTAGAAGTGGTTAAAAAAGTAGAAAACCACTATTTAAACGATCAATCTGAAGCTGTTAACGGTATTTTTACGGTAACCGGATTTAGCTTTGCAGGTTCTGGTCAAAACTCAGCAATAGGGTTTGTAAACTTTAAGCATTGGGATGAGCGCGAACGTGATGATTTATCTGTGCAAGGTGTGGCAGGTAAAGCAATGGGCTATTTCTCAACGATTAAAGAAGCGTTTGTGTTTGCTTTCCCGCCGCCAGCCATTGTTGAGCTAGGTACTGCAAATGGTTTTAATATTTTCTTACAAGACAGGGTTGGACTTGGCCACGATGCTTTATTAGCAGCGCGTAATCAATTACTTGGTTTAGCGAGTCAAAGCCCAATTTTGGCGGGTGTACGCCCTAACGGACAAGAAGATATGCCCGAGCTGCAACTTGATGTTGACCTTGCTAAAGCACAAGCACTGGGTGTGTCTCAGGCTGATATAAACAGCACGCTATCAACTGCGTGGGGTAGTAGTTACGTTAATGACTTTATTGACCGTGGCCGCGTTAAAAAGGTCTACCTTCAAGGTGAAGCGCAAGGACGTATGGTGCCAGAGGATTTAAACAAGTGGTATGTACGTAATGACAGCGGCGATATGGTGCCATTTTCAGCCTTTGCAAGTTCGTATTGGACTTATGGTTCACCACGTCTTGAGCGTTATAACGGCTTTTCAGCAATGGAAATTCAAGGTACTGCTGCACCAGGTTACAGTACTGGCCAAGCAATGGATGAAATGGAGCGCTTAGTTAAACAACTTCCTAATGGAATTGCCTCTGAGTGGACGGGTATTTCGTTTCAAGAGCGCTCTAGCAGTGGCCAAGCCCCGTTACTTTACGGTTTATCGCTATTGTTTGTATTTTTATGTTTAGCAGCGCTTTATGAAAGCTGGTCTGTACCGTTTGCGGTTATGCTTATTGTGCCATTAGGTATATTTGGTGCGACGGTTGCCGCGGTAATGGCAGGTTTATCTAATGATATTTACCTTCAGGTAGGTTTATTAACCACCATAGGATTAGCCTCTAAAAATGCAATATTAATCGTAGAATTTGCGATTCATAAAATGCAAGAAGGCCTAGGGTTAGTCGATGCGGCTATTGCAGCAGTACGCTTACGCTTACGTCCAATATTAATGACCTCAATGGCCTTTATTTGTGGTGTTATACCGCTTGCTATTGCCTCAAGTGCCGGTTCAGGTGCGCAAAATGCACTGGGTATTTCGATTATAGGTGGTACGCTTGCCTCTTCTATTTTAGTGGTGGTATTTGTGCCGTTATTCTTTGTTTTAGTTCGTCGTGTATTTCCAATGAAAAACACCGACGATAAAAAGGAGAGCGCACAATGAGCATTAAACGCTTCACTTTAAGCGCAATTACATTAGTTGTTTTAAGTGGCTGCCAACTAGCCCCTGAGCAAAAAGAGCTTGGTTTACCAGTGCCAGATACTTATGTATCTGACACTGAGCAAGCAGCAGCGCAACAGTTACATTGGCAGCAATTTTTTAATGATGAAAAATTGCAAACCTTGATTAGCTTAAGCCTTGAGCATAATAAAGATATGCAAATAGCAGTATTAAATGTGCAGCGTGTACGCGGTTTGTACCAAATTGAAGATTCAGGCTTATATCCTTCATTAGATTTTAATGGTGGGGCTACGCGCCAACGTTTACCGGCTGACTTAACCAGTACGGGTGAAGCAGGTATTAGCTCACAGTACAGCGCAACGGTCGGTATTACCTCTTATGAATTAGATATTTGGGGTAAGGTACGTAACCAGTCTGAGCAAGCCCTGCAAAACCTCTATAACACTGAGCTTACACAATACAGCACGCAAATTTCACTCATTGCTGAGCTTGCTAATGCTTGGTTAAACTACGCAACTGACTTACAGCTATTAGAGCTTGCTAAAGAAACATTAAGCTCGCAGCAGGAGTCGCTCTCGCTTACGCAAAAAAGCTTTGATTTAGGCGCTACATCGGCAATTACGCTTGAGCAGCTTAAAAGTACGGTTGCCACTGCAAAAGTAGATATAGCAACATATAAACGCTTGTTAAAACGTGATAAAAGCGCGTTAGATTTACTGGTAGGGCGCCCTGTATCGAGTGATTTATTACCGACAAACTCGTTAACTAATTTACTGGATTTACCAGAAGTACCTGTTGGTTTACCCTCTGATTTATTAACGCAGCGCCCTGATATTAAAGCCGCTGAGCACGCTTTATTAGCCGCTAACGCGAATATTGGTATAGCGCGTGCGGCGTTTTACCCAAGCATTAGCTTAACCGCGACTGCGGGCAGTACGTCTAGCGATTTAAGTGGCTTGTTTGATTCAGGCTCAGGGACGTGGAGCTTTGTACCGTCAATCAACTTACCAATTTTTACTATGGGACGTAATCAGGCAAATCTTGATGTGGCAAAGGCCGATCAAGAAATTGCGGTGGCGACGTACCAGCAAAAAATTCAAAATGCGTTTCGTGAAACCGCCGATGCATTAGCAGATAGAGAAGGCTACAAAGAGCAACTTGATGCCCTTGATATGTTAATTAGTTCGCGTCAGCTAACGTACGATTTATCAAAAATGCGTTACGAAAAAGGCGCTGATAGCTACCTACAGGTACTTGATGCACAGCGTACGTGGTACTCGGCTCAACAGCAGTTAATAACAGGTCAGCAGGCTTACCTTGCCAGCCAAATTAATTTGTATAAAGCTTTAGGTGGCGGCTGGAATATAGCTAAAACACCTGTGCAAGAGCAGTAAAATGAAAGGTGTTGTTAAGTTAAGCTATGCAATGAACTTACGCTGTATTAAGTATGCGCTTAATACCGGAGTAGGGTTATGAGCACGAAAGCTAAAAGGCATACAGACCCAGCATTAGCACAAGCTAGGCGAGAGCAGGTGCTTAGTGCTGCCTCAGAGTGTTTTAAACGCAAGGGATATCATGGCGCAGGCATGGCCGAAATATCCCGTACTGCAGGCATGAGCGCTGGGCATATATATAACTACTTTGAAAGCAAAGAGGCAATAATTGAAAGTATTATTGCTAAAGACATGGAAGAAATGTTTTCTATCTTTCAGAAGTTTGAAGATCACCCAGGTGATGTTCTGCAAGCGCTTATAGATGGCTTAAACATTGGTGTACAAAGGCATATGGATACCGGTGCCTGTGTGGTTGATTTAGACATGATGGCGGAAGCGGGTCGCAATAGTAAAGTGGCCTCGCTTTTACGAGATATGGATATTCAAGCGCGGGGGCGCATGCGCCAACTACTCACCAGTGAACGTAGTGCACTTAAAGATACTGATGAACACGAACTTGAAAGCCGCATTAACGTTATTTTTTCGATGATGGCGGGGTTACTGCTTCGTAAGATGCTCTACCCTGAACTCACCGAAGAAACGGTGTTAATCGCGCTAAGGCCTGCGATGAAAACCTTGCTCATGCCGTTTGATAAAACCAAGTAATAGAAAACTAAAAAGCGAGTCAAAAGACTCGCTTTTTCAATGCTAAATGCGCTCTACGCACCACAATAGTGCCATTGCAGCGATAGCAAGGGAGCCAATTGGCATCACCCATTTTATGTAAATAGGTTTATTGCGCATTGTTAGTAACACCGGCAGTGCAATACACAATATACTTAGCTGCCCAAGCTCTACACCTAAGTTAAACGCTAAAATGCTGAGCAATTGATAATCGCTCGAGAGCCCAAGCTCACCCAGTACACTGGCAAAGCCCATTCCATGTAACAAACCAAACGCAAAAGTAAGCCAGCCAAGGCGTAATATAACCGGCCATACATTGTTTAAAGCCGCAAATAATACCGAGATTGCAATACCTAGCTCTACCCAGCGGCTACTTGGCGAAACAAGATTAAGAGCCGTAGCAGTAAGGGTAAGTGAATGCGCAAGGGTAAACGCAGTCACAATCCACGCAGTGTGCTTAATAATGTGCTTTTTACTTGCTATTGCCTGCCAGTGACTATCATTGCGTGTTAAAACGCAGGTTAAAAGTAGTGCAATTAAAAATAAAATATGGTCAATACCAATCCAAATATGTAACACGCCTTGATAAACATATTGGTTAAAAGTCGTTAAATAACTCGATTGCCCAGTGGTAAAAGTGTGTTGTTGCTCATCTATAGTGAAAACCCGCGAAACCTGATTTACATTTACAATAACTTTGTGATTTGCATCTTGGTTAAAAAAAGCGCGGTACGTTAACGTTACATCTGCATCAGTGTTACAGCTAAAAACTAGCGGTAACACTAAATATGCTTCATTAAAATGATTATCTAATTGGTAG
The DNA here is from genome assembly GCF_001400005.1 of Pseudoalteromonas sp. P1-30. Classification (NCBI taxonomy): domain Bacteria; kingdom Pseudomonadati; phylum Pseudomonadota; class Gammaproteobacteria; order Alteromonadales; family Pseudoalteromonadaceae; genus Pseudoalteromonas; species Pseudoalteromonas sp. P1-30. Next base: position 337,507 of record NZ_LKBC01000001.1, read on the forward strand.
TTATCGGTGATTGTTAATGGGCAAGTTAGCTCATTTTGTAAAACCGATAGAGTATTTTTGGCATAGCGATTAATAGCCGTCTTTTGTGATTTTAATTCGCCCCAGCTTATTAGGGTGTCTTGGTTAACATCAAGCGCAACTTGTTGTTCTAAATCGCTAATATTTATTTGCCATGTGCCTGTGTATTGCTTTTCGTTATCGGTATTATCCAGCGAAATGTAGCTTGTGCTCAACTGATGTGCTTGCACGCTAAAGTTGGCAAATAGCGCAACTATAAATAAAACAAATAACGCGTTTATTTTACTCATAAAGAATCCCTAACCATCGTATTTGCTTGGCTTAGTAAGTGTTTATCTGTACTCATTTTTGCTTGCTGCCAATTTATATTTGCCCAGTATTGTGCCTTGGCTTGGTTTGCTTGTACATGAATATAGTAGTTAGCTAAGTCGTTGGCATGAAAGGTATCTTGGCGTTGTTCACGTAATTTTACGCGCTGTTGCATGAGCGGTTGCCACACCGTATTAGTGTGCTTATTACTGCGTTTTTCAGCTATGGCTAACTTGAGCAAAATAGCGTCTTCAAGCGATGAGTGGCTATTGGCAAGTTTACCGAGTGTATTAAGCACTTTTTCAGGGTTGTTTTGCTGCAGTTGAATTTCGGCCCACAGCACAATAAGGCTCACTGGGGCTGTGTTTAAATCAATATTATTTATATGCTGCTGCGCACGGGTGAATTTATTGAGTCTAAACGCCATTTCGCTGAGCACATGTTTTGTCGTTAAGCTGCTGTTTTTGTTTTGCGTAAGCTTAACTAACGCGTGATAACTTTCACTCAGTTTGCCCTGTTGGCTTTGTACATCTAGTACACACGTGCTGGCCGTTAATAGGCTGGTGTTACCAATTAATGCCACACAATGGCGCTTAGCTTGTTCAAATTTGCCTTGTGTCATCAACATATTAGCGAGTAATAAATGGGTGTTTACATGATCTGGCTGGGTTTTTAATACGTTATTAGCAACGTCTATGGCACGCGAAAACGCATGCTCCTTTTGAAGTACCCGTGCATATAAATAACCGCTTTGTGCAGTTGCAGAAGCGGTATATAGGTTTTTTAAGCGTTTTTTTAATACACCTTGATAGCGCGCTGTTTGGCCTATGTATTGGCTATTTAGCACCAGCGCAGTGAGTTGCTCAAGGGTTAAATTAGCACTTAATGTTGCATTGCTTGAGGCAATAATTGCGTTATCTTTTGGGGTAATTGGTTTTGCAAGCACGTTATTTACACACAGTGCAGCGCAAAAAACAAAGAGCATTTTTTTATAATGACTGCGCATTGTTTTATCCTCTTAAAAAAGCCATCCATGGCCATCAGCTTAATTTACTTACTGAGTTAGTTACCAGAAGCGCCTGATGAAATACCGCTTACGTCTGTGTCTGTATTGATAAAGACACGTCCGTTGGTAGATAGCGGTTGCGCAGTGGGGCTTTGGTTAAATGCATCGCTTGCAAATTGTGCAAAGTCCACTTGCAGTGCTTCAATGGTTATATTTACCGCTGCAGTCACTTGCTGGTTAACACCGTCTGATACGCCAAACATAAAGCTGTCGCTACCGGTTGCTTCTTTGTTTGGGGTATAGGTGAAGCTGCCATCGCTATTTACTACAGCGTTACCTAATGTCGGCTGCGAAGTTAATGTGTATGTTAATGTATCGCCATCAGCATCGGTTGCCACTAACATGTCGTTAATTTCAACTTCTGTTTGTGTAATTAACATTGCATCACTAGCATTGGGCGCAGAATTTACAACCGGTGTGGGTTGTTTATTATCATCATCACTGCTACACGCGCCTAGTGCCAAAGCGCATAACAATATACTGCTATGGGTAAGGTTTAAATTACGCATACGTTACTCCTTATTTAGAGCCTGCAAGTGGGGTGGCTAAGTATGGGAAAGTGGCATCCATCATGCTCGCATCAACTGGAGCACCATCAGTGAATGGCACTGTACCTACATCAGCATCCTCTGGTGTACATAGGCCTAAGTCGGTGTCTTCACCATTTACAGGAATAGGATGACATAAACGCCCCATTACCACGCGAAGTGCAATATCAACGACATCGTCACCTGGACGGCGCCCGTTTGGAAAACCTGCTAAATCATCACCGGCTACACCAAATGCAGACTGATCAGTTTGTGCTGTGGCTGCAATTGCAGTATTTAAACGTAGCATTTCTGATGGCGTTACGGTGGCTTGTTGGTTTACCCCTGCAAAACCAGTTAAAAATGCGGTGATTAAATCAGTACGTGGAAAGTTAGTTGGAGCAAGAGTTTCTAAATTAGCACCAAGTGTGGTATTTACTGCATCTTTAAATAAAATATTTAACAGCTCTGGTAAAGACGGGTGCGAAACGTAATCTAAAAACTGTGCATCGTCTTTAGGGTGAGCCGTTGAGAAGGTATCTTTGTCTTTAATACCAATAACTAGCTCATTAACTAATGGATTACCTAAGCGTGAAACCTGCGTTAATGCACCGCCATTTACCGCGTTATCTGCAAATTTAGCGTTAGGGTTTAAAATGCGTGCTTGAGGTAGGCTCGCTGTTGTCCATGAACCAATTACGCCGTTGCCTTCACCTACAATACAGCTTTTAGGCATTTCAACTGCAATTGAGGTAACGTTTTTATCTACGAGGTCGTCATTCTCACTGCTTTGTGTAATCCCTCCAGGGAAACCACCGCCATCCCCAGCACCTGGCGCACTATCACCTTCAACGGGAACGTAATTTACTAAATCGAATGTTTTACCTAAGTTAACGACAAATGGGTCTTTGCGCTGACCAACAAATACTTTGGCCATACTGTCACAGCCTGGTACCGAAACTTGATAAACAAACTGATCTGCATAGGTTTGGTAATCAGCCATTGAACCAAATGTTTTGTCACCAATATAATCAAGCGGTTTATTAAACGTGGTTGAACTGGTGGTGATATTACTTAATGCTGTACTGGTACCCGTGCGTTGTGGACCGCTTATAATGCTGAGTGTATATGACTCGCTAAAATTAGCGGCGCTATCATCACCTGCTGCTACACCACCAACGTTTTTAAGAGGTACAGATACAGTACGCTGATTATCTTCTGGGCCAACGGTTAATTGCACGCCTTGATTATCGTTTGGCAGCATACTGGTAAAATTAAAAGCAAAGGTAATATCCTCAACTGCATCACCGTCGTTATCAATATGAATACTGTAGGTTGCATCTGGGTCCATAGCAAAGTAGTTAGGGCCGCCGTAGGCATCTTGTAGAGGAATATAGTTGGCAATAAATGTAACGTAGTCGTCTCTGCCTGCTTCATAACTATTAAATACGTAAAAGTCGGTAGAGTCTAAGGTTGGAAAGCGGCTAATGTTCGGCGCTTCACGATGACTTGATGCCTCGCTAGAGGTGCTTACTAAGGTACTGCATACTACTACTGCGAGTATAGATGGAGTTAAAGCTTTCATGACTTTTTCCTTTAGTTTTGATTGGAGTCATAACTAATAACGAAACAAAAAGCACAATGGATGCAAAAAAGTTAAATGTTTTTTTATTTTGTTAATAAAGGGGTGTTTAACGTTCAAGATTAAATTTTCAGCAGGCTGTTTTGCATTTAGATAAGGAAGTGATAAGAGAGTGTTAAGGGGCTGAAGCGGTTTGGTTTTATACTTATTACAGGGGGTGTATGCAATTAAAATAACGCAGCAGGTATTGAGCACACAATATGATAAGCATCGCACTGCGATTAAGCCTACTTTAGTTTAATCAAATATTAATGGTTACCCAAGGTAAATAAAAAGGTTGGCCAAACAAAGTTTGACCAACCAGTCGCGTTTATTTAGTTATAAAATAACTAAATCTGTCGTGTACAGTACTTGTGTTGGTAGGCCGTTTGGCGAGCCACCTAAAGGCTCTAAGCTAACAGCTAGTAGGGCAATGTCTTGTGCCTTAAAGCGCGTGCCTTTGAGTAACTGTTTTTCACCGTTTTTAGGCAGTAGACCCAACGAAATTGGCGTGTCTTGCCCTTTTAAAATCATCCACAGCTCGTAGTCTTTATCGGTTTGCGCAACGAGTTTATCACTGGCTTTAACCGATAATGTTTGCTCATCTACGTTAATAAACCACAGTGATTGCTTATCTTGATTTTGTACTACTGCAATTTGTTGGCTGTATTGGGGCTGAGTTGTGGGCTGAATAACCAAAAATGCTAAGATAATACAGGCAGCTGTGGCTATAAATGACCAATTGCGCCATAGCGATGTAGCTGGTTTGATCACCGTTTTAACGGGTTGGTTGGTGTGTTCTAATGTATTTAAAATATTTTGCCACACTTGCGCGCTGGGTGTTTGAGGTGTAATTGCACTGGCTAAATCATTTAAATTTTGCTCCCACATTATAGTGGCTTCTCGGGCTTGCGGTAAGCTGAGCATTAAGCGCTGAAAACGTTTTCGTGCCAGGCCTTTTAAAGTACCTAATACATACTGCCCTGCTAAAGCATCAAGTAATTCTGGTTTATTATAATTCATAATGTTAAACACCTCTGCAACTGCTGCAAACCACGCCTGATCCAGCTTTTAACTGTGCCTAAGGGCGTTTCTATGTGATTGACTAACTCACCATGGCTTAGCCCTTTGTAATAGGCTAAATGAATGGCTTGTTTTTGTTGGGGGTCAAGTTGCTCAATACAATTAACAAGTTTGGTTTGTTCGTCGTAACTAACATCGACAGCTTGTTCATCGTATTCATCGTCACCCATTGCCTGCTCTTTTCTTACCTTGTGATAACGCAATGCATCTAAGCTGCGGTATCTCACAATGCTTATCATCCAGCTAATAACTGTGCCTTTAGATGAGTTGTACTCTGACGCGTTATGCCAAATTTTTATAAATGCCTCTTGCAGTACTTCTTCTGCGTGCGCGCGGTTTGACAGCATATTTAAACTAATCGCAAAAAGCTTTGCGCTTGTTTGCTGATACAAATCAGCAAACGCGGCTTTGTTACCCTGTGCTGTTTTACACAAAAGAGGAAGTAAATTGTCGTTTTCCATAAGGTTCCTGTTGTTTTTATTATTACCGAGGTGTGTTGGGCTTCGTGAATTAAAAATTGTTTTATTTAAGCGCAACTTAATCGCTTTGAAATAGAGATTAAACAGGCTGTTATAAATTTAACCAATAAAGATAAACACACTCTCAATAAACGTGTGAAAAGAGTGATTGGATGCAAAAACTTTTAAGCTGACATTTATATTAGCTGCTGTACACATTGAAACAAGTTTTAAATATAAACAGTTACCTTTGAGTAGTGAGAAAAAATGACCGATTACTGTGTAAAAAGCGCCTAATATGCGAATACAGCTAAAGCTAGCTACTTTTATTTATTTTATATCAGTTACTTAGTGTTGTTTTTGTTCCTAAAAAACAACTTTTGTTGGCGTGTAAATTGCTACTACACTTATACACAGCTGTAAAAAAATGTGCCAAAACAGTAAAAATAAAGGAGAAAATATGTGGGCTGCAACGAGTTATTTAATTTTAGCGTTAATTTTTATATTTATAGGGTGGGAGGTTAACTCGGTATATTTTGCAGTGGTATTTTACTGGAGTGCATTGTCGTTAATTCTTGTCAGTGGTGCTTACATTTTTAATTTGGCGAAAATTTTTAGAAAGCGTGAAAATGGTGTCATCCCATTTTATATTCGCTGGGCATTTGTGCCTTTTTTACTGGGTGCTCAAATTTACAATGCGTATTCTCGCAAGCACGATAAAGTCCCTCCCATTCAAAAAATTAACGACCATTTATTTTTAGCATGCCGATTGTTCCCCTCTGATATAGATACGTTAAAAGAAAACGGCATAACGGCAATATTAGATGTAACGTGTGAGTTTGATGGCTTAGAATGGAGCTCTACACAAGAAGATATTAGCTATTTAAATATTCCGGTGCTTGATCATAGTGTGCCTACCCATTCGCAATTAAATCAAGCCATTAACTGGATACATCATCATATTAAAGAAGACCGCCGCGTGGTAGTTCACTGTGCACTGGGCAGAGGGCGTTCGGTATTTGTTATGGCAGCGTATTTACTGAGCCAAGATAAAAACGCCGATGTTCACCAAGTGCTCGCGCAAATAAAAGAAACCCGCGAAACCGCAAATCTTAATAAGCATCAGCTTCGTCATTTAGCAAAGCGACATAAAAAGGGCGACCTAGTTATTAAAAACAAAGCCGTTATTATTGCAAACCCTGTGTCGGGTACCAAAATGTGGCAAGACAAAGAGCATTTAATAGTGGCTAGGTTGTCGGCGTATTATGATTTAGAAGTATTAACCACCACCAAAGAAATAGACGGTATTGAGCTTGCTAAACAAGCCATTAAAGATAAGCCAGATATAATAATTGCCTGTGGCGGCGATGGAACCGTGACAGAAGTAGCAAGTGTGTTGGTAAACACTCAGTGCAAGCTGGGTATTATCCCAATGGGCACAGCCAATGCATTAGCGCATGTGCTTATGGGGATTAGCTCTAAAATCATTCCTGTTGAGCAGGCCTGCGATCTTATTATTGATGGGCAAACCCAAACAATTGATACGGCCTATTGTAATGACGAGCTTATGCTGTTGTTAGCTGGGATTGGTTATGAGCAATCAATGGTAGAAAAAGCAGATAGAGACTCAAAAAACGAATCGGGTCAGCTTGCCTATTTAAGTGGTTTTTTTCAGGCATTTAGTGAGCAAAAAGCGCAAACCCTTTATGTCACCCTTGATGATAATCAAACGCAGCAAGTAAATACAAATAGTTTTATTGTGGCTAATGCTGCGCCATTTACTACGTTATTAGCCCAAGGAGGTGGTCAGCCCGATCACGAAGATGGCCTATTAGACATTAATTGGCTGCTACCTAGTGATGAAAACACCACTCGCGTGTTAAGCATTGCTGAACTTATGTTTAGTAGTATTACACAAAAGCATTTAGCAATTAGCTCGCATCATACCAACGCTAAAAAAGTAACGATAACCGCAGACGAAGAAATTAAGTATGTACTCGATGGTGAAATTAAAACAGCGGATACGCTTACTATTACAGTTGCCCCTGCCTCGTTAAATGTAATTAGTAAGGAGTTATAAAATACAAAATGCACGTATTTAACGTGCATTTTTGTGTGTTACTTTTTAATGCTTGGCCAAACAAACCCACTGCTGTCGCTTTGGCTGGCAGGTTTAGGGCGCTGAGCGCTTTTGGGTTTACGCAGCGGCTTGTTACTTAACGTATGTAAGTAGAGAGCTTCAACTTTATCGCGAGCCCAAGGGGTTTTACGCAAAAATTTTAAGCTTGATTTAATACTCGGTGAGTCGGTAAAACATTTAATGTTTACTTGCTCGCCCATGGCTTTAAACCCTAAGCGCTGCTCAAGCTCTACTAAAATTTGTTCTAACGTTACCCCATGAAGAGGATTTTTTGGTTGATTATCCATAGCCATACTACTTATTTAAACTGTGCGCATTGTAGCGTAAATCCGCTTTTAGCGCTAATTGACCGTAATGGTTTTAGGCTTTGTGGGATAAACAATATTGCCTTTTTTATCTAATTTTAGCCAAATTAGCTCGCTGTTATTATGCTGCGGGTTATTAGCTGCGCACACTAAGGTAAAAGAATGTACTTGCACCAGCGCGCCTTCACTATAACGTTTGTTGTCGTACCAACAAATATCACCATTATTAATAATCTCATTAGCGTCAATAATAGAATGCGTTTTGACTGTTTTTGCATAACTGCTAGGGGCTAAAGTGAACGCTATTAAAAAAATAAATAAAACCATAATATGGCGCATGAGCGACCTCGAATTTTGATAGTTTAAAAATAGTACACACGATTAAAAAACATGCTAGGGTAAGTAATAGCGTTAAACAACACTGACTTAAACACACAATTATAAAAAGGTGAACACATGCAATTTAATCAAACAATGATAGATGAATTTACGTTATTAGCTAAATTTCCACGTGAGAGCAAAATGCAAGGGATTAAGTTACATTCGGATGCTGAACCAAATTTATTAAGCGCGGCACAAAGGTTGTTTGATAAAGGCGTGATAGACAGCCCAGATGGCGGCTATTTAACCGAACTGGGCCTTGATTTAATAGAGCACGTGAGTGTTATTCACTGCGCATTAAAAAGTTAAACTGCATCGCGCTGATTTTGCGGCGCGGCGTCACTAAAAGCGGGTAATGCATTACAACGTGCATAAATGGCTGCAATTTTTGGATACGCAGCCATATCTACATTAAAACGCAACGCATTAAATACCTGTGGCACTAAGCATATATCAGCGAGAGTGGGTGTATTGCCTACGCAAAACTCATTGTTTTCACTTAACATCAATTCAATTTTTTCAAATCCAAGCTCTACCCAATGCCTATACCAGGCGGATTTAGCTTGCTCGTCTACACCCAATTCGTTACTTAAATACTTCAGCACTCGTAAATTATTTACTGGATGAATATCACATGCCACTGCATAGCTAATATTACGAATTTGCGCTTTTTGCCATGCAGTGCCATAAATTAACGGCGTTTGCGGATAGCTTTCATCTAACCACTCTAAAATAGCCAGTGATTGCGCTAATACGCCTTCGTCCGTTTCAAGAGCAGGAAGTAAACCTTGCACATTTTTATCTAAGTAAGGCTGCGCTAGCTGTTCAGATTTAAGTAAATTAACGAATTGCATATCATGCTCAATGCCTTTTAAATTAAGTGCTATGCGTACACGGTATGCGGCAGATGAGCGAAAGTAGCTGTATAGTTTCATTGTTATTATTCCTCGCCTGTAAAATGTTTTGTGATACTTCGCCAGCACTGAGTGTAATTAGTTTGACGCTCTTTTCCTTCAAGGGCATATTTAGTGGGCGATATTATGTAACGAGACTCAAACATAAAGGCCAACGTGTTCTCGTATTTTTGCGGTGCAAGCTCAGCGTTAGATGCTTTTTCGAATACCTCGGCTTCAGGCCCATGTGGCGACATACAATTATGCAAACTAGCGCCTCCTGGTACAAACCCGTGCTCTTTTGCATCGTAAACCCCTTCTATTAAGCCCATAAACTCACTCATAATATTGCGATGATAGTAAGGAGGTCTAAATGTATTCTCTGCCACCATCCAGCGCGGTGGAAAAATTACAAAATCTACATTTGCCATGCCTTCAGTGGCTGAAGGGGAGGTAAGTACAGTAAATATAGAAGGATCTGGGTGGTCAAAACTCACGGTATTAATAACATTAAAACGTGCTAAGTCGTATTTGTACGGTGCGCTGTTACCGGTCCAAGCAACTACATCAAAAGGCGAGTGTGTAATAGGGCAACTAAATAAATGACCGTTAAATTTAGTGACTAATTCAAAGCTACCTTCTTTATCTTCAAATGCAGCGACAGGGTATTTAAAGTCTCTGTCGTTGGCATAGCCATTTGCCCCGACGGGGCCGCGCTCGGCAAGTTCAAATGCGTGACCATAGTTTTCACAAATGTAGCCACGTGCGGTTTCATCAATTAAATCAACCGAGAATTTAATCCCGCGAGGAATGACGGCAATTTCCCCCGGCTTTACTGTGAGCTTTCCACATTCGGTGTGTAATAACAGTTCGCCATGCTGAGGCACAAACAACAGCTCACCATCGGCATTACAAAAATAACGCTCTTGCATAGAACTGTTAGCAACATAAACATGAATACCCATACCGGTTTGTCCATTGGCACTGCCATTTGCAGCCATTGTAATTAAGCCATCAATAAAATCAGTGGGCTGTGTGGGAATATCAATAGGGCTCCAGCGCATCATTGTAGGGGGCGTAATTGCTTCAGTTATAGGCGCTGTTCTTATTAGTGCGTTATCTATAGCGGTGTATTCACCTTGTACAACCGATGGGCGAAGGCGGTACAGCCACGTGCGACGATTAGCGGCTCGCGGGGCGGTAAAGGCCGTGCTGCTAAATTGCTCGGTGTATAAATTGTACTTCACCTTTTGTGGGGTAAATTGCCCAACAGGCAATGCACCGGATAGCGCTTCGGTTTCAAACTCATTGCCAAAACCGCTCATGTAGTTTATTTCGCTGGCCATATTTAGATCCTGTGAGAGTGACATTGTTTTATTTTTCTAGGGCCTGTTTATCTTTCGAGGTTGAATTTACAGCAGTCTGTTTGGGAATTAGGCAAGGCAGAGCCTATGCAGTGTGGTTGTTCCCCATAAATAGGCCATAACGTAGCATAAATGCCAAACAGGCGCTGCCCGAAGGGTTCTGCCTAGAGGCCATTTACTCTTTGTTGCTCGGTTTTTTACTTAGCCCACTAGGTTACAAACCTCGCGCCGCGATTAAATGGAATCCTGAAAGGTCAACAGGCCCTAATTAGTTTAAAGTACTCTCAAGTGAGAGTAATTTCAAATGGGCGCATGTTTTAGCCTGTAAATAAAAATGCACAGTTTTCACAGTGTGTAAATGCGATGAGAAAGTAATAATGGAAATAGATCTAGAGCAGTTTTTGCCCTATCAGTTGAACCAAATGGCAAATCTCATAAGCGATGATTTTGCGCGTGTTTATCAGCAAAAATACAACTTAACCATCCCTCAATGGCGGGTGTTGGCAAACTTAGCACAATATGGCAAAAGCAATGCAAAAGATTTATGTACTCAGGCCAATATGGACAAGTCAACGGTTTCGCGAGTTATAAAATCATTGCTGCAAAGAGGGTATGTTGAAGCACAACTAAATCAGCAAGATAAGCGAGTGACGCAGGTTATGTTAAATGAGCAGGGCAATGCAATTTACAAGCTCATAGCACGTGATGCACAAAACTGGGAAGCGCAATTAGCTGAAAAATTTAGTAAGCAGCAACAAGTCCAATTGCTAAATTTACTAAAAGAGCTTAAAGGTGCCTTATAAAACCAATCCGCAATAATACTTAATCATTTTGAGGGGATAAATAGATCATTTAATTAAGCTGGTTGGTAAAAAAAAGCCCATCAAAAGATGGGCTTTAATTAGTCGTTTTTTTACGTTAATGCGATTAGAAAGTGTAACGAACACCTACACGCATTTGCCATAATGACGCATCAGATTGTACTGATGTATTTGCGTTGTTTTCATTAAAGCCTGAGTAAACGTAACGGCCTTGCTCATCAATCGTTGTAGAAATCATGCTAGCGCCAACGAAAGGACCTTTTTTAAGTACGCCCCAATCATCGTTTAATAGGTTAGTTAAGTTATCAATTACGAAGAACGCTTCACCTTTATGGCCATCCATAAAGCCTGGTAATTCTTGAGTAACTTTAAAGTTAAATTTAACAAACCAATCTGAGTTTTCAGCATTACGGCCAGTGATTTCACCACGCTCTAAACCGTTAGACGCGATAAAGTCGTTAAACGCGTTAATTTCATCAGCGCTCATGTCGTAAACAACGTTAGGATCGTTTTCAAGTGGTACGTAAAGTAACTGACGGCTACCGTTCCAGTTGCTATCCCCGAAGTTACGATCGCTACCATCAAACGTGTAGCTGTATGGTAAGCCTTTGTATGCTTCACCGTATAGGTTAAAGCGAGTAGCAAAACCATCTACAAATTCATGTGTGTAGCCAAGCGTCATAGTAAAACGGTGCGGGATTTCGTAATCTGATGATGCAACACCAGGGTTACCCGGATCCGTTAGCGCAATATTACCGTAGTTTGAGCCGGCAACAGAGCTTGTCATTGGGTTAACATCGTCTGAATCTGTGTATGCGTAACCAAAGTTAACGCTTACGCCATTATCAAACATTTTGCTTACTGCTAATGAAATAACAGATGAATCACCGCTATCACCACTTACATTTGTAAGAAGGTACTCACCAGAGCGGCCTTCAATAGACTCGTAAAGAGGGCGACCATCAAATGTAGTTTCGCCCGAATCCTGAAGTGCGATGTCACGCATTAAGGCAGCATCTTTCTTCTTAGAGTATAAGTAATCAAGTGAAATTACATACTCGTTTTCAGTTGTGTATGTTGCACCAATTGAGTATTTCCACTCTGAAGGAATTTCAAAATCTGGGTCAACAGCGTTTGTTGCTGAATCACCCGAGCCGATAACAGTGTTAGCAACTTCATCAAACATATCTTGTGGTACTTCAAAACCAGGCGCGCCGCCATTTACGTTTGGCGTGTTGAATAAATCAACTGGGCTTCGGAATGTACCGATGTTAGTAATACCATCGTTAGAGTAAGAGTTAGATAACCACACATTTGGGTTACCACCAGAGAATAAGCCAACACCGGCGCGTACTTCTAATTCGTCTGTTGCATACCACTGGAAGCCAACACGTGGTTGAAGTAAATCAATACCATCGAACGTGCTTTGGTTACTAAAGCCGTAGCGGTCAGTAAAGTTTTGGTTGAAGTTAGGTACGTCATCACTTGTGTATTTATCGTAGCGTAAACCAAATGTGATGTTTGCATCTAAGTCTGTAAATGCGTATTCATCTTGTACATAAAACGTATGCTGAGCGTATGAAAAGCTTGCAGCTGCATCGTTTGGATCGTTAGTCGCTGCAGCATTATTGTAGTAAACACGGTCAGCTAAGCCATCTTCAAAATCATCGATTGAATCAAAACGATATTCACCTTCAGTATGCTGTACGAATAAGTTAAATACGTCTAACTCTTCAAACTCATAACCAGCAGTAATTGTGTGTTGGTCAAGGTAGTAAGTACCCGCTACTTTAAATGTAGTGGTATCGTAATCTAAATCATTTGATTGACGAGAGTCATCTGGACCAATGTAAACCGTACCACCATCTTCTGTACGAATTTGCATTTCGCCAAAGCTGCTAGCAGCATCAAGTGACTGTACAGTTGCATCTAGTTCTGATTTACCAATACGAACTTCAGTTGAAAAGTAATCTGACCAATCTGAGTAAACAGAACCAATAATTGATGTGAATTCTGCACTTTGGTCGTAAAAGTGGTTTGATAGTGAAACACGGCTAGAACCAGTATCAGACTGTGAAACCGTATTACCATCGTTGTAGTTATAGATTAAGTTTGCACGGTGATCTTCGTTGATGTTCCAATCTAATTTAACTAAGATTTTTTCATCTTCAACAGGCATACTTGAAGGCATACCGCCTACGTCATAACCATATACAGATTGAGCTACACTTGTAATACGAGCAATATCATCTGCAGTTACACTGCCGCTGCTTAAACCGTCGTAGTTAAACTGTTGAACACCTTCAAGTTTTTCATATGAAGTGAATAAAAATAGTTTATCTTCGATTAACGGTAAGCCAACGTTAAAGCCGTAACGTTTTTCGGTGTAGTTACCGTTATCAACGTCTTCGCCTTCAATTTCGTCGCCTTTGAATGAATCACTTGTGAAATCGTAGAAGATGCCACCGTGAACTTCATTACCACCAGATTTTGTTACCGCATTAATGTTACATGAGGTAAAACCACCGTACTGTACGTCAAATGGTGCTAGCTCAGCTGAAACTTGCTCAATTGAATCAAACGAGAAAGGGGCACGAATAGTAGGGTAACCGTTCGAGCTTAAACCAAAGTTATCGTTCATACGAACGCCATCTAGCGTTAAGCTGTTGTAACGAGGGTTACCACCGCCACAGTTGATTGAACCGCGGCTATCATCAATTGTGATACGCGGGTCAATACGAATGATATCTTTTAAATCACGGTTAATAGCAGGCGTGTTTTCAAGATCAGTTAAAGTAAATGTAGACGCTGGGCCAGTACCACCAGACATAGAGCTGATAGGTGCACCTGTTACTACAATTTGCTCCATGCTTGATTGTGGCTCAAGTGCAGCATTTACTGGGTAATCGTTACCAATGTTTAGGATAATGTTATTAAATTCTTGATCAGCATAAACATCAGAATCAACGATTACCTTGTAAGGACCACCAACACGAAGGCCTTTAGCAGTAAAGTAACCTGCATCGTTTGCTTCTGTTGTTTTAACTGAGCCAGACGGTACGTGTAAAATTGTTATTTTGGTACCTGGAGCTGGGTTACCGTTTGGACCGGTAATTTGACCCTTAATCGCAGAGGTTGTTTCGTTGGCGAATGCAGCGCCACTTACACTTACACACGCAGCGATAGCAAGTGAGAGTGCTGTTTTTTGAAGTTTAGTCTTCATTTTCATTTCCCGTGAAAGTTATAATTAAATTGTTATTTTAAGTAGTATAAAGTCAGCAGTGTTGTTGAATTTATACTCTTGTAATATGCAAAATTAATTTGCACAATTTATACTTGTATACTTAACTAAATTTGGATTAATTACTTATTGTTATGTTACCGCCGTTATGTGACAGTATTATGAAATGCAAACTTTATAATTCCTTTTACAATTAATTATTTACATTTTGTAATTAATACATTTTTAGCTGTATTATTTTAGCTATACTCCAGACCGTGTATAAACATAAATTAATTCCCGTGTGTAGGTTTTTTATTTATAGGTTGATTGTTATTTTGTCGTTATTTTTAATTTTTTATTGTCATCTGACGAATCAAATAAATAGTTCAATACACCCGCAAGCCTAACGCCTGCTTTTTGCAAACGCTGCTTTACAAGCGGATTGTATTTGAAAACATAACTATAGCTCACTTCATCACTGGTTGAGGTATAAATATCTTCGGCCAGTTTGTGAGATTCCATCAGCCAAGTAGTAGGGCTGCTGTTTAAGTATGTTTTAATTAATGCTGCATCGTCGGTATCTATAAACTTAGCGTATTCAGTGTAAGCTAAGTTTTCATTTTCTATTAATCCAGTGTCCCAAAGGCTATGCAAATTGGTTTCGTTGTCAAAAAAATCAACTTTAATTAAATTGCCGCCTCTATCTTCACTTCGCCCAGCATGAAATGGTTGATGGCTGTCGCCAACCAAGTGAACTAAAAACTTTAAAGCAAACTGTTTTTCATTAAGGGAAGAGGTAGATGACTGAAGTGTATTAATAGAGAAGTAAATACCTTCTAGAATATTTGTTACATCGTCTTTGCTGTGTGTATGTGCGTGATTTAGAGAAAGTGTTTTATTTTTAGGAAGGTTTATGTAGTGCCAGCGTGAAGATTTTTTACGCCAAAATAGTTCAGGACTAGATCGCATTTCATCTGCCCAAGTAGAAATTTGAGCTAGGGATTGTCCTTCTAATAGTGGCAACAGGTTCTGCACTGTTTCGTCACTCAAATGTTGCTCTGCAATATGCCCAACAATTCGATGACCATTTTGACCCCACGCATACGCTTTAGAAGTTGTAAAAACAGCACCAATTATTAACGTTGTTGCTACGAGAGTAGCAATTTTAATGCGCATCAATGTTTCCTGCATTTATTTTTATTCACCTATTAGCTGGTGTAAACATTGTGATTGTTTTTGCTAAATATAGAAAGGAGTCAAGAGCATTCATTATTTCTTATTCATAATTGCGTTAAATCAATGACTTACCTTTGATGGGTAAAATTACCTGTTGTAATAAGTAAATAATATTGTTCAAATAAAGCCTTAGGGTTGTTAGGTACATCTTATTGATGGGGTTTGGAAAGGTCATGTTACATAAACTGTCGTTTGTTACACTTTTGTTTCTGGTTATGGTTGCTGCATGGTCTGTTGGAAAGGTGAGCGTTAAAAGTGATGAAATAAATTTCCCAGAACTAATAAAAACGTCAACACAATGTTATACAACAGCCAGTGAAAACAAAAATCAGCTTATTGTATTTACGCCATCGCAAAGCGTGGCAGAGAAGCTTACAGAGTCTCTATGCCTTGATACCGTGGTAACGAAACAATACGGTTCAGTTAAAGGTTACTGGGGTGACAGTACAACGGAAAGCTTCGATTTTGTCGGCAAAGGGATTGCAGACCTCGTACTTGCAAAAAATAATATAATGGATGCCTTTAATGCAGAGCTAACTTATAACTATCAATCTGTGGTGGGCTTTTCTGATTACACCGCATTTTTTATCTCCTCAAAAGAAAAACCACGCTTAACAAAACAATACTTTTTAGATAAGCGTATAGGCTTATTAGATTACCCTACAAGCCGCTCTGGCCATATACTTCCAAAGAAAATGTTTAAAGATTTAAATATTAACTTAGCCAATTTAGATATTACTTACGCCAGTTCGCACAGCGAGCTTCGTGACTTATTAGCTAATGGGCAGGTCGATATTATTGCGTCTTTTTGGAAAGAAAGTGATGCTGCTCGTTTTTCAAAAAATTATATAACCCCTTTAAGTAATAAAATTTCAGGTTCGCGCTGGTATCTAAAAATGCAGCAAAACAATACAGACCTTTTATGTGCTGTACAGCGTCATATTCTTGATATGTCAAAGGAGCAAACACTGAGTTATTACAAAGAGGCGCAATCATACTGGGATTGCAGTTCAGAGCAGGTAACAGCTAAAGATGAGAGCGTTAAAAATGGATAAGTATAAATATGTTTTTTTTGGCTGCGCTGTTTTTATTATTAACTGTTTAGTGTTTTATGTGTCTGTAATTAATGAGCAGAGTGACGCTATTAAACGCCAGGTTATTGAAACCGAAAAACAAGTTGCGCTGGATTTACCGTTAATTGCGCTCTCTAATGAGCTCTTAAAGCACTCGGGTAACCAACATGCAGTGCAAGACTACTTATTAAAGCTCAACGGCTATTTAGACAATAACCTTCGCTTAGTTAAAATTGTGCCAAAATCTGCTAAACCTTTAACTTTAAAGCCAAACCAGTTTATAAGAACACTCAAGTCGAGCACTACCCATGTCTCTTTAGTGTTTGAGAAAAACGCACATTTTTGGTCAGAAAACAGGTTTTTAATTTGTTTGTTATTTTTGGTTTTGAGTATTTTATTTAGCAAATGGCTGAAGTCTATTATAGGTATGCCTGTAGGTGCTAAAGGCCCATCATTAAACGCTGATACTGACTTAGGGAAACCAAAAGAGCTGGCATTGATCATTGATTTAAACACTAAAACACTCAGTAATAGTTATATGCCTGAGGCTACAGTGTGTTTAGCTAACAAACCGTTATGCTTTTATTTAGCATTAATAGAGTTTTGTCGTGATAATAAAGATGTTGTGCTAAATCAAAATAAATACGTGCCAGATGAGCTTATAGAGCTTGCTAATAAGTACTTTTATAGGTTGATTGAGCTTGGGCATACTATACGCAAGCGGCCAAATTTTAATATCAGCTTAGAAAAAACCCTCAGTGAAATTCGTGCAGCCCTAGACGAAGTCTTAAATGAACACCCTGATATGAAAGATATTTATTATCCGCCTAAAGCATATGGCGAGGGCTCTCGCTCACGTTTACACAGTTACGGTTTAATAAATATTGCAAAGGGAAACATAGAAATAAAAGGAAAGTAGTCAGCTACTTTCCTTAAACATTATCTTTTAATAACGTTTTGTTATTTAGGTGCAAACTGCGCAGCTTTAAGTGGACTATTTTGCGATACAAAGGTTTTAAGTGCCTGGGCATCGGTTTCATCTGTGCTCACAAACCCTTTGAGTTTATTAATAGCAGGGTAACCGTCACCACCTGATGCGTTATAGCTATTTAAACTCATACGGTAAGTTTTATTTTCATCAAGTGGCTTACCATCAATGAGTACACTGACTAATTTGCCATTTTTACGGGTAAACGCTAATTTGTGATATTGCAAATAGGCACCTGCATCCACTGGGAAGCTGGTCACTGTTTCTAAGTAGTTCCATAAATCACGCCCTTGCCAGTCCATGTAAGTAATGCGATTTTTAAACGGATGTACTTTTAAAATATCTTTATAGCTAATATCGCCAGCTTCAATAGAGCTTCTTATTCCGCCACCACTAATCAGGCCAAAGTCGGCGCCAACTACATTCATTTGTGCCTGTATAATCACACGCGCTAAATTAGTTTGTTGGTAACGTACCTTGTTTCTATCGCCCTCTAAACGCGTATCAACACTGCCAATTTTACCTGCAATTTGTTTTGCGCCTTTTGCTTGGTAACTTGCTAAAAAAGCTTCTAGGGTCGGATCGGGTTTAATGTATTCGTTGGCTAATACTTGTTTACTAGACCCATCGGCTTGAATTTCATCAACATATAAATTAACTGGCAACAATTTATAATCAAGTAGGGTGAGCTTTTCGTTCTCTAGCTTAAACTCTGCCTTACCCACATACTTGCCCCACTCATGTGCTTGCATAATCCATGTGCCGTTTTGCTGATCGGGCTTACACGCAAGACCGGGTTTAAAGTTATCGTCATTTTTATTTTTAGCTGCCATACAAACCGGCTCTTGCGAGTGACCACCAATAATCATATCTAAGGTATTAGCGGGTAAAGAGCGGGCAAGTGTGACATCGCCCGGGGCATTAATCCCAAAGTTTGCATCTACATAATGGCCCATGTGAGTAAGTGCAATAGTGATATCGGGGTTGTATTGCTCATTAATTTTTTTAGCGAGAGCTGCCGTCACATCAACAGGGTCTTTAAATTCTAAATGGCCAATATATTGTGGGTTAGCTATTTTAGCGGTGTCTGTAGTGGTAAGTCCTATAACCGCAATTTTTAAGCCCCCCTTTTCAAAAATTTTATAGCCTTGAAATGCGATTTCCCCAGTTGCTTTGTCAAAAATATTTGCAGACAGTAAGGGAAAGGTAGCCCATTGCTGTTGCTTAGTTAAAACGCTCAGTGGATTATCAAATTCATGGTTACCAATTGCCATAGCATCGTAACCGAGTAACGACATCCCCTTAAAATCAGGCTCTGCGTGTTGTAAGTCTGACTCAGGTATACCGGTGTTAATATCACCGCCAGAAAGCAGCAATACTGCATGGCCTTGCTGTTGAGCTTTGTTGCGTAAAGCGTCAATTAACGTTTTACGCGCCGCCATACCATATTCACCTTTTTCGTTATGCCAAAAGCGCCCGTGATTATCGTTAGTATGTAATACAGTAATATACTGTGGGGCAGTGGAGGTGTTTAAAGGTGAGTTTGTACAACCTATAACAGATAAAATAACTGAAAATAAAATAATTATACGCATGAAATACCCATTTATTATGGTGTGCTTAATTTATTAGGCGGTTAGTTTAAACTAATTTAGCGATAAATAACGTACTTATTTTATACTTTTTTATATTCGAGTTTTAAAAGTAATATTAAATTATTAAATGCTTTACGCTAAGCGAATACAGCGAGTGTTATTTAAAAGAATATGTAATGAAGTGTAACTAAAAGGGTGTTAATTGTAGTTGTGCCTTCTAAATGCTTTTCCTTGGCGTATAGTGTGGATTAGAATTAACACTTAATTTAAATAACAATAACAATAACAAAAAGGACTCATAATGAAAAAGTGCCTGATTGGCTCACTACTTGCGTTTTCGTGCTTTACTAGCCAAGCCACTATTGTTGAAATGCAAACTTCGCACGGGGTGATAGAGCTTAACTTGTTTGATCAACAAGCCCCCAATACGGTTGCTAACTTTTTAAGTTATATTGAAGATGACGCATACAACCAAACCGTTATACACCGCTCAGTCAGCGACTTTGTAATACAAGGTGGTGGCTTTACATTTACCGACGAATTAGTGCCAATAACCACCAAGCCTGCTGTTGTTAATGAGCCTGTTTTATCTAATGTGAAGGGCACAATTGCGATGGCTAAATTAGCCAACGATGAAAACAGTGCAACGAGCCAGTGGTTTTTTAATATGGTTGATAATAGCGAAGCGCTTGATGCCCAAAATGGCGGTTTTACAGTATTTGGACAAATTACAGCGCAAAGCCAAGCTACGCTCGATAATATTGCTGGATTGGTACACTGCGGCGATATCCCATTGGTTGATATAACCAGTGAACAATGCTCAAGTAGCGATGTCGCTCTTAGCAGCGCTAACTTTGTAACTATTAATAGTGTGGTGGTATTAGATGACGACCCGCTTTCATCTGCCAACTTAAACCCAACAGCCAATACATTAATAAGCCAAGACGATTCATCGGCAGAGGCTGGCTCATCAAGCAGTTCGGGTGGGAGTATGGGTGTTGGTTTTTGCTTAATTGCACTGCTTGGTGTGGGTAAACGGTTAAAACGCGCTAAATACTAATTAAGTGTTAAAGAGTAAATAAAAAAGCGGCTAATTAAGCCGCTTTTACTAAAATGCTAAAATTCGCCAAACAATCGCGAGCCATAAAGCAAACACACTGGCGCAGCCTAGTAAAAAAACATTAAATCGCAGCCTTACATTATTACTGCCAATATGAATAACCGTATGCACAATACGCGAAATAACAAATAAGCACGCAAGCGCAGTAATTAAGTAGCTAGCGCTGTTAAGTTGCAATGCAACAATACAACCGATATAAAAAAGCACTGGTATTTCAAACTGATTGGTAAAGTTTCTATCTGCTACGCGCACGGTATCGCCTGCGTTATCAAGGCGCATGGTTTTAAAATCGCTCAACTGTAATTGTTTGTTTTTTGCAGCAGCAAAGCGTCGCTTGCCCATAATTAACATTACAACGAGCGATAACGTTACTTGTGCAAACATGGCGAGTATTATTATTTTTTCCATCCTATTTCCTTCGTTATTATTTTACTGACTTTAAGTATGCAGGTGTTTTTCACAATGTGTTACATAAATTAGTATTATTTTGTGGTAAACCCTTAATTGTTAGTGTTAATTTAGCTCTATTACGTTGTTTTTAGCGCATCCTAAGCGCAATTTTAATGGAAAAACAAAATGAAAAAAATTCTTGGTTTTAGCGTCATCGCTTTAGCAGTTTTAAGTGGCTGTACTAATACATCATCTACCTCATCGGTTGCTAGTTCTTCGCAAAGCTCCTTACTCTCAGACACATTAGTTGTAAGCCCAAATGATACGCGCGAATATAAAACCCTTACCCTCGAAAACGAAATAGAAGTCATTTTAGTCTCTGATCCAAGCGCTGAAAAATCAGCAGCATCGCTAAGTGTAGGCGTAGGCTTACTACACGACCCTATGATGCAGCAGGGTATGGCACATTACTTAGAGCATATGCTTTTTTTAGGCACAGAGCGCTACCCCGATACAAAAGGCTACTCTGACTTTATGACCAAAAATGGCGGGGTAAATAATGCGTATACCTGGCTCGATATTACAAACTACATGTTTAAAATTAATAACGATGCCTTTGATGAAGCGCTAGACCGTTTTGCTGATTTTTTTAAAGCCCCCAAGCTGTACCCTGAATATGCAGATAAAGAAAAAAACGCTGTAAATGCCGAGTGGTCAATGCGCCGCGAAATGGACTTTTTTGGCCAGTTTAAACTTGCCCGTAAAATGATGGGTGATCACCCGGCAAATCGCTTTTTAATTGGTAACCTAGAAACGCTAGGAGACAAAGAAGGCAGTAAATTACACAAAGAAACGGTCGACTTTTACAATAAATACTATTCATCTAACATCATGAAAGTGGCGCTTATTTCAAATTTGCCAATTGAGCAAATGGAGCAAAAAGCAAAAACTTATTTTGCCGATATCGAAAATAAACACATTGAAAAGCCAACCGTTATTGCAGAGCTTGATTTTGATAAAGCCGGTGGCAAAAAAGTATATTACTCACCTAATGAAGACGTAAAACAGCTGCAACTTGAGTTTACTATTAATAACAACAGCAGCGACTTTGCGGTTAAACCTAACCGTTATGTCAGTTATTTATTAAGTAATGAGATGCCAGGTAGCCCGGCACAATTACTACGCGACAAAGGCTGGGTATCGCAATTAACAGCGTCTCCTTCTCCTAGTCAGTACGGCAATTACGGCGCGCTTACTATTTCGCTAGAATTAACCGATGAAGGCATGAAAAACCGCGAAACAATTGTCGCAACTATTATGCAATACATTGAACTGATTAAAAAAGAAGGTGTAGATGCTAAGTACTTTAATGAAATTCGTACATCACTTAGCAATCAATTTAAGTTTTTAGAAAAAGGCGATGAGTTTAGCTATGTCAGCTCGCTTACTGGTAGCATGCAAGATTACCCATTAAATCATGCCATTGATGCGCCTTACTATTATGCCAAATTTGACGCAGAGGCGATAAACGAGGTACTTAAACAATTAAATGCCGATACGCTGCGCGTTTGGTATATTTCGCAACAAGAAGAAACCGACTCGCAACTGCATTTTTATGATGGTAAATACCGCATAGAAGATATTAGCGATGCCGAAATTGCCAGTTGGAAAACATCAAGCGAGTTTAAGCTTGCTTTACCAAGTGTAAATAACTTACTACCTGAAAGCTTTGCTATTAAAACAGCTGAGTTTAAAGAGCAAAAACACCCTGAACTGGCTTACGATAAAAACGGCGTAAAAGTATGGCGCCAAGCAAGCCAAAAATTTGCTGCCCAGCCAAAGGGGTTGGTTGAGGTATATATTAATACCCAGCCAGGCTTAAATGATATTAATGCTGAAGTACTTTACTCAGTATGGGCCGACTTATATAACATTCAACAAAGCCAACTAAGCACCGAAGCCGCCATTGCCGGCATGAGTGTAAACCTTGCGCCAAGTAATGGTTTAGTTTTATCAATGAGTGGCTTTACCGATAAGCAAGATGTACTTTTAAAACAAGCGCTAAGCGGGTTAAAAGCCGATGTAACGGCACAAGCATTTACCCAAGCAATTGATCGCTACAAACGTGGCTTGTTAAATCAGCAAAAGCAATTTCCGTATGCACAAGCATTTGGCGCCTACTCAAAACTTATCCGCACAGGCAGCTTTGATACAGAGGCACTGATAAAAGCGGCAGAATCGTTAAGCGTTGCCGATTTAAACAAGCTAAAAACAGCCACATTTGCCACCAACGATTTACGTGTATTTAGCTACGGTAATTACAACCAACAAGATATAGAATCGATAGCCACTGAGCTAAGTGCCACTTTACCAAGCAATCATACATCGAGTGAGTTTGCGCGCAGTAAAGCATGGTTACCACAGCCAGGCGAAACGCGAGTATTGCAAAAAGATATTGATGTTGCCGATGTGGCAGTAGTTGATATGACTGTTCACCCAGTGCCAGGGTATAAACAAAAAGCGCAAGCCGCGGTGTTACAAAGCCACTTTAGAACCATTGCATTTGATAAAATGCGTACCGAAGAGCAGCTTGCATACGCGGTAGGTGCGCTGGCTCGCCCAATAGAGGATTACTCGGCAATTGGCTTGTTTATTCAAACACCTGTTAAAGGGCCAAAAGAAATACAGGCACGTTTTGATCAATTCAAAAAAGAGTACGCGGTAGAGCTTGATAATATGAGCTTAGATACTTTTGCTCAACTTAAAAATGCCACGCTTGTATCACTAAAAGAGCAGCCTAAAAACCTAAGCGATGAAATGGGGCCACTTATTACCGATTGGTATCGTGAAAACTTTAACTTTGACTCTAAGCAAAAGCTAATTGATGAAGTTGAAAAAGTAACGCTTGAAGATATTAAGCAGTACTACAAACAAACTATGCTAAACCCACAAGCCGCACGTTTAAATGTGCAGTTACGTGGTACTAAGTTTGTAGAAAGCGACTTTGCTGATTTACCAAATCAAACCAAAATTCAATCGCTTGAAACCTATTACAATGGTATTAAATTACAAAAATAAGCTATATATATTTATACAGCTAAATAATACCAATCCGCTTAATTAAGTATTATTGTGGATTGGTAAAACACCCCAATGTAGTACTACATTGGGGTGTTTTATTTGTATTAACTTAATTTATGCCATAACAATAAAGCCGACAACGGCAAGTGCCGCGGCAATTAATGTATAAGGCAGTTGTGTTACTGCATGGCTCATTAAATTACAGCCAGAGCCTTGTGCTGCAAGTACGGTAGAGTCTGAGTAAAAACAGGCTTGGCTACCAAATGATGAGGCCGATAACAACGCGCCAATAACCATCGGAATATTAGCATCAACGGCAGTTGCCAGTGGCATAACTATTGGGATCGACACAGCAAAAATACCCCAACTAGAGCCTGTAGCAAACGCTAACACTGCCATAGCAATAAATACCACCGCCGGTAAGTATTGGGCAGTCATGTACGGGCTCAAACTACCGATCACAAACTGCGCTAAGCCAATTAAGTCGCACACATCTTTAAATATAAATGCCGCTATTACAGTGCCAATAGCCGGTATCATGCTTTTAAAGCCATCAAGCATGCGCTCTATCATTTCGCTAAAGCTCATTAATTTTTGTAGTGCATAAAAAGGAAGCGTTACCGCCATAGTTGCCAATAAGCCTTTATATACATCTATTTCAAAGTAAACTGTAAAGGCTACTAGTAAAATTATAGGCAGTAAAAAGTTGTGCAATTTTCCTTTAGGGTCGGCATCTTCAAAGCTTTCTTCTACTGCTTTTACAGCGTATTCGTCGGCTGTTTGAATATCACTAAATTGCGCAGGGTCTACAGTGGCTTGCTCAACTTGTGCTAACCTTTCGGCTTTTTTCATAGGCCCAATAGCAGGTATTACACCCAGTACCACTAACAAAACCACCAATACTGCAAACCAGGCGTAAAACATATAAGGAATGGCTTGAATATATACCGCAATGCCTTTGCCTTCCTCGGCAATGCCGTTATCGACTAACAAGCCGCCAAAAAATACAGCCCAAGTCGATAAAGGGACAAGTACGCAAATAGGTGCCGCTGTTGAATCTACAACGTAGGCAAGCATTTCTCGGCTAACTTTAAATTTATCGGTAATGCGTTTCATCGTTTCACCAACGGTAAGCGCATTTAAATAGTCATCAATAAAAATAACCACACCTAAACAAAAGGTCATAAATAAAGAAGAGCGTTTACCTTTAGTGTATTTTAGCGCTAATTTGCCAAACGCCGACGCACCGCCAGTGCGCACTAATAAAGCGATTAAAGCGCCAAAGCCTCCGCACACGAGTATTAACCAACCTATGGTTTCGTCGGTCATTACTTTAAGTGATGTGCTGGCAAAGTTAGCATGCACCTGAGCTGGGTCGGCTATTACTAAGCCAACTAAAGCGCCAATAAGTAAAGATAAAATAGGGCGGCGTAAAACAACAGCCAATACCACAACCACCGCTGGTGGCAGTAAACTTAATGCAGAAGGTTCAAGCATTTAAAGATTCACAAAATTAAAAGCATATTTAAATAATAAATTGCTTAACAAAAACAAAGCAGGTAATAGTTATTACGTGCCAAGTCACTGCTTTTGCCGCGTAGGGTGCTTTGCTGTTATGTTAAATTAATAGCGAAAGGGAAACGCGTTGGCTTTGGCGCCAGACGGTGCAAGAGAAGCATGCCGCTATTGTTGTGCCTGTAAAAACATCGGCGCAAAAATAATCCGGTTTTGTATTTCAGTCAATAAAAATTTACGTACAAAATAACTTTTTATAGGAGATAATGTGGAGGCCGTATTTAAAACCCAACGTTTATTATTGCGCTATGCAAATGAGCACGATGCAGCCATGTTACTTACTTTGGTGAATCAGCCAAATTTTATAAAATATATTGGCGATAAAGCCATTTATACGCACAGCGATGCCAAGCGCTACATTGAGCAATCGTTTAGGGCAGCCCATAAACACCAAGGGTTTGGCCCTTATATTATTACTTTACACAATGGTGAAGTAGTAGGAGTTGTGGGTTTTTATAAACGCGACGTACTGCAACTGCCAGATTTAGGTTTTGCCTTGTTAACCCGTTATGAGAAAAACGGTTATATCTTTGAAGCGGCCAAAGCGCTATTACAAAATAGGCACACACTTGGGATAAAGCAGGTCAGTGCTATCTGCGCAGCCAATAACACCGCATCTCAGTGTGTATTATTAAAGTTAGGTTTTAATAGGGTAGGCAAGGCGGTTATTAATAATGATAAAACCGCCGTAATTATATATGGTTACTAAAGTCGCGCTTGCTCTATGGCTTTTGCTACGCTTAGGTTTATGTTTTGCCAAGTTTGCTCAAGAGTAGCCACTAAGCCATCGTAACCGTCATCTTCTATTGGAACTACATGCGAAAAATTATGCACACTAATTAGGCGGCGGCCGGTTTCTGGGTGGGTGTAATATAAGCGCCACAGGCCAGAAATATCAGCGTTGCCTTGCATATCACCATTAAAGTGGTGCACTTCATATTCAAGCTCGTAAAACGTTTGCTGATCAAGCTCGGTAATTACCGGTAAGCCCTTAATAACCATCCAATTAGGCATTGCATTAAAAAGGGTTTGTTGCGCTGTAGCGGTGAGCATCACATCGGGCGATTCACCCCATAGGTTGTAATTTGCCGCATGAATTTGGTTGCTATCAATTTTCATTGCTATGCCCAAATTATTTAATGCGCCTCTAAGGGCCACGGTTTGCACTCTTAATTGGGCATCAGTTTCTTTTACATGGCGTGATGATGAAGCAATGGGTTGTTCAAACTGATAATACTGCGTTGCGGTTTGAATTGACGCACTGCACCCTGCAAGGGTAATTAACACGGTTATGGCTAAAAATAAGTGTTTCATTATTGCTTCCTTGGTTGTGGATCAGCAGGGAGTGCTTTATCAAAAATAAACATATTAGGTTGTTCGTTTAAACCCCGTGTAAGCGGCTGAATTTCTTCACTTAAGCGTTTAAATTCAAGCAAGGTTTGCTGTAATTGATGATGAAACTCAGAGCCGGCCTGATAACTTGCCATGGTTTTATCAAATTGACGCATGGTCACTTCAAACTGCTCCATACTTTTGGTCATTTTATCAAAGTTACGGTTAAAGTCGCCGGGTAAGTTTTGGGTATCTTTTTGGCTTAATAACGCACGCATTTCGTTAGCAAGCGCTTGGTAGTCGCTAAATGTAGCCTGCATTTGCGCTAGGCTGTCTTCAATTTTTAAATCGTTTACCTTGTTAAGCACATCCGAGACCTGATCGGCAAGCACCGTAATACCGCTAGAAATACTCGGAAATACATCATACTGGGCAAGCTTTGCTAAATGCGCTTTTGGTGCGTCGGGGTATATATCAAAATCTACATACACTGCGCCAGTTAAAAGGTTGCCAGGTTTTAAAGAAGCGCGCATACCATTTTTTATCCAGCCGGTTAGGCTACTTTGCCAAAACTCTTTGGCCGCTGCGCTATCGTGATATAAACGGCCATACTCTATTTTAATCAGTACCGGCACCGCCGTATTATGGTTTTTAAAATGTGCAGGTTTGCCATTAACAATAACGTTAGCGGGGGCTTCTACCACGGTACCAATTCGGGTGCCGCGATATTCCACAGGCGCGCCGGGTCTTAGGCCACGTATAGATTGTTCAAAATCAATAATGTAGTAATCAAAGTCATAAAAGCGCTCTTCTAGTGCTTCTTTGTAGCTTTGGCTTAGCGAAAAGTTGTGGCCGTCTTGGGCTAAGTCGCCTGGGGCTTGTTGCTCTGGTAAGCCAACCGAAATACCGCCTTTGAGGAGTTTACTTAATGAGCCGGTACTTATATTAATACCATCGGCCGACAAATCTATTTCAATGCCGGCATTAACCCAAAATATAGAGTTTAATGTTATGAGGTTTTGATACGGCTCGTTAATAAAAATACCGTACTTCATTGCTTGGTTTTTCCAGTCAAAAGTAGCGGTTTCTATTTGGCCTATTTTGTAGTTTTTAAAAAATATCCCAGTGCTGACCTCTAGCACTTCAGCGTTGTAGCTGAGTAACTGAAAACGCCCACCTTTTACATCTTTACCAATAAGGGCTGGCTCGTCTTGTAATACAAAACGCTCTTTTAGTTTTTTACTCTCCCCCGGTGAAAACTCTAAATAAACACCCGACAAAAGCGTACTCATACCACTAATGCCCGTTTCGTCTATACGGGGTTTAACAACCCAAATTTTAGCATCGTCGGTGAGGAGCTCATTATAGTTTTTGTCTATTTGTGCGCGGGCAATAACGCTATCTTGCGAGTCAGAAAGGCGTATAGCATCAATTTGACCAATTTTAACACTGCGCACTTTTATTTCTGTTTTACCTGCAATAATGCCCTCTGCGTGGGGCATTTTTATATAAATAGTAGGGCCTACATTTGCTTGGTATTGATACAACATCCATATACCAACTAATAAGGCTATCAGTGGAATAATCCAAATAGCAGAAATTTTTGGTTTTGTT
Organism: Pseudoalteromonas sp. P1-30; assembly: GCF_001400005.1. NCBI lineage: Bacteria > Pseudomonadati > Pseudomonadota > Gammaproteobacteria > Alteromonadales > Pseudoalteromonadaceae > Pseudoalteromonas > Pseudoalteromonas sp. P1-30. Next base: position 365,720 of record NZ_LKBC01000001.1, read on the forward strand.
GTTACATTAGCCGTTTCGGTCATGCTTTATTCTCTGAATGTTTGTTTTTTGGTGTATCCCACAACAAGCGCGGATCAAACGCATGTGCAGCCATCATTTGGCATATTACCATAACAGTAAAAAATACAATGCCTAGCCCTGGGGTAATTGACATTAAGTTGCCTAGTTGCACTAAGGCAACGAGTATAGCAACAACAAATACATCGATCATTGACCATTTGCCAATAAATTCAGTAAGTTGATAAATTTTAGTATAACCTTTTGTGTGCTTGTTAGCAGGTTTTGCCACCATAATGCATAAAAAGCTAAGCACAAAGGCTTTGGCCAGTGGCACCACTACGCTGGCCAAAAATATAATGGCAGCAATGGGGTAGGAACCACTTTTCCAAAGTGTCAGTACGCCGCCAATTAAGGTTGACGGTGACACATCACCCAGGCTGGTGGTGTGCATTATTGGTAATAGGTTTGCAGGTATGTAACACAGCACAGAGGTCACTAACCATGCCGTTGCTTTTTGAACACTGTTGGGGTTTCTTACATGGGTTTTAGTGTGACAACGCGGGCAAATACTACTTTTACACAGCTGATGGCATACGTGGCAAGCTTTAATGTTTTGATCAATAGCGCGTTTGGCATGTGCTGCGTCTTCGAGTGTTGTTGCTGGTTTAATATGTGCCCATAAGCGCGGCTTATTTAAATGGGCAAGCGCCGCAATATACATAATAACAAAGCCAATATATGCCCAAAAGCTGGTGCCAAAACTAATATCGGCAAGCGACATAATTTTAACCATGCTTACTAACACCCCAATTAAAAATATTTCAGACATGATCCACGGCTCAAGGGCCAAGGTAAACTTGAGCAATCGCCTAGCGATGGCCTCTGGCAAGGATTGCAAAAGCCCAAGATGCATAGGAATAAGAATGACCAGTAAGCTCATTGGCAGCGCAATAATGCTTAAATCAATAAATAAGCCAAGTAACTCACTGTCGTAATTAAATAAAATTCGGGCAGCATCGGGCAGGGTGATGGTTTGCGTTATGCCGCTGCTACTAAAAGAAATAAACGGGTAAAACATGCTGCTTAATAGCATTAGCAATGAGCCAATACTTAGAGCAACCACTTTACTGTCGTTGTTTACATCACCTTCGCACAACTTATGGTGACAATGCGGGCACACGGCCATTTGCTTATCGGCTATTGCGGGTATATCAATTATTAGGTCGCAGCACGGGCAAATTGTTTGCAAGTTATAACCATCAAAGAAGAATGTTTACGCAATTTTGCTATATTTAAGTTATTAATACAACGCGATTCATCATTAAGCGCAATAACAATACGTTAAGGATAGATGTGAGGCTGTTATTACTTTGCTTTATTAGCTGTTTTTTATAAGCCCGCCAGTGTCTGCCGCTTGGCAAAAACAGCCAATTGTGATTGCTGCCAGTGCGACTATTCCTCCCTATGTAATAGAAAAAACAGATACGGGTATACAACTTAATATAATTAAAGCGGCACTTATTGAGCAAGGCTTAGATAATATTGTGGTTATTTACATGTCTAACAAGCGCGCCGAGCAGCAACTGCATAGCGGTAATGTGGATATACTGCTTAATTACGCAGGAAAGCGCGGCGCAGGTATTTACCCTAGTCAGCCTGTATTGAGTTACAAAAATGTGGCGGTATCACTTAAAAAGCGCAACTTTACTATTGAGACGATAAATGAACTAAACAATAAAAGTGTATTAGGATTTCAAAATGCAACAGCTTATTTACCACCCCCATTTGCAAAAGGGGTTGCTCAGTTTGCAAGTTATGAAGAAGTAGTCAATCAGCGTGCGCAAGTCGATAGGCTAATGAAAGACTGGGTGGATGTAATTATTCTCGATGAGCGCATATTTCATTACTATAACAATGACTATGCGCACTCATTACCTGTTAATATTCACCCAATTTTTCCAAAAGCCCCACGCCCTGCTTATTTTAACAACGCAGTGCTGCAAAAAACATTTGATAAAGGCCTGCTAACTATAAAAGCAAAGGGAAAATATCAACAAATAATGAGTGGTTACCACTAAGCTCATTAGTAAGCTAAGCGGTACTTAATCAAACAAAGCAACGGTTTGACGTGTCAAAGCAATTAGCTCCCCCGATTGCGACCAAATACAGCCATCTTCTAAGCCATATCCCCCTTTAGCATGATGTGTAATTGCTTCAAAGCCTAACCATTCACCGGGTGTAAGCGTTGGTTCTTGCACAAATTCTAAATACCACGACATGCTACTTGCAGGAGCCGGCTGTTTAAACATTTGTAATAATGTAGGAGGCCATGCATCGGTAAGGGCTATTATATGTGCTTCGGTAATTGCCTCTGGGGTATGTTTAAAGCGCATCCAGCCGCCTAAATGCGAGGTCTCTGCAGCGCTAAAAGGCATAGCGCCTTGCTGCGGACATAAATCAACATGCTGAAAAAACTCAGGCATTTGCCCTTCAATAAACGGCAATGTATGACGTGCATCCACAGGCTTTAATCCCATCTCTTTACTAACCGGTACATTAACACCCGATTGCCTATCAATAGCAAAGCACGCTTGGACAATAACGCACACTTGTTCACTCTGAATCACTTTAGCTAATACCTGAGTACTGCTTTTACCTTGGCGTAAAATTTCAACTGACAATGAAAAAGGCGTGTCGGCAAGCAGCGGCCCAACAAAATTAGTGCTTAAAGACAGTAATCGTCTACTTGGGTCAATGTGTTTTCTGATTGCTTGATAAAGTAGTGCAGCAGAAAGGCCACCAAAAGCGGTTCTACCTTGGCACCAATTAGCAGGAAACTCCATTGTATTGCTGTTATTGGCAAGCGAACCCGAAGAAGAGCTTGAAATAGCAGAGGCTTGTTTTAATAAGTCATCAAAATGCATCGTTAATATCCTTGAAATTATCATTATCAGACATATATAGCACATAACAACTGGTCAGACTAGTTGTGTTGAATAGGTGTATTTGGCGTAAAAAACATCAAACCCTACTTTTATTAAGGTTTTTTGTTAAATAAATTACAAAAAATGAATTTTTTTTCATTTTTACAGTTGAATTAACTTTGTGGCATCCCTATTTACTAGTCATCGAACGTATTAACGAATTTGAAGTTGGAGAAGATTCATGGGTAAAATTATTGGAATCGATTTAGGTACTACAAACTCTTGTGTTGCAGTACTTGATGGTGATAAAGCACGTGTTATTGAAAATGCGGAAGGCGATCGCACAACCCCGTCTATTATTGCTTACACGCAAGACGGTGAGACTCTAGTAGGTCAACCTGCTAAGCGTCAAGCGGTTACTAACCCAACTAACACGTTATTTGCAATTAAGCGTTTAATTGGTCGTCGTTTTGAAGACGAAGAAGTACAACGCGATATCGGTATTATGCCGTTCAAAATCATCAAAGCTGATAACGGCGATGCATGGGTTGAAGCGGGCGGTGAAAAACGCGCTGCACCACAAATTTCTGCAGAAGTACTTAAAAAAATGAAGAAAACGGCAGAAGACTTCTTAGGTGAAGAAGTAACTGAAGCTGTAATCACAGTACCTGCATACTTTAACGATTCACAACGTCAAGCAACAAAAGATGCTGGCCGTATTGCGGGTCTTGAAGTTAAACGTATCATCAATGAGCCAACAGCTGCTGCCCTTGCTTACGGCATGGACAAAAACAAAGGTGAAAACGTTGTTGCAGTATACGACTTAGGTGGTGGTACTTTCGATTTATCAATCATTGAAATTGATGAAGTTGAAGGCGAGCACACATTTGAAGTACTTGCTACAAACGGTGACACTCACTTAGGTGGTGAAGATTTCGATAACCGCGTAATTAACTACTTAGTAGCTGAGTTCAAGAAAGACCAAGGTATCGATTTACAAAACGATCCGCTTGCTATGCAACGTGTTAAAGAAGCGGCTGAAAAAGCGAAAATCGAACTATCATCTGCACAATCTACAGAAGTTAACCTTCCGTACGTAACTGCCGATGCATCAGGTCCTAAGCACATGAACGTTAAACTAACGCGTGCTAAACTTGAGTCATTAGTTGAAGACTTAGTAACTAAGTCAATTGAGCCACTTAAACGTGCTCTAGCGGATGCTGATTTATCTGTAAATGATATTAACGATATCATTTTAGTAGGTGGTCAAACACGTATGCCACTAGTACAAAAAACAGTTGCTGAGTTCTTTGGTAAAGAGCCACGTAAAGATGTTAACCCTGATGAAGCTGTAGCAGTAGGCGCGGCAATTCAAGGTGGTGTATTAGCAGGTGACGTTAAAGACGTACTATTACTAGACGTGTCTCCATTATCGCTAGGTATTGAGACAATGGGCTCAGTAATGACCGCGCTAATTGAGAAAAATACAACGATTCCTACTAAGAAATCGCAAACGTTCTCTACAGCAGAAGATAACCAATCTGCCGTTACGATTCACGTACTACAAGGTGAGCGTAAGCGTGCTAGCGACAACAAATCTCTAGGTCAATTTAACCTAGAAGGTATTCGTCCAGCACAACGTGGTACTCCACAAATCGAAGTAACTTTCGATGTAGATGCGGATGGTATCTTACATGTATCAGCGAAAGATAAAGATACAGGTAAAGAGCAAAAAATCACGATTCAAGCGTCTTCAGGCTTAAGCGATGAAGAAGTAGAAAAAATGGTTCGTGATGCAGAAGCTAACGCTGAAGAAGATAAAAAGTTTGAAGAGCTAGTAGCAACTCGTAACCAAGCTGATGCAATGGTACACGGTACTCGCAAGCAAATTGAAGAAGCTGGCGATGCGCTACCAAGCGAAGACAAAGATGCAATTGAAGCAGCTGTTGTTGACCTTGAAGCTGCTATTAAGAGCGATGACAAAGCAGAAATTGAAGCTAAAACGCAAGCACTTGCTGAAAAGTCTCAAAAGCTAATGGAAATCGCTCAAGCTAAAGCGCAACAAGGTGGCGCAGATGCAGGCGAGCAACCACAACAGTCTGCCAAGCAAGACGACGATGTAGTTGATGCTGAGTTTGAAGAAGTAAAAGACGACAAGTAATTGTCAGCTAAGCTTCTAACTAGCCTAAACAACATGATTTGCTCAAGTTTTTAGGGTAGGATGAACTTTTGAGGCGCGCAGGCTACAGCTTGTCGCGCCTTTTGTATGTATTTAAGGTTTAAAATTTTCATGATAAATCGATGTGATTTATCGGTTTATCCCGCAGCCTAGCTGCAAATAGAAAAGAGTAGTGTGATAGATATGTCAAAACGCGATTATTACGAAGTTCTCGGCGTAAGCAAAGATGCAAGCGAGAGAGACATAAAAAAAGCGTATAAACGCTTAGCGATGAAATATCACCCAGATCGTACCGCCGGTGATAAAGATCTCGAAACTAAATTTAAAGAAGTAAAAGAAGCTTACGAGATTTTAACCGACGATCAAAAACGTCAAATGTATGACCAATACGGCCATGCTGCCTTTGAACAAGGCGGTGGCGGCGGTCACGGTGGCTTTGGCGGTGGTGGTCAAGGCGATTTTGGTGATATTTTTGGTGATGTGTTCGGTGACATTTTTGGTGGCGGTGGTGGCCGTCGTCAATCGCGTCAACAACGTGGATCAGATTTACGTTACAACATGGACCTAAGCTTAGAAGAAGCGGTCCGTGGTAAAGAAGTAGAAATAAAAGTACCTACATGGGTTAGCTGTAAGCCGTGTGATGGCAGTGGTGCAAAAGCGGGCTCTAAGCCTAAAACATGTACTACGTGTCATGGTGCTGGCCAAGTACAAATGCGCCAAGGTTTCTTTGCTGTTCAACAAACGTGTCCAACGTGTCAGGGACAAGGTCAGATTATTTCAGACCCATGTGATAAGTGTCACGGACAAGGGCGTGTTGAGAAAACGAAAACGTTGTCAGTTAAAATTCCAGCAGGCGTAGATACAGGCGATCGTATTCGTTTAACCGGTGAAGGCGAAGCGGGTATGCACGGAGCGCCAGCTGGCGACTTATACGTGCAAGTATCTGTACGCGAACACCCAATTTTTGTACGCGATGCGAATAACTTGTACTGCGAAGTGCCAATTAGCTTTACTACCGCAGGTTTAGGTGGCGAAATTGAAGTGCCTACGCTTGATGGCCGTGCAAAACTTAAAATACCGTCTGAAACACAAACGGGCAAAATGTTCCGTATGCGTGGCAAAGGTGTTAAATCGGTTCGTAGTGGTGCTCAAGGTGACTTAATTTGTAAAGTAGTGATTGAAACGCCAGTTAACTTAAACGAGCGTCAACGCGAGTTACTTAAAGAGTTAGACGAGAGCATGGGCAAAGATAGCTCAAAAAACCGTCCTAAAGAGCAAGGCTTTTTTGACGGCGTTAAAAAGTTTTTTGACGATTTAACTAAGTAATTAGTTATCGTAAAAACTAAAAAAACGGTGCTTGATGCACCGTTTTTTTTGGCTCAAATTCATGTGATTTAACCATTTTACTGGGCACGACTTAGCAATATTGTAAAGTGCGTATACTCAATCGATTAATTCACAGAGCTATTTTGTTGCCTTAGGCAATTGCCCCCACACTGCTTTACCCTTTGTACCTATACCCTCGTCAATAAAAGGCTTTTTACGTATTTGCTATTAAGTTACTCTTCAAAATGATTAACCCTTATTGTAGATTAATAAAGCGCTTAAAATAATGTGGCTAAATTGTATGACCCCTGCAATAGAATTACTGAAAAAACAAAATGTGCCTCACGATGTACTTAGTTATCAACACGATGCTAATACAACACGTTATGGTCAAGAAGCCGTTGAAAAGTTAAACCTTAACAGTGAGCAGGTATTTAAAACCCTCGTGCTTGAAACCAGTGAAGGGCAGTTAATTGTTGCCGTTACACCGGTATCCCAGCAAGTAAATTTAAAGCAATTAGCCAAACTCAGTCACGCTAAAAAGGTCGCAATGGCAAGCGCGCCAAAGGTACAAGCCGCCACGGGATACATTTTAGGAGGGGTTAGCCCACTTGGGCAAAAAAAGCGCCTAACCACTTTTATTCATTCAAGCGCTATGGCCTTTAAAACAGTGTATGTAAGTGCAGGTAAGCGAGGGCTTGAGGTAGCGCTTTCGCCAACCGATTTAAAGGCACAAACGCGTGCCACCTATGGCGATTTTTAAAAGCCTCCACAAAAACCAACACGCCCTATACCATATATTTTAAAGGCGATAATTTGCTGCTTAGGGTATTTTTAACTACAGTCAAAATACCCTTGTACACTATGCATTATGGCAGTATGTATGAATTTTGCTGATGTTAATTTTTTTGCCGTGCTTGTGGCGGCGCTTTCCTCTTTTATGCTTGGCGGTATTTGGTATTCAAACGCTTTTTTTAAAAATGCCTGGTTAGAGTGTACAGGCCTTACGGAGCTTGATTTACAAACAGCAAAACCGGCGTTAATTTTCGGCGGCAGTATGGTACTTGCACTTTTGTCGGCGGTGGTGCTTTCATTATTTTTAGGTAAAGAGGCCGGAATGGGAGAGGGCGCCTTTACAGGTTTTGCCATCGGTTTGTTTTGGGTAGGTAGCTCGCTGGGGCTCAGTTACATTTATGAGCAGCGGCCAATCAAGTTATTTATAATTAATGCAGGGTATTACACATTACAATTTACATTAATGGGTTTTATTATAGGTGTATGGCCCTAAGTACGCTAGATAAGGCGCCACCTTTAAGCTAAGCGCTAAAATACAATAAAGATAATTATGAAAATATTAGTCGTTGATGATATGCCACTTATGCGCCACGTATTAATTAACATGCTAAGGCAGCTTGATTACAAAAATGTTGTGGAGGCAACTGACGGCCAACAGGCGTTAAAAATACTGCGTCAGCAAAAGTTTGATTTAGTAATAACCGACCTACATATGCCTAAAGTAGACGGTGTAAACTTGCTTGATAATATACGCCACGACCAAGCTTTAGTCGATTTACCTGTTATTATGGTCACGTGCGAAGATAACGCTGATACAGTAAAACAAGTTATTAAAGCAAAAGTGTCGGGGTTTATTATTAAACCATTTAATATGAATGTGTTATCAGCGCAATTAAACCGTTTGTTTTTTAGAGATTAGCGAAACGCTTTTATGGTGTTTTATATCGTACCTATTATTTAATCCCCTGCGTTTTCTCCACCGCTTATTAGGCTAGATTCTGTAACGTTTTTATTTATTAACTGCTAAAATGCCTGCTTTGTATCAATGTAGGTATGTTAAGGAGTGTATGGCTAAGCCAAATAAAAAAGGGCCGACTAAAACTGTCGATATTTTTTGCTCTGCTTGCAAAGCGGCGCTGTTTAAATATAGAAAAGGTGGCAAAGGCGCTTTAGTAAAGTGTTTTATAGAGCGAATAACCCAAGATTACACAACTACACCGTGTATTTGCCCCCAATGCGAGCGCCCATTTGCGCGCTCAGCAATCATACGCGGTACGCCAGCTTATAAAATAATTGGCGGTAAAGTTACCTTTAAATAACCCAATACGTTTAAAAATGTAATAACTACAAAAACTTAGATTTGCTTAGTAAGGCGGACAATTGACCTTGTACCAATAAACAAGCCTGATATACTCGCCCGGTTTTGCTGTTTCAATGATTGAAAAACACCCTCCCCAAGGATAGGGCCAGTTAGTTGGGTTTTTTAAGCAAAGGATAAACGTGTGATAGCACTGTTATTTGATATTGTAGGTATGGCGGGTACTTTCTTAGTTGTTGGTGCATTCTTTTTATTACAACTTAATAAAGCATCCCCAACGGGGTTATTGTACAACATAATGAATTTAACAGGGGCAATTTTGCTGTTAATCAGTTTGTGTTACAACTTTAACCTTGCAAGCTTTGTAATTGAGATTTTCTGGATTGCAGCTTCACTGATCGGCTTATACAAGTACGCTAAAAATAAGCCTCAATTAGCCACTAACTCTTAATTTTAGTACCGCTAATGATGTTTACTGTTGCGAGTCAGTACAGACTTGCAGCAGTTTATAAATAAATTAAGATTTATTGTATTTGTTAACACAAAGTTTCTGTTGTTAGCGCCCATAACCCGTTAAACTAGCGCCCTTAAATTTTATAGCTATTTTGTTGTGAGCTAGGGCATGTTCTCCTTTTCTAAAAAACTTCTTTTATCTTTTGTTGTACTGATAGTGCTATTGTCGGTCGTGTTTTGCTATGGCCGAACTCATTATTATAATCAGGCCGAGCAAAAAGCAGCCCAGCAAGCAACTCAGTTAAAGCATTATATTGATGCTGAGCTTGCGCGTTTTTCAAAAATTCCTCAGCTTCTTACCTATAACAATGAGGTTATTGATTTTTTAGGTGCGGCGCAAAATAACGAAAAAAAGATTAATAACTACTTAGCTGATATACAACAAGCCAGTGGTGCCTCAGATATTTATATTCTTGATGAACAAGGCGCTGTGATTGCAAGCAGTAACTGGCAGGCCGATCATAACTTTTTAGGCAGCGATCTGTCGTTTAGACCGTATTTTAAGCGCGCATTTGCAGGGGAGAAAGTAGCGTATTTTGCCGTAGGTATGCGTACAAAAGAGCGTGGCATCTATTTTTCACAAGCCATTTATAACAATAATCAAGCGGTAGGGGTTGTTGTTTTAAAAGTTAATGTGAACAAATTTGAAAGTGACCGTGAGCTTTTAAATACCGCCAAGGGCAGCCACTTTTATGTGCAGCTAGAAGATAGCGTGATTGCTATTTCAGATATGGAAAATTGGCGCCTGAATACGTTTTCAACACTCGATATTACTCATCGGCGAGACATCGCTCAGCGTCGAGCGTATTTAGATTATCAACCTAAGCTGATTGCCCATTCAAATTATACATCACAAAGGTTACTGTTTAGCACAATTGATGAGCATAATTATTTATCGGTAGAGCAAAAATTACGTTTTTTGAACGCATCGGTTACCGTATTAGTAAATGTATCTAATGCTAATATTGCCCAATTACCGGCGTTATTTGGCTTTGTGGTAATTTATGCGCTTATTATTGCCCTAGGGTATGTTGTTTTAAGGCGCTTTGTTGGCGTTAAAAAGCTGGTTTATTCCCATCACAGTGTCAGTCAGGAAATTAGTGCACGTACTAATGCTTTTAAAGCACAGCAAGATGCGCTTGTACAATCAACTAAGCTTGTAACAATTGGCCAGCTTAGCATGGGCTTTAACCACGAAATTAACCACCCGCTTAATACCATTAATACTTACTTAGCCAGTGCTAAGCGCTTGCTAGCTAAAGGAAAGTTTGAAGCCCTAAACGAAAATTTACAGTTTGTTGAATCCTTAGTAGCAAGAGTGCATAAGATAGTTGCACAGCTAAATTATTTTTCTGATTCTGCAAAAACGATTATTAGCGAAGTGCCATTAAGTGAATCAGTAGCCAAGGCACTTGAGATTAATAAAAACCAGCTAAAGCAGGACAATATAAGTGTTTTACCGCCTAAAATTGACAGCCAATTAAACGTGTTAGCAGATAAAGCGGCCCTTGAAGAAGTGTTAGTTAACTTAATATCGAATGCCAGCCAAGCAATGCAAGGGTGTATTACTCGCGAGTTGAGTATCAGTGCCAATTATCTAAATAATAGTGTGCAACTGTGTATTGAAGATACCGGTCCGGGTATAGAAGTGCACGATATAGACACTATTTTTGAGCCTTTTTACAGTACTAAATCGGTTGATGGGCTAGGGCTTGGTTTGTGTATTTCTAAGCAAATTATTAGCGCGCTTAATGGCTCGCTAAGCGCACAGAACCGCGAGCAAGGCGGCGCTAAATTTATTATTACGCTGCCTTGTGAGCCGCTAACGAGCTAAATAAAAGTAATTTAAGGGCTAAATTATTGAGCGAGTAGTGGTTAATTGTGGCTATTTGTTCCTACAAAAGCGGTAATTTTTAGATAGTTAGTGTTATTGCTCGAAAATCAGAACGGCGTTATAGTCGTAGCAAAATGATACACGAGTAGCACCTTTGGATACTGATAGCACACACACACCGTCACTCAGCGATACGTTTAATGAGCTGCAAAATAGCTTTTTAGCCCAGTTGTACCTCCCGATAGATAAGCGTATCGTATTATTAAAAACGTTGCACAAACGCATTGTTAGTAATGAACAAGCGCTTATCGATGCAGCATCAAAAGACTTTGGCTACAGAACCGCGTTCGATACGTTACTTGGCGATATTCTGCCAACGGTTCAGGGTTTAGCGCACATAATTAAAAAACTGCCAAAATGGGCAAAACCCAGTAAGCGCTCAACTAGCTTAAGTTTGTGGCCATCAAAAGTGAGTGTGACTTACCAGCCACTTGGTGTAGTTGGCGTGATTGCACCCTGGAATTACCCCATACAATTGGCATTAGTGCCTGTTATTACCGCCATTGCTGCAGGTAATAGAGTTATGCTTAAGCTCAGCGAGTTTACCCCGCATACTAATGCAGTCATAGAAAAAATATTTGCAGAAGAGCTACAAGCGCATTGTAAAGTGGTGTTAGGAGCAAGCGATGTAGCGAGTGAGTTTTCTGCACTGCCATTTGCACATCTGCTGTTTACTGGCTCAACGTCAGTGGGCAAGCTGGTTATGAAAGCAGCCAGCGAAAATTTAACTCCTGTTACCTTAGAGCTTGGTGGTAAGTCGCCGGTGATCATTACTGAACAAGCTAATATTAAAAAAGCAGCGCAAACATTATTGTTTGGTAAAATGGCTAATGCGGGGCAAATTTGTGTAGCACCAGATTATGTATTTGTACCTAAGGCCCTTGAGCATCAGCTGGTGCAGCAATTGTGCGAGCTTTATAAAAAGCACTTTAAAGACGGGGTTGAAGGCAAAAACTTAACGTCAATTATTAGCGATGCGCATTACACTCGCTTAGAAGGGTATTTAACACAAGCACAGCAGTTAGGTGCGCAAGTTATTAAGCCGCTAGATCAAAACCAGCAAGACAAACAAAAGCATAGAATGGGTTTGCATATTGTTACCGCACCTAGCGATGATATGACGCTAATGCAAGATGAGTTATTTGGCCCCATTTTACCTATTAAAACCTACGAAAAGCTCGATGAGGCAATTAGCTACATAAAAGCGCATAATCACCCTTTAGCGCTATATATTTTAGGGCAAGATAAGCACGCTCAAGATTACATAATGGAGCAAACATTAAGTGGTACAGTTGCTGTAAACGATGCCTTAGTGCAGGTGACAGCAGACGATGTGCCATTTGGTGGCGTTGGGCATTCAGGAATGGGGCATTATCATGGTAAAGAAGGGTTTTTAACCTTTAGTCATGCAAAAAACACCTTGGTGTCTAGCTCGTTTAACCCGCGTACCGCGCTTTTACTCAAACAGAGCAACCTTATTATTAAGCTGCTTAAATTTTTATATATTAAGTAAATTGGTATAAAAAAGGGCTAATGCGAGATGCATTTGCCCTTGTGAAACGCTTGGGTTTAGCTAGGCGCAAATTAAAATAAGCGACCTTCACCGACGTATGTGCCTGCGAGTATTTTTTCGTAGATTTTGTCGGCTTTTTCTTTTGCTTCTTCTATTTCTTTAGGTAGCATTTTACGCTCATCTAGCTTACGGCTATGGCTTGCTTGCATGTTGCCGTTGTATTCTGCAATGGTGTTCCATACATACGACTTCTCTAAGTCTTTTGGCATGCCTAGGCCTTCAAAATACATGAGCGCCAGATTAAATTGCGCCAGTGAGTAGTTATTAGCAGCGGCTTTTTCGTACCACGTTCTGGCTTGTTTATAATCGCGCGTTACGCCCTCGCCATTTGCATACATAACACCTAAATTAAATTGTGCGGCGGGGAGGTTTTTTTTCGCTGCTTTTTCAAATAACGTAACCGCCATTTGCTTATCAAGCTTTACGCCTTTGCCTTCATCGTATAAAACCGCTAGCGCAAACATTGAGTCAGCGTGATTTTTTTTAACGCCTTCTTTATAAAGCTCTGCCGCTTTAAAGTAATCGCGTGTAACCCCATAGCCGCCCTCGTAAAGTTTACCTAGTTCGTAAATACCAGGGGCAAAGCCTTTATCAGCTAAATATTCAAATTCTTTTAGTGCCGTCGCAAACTCGCCTTCGTTGGCAGCTCTTATACCGTCTTCAAGAGTTGCATGTGCAAATGGGCTTGAAAGCAAAACGCCAGTGAGTATTAATGCTTTTAAATTAAACTGTGACATAGCCATGTCTCCAATAGGTAATAGTTGCAATGTGTATGTATAAAAACCTGTTTTATTGCAACACTTTGTACTTACTATTTAATAGCCACGTATAAAATGGTGCAAGTGCTTGGGGTTAAGTGAAATACTAACGCTTTGGTGATTATATGCTCGTTTAACACTTAGCCAAGCTGTTGTGGTAATTATAGCTTAAATAAGCAATTATATTGCTAATAATGCGCTGTTTATAAGCGTAAGATACAGATATTACAGAAAATTTAAAGCAGTAAAAAAGCGCAAGCCAAAGCCTGCGCTTTTAATGTCATATTAACCGTCACTAATATGAGCAATGTAGCAAGTAGAGATGAACTTTTATGCTATTACTTGGGTCGAGTAAATAATAGCCATTAAGCAGTCACGCGCTTAAAACAAAATGTCAGCATCCATGCTGTATTTCTTCCTTGGGCACTGAGGTCGTTACACTTTGTTTATGCGATTAATTATTATTTAGATTTGACGGTGTGTTAACAGTAAATAATAATTATTATCAATTAAAATAAATTAACATCTTTGCGTATTATGTGAGAGTTTGAGAGAAAGCGTTTGTTGAGGATTTCATGTTTAAAATAAAAAATATAAAAGTTTCGCGCGTAGCCATTGCGCTCAGTCTGCTATTTTTGTGTAGTTGTTCGGCTTCGTTTACTTATAATAACTTAACGTGGCTTTCGTCGTTTTGGGTAGATGACTACATTGACCTAAATAAGCAGCAAAACAAGCAACTCAAAAGTATTATTAACACAACCCAGCAGTGGCACCGCACCACGCAATTACCCGCCTACAAGCAAGATATACTAAATCTAAAAGGGTTATTTAATCAGCAGTTAGACTATCAGCAATTAAAGTCGCAAGTGGTATTGGCCAGAGCTCATTTTCAAAACATTCTTGAACATGCGCATATACCGCTCGCGCAGTTAGGGCTTACGCTTTCTTATGCGCAGCGCGAAGAGCTTATTGCTAATATCCAAACGCAAATTAACGAAGAATACGAAGAGTTTAATGAATTAACAGCGCAGGAGCGCAAAAGCGAGCGCCTAGAAAGGCAGCTCGATTACTACAAGCAATGGCTAGGAAAGTTAACCCCTGTGCAAACGCAGCTTATTACCCAAGCTAACAATGCTCATTATGACTCTTCATTGCTTTGGCATCAGTACAAGCAAACGCGTTTAAATGCAGCGCAGCAAGTACTTTTAAATAAAGCGCTCAGTGAGGCTGAATTTGTAAAACAATTAAGCTATGTAATTACACAGCGAGAAGCGTATATGAGCGAAGAACTATTAGCCAGTAATGATGCAAACTTAGCGCTCTATGTAAACCTACTTATTGAGCTAAATACCACATTGAGTAAGCAGCAACGCGAGAGTGTAAATGATGAGTTTGATGAGCTAATTAATACGCTCACCGATTTAATTGAAGATTAATGCTTATTTAAGCCAAGGCTCACATTAGGCAAAAAGCTAACGTATTGTTTGCTAATTAAGCATGTGTAACTTTTTATAAATTTTACGCTTATTAAGGAAGTTAGGGCATGTTGCACTGCAGTGGATGAATTTACAGCAGGGCGTTTGGTTTTTAGTCAGGGCAAAGCCTTTGAAGGCGATTTAATTGCACCTAGAGTGAAAAATTTCAATCCACACAGGTCACCTCGCCCTCGATAAATGCTAAGATAATATTTCATATTTAATAACGTCCTATCTGATCGATTTTAAAATATATCACGTACGCTTCTCACTTATTTGTTGCTTGATTATCCTCGTTATATCTAACAAATGAAGCAAAGCGACACCATGGTGATAATTAAAACGCGCGCATATTAAGGTTTGGAATGGCAGCAGCTAATGGTTACTGATTTAAAAGGAATGCTCAATACGTGGTATCCGCTTCGTGATGAACAACAATGGGTGCTCGCAACCTTGTACCAAATTGAAGGGTCTAGCTATCGAAAATTGGGCGCGATGATGCTTATTTCGAGCCTTGGCCAGCGCTTAGGCATGCTTTCGGGTGGCTGTTTAGAGGCTGATATTCAGCGCCATGCCAAACAGGTTATGACCTCATTACATTCTAAAACTATTACCTACGATGCAACCGATGAAGACGACTTAACATTTCAGCTAGGAATTGGCTGTGGTGGTGTGGTGCATATTATTTTGCAAAGCGTTAATAGTGAAAACGAATACTTACAATTAGATAGCATGTTTAATGCGCTTAAAAATAAGCAATCGGGGCACTATACACAGCAAATTAAACCTTTAGTGGCAAAGGGGTCTGGCGTTTTTAAAACCGTGGCGCAGCAGCACAACTTATCTTTAAACCGCAAAGCAACGCTTTTAGAGCAAGATAAAGTTCAACGTTTAGAAGTGGCTATTTACCCCAGCGCACATTTATTAATTGTTGGCGGTGGCGCTGATGCGATACCAGTATACGCGTTTGCTAAACAACTCGGGTGGATGGTAAGTGTATGGGATAGCCGAACTGCAAATGCTAAAAGAGACTACTTTAAGCATGCCGATAATATTTTGCGTTGCCCAGCTGCGCAGCTTAAACAATTTTGCGAACAGCACAAAGTGGATGCCGCTGTTTTAATGGCCCACAGTGTAGAGCTTGACTCACAGGCGTTAGCCGCACTTGAGCAAAGCCAACTAAAGTACATGGGGTTACTGGGGCCTACACATCGCCGAGCGCAAGTGTTTGAACATGCTAATACAACGGTAAATAAGGTAGTAGCGCCTGTATTTGGTCCTGTTGGGCTTAATTTGGGAGGCGACTCGCCAGAGAGCATAGCTTTGTCGCTCATTAGCGAAATTCATGCGGTATTTGCTAATAAAGATGCTACATCGTTAAGTAATTGGGGCAACTAAGGTGCGCGTAGCAAAGGTTATTTTGGCCGCCGGGCAATCGTCGCGCTTTAACGGCTGTAAGCTTATAGCCGATGTAGGTAATAAACCAATGATTTGCCGCGCCGTAGATACCTTACAAGGTGATGACACATTACCCATATACGTTATTAGCGGTGCTTGGCATGCGCAAATTGAAGATGCGTTACGTGGCTATAAAAATGTTGAAATACTGCATAACCCACACTGGCAAATAGGCTTAGGAAAATCCATTGCGCTGGCAACACACACTATAAGTAAGGCGCACTCATTAGAGGGGATTTTATTTATGCTGGCGGATCAGGTTGAGCTTAGTGCTACACACATAAATACTTTAATTACTCATTTTAACAGCAACCCCTCGCGCTGGTGCGCTGATTATGGCGAGCGTATTGGCGTACCTGCTGTATTTCCTGCCTGTGATTTTAAAACACTCACAGCGCTAAATTGTGATAAAGGCGCTCAACATTTGCTGCGCGATACACAGGTTGTCGTTAATACCATTTTACTTAAGCAGGCAAGCACAGATATCGACACTCAACAGCAACTAAAGCAGTTTATTAATAATAACAACAACCTAACTGTAAGCGAATAAACTAAAAAATATAGCCTAAACTTTAGGTTAAACGTTTAAAACGAGATTAAATTTTTAACAGTTATGCCAGCGCGCATTTTAAATGTGCGCTGCAATGCAAAGCGTAATAGTTTCAACGTACGGTGGTATAAAAAGTAACGTGTATGGGTCATGCGTTACTTTAATTTTATTTAGGCTTAATCAAGGGGCAAGCTATGGTGACGTTTACAGTTAATGGCAAAGAGGTTAAATCGCAAGCAAGTGCAGATACACCTTTGCTGTGGGTTATTCGCGATGAAATAGGGTTAAAAGGAACTAAGTTTGGTTGTGGTATTGCTATGTGCGGTGCATGTACGGTGCACCTAGATGGACAAGCAACGCGCTCGTGTGTATTACCCGTGGGCGCAGTGGCAGGAAAAAACATTACGACCATTGAAGGGCTTAACAACGCGCACCCGCTGCAAAAAGCGTGGGTCGATGAGCAAGTACCTCAGTGTGGTTACTGTCAATCTGGGCAAATTATGCAAGCTGCTACGTTATTAGCAGACAATCCAAATCCAACAGATCAAGAAATAGTAAATCATATGAATGGCAACTACTGCCGCTGTATGGCGTACAAGCGTATTAAATCAGCTATACAACGTGCAGCTGATGAATCGCAAAGTGCAGTACAAATGTTTAACCCCAAAGAGCTAGACGTGTAACTGGAGCCGACAATGAAAAAACTATTTCAAAAAAATACCGAAACCGTAGACTTAAACCGTCGCTCTTTTATGATTAGTACAGCAACTGCTGGCCTGGTTATGGCATTTGCTCCGGCTTTATTTTCAGGTGAACTTAGCGCCAAAGAGTCGATTGCACAACAATCGTTTTCACCGACAATTTGGTGGACTATGAACCAGCAAGGTGAAGTAGTCGTTAGTATTGCAAAAGCTGAAATGGGCCAACACGTAGGCACCGCCTTAGCGCGTATTGTGGCAGATGAGCTTGAGTGCGACTGGGATAAAGTATCAATCACGTATGTAGATACGCACGAAAAGTGGGGCTACATGGTTACAGGTGGCTCGTGGTCTGTGTTTCAAAGCTTTAAGCCGCTTTCACAAGCTGGCGCTGCGGGGCGTATAGCCCTTATAGATGCAGGGGCTAATATGCTTGGGGTTAAACCTGAGCAGTGCCACGCAAGTAAAGGGCGCATAATTGCAGGCGATCAATCGCTCAGTTATGCCGATATTGTTAAAAATGGTGAGTTTAACCGTACCTTTAGCAGTGAAGAAGTTGCAAAACTGCCGTTAAAGCCTGCCAATAAACGCCACTTAACGGGTTTAAAACAAGACTTTAAAGCGCTTGATATTCCGGCAAAAACAAATGGTACTGCCGTATACGGTATAGATGTAGAGCTTGAAGGCATGGTGTATGCGCGCCCTGTGATCCCACCAACACGCTATGGTAGTGAAGTGACACAGGTGGACGATAGCGCTGCAAAAGCAATAAAAGGCTATAAAGGGTTTGAGATTTTAAACGACCCAAGTAATACCGTACAAGGCTGGGTGGTGGTTTTAGCTGACAATTACCCCAGCGCTATTAAAGCGGTAGATGCGCTAAAAGTAACCTATAAAAAAGGGCAAACAGCTAATGTTACAGAGGCCGATATTCAATCCCTGGGCGAAAAATTATGTAACGATAGCAACGCTGGCACCTTATTTGTTAATGAAGGTGATACCGCTAAAATGCAGGCTGAGGCAACGCAGTCGCTTGAGTCACTGTACACCACAGCAACAGCAAGCCATTATCAATTAGAGCCGCTTAACGCGGTGGCAGAGTTTAAACAAGACAAGTGGATTATCCATACCGGTAATCAGTGGCAGTCTTTAACATTACCTGCATTGGCCAAGGCGTTAGAGGTTGAACAAAATAACGTTATTATTCGCCCTTATTATTTAGGCGGTGGATTTGGGCGTCGCTTGTTTGGTGATTGGACTGTGCCTGCAGCATTAACAGCGAAAGCGATTGGTAAACCCGTAAAACTGGTATTTACGCGCGCAGACGATAGCTTATTTGATCAATCACGCTCAGCCTCTACAGCTAAATTAACAGCTTCGTTTAATGAAAATGGCGAGCTCAGTGCAATGGAGCATGCTTTTGCAGCAGGTTGGCCAACAAAAGCAATGGCACCTGGCTTTTTATCACCAGGGGTTGATGGCAAAGGTAAGCTTGATGCATTTTCAGCCTCTGGAGCCGATCACTGGTACAGCATGGATAACCACCGTGCCCGGGCAATTAATAACGAATTAGCGCAAAGCACATTTACCCCTGGTTGGCTTCGCTCGGTAGGCCCTGGCTGGATAGCATGGAGCCTAGAGTCTTTTATCGACGAAATAGCGCACAAACAAGGGATTGATCCGGTTGAGTTTCGTTTATCAATGCTCGATGGCAAAGGTAAACAAGCAGGTAAAGCCCCTGAAAGCGTGGGCGGAGCGCTGCGCTTAAATGCGGTACTTAAAAAAGTGTCAGCAAAGGTCGCAAATGTTAAGCTGGGTGAAAATGAAGGCATTGGTTTTTCAGTAAGTTCAGGCCAAGAGCGTAATATGCCAGCGTGGATTGCCACAGCAGCCCATGTACACGTAAATAAAAGCGATGGTAAAATTACGATTAAAAAGCTTTACGCCGTGGTAGATGCAGGTTTAATTGTTCACCCCGATGGTGCACTAGCCCAGCTTGAAGGTTCGTTACTTTGGGGCACAAGCCTTGCGCTACATGAATCAAATAATTACCAAAACGGACAAGTAGCAGCCACTAACTTTAACACTTACTTGCCACTTAGAATGCAAGATGTGCCCGATATGGACATAGAGTTTGTACAAAGTGATGAGTTTCCAATGGGCTTAGGTGAGCCTGGAGTAATTGGCGTTGCGCCAGCTATTGGAAATGCGGTATTTAATGCAGTTGGTGTACGGTTACGTAATTTACCCATGAAACCCAATGAGCTTAAAGCAGGTCTTTCGGCCTAGTTAAGTGCTAACAAAGCGCGTAAGGCACAGGCCTTACGCGCTTTGAACTTAGCGATGAATTATTAAAATGTTAAAGGCTTTTTTATGCTAGTCGACCCAGCAGGGCGAAAATTTAGTTATCTACGTTTATCCATTACTGATGTATGTAATTTTAAGTGTGTGTATTGCTTACCGGATGGTTATCAATGCGATCACGACCGAGACTTCCTTTCTCTTAACGAAATTAGCAACACCGTAAACGCCTTTGCTCATCATGGCATATCAAAGTTACGCATTACTGGCGGTGAGCCAACCCTCAGAAAAGACTTTATAGATGTAATTCGTGCGGCAAAAGACACCCAAGGTATTACCAAAATAGCCGCCACTACAAATGGTTACTCAATGCATAAACATGTTAAAGATTGGGCACACGCAGGGCTCAATGCAATAAATGTTAGCATCGACAGCCTAGACCCACGTATGTTTAATACCATTACCGGCAACGATAAGTTTGCCACGGTTATGCAAGGCATAGACACGGCCCTAGAGAGCGGCTTAGATTCAGTAAAAATAAACAGCGTACTCATGAAACAGTACAATGGTCGTGCCCTTGAAGCTTTTTTAGCGTATTTAAAGCACAGGCCCGTAACGATGCGCTTTATTGAGTTAATGCAAACAAACGACAATAAAGCATTTTTTGATGCTAACCATATATCGGGGCAATCCATAAAAGAGCAGTTGCTTCGCGCTGGTTGGCAGCCCATTATACGCGATGTAACGGCGGGGCCTGCGCAAGAGTTTTACCACCCTGATTATTTAGGCAAAATAGGGTTAATAATGCCTTACAGTAATGACTTTTGTGCTACCTGCAACAGGCTAAGAATTTCATCACTGGGGAAACTGCATTTATGTTTGTTTTCTGAGCAGGGTATATCACTTAGAGAATACATGAGTGATAACACTAATCAGGCATTAATTGATCAGTTAGCGCGTTACATAAAAACAAAAAAACCAACGCACTTATTGCACCAAGGTAACACCGGGGTCACTACAAACTTATCTATGTTAGGTGGGTAAAGGCATAAATGTAGTGTAATTCGCTACTGAGTTTACTGTTTTCGCTACACAGTTTAATAAAATGACTGTTTTTACCTATTTAGCTACTTGTTATATTTAATTTTAAGGTTACACTGAATTTTTTATTATTTTAAGTTTTTTGAATGGATATAGCAGCACTTAGTAGTACTAAATCATTAAGAAGAAACGTTCTGAAATGGATGTGCTTGTGTTTTGGTTTTGTCTCATTGTTTTTTGCTGCGTTTAATATTTTTTTAAATAACTTTGCGTTATTAGGCTATTTAGAAATAGCGCTCACTGTATTTTGTGCCTACACCTACCACCGATTAAACACACACGCACTCGAAGTATGGCAATCTGTTGTTATGTGCATATTTGTCACCTTTGTTATTGTATTAGGTAATTATTTAGCAAAGCCAATAAATGGTTTGTATGTGTGGTCGTTTGCGTTACCTGTGTTGTATTACCTACTGTTAGGTAAGCGCTATGGCATTGTATTATCGGCTTTGTTGTTTGTACTCCAGGGAGCCATATTATTAACCAAAGCATCGCAACTTCCTCTAACAACGCTTAACTTCAGTTTAAATCTTGCCTTTGCTTATATCAGCATTTGGGCCATTTCTCATGTATTTGAAGGCAGTCGTGCTTTATCGTCTAAACGGCTGAAAAATCTGGCCTTGTTAGACCCACTTACTGGGGCTGCAAACCGTTTATCAATGAACCATTACTTTGCAGTAGAGCTTAAAGATAAGTCGCAACTTTATTTGTTTTTACTCGACCTAGACTTTTTTAAACAGGTTAACGACACCCATGGCCACGCAGTAGGGGATAAAGTGCTGATTGAAGTCGCCACTTTATTACGTGTTGTATTGGCAAAAGGGTATGTATTTAGAGTGGGCGGGGAAGAGTTTGCTTTACTACATTCTTTTGCGTCACAAAGTGATGCATTGGCAATGGCCGAAACCATAAGAGAAAAACTCAACAATACGGCATTTGAGATTGATGGGCTAAAAATAAATGTAACTGCCAGTATCGGCGTTGTTAAGTATCGCCAAGGCGACACGCTTGAAAAGTTTGTAATTAAAGCAGATAAACAACTCTATAAAGCAAAAGAATATGGCCGCAATAAAGTGTACTTTCAAGCAAATGCCAACCTGATTGAAAAGCCTCAAATAGCTTAAGTACGAGGCTAGTACATTTGCTCAAAATTTGGGATGTTGTTTTCCCAAATTGGTTTGTCTTTACCTAGGTATTCTCTCACTGCATCAAAAAATAAACGTGTTCTTACCGGTAAGTCTCTGTGTGGGTACACCGCATACATATGGCTAAACTCTTTTAACTTAACATCCGTTAAAATGGGCACCAATTGACCTTGTGTAATTTCTTTATCGATAATAAATGCTGGCGCAACAAAGTAGGTAGTCCCTGAAATAGCTTTCATTAGCAGTACTTCAGCGTCGTTTGCTCTGTACACGCTTTTTATTTTTAGCTCGCACGGCTCACCTTTACTATCGTAGTAATCTATGGTTTCTACTCGCATAGCGTTACTTGCATAACTTGCAGCGGGTAACTGCACCAGCTCTTCTATGGTTTGAGGCATACCATAGGTTTTTATAAATTCAGGGGCGGCTACAATAAGCAGCCTGTTACGGGCAATTTTACGGGCAATTAACGAGGAGTCTTTAGGCTCACCAATTCTAAATGCTAAATCAAACCCTTCAGATACAATATCAACTAGCCTATCGTCGAGGCGCAGCTCTACTTCTACTTGTGGAAAACGTTTTTGAAAGTCGTTTAGCACAGGTTGTAAATAACGCCGGCCAATTAATGTTGACGAAGTAACCTTTAGCACACCGCGTGGCTCTAAGTGGTAGTTTTCGGCCATACGTACGGTTTCACCAAGTAACTCTCTTAGCTCTGACGCTTTTTTAATCATTTCTGCGCCCGCCGCCGTTAACGAAAACGAACGGGTGGTGCGGTTTAATAACCTAACCCCTAGCTCGTCCTCTAATCGACTGATTTGTTTAGATATAACAGAGCGGTCTATGTTTCTTATTTCTGCAGCTTTGGCAAAAGAGCCTTGTTCTACCACTTCAAGCAGCATTAAAAGCCGGCTTGTTGTATCCATTATGATCACCCAATAAATGTTATTGATGCCATTTTGGCATTAATGAATTTATAAATCTATGGTTTTTGTCCGCAAGTATAGTCCGTAACATGCCAGGTAAATAAATAAAGGAGCGTCTTCATGAATAAACATTTAATTGCTGCTGCATTAGCTGCGGCAACTCTATCCTTAGCGGGCTGTGCCGATGAGAGCGCAACTAATGCGCAGCAACAACAATTACAACCTATCGATGTAGCACAAGTTTTAATTAAACCAGTACAAAGCTGGCACACCTACACCACGCGTTTAGAATCGCCGCAAGAAGTTGCGCTGATGCCGCGTGTATCTGGGGTGATTGATAGCATTGAATTTAAAGAAGGTGATGTTGTTAAGCAAGGCGATGTGTTGTTTCAACTTGACGAGCGCCCTTTTGCAGCGGTTGTAGCAAGCCTAGAAGCGCAAATACACAGCGCAGAAGCTGCACTTGAACAAGCAAAAAGTGAAGATAAACGTGCAATGCGCTTATTAGAGCGTAAAGCTATTTCAACAGAACAAGCACAGGCGCGTACCTCAACGCTTCGCCAGCGCGAAGCACAACTTGCAGCGCTGCAAGCACAGCTTACCTCTGCAAAGCTCGATTTAGAATTTACTTCAGTGGTTTCGCCGATTGATGGTGTTATCTCACGCGCAAATATTACCAAAGGTAATAACGTATTAGCGGGCCAAAGTGTATTAACGTCAATTGTTTCTAATAAAGCAATGTATGCCTACTTTGATGTTGATGAGCGTACCTGGAATAGCGCCTTTAACGATGTAACCGCGCAAAGCCGCCAAACAGTTGTTATGCAAAAAGTAGGGCAAAAAGAGTTTGCTTATCAAGGCTATATTAACTTTATTGATAACCAAATTAATTCAGCAACGGGTACTTTACGTGTACGTGCGGTATTTGAACAAGACAACAATCAACTACGTGCAGGTTCCTTTGCTCGCGTTAAATTGGCAGCAAACGAAGTGAGCGAAAAAGTAATTATTCCTGAGCGTGCTATTGGCACCGATTTAAAAAATCGCTTTGTGTTAACTGTTGGCGAAAACAACGTGCTTGAATACAAATTAATAGAAGTAGGCGAGCGCTATGGTGCGTTACGCGCTGTTACTGCTGGCCTAAACGAAGGCGATATTATTGCGGTAAATGGCCCTGCACGTGTAGGCCCAGGTATGCCAATTTCGCCAAATACAGTAACAATTGATACAAGCGGCGTGGCTTTTACATTGTCAAACGACAACGCGCAGCTAATGGCTAAGCAATAAGGTTTATTGATGAAATTTTCACACTTTTTTATTCAGCGACCAATTTTTGCAGCCATGCTGTCGTTGGTTATTTTAATTGCCGGTGGTATTTCACTGTTTCAACTTCCTGTAAGTGAATACCCAGAAGTTGTGCCACCTACTGTTGTAGTAACTGCAAATTACCCAGGTGCTAACCCAACCGTTATTGCGCAAACTGTGGCAACGCCGCTTGAGCAAGAAATTAACGGTACCGAAAACATGCTGTATATGTTTTCTCAAGGCACCAGCGATGGCCGTATGACACTTACGGTAACGTTTGCATTGGGCACCGACCTAGACCGTGCACAAGTGCAAGTACAAAACCGTGTAAACAGTGCATTACCACGTTTGCCCGAAGAGGTGCAGCGCTTAGGTGTAGTAGCCGAAAAATCATCACCCGATTTAACCATGGTGGTGCATTTATACTCGCCTGAAAACAGCCACGACACAGCGTATTTATCTAACTATGCCGACATTCATATTAAAGATGAAATTGCCCGTTTACCGGGTGTAGGCGACATTCAATTATTTGGTGGTGGTAAGTACTCTATGCGCGTGTGGCTAAACCCAGATGCATTAGCAGCGCGTGAGCTTACTGCAACGGATGTTGTGGCCGCTTTGCGCTCGCAAAATCAGCAAGTTGCCGCGGGTAGCTTAGGTGCACAGCCAATTTCTAACGACAGCCAATTTCAAATTTTATTAAACGTAAAAGGGCGTTTAAATAGTGTTGAAGAGTTTGAAAAGGTCATTATTAAAGTGGGTGAAGAAGGGCAATTAACTCGTTTGTCTGATGTAGCCCGTGTTGATTTAGGCCAAGATACCTATGCACTTCGTGCAGAGCTTGATAACCAACCAGCACTTGCAATGCCTATTTTTCAACGCCCAGGTTCAAATGCGATTGAGCTTTCAGACCAAGTACGTGAAACAATGGCGCGTTTGTCAGAAGATTTCCCAGCGGGTGTTGAGTACGACATTGTTTACGACCCCACTGTGTTTGTACGTGGTTCAATTGATGCGGTAATCGCTACATTGCTAGAGGCAATAGTATTAGTTGTTATCGTTGTAATTGTATTTTTACAAACATGGCGCGCATCTATTATTCCACTGATTGCAGTACCTGTATCATTAATTGGTACGTTTGCTGTAATGCAATGGCTAGGCGTGTCTATTAATACACTTTCGCTGTTTGGCTTGGTACTGGCAATTGGTATTGTAGTTGATGATGCAATAGTTGTTGTTGAAAACGTAGAGCGAAATATAGAACAAGGGCTTTCGCCTTTAGAGGCAACACGTGTTGCTATGAGCGAAGTAACCGGGCCAATTATTGCGATAGCGTTAGTGCTGTGTGCGGTATTTATTCCTACTGCATTTATTACCGGTTTATCGGGTCAGTTTTATAAGCAATTTGCACTAACAATTACTATTTCGACTGTTATTTCGGCGTTTAACTCGTTAACTCTATCGCCTGCGCTATCGGCATTATTATTAAAATCGCACGATGCAAAACCAGATGCATTCACGCGTTTACTTAATAAACTGTTTGGTGCGTGGTTATTTAAACCGTTTAACCGCGTGTTTGACCGTGGTGCTAAAGGCTACGAAAAGCTGGTACAAAAGCTTATACGTATGAGCGTTATTGTTATGGTGGCCTATGTTGCGCTGGTGGGCGGTACAATTAAATTGTTTGATACCGTACCGGGTGGCTTTATTCCACAGCAAGATAAGCAATATTTAGTTGCGATTGCGCAACTGCCAGATGCAGCCAGTTTAGACCGCACCGAAGATGTGCTCTCGCAAATGCAAAAAATAGCATTAGAAGTACCAGGCGTTGCACACACCGTGGCGTTTCCAGGCTTATCGGTAAACGGTTTTACTAACAGCCCAAATAGCGGCATTGTATTTACGCCACTTGAGAGCTTTGATAAACGTACCGACCCTAGTCAATCAGCGATGGCAATTGCCGCGCAGTTAAATCAGCGTTTTGCAGCTATTGATGAAGCGTTTGTGGCTGTATTTCCGCCGCCACCAATTCAAGGTTTAGGCACAACAGGTGGCTTTAAGCTGCAAATTGAAGATAGAGCAAATAAAGGCTTTGATGCACTATTTAATAGTTTGCAAACCATTATTGGTAAGGCGCAGCAAGACCCCGCGTTAATGGGCTTATATTCAAGTTTCCGTATTCAAGTACCTCAAATGGATATTGATATAGACCGCGAGCAAGCGCTTATTCAAGGTATTCCTCTTGATGAAGTATTTGACGCATTGCAAATATATTTAGGCTCTGTGTATGTGAATGACTTTAATATGTTTGGTCGTACTTATCAGGTTAATGCGCAAGCTGATGCTGATTTTCGTCTTGACCCTGAGCAAATCCTTAACCTAAAAGTACGTAACAGTGCAGGAAATATGGTGCCGCTTGGCTCGGTACTTACAGTTACACCAACAATAGGGCCTGACCGTGTAATGCATTACAACGGTTACCCAAGTGCAGAACTAAACGGCAGTCCAGCCCCCGGTTATAGCTCTGATCAGGCACAAACTGCTATTGAAACAATATTAGCCGACAATCTGCCAACAGGTATTGAGTACGAGTGGACAGAAGTAACGTACCAACAAGTACTTGCAGGTAACACCATGGTTTATGTATTCCCATTAGTTGTGTTGCTTGTATTTATGGTGCTTGCTGCGCAGTACGAAAGTTTACGTTTGCCACTGGCCATAATATTAATTGTACCGATGACTATTTTCTCAGCACTATTAGGTGTGTGGTTTGTAGGCTCAGACAATAATATATTTACTCAAATTGCATTAATTGTACTGGTGGCACTTGCCTCTAAAAACGCCATATTAATGGTAGAATTTGCCCGCGACCAACACGGCGGTGGGTTAACGCACTTTGAGGCAATATTAGCGGCGTGTCGTATGCGTTTACGCCCAATATTAATGACCTCAATTGCCTTTACAGCAGGGGTTGTACCACTAGTACTTGCAACGGGGGCAGGTGCCGAAATGCGCCACGCAATGGGTAACGCGGTGTTTGCAGGCATGATAGGCGTAACGGTGTTTGGCTTATTATTTACGCCCGTGTTTTACATGTTAGTTGTGAAAAAGCAGCAAAAAGCAAAGGGGATATCGCATGACTAATTTAATCGCTAAACCTATCAAAACGCGCTTAACGTTAAGTGCTGTGTTAGTGGCTGCTTTTTTATCTGGTTGCGCTAGCAAAATAGATACACAAAGCGAGCAAAACGCTATTAACGATTTTGTAGCTCAAGCAAATATTGCCAGCAATGTTGCCATTGCAGATGAAACAAATTGGTGGCACAAGTTAGAATCAAAGCAGCTAAATGCTTTGGTTAATAGCGCACTTGCCAATAACTACAATTTGCAAACAAGCCAATTAACGCTCAAAAGTACCCTTGCCCGACTTGGTGAGCAAAAAGCGCAATATTTACCCCAAGGCGGGGTAAATATTGGCGCAGCACGAAGCGATGCACCGAGTGTGTTTGACCGTCAATCGAGTGCTAACATAGCGCTTGATTGGCAGTTAGATTTATTTGGCCGTATTACTGCTTTGGTTGATGCTGCAAATGCATCGGCCATGAGCCAAGCCGAGCAAGTACGTTCACTGCAAATTGAAGTGGTATCGTCTGTTGTTAAAGGGTTTGTAAGCTATCAAGGTAATGTTGAAAAACAACACATCATAGCCATGCAAATTAACGCATTAGAGCAAAGCATTGAGGTACTTCAAGCACGTGTAGATGAAGGCGTTGCCAACGAGCTTGACCTAAACCGTACTATGGCACAGCTTAGGCAGCAAGAAGCCCTAATGCCCGCTATTGAGTATGCTAAATACAGCGACTTATCAACTTTAGCGGTGCTTACAGGTAAGCTTGCGCAAGACATTGCGATAGACAATGAGCAAAACCTGCTGGAGCAAAGCTTTAGCGTTGCGCTTAAAAATGCCAATAGCGCCATTGCCCTTCGCCCTGATATAAGCCGTGCATTGTATGATTTTAGCCAAGCCAACAGCTTAAGTGTGGCGGCAAGTAAAGCCTTACTACCTGATATTAGCTTATCAGCCTTTGCAGGCGTAGTGAGCATAGACAGCACGGGCTTAAAAAATACTGATCAGCAATGGCAAGTAGCCCCCCAGTTGCAATGGTCAATATTAAGTTACCCCGCACTCCTTGCTCAGCGCGACGCACAGCAGTTTTTAAGTGAAGCTGCCTACAGCGACTATCAGCAAATAGTATTAAATGCGGTGACTCAAAGTGAACTTTCATTGCAAATGTTGGTCAATCAACAACAGCAAGAGCGTTATGCTAAACAGCGCTATGGCTTTGCAAATAAAGCATTTTTACAAGCACAGGCGATGTACGAAGAAGGCCAAATACCGTACTTAGAGTTGTTAGATGCACGCCAGGATGTTTTAATGGCACAAGAAAACGCTGTTGACACAACTATTGCTACATTGCTTGCTAAAGTGAATGCTTATCAGGCATTTAACGGCCAATGGAGCTATGCACTGAGCAGTACAAAATAGGTAGAGTTAATTGAATGAGCAATACTGAATTATCACATCAAGGCAGCCCCTTACAAACAATGCGCGCTATTGTTTTATCACAACCAGATGAGCAAATACGCTTGCAAGATGTAGAGGTTGATATACCCGAGTGCGCCGACAACGAACTGTTGGTAAAGCTTGAGTATGTAGGCCTTAATCCTGCTGATGCCTATTTTGCTAAAACGGGATTTTGTAAGTGGCAATACCCTCATATTTTAGGCCTAGACGCCGTTGGTGTGGTAGTTAAAGCTAACAAAGGTGTGTTTCCTGGGGTTGGCGAACGAGTAATGTGGCATGCCAATATAGGTAAGCAAGGGGTACTGAGTGAATACACCACCGTGCCTAACTTTGCTGTATCGGTTGTGCCCGATGGGCTGTGCCCTGCAAAGGCTGCTACGTTACCGTGCGCTGGTATGGCCGCCCTTATTAGCTTAGATAAAATTGCCATTACGGAGGGCGACCAAATCCTAATCGAAGGTGGCTCTGGTGCGGTAGGGCAGTTTGCCATTCAATATGCTAAACAACGCGGTGCCGATGTATTTACCACCGCTTCAAAGCGTAATCACAAACTAGTAAAGCAGCTAGGTGCCGATGTGGTATTTGATTATAACGACAAAAAGTTACGCGACAAAATTCGCCGCGAGCTTGGCCCGCAAGGGTTTGATGCTGTAATTGATACTATGGGCGGTGAATCAACGCTTAGAAATATTGAATTAATGCGTTTTTGCGGGCGTATCGCGTGTTTAAACTCGCTGCCTCATTTTGATCAAGATTTAATGTACCACCGAGCGCCTAATATTAGTGTGGTGTCTATTGGTGGTGCGTGGCTTGCCAATAGTTTATGTGCACAGCAGCGCTTAAGTTTTATGGGCAATTTATTGCTTGAAGGCTCGCTATCGGGCGATATTAAAACACCGGCAATCACTGCGGTTGACTTTACTGCTGACTCAGTCAGTGCTGCCTTAAATAACCAAATAGCGGGTGGCTTTACAGGCAAACACGTTGTGCAAATAAGCAGTTAACGTTGCCCACCTTATTTTAAAAACGCAGCCCAAGTGGCTGCGTTTTTTTATGCCTAAAAAAGAGCTTTTTATGAGTATGGGGATTAATTGTTGCCAAATAGAGGTATTTCAGCGCACAAGTGTAAGCCTTTTAGTTTCAACAGTTTACGTCACCGTAAAGAAAATAAATTGAAAAAACTGTTAATTAATTGAATAGAGTAATTGATCTAAACTGATTTTTATGACGTAATGTAGGTATTATTTATCTGGTCGGATGAGTTCAATCATGAGTTTACGTACAAAATTAAAAAAAGTATTACCAAGTATTTCAATCACTGAACAAGAAGCGCTAGACGCGGGTGATGTGTGGCTAGAAGGGTCTATCTATCAAGGTAAGCCAGATTTTAGCGCACTACGCGATGTGCCGGCTGCTACCCTAAGTGCAGACGAGCAAGCATTCTTAGATGGCCCAGTACAAGAGCTACTAGGCATGATTGACGATTCAGTTATTCAAAACGGTATTCACTTACCAGATGACATATTAGAATTTTTGAAAAAAGAGCGTTTCTTCTCGCTTATCATTCCTAAATCGTTTGGCGGTTTAGAGTTTAGCCCTTATGCAAACTCGACTATTGTGGCAACCATTGCGACAAAAAGCTCTGCAGTAGCGGTAACTGTTATGGTTCCTAACTCTTTAGGCCCAGGTGAATTATTACTTCACTTTGGTACACAAGAGCAGCAAGCGCATTACTTACCGCGTTTAGCAAACGGCAGAGACATTCCATGTTTTGCTTTAACAAGCCCAGAGGCAGGCTCTGATGCAGGTGGCATTCCAGATATTGGTACTGTCACCAAAGGCATGTACAACGGCGAAGAAGTACTTGGCCTTGAGATCACATGGGATAAGCGTTATATCACACTGGCACCAATCGCTACGGTACTTGGTTTAGCATTTAAAGTAGTGGATCCAGAAGGTTTACTAGGCGGCAAAGAAAACTTAGGTATTACCTGTGCGCTTATTCCTAAAGATCACCCAGGTGTACAGCTTGGCAACCGCCATGACCCAATGGGTATTCGTTTTTATAACGGTACTACACGTGGTAACAAAGTATTTGTACCAATGGACTTTATTATTGGCGGCCAGAAAAACATCGGTCGTGGTTGGCAAATGTTGGTTAGCTGTTTAGGCGCAGGACGTGGTATTTCATTACCTGCACTAGGTGTAAGTACATCACAAGTGGCGTTTAAATCAGCATCTGAATACGCAGCAGTGCGTGAGCAGTTTGGTTTAGCAATTGGTCAATTTGAAGGTATTCAAGAAAAACTAGCAGACATTGCAGGTAAAACATACCTTCAAGAAGCAATGCGCGTACTGACAACTGAAGGCCTAGGCATGGGTTTAAAACCATCGGTTGTTACAGCAATAGCTAAATACCACATGACCGAGCTTGGCCGCGACGTATTAGACTCTGCAATGGATATTCAAGCGGGTAAAGCGATTCAAAATGGTCCACAAAATACCCTTGCAAGCGGTTACGTAGCACAGCCTATTGCTATTACAGTAGAAGGCGCGAACATTCTTACACGTAACCTGATGATTTTTGGTCAAGGTGTTATGCGTTGTCACCCTTATTTACAATCTATGGTTGAATCAATCCATAGTGAAGATAAAGGTGCAGATAAAGAGTTTAACGGCATTTTGCGTAAAACAATTGGTTACAGCACAGCAAATAGCTTACGTGCGTTCCGTTTAGGTGTTTTACCATTTACTGCAAGTGCAAACTCTGCATTACCAGAAGTACGTGAATACGAAAAAGCCGTGCATAAACTATCTGCAAAATTAGCAGTGTATGCTGACTTCTCGTTACTCGTACTTGGCGGTAAGTTAAAGCAGGCTGAAATGCTATCAGCACGTTTAGGCGATGTAATGAGCTTTTTATACGCGGCAATGGCATCAATTAAGTATTACGAGCAAAAAGTAGCAAGCAGCGAGCGCGAGCAAGCAGCGCCGTACTTCCACTACGCGACACGTTTTGCACTACAAAGCGCTGAAGAAGCACTGCATAAGTTTTTAGATAACTTCCCTGCAAGTGGTACTCGTAAGTTTATTCGTTTTGTAACAATGAACTACTCAACTAAAATGCCAAAAATTAGCGACGACTTAATTCGTGAATTAGCAAAACAAGCACAGCTTGATACCGCATTTAAAGCGCAAATTACGCATTTAGTTAAGCCTGTAGAAGGTGATGGTCATCACATTAACGAGCAAGCTTATAAAGCTAAAATGGCATCACTTGTTGAGCTGGCTAAAGTTAAAAAAGCGCTGCGTGCTAAAACGATTAAACCAGGTACACGTTTTGCCATTACGCTAGATAACGCATTAGCGGCAAATGTAATTACTGCGGATGAACATGCGCAACTAATTGATTACAACAAAAAGCGTGAAAAAGCGATTCGCGTTGATGAGTTCGACTTTGACATGAACTTATTAGATGACAACGCACAACCAGTTAACCCACTTAAAAGTGTAGTTAATCAATAAAATTCAATGATGCAAAGCGCCCGCTGTATCGGCGCTTTTATTCTTGATTAAAAAATTAGTGTGGAGCCTCGTTTGTTTAAAACCAAGCGGGGCTTTTTTATGTGTGTAATATAGAGGCAGGGCTAATAGTGGCTCATTTTATGGTCGTTTTGCTTGTTCAATTAGAGTAGCTGTTTAGTTTATTTTCCATACTTTAAATAAAAAGCTCAACGCATTTAAGGCTTGTGTTTGAGTATTAGGAGCAACATTTTGTTGGTTGACTAAATGATTTAAAAAAAGTTCGACCTCATTATCTCCCATCGTTGTTGGGTGCCTCATAGAGTTAAAACGAATAAACGAAGCTATCCAGTATAAATACGCTTTAATGGTACTTTTATATCATAGTTAAAAAAGGTGATTTCATGATATGAATCTCTAGCAAAATTTAACTGTATATATAGGCAGTACTTGTTGTTTTGTCCAATATTACTGATCTCCACCATTTCGGTGTATTTTCGCACTGATTAAAAATAATTTTCAGTTAACTAATTGTTTACATGTGTTTATTTGATGGTTAAGATAAATGCATTGTAATATATGGACATTTGTCGGTTTATAAAACGACAAATGTCGTAGACCAGATCACGACAACAAGGAAAGTTATGCGTAAACATATCCTCATTGCGATTCTGTTTCTACATTATCCTACTTTCGCAAAAGAGAGTGTGCTGATTGAAAATGTGACCGTCGTATCATCGCACCTTCAGGGGCCATTACAAAAGGCGCATGTTCTTATTGCTGATGGACGGATAAAAACGGTATCGTCATCTAATATTAAAAAAACAGTTGATACTCAGGTCATAGACGGGACTAATTTATATCTAGCACCTGGAATCATGGATAGCCATGTTCATGTTTCATCTATTCCTGGTATGGGGTTTGGCGTGGAGCCTGTGGCACAAAAGAATGGCGCACTTGCTGAAGATTACTATAAACAACAACCCTATAGCTTTTTGTATTACGGTATCACGCAGGTTGTCGACCCAAATCCTGGGCTTGAATGGACAAAATTCACTTCTTCTAAAGTACATCCTGATTACTATCGTTGTGAAGTCATCACCGCACGCTCAACGTTTCCTTTGGTAGAGAAAAATGATGAGCTTTCGAAGTCCATGTTTTCCTATATTGTTGAACAGGACGTTGCTGAAACAGCACTGAACTCTCCTGAGCAAATTGTTAAACGTATTGCTGAATCCGGCGCATCTTGCATAAAAGTATACTTTGAAGATGGCTATGGGGATGAAAGTCAGTGGCCGTTGTTGTCTGACGATACCCTGAAACGTATTCGAAAATCTGCATTACCACATAAACTACCTCTCGTAGCGCATGCCAATGCATTGGATATGTATCAAAGAGCTATTGATGCAGAGGTGGATGTAATTGCACACGGGCTTTGGAATTGGGGGGAGTTTTGGCGTGAAACTGAAGTATCCAAACCAATGCATGGCGTGATTAACCATTTAATGAGCAAAAGCATTGGTTACATGCCAACCCAAAGGGTAATTGCCGGATTAGGTGAACTCATGTTGCATAACTCACATGGTATTCCTGAATTTAGTAAGGTCACGCCCAAAGAATTACTTGAGTGGTATAAGCAACCTTCGGCACAATGGTTTAAAGAAGAATTACGCGCAGGATTTGACGGACTACCCGACGAGGTTATTGCTCGAATCTTTTTAAAAGATCGGATGGGGAAAGGTAACAAAATTCTACAAACCCTCACCGAGGCAGGCTATCCGCTGTTATTAGGTTCTGATTTTCCGGGAAGTCCTAGTTTTTCCAACCAGCCTGGTTTAACAACTTTCCTTGAGATGAAAGCAATGGCAGACGCCGGAGTATCTTTAGTTGCAATACTTGCAGCTGCGACCATTAATAATGCGCGACAATTTAATATTGATAAAGATTACGGAACGGTTGAAGTTGGCAAGGTTGCAAATTTACTTTTGCTAAAACAAAACCCTTTAACTACCGTGGACGCTTGGAGCCATATCCACCAAGTCATCTTACATGGGGAAGTTTTTGATCGAGCAGATTTTGCTGCAGATACTATGGCTAACAAAGCATTGCAGCGGACAAGCCGCTGAATGCGGCGTTAGGTGCTCAATAAGGAAGTTATGTTTCCCAAAGAATTCGCAAAAAAAACAGGACGACTGTACCTAGTTGATGACTCAGAAATAGAGTCAGTTAGAGAATACTGTGAAATGCTAGAACAGCTGTTAACCGGTCCTTTTAGTATTTGGGAAGAGGATGGCGAACTCCAGGTATTAGAGATAAAGCAACTCGTTGAAAAAGTTGGCGGCTTAAAAATCGAGATATACTCAAACGAACATCCACCACCTCACTTTCACGTCAAATCTGCAAATATCAATGCCAGCTTCGCAATCGAAGACTGTCTCAAATTAAATGGAAAAGTTGACACTTCAGACTACAAAAAAATAAAGTATTGGCATAAGCGAGCTAAACCAAAACTAATTGAAGCGTGGAACAATACTCGCCCAACAAATTGTGTCGTTGGGGCTTATGCAGGCACCTAACAAAAACATTATGTTCATTCGCTGCGCTCATTGGGACGCAAACTCGTTGGCTCAGCTCATTCTTCGCAAGTATAGCCAACAAGCATGCGCCCCATATGTTAAGCGTTATGTGCCAGGGAAGCTAAAGAGGCAATGTTGAGATTTCACGATTATCATCTTCAAAAGTACGAAGTAAGCGACCACGGCAAAACTGTAAAGTTATATTTGGGCTTCGGTTACCCCGGCAAAGAAACTGATTTTTCGGAAATCACCTTCACCGAAGTAGCTATTTATCATTTCGTCCACACTGCATATTCGATTATCACAGACATTGAAAATGTGCCGATTAGCTCTCTCTTCGAAAACGAAAAAGAGAATGTCCAAAATTGGAATCGACATTTTGGCGTCGATATTTGGAAAGATGATATTGAAACTACAGTTAATTATCTTCAAAGTAATAATTACAGTGGCTGGTATATTGAGTCGGCCATAGGTTTCAGTGGGTTTGTTGTGGCTAAATCGGTTAATGGCACATAACAAAAAAATTAAGTCACTCACTTCGTTCGCTGGGACGCATACACGCGGGGCGGCTTCGCCATTATGCCCCACATGCCTGCGCCCGTTATTGGAAAGTTAGGTAGCACACCATGGTTCAGCTCGTTGAAAGAATGAATAAAAGCACTACGGTAGCTAAAACTTATATCGGCATAGGCTTAGTCGTCGGTGTCGCTTGCTTCTATTGGTCCTACCAATTATATTCATTTCTTCACGTCGCGACATCAGCAAAAGGCTCTGTTGTTAAACTAAACAACAGAGATGGATCATATTATCCTGTTATTCGTTATGAAGCTAAGTCTGAGGTTCGTGAATTTCAGGCAAATTCTGGCTGTAAACCGACATGTTATAAAATTGGAGAACAAGTTACTGTTCTGTATAGTGAAAGCAGTTCTCAGATGGCATTAATTGACAGTTTTCAGTCTAAATACGCGCCCAGCTTACTTTTCGCAGTAATTTCCATAGGCTTCTTTGGTGGCGGTTTTTACAATCTAAGGCGGATTAAAAGTGCTACCTAACAAACCGCTGTAGTCGGTCGCAAGCTCCCTGGGACAATAACATGTGGGCTCAGTCGCTTCGCTCCAAATTTTAGCCCACATGTTATTGCCCCTAAGCGGGGCGTTAGAGGCACTATGAAGTTAGCAACCATTTTTCTAGCCCTATTCTTGCTATCAGGATGTGGTACAGAAGGTGTTGATATGGAAATCAGTGATGTTGATGACTGGTTTAAGGTAAATGAAACTGAAATAACTTCTATCGTTGAATTATTTAAGAGCGACAAATGTTTACGTAGAGTTGAACTCGGCTCAATGAAATATATCAGTCAAAACTGTGAAAACAGTTCGTCTCAAGAAACCAAAATAAAAGAAATACAAAGTAAGCTAACAAG
This sequence comes from Pseudoalteromonas sp. P1-30, assembly GCF_001400005.1. NCBI lineage: Bacteria > Pseudomonadati > Pseudomonadota > Gammaproteobacteria > Alteromonadales > Pseudoalteromonadaceae > Pseudoalteromonas > Pseudoalteromonas sp. P1-30. Next base: position 402,065 of record NZ_LKBC01000001.1, read on the forward strand.
CCTTGGTGTTGTTCTAGCTGTTGCGCATACATTCGATGATGGAAATTTTGTTGCGAGTATATTGATAAACAGGAGAGGTATTGCAGTATCTGGTGGAGGTCTTGAAATTAGTTACTGGGAAAAATTTCCTGTTTATTTAAATGATGAACTCGAGTGTGGTGCAATTGAAGCTCTCTACAAAGAAAAGTGGTACGCAGAGATTTTAAGCTCTGAAGATCCGTGCCTCTAACAAGTCAATTCAGCGGGACAAAAAACAGTTGGTTTTGCTCCTGCGTCGCTAATTTTAACCAACTATTTTTTGCCTTTGATTGAGGCGTTATGCAGCAAGGAGAGTCTGGTGATGAGGATATGTTTAGGTGTTTTGATACTACTATTTTTGTTTGGTTGTGCATCGACAGATAAAACTAATATCAAAAGTGAACCATCAATTTCCGAAACAGCGATAGAAAATAGAGTACATATCAAACCCTTAATTTATATTGAGCCTTTGTACCCAGTTGAAGAAGCAAAAAATAATATTGAGGGTGATTGTAAATTGTCATTTGATCTCGAAAATCAAGGTAAAGGAGCTGTTCCTGCTAACCTGACTCTAATCGAGTGTACTAATAATAACTTCTACAAACAATGTAAGAACTCAGTTAAAAAATGGTTATTTCTACCTATCGAACGTTTTCAAGGTAAAGAGCTTCATACTGGCTTAGTTACAACATGCAAGTTTAGGTTAAATGCTGCATAATCGGGTAGCCGGAGGTCTCTAACCTCCAGCCCCCACACCACCCATCATACGGGTCCGCAATGGGCGGTTCATCTCCCGTAATGAATATTGATCCAAATATCCCTCAATGACACTAAACCTTGTGAAGCTAAGTAGTTATTGCTTAGCGTAAATAATAAACAAGATAAATAATAAACAAGACACCAAATAATAAACAAGACACCCATCTTAATTTTGCTGAGGATTCAGGTGGTTGTCAAAGCGAGCCGAAGCCATTGGAGATTGTAATTACTGGAGGCAAAAATAAAGGGGAATCATCTTCTAGCCCTAATGCCGCAGGTGGTGATATTGGAAGAAAAGGCAATAGTGATAATCCAAATGCACCAATTGCTAACTCTTCCAAAAGTCCTATGCCGTCAAATTGTAATGAGAATACTCAGAAGAGCCAAGGTAAAATAGGAAGTGCTATTAGTGATATTGGTTCTCCCAGTACAATCACAAATAATAGAAGTACAGCCCCTTCGTCAGTAAACAATAGTAGTAAAGGACTATTTCCCAATATACCTACGGTACCTGCGCCACCAAATGCTAAAAATCATATGTCTGGGATGAGATCTGCTCTGGGTTATGTGCAAAAATATGGTATGAATGTGCTTCAAACTATAGGGGGCTCTGGGCAGGCATTGTTAGGTGCTAGTTTAATGAGTAACCCAATAACTTTTATACCAGGTGCTTTAATTTTAGCGCATGGCCTTTTTAATACTGCTCAAGGTGTTGGTTTAACAGAAAGTAATTATGCTCAAGAAGGGTGGAGGTATGCATTGGGTGAACAATATGGTGATTACGCATATTTTGGTGTTGACATAGCTAGCGCCGGTTGGGCAGCTTTAGGGAGAAAAATAGGACAATTTGGACTACGAGCTTCAGGCACAAACACCATACATCATTCAAGAAATTTAACTAATTCTTTGGGACGGGATCGTATCCACTTTAGAGGAGATTATGTGAGAAATTATCGAACAGTATCTGGAAGTGCACTATTTGCTAATGACGCGATAGTAATTGGAAATGGAGTTATGCAGAATGCTAACTGAGAACCCGTTAGTTACATTAGTTCCTTTAATTTTTATTATTGACTTAGTTTTAACTGTGGCAGTTATAAGGAAAAAGGTAAAAGATAGAAATGTTGTTCCTGTGCTGAGGTTTTTGTTAATGGGATTAGGGGTCGCAAGTTCTTGGATTTTGTTCTTCAACTACCCATCATTAGGTCACTTATTTGATTATATTTATGGAAGTATTTTAGTTTACTTTTTAGTAATTAGAGTATTTGTACTGAGATCCTAATAGACACAATGGAATAAAAATATGGCTTCGACTTACTCACTATTTGACTTTAAAGTGAGCAAACAACCTCAGTAGAACTGCGCACTTGCTAGCAGCAGGCTGTGCGATTTGTGTCAGCAAAATAAACAACAAAATAAACAAGACACCCAACTTAAATTTTGCACTTAACGCAATTAGAGGCTAGCTTTTGTTTAGTGCAAAAAACAGGCAGAGTGTCTTATGGCAATTGCAAGAAAGCGACAAGTAAGTTTGGTTGATACAAAATACTATCACTGTATTTCACGGTGTGTTCGTCGTGCATTTTTATGTGGCGAAGACCGTTTCATTGGTCAATCTTACGAGCATCGACGAGGATGGGTTGAAGATAAGCTGGGTGAATTAGCTAAGGTATTTTGTATTGATGTGTGCGCTTATGCCGTAATGAGCAATCACACCCATTTAGTGCTGTATGTAGATGATAAAAAGGCAAATAGGCTGAATGATAAAGCGATTGTTATTCGCTGGCATAAACTCTGTAAAGGCACATTGTTAACGCAAAAATACATACAAGGCGAGAAGCTAAGTAAAGTTGAACTCATCTTTTTCAATCAAACGGTAAAACAATACCGAGAACGTTTAGCAAGTATTAGCTGGTTTATGCGCCTGTTAAATGAAGATATAGCGCGAAGAGCAAATAAAGAAGATAACTGCACAGGGAGGTTTTGGGAGGGTAGATTCAAATCGCAAGCACTCCTTGATGAAGCAGCACTTGCAGCGTGTATGGCCTATGTAGAATTAAACCCCATTAGAGCCAAGATGGCTAACACGCCAGAAGAGTCAGACCATACCAGCGCTCAAGTACGCTTAATATGTGCAAAAGAAGGCAAGCAGCCAAAACAACTACTTCGCTTTGCAGGCATGTCACGTCAAGTAATGCCTAAAGGGCTGCCGTTTGAGCTTAAATCGTACCTTGAACTTGTTGAGCTAACAGGGCGAGTAATGCGAGAGGATAAGCACGGGCATATAGATAATATGACCCTTCCTTTGCTAGAAAGGCTTAATATATCATCAGAAAACTGGTTAAAACTCACCACACAATTTACGCGCGTATTTCATGGTGCAGTGGGCAGGCCTGCCTCACAAGAAGGGTATTGCGAAAACTTAAACCGAAAGCGGCGAGCGAATATCAGTAACTGCGCAAAGTTATTCGCTTAGAGCCAAATCACTTTTTGAGCACTCCAACTACATAATGTAGGTTTTTTTGTGGCTGCCATTTGAGCTTTATTTAGTAATACCTCTATTTTAAAACTCAAATTATTTTTGGACAGTTAAAAAACATAAATTCACTAGTTAACTTTAACTTTTTGTAATTCACTTTGTAGAAATTAGGTGGGTGTCATATTAAGCAACTCTAAAAAGAAATGGGCTTATGGATGCTATCGTTTTATTAAAAATACCTTCTAATGTTAAACTATAAAAAACTTAATGACTTAATATAGCTATGGCATTTTACCTTCCTCTTTTACAGCCTCATTTTAAACACATTGAAATGGGCGATACACTAACATCGCTTTGGAGCGGGTGTGGCAGTATTGTCGAGTGCAGGCTTGATGCCGAGCCATGTGTTATCAAAGCGATTAAAATACCACGCCACATAAACCATCCAAAAATTAAGCAAAGCGAATTTGCATTAAAGAGAAAGCAGCAGTCTTATAAAGTTGAATATAATTTTTATAGGTTATACAGCGCGTACTTACCGACAAGCGCTAAAAGTATTACCTGTATTAATGCAATTAATGATGGTTATGATTATGCGTTAGTGTTTAAAAACTTTACGCAACATGGTTTTGCTCAAGCAAGTGCGCTTGACATAAAACCAATACTTACGTGGCAAGCCCATTTTCATGCCTTTAATTTAAATAAGCCTGCAAAGGGCTTATGGCAACAAGGGAACTATTGGCATTTGAGCACACGGCCAGATGAGTTTAATAAGTTAAAACAAAGCGCTGACGAAAAGTCCGATATTAAAAATGCGGCTCATAAAATTGATAAAATACTGCAATCATCACACTACAAAACCTTGATACATGGCGATGCTAAACTTGCCAATTTTGCTGCAAATGAGCAAAGTAAAATACTCGCTTATGACTTTCAGTATGTTGGGGCTGGGGTAGGGATTTGCGATGTAATGTATTTTATGACCAGCTGCTTAAGCGACGAGCAATTACATACCTGCGCCGATGAGTATTTACGTTACTATTTTAGCCAATTAAAAAATGCGCTTTTAGTGTATCAACCGCAAATAAATGCCGATGACGTGATTGCAAAGTGGCATGCATTATGGCCATTAGCTTGGGCCGACTTTTATCGATTTTTAGCGGGTTGGAGCCCAACTCATTTTAAAATAAATAGTTACATGATGGCGCAAGTAAATTTAACGTTATCAGATAACAACTTATAAACATAAAGTAGTGTGTCGCTTGCATAAATATCAAGCAAATCAATGCATTTTGGCACGATCTATGAAAACTTATTTAAAATTGCAGGTCAAATGACCTTTTTTAATATAAAATACCGCCAATTCTTGTATCAGTAGGTTTTTATCATGTCAATTCACGTAATTTCACACCCTCTAGTTCAACACAAATTAGGCTTAATGCGCGCTCACGGTATAAGTACTAAAAGCTTTCGTGAATTATGCTCTGAGGTAGGTACTTTATTAACCTACGAAGCAACTAAAAACCTACAGTTAGAAGATAACGAAATTACTGGCTGGGACGGCAACAAATTAAAAGTAGAGCACATTAAAGGCAAAAAAATTACTGTTGTGCCTATTTTACGCGCGGGCCTTGGCATGATGGATGGCGTAATGTCATTACTCCCAGCGGCTAAGGTAAGTGTAGTGGGCCTTGAGCGTAACGAAGAAACGCTTGAGCCAGTACCTTACTTTGAAAAGTTAGTAGGCAATATTGATGAGCGTTTAAGCTTAGTTATAGACCCAATGCTTGCAACTGGCGGCTCTATGATTGCTACTATCGATATGCTTAAAAAAGCCGGCTGTAAAGACATTAAAGTAATTGTACTGGTTGCTGCACCTGAGGGTGTTGAAAAAACATTAGCCGCTCACCCTGATATTGAGATTTTTACTGCCTCAGTTGATAGCCATTTAAATGAAAAGGGTTACATTATCCCAGGGCTTGGCGATGCAGGTGACAAAATTTTCGGTACGGTTTACTAAGGTTTAACAGTGCAAAATAATTCTACATTTTCTATAAAAACCATTTTAACCGGCGCCCAAATGTTGTTTGTAGCATTTGGTGCGTTAGTGTTAGTGCCTTTATTAACGGGGCTTGACCCAAGTGTCGCTTTGTTTACAGCGGGTATAGGTACTTTATTATTTCAGGTAGTGACGAAAGGCAAGGTGCCTATATTTTTAGCGTCATCATTTGCGTTTATTGCGCCTATTATTGCCTCAGTACAAATGTGGGGCGTACCAGCCACCATGGGGGGGTTAATGGCAGCGGGCTGTGCTTATATGCTGTTAGCGCTATTAGTTAAATTTAAAGGGGTGGCAACACTTCATAAAATTTTGCCGCCTGTGGTCGTCGGCCCCGTTATTATGGTGATTGGTTTAGCCCTTGCACCGGTTGCGGTAAATATGGCAATGGGTAAAAGTGGCGACGGCAGTATTGAACTTATTGCTTACGATAAAGCCATTATTATTTCGCTGTTTTCTCTTGTTGTAACACTTATTTTTGCTGTGTGGGGCAAAGGTGTATATAAGCTGATCCCTATATTAGCGGGTGTTATATCGGGTTATGTTTTATCACTGGTAATGGGTGTGGTTGAATTTGGTAGCGTAAATGAAGCGAGCTGGTTGGCTGTACCAAACTTCACATGGCCCGAATTTAAGTGGCAAGCCATTCTCTTTATGGTGCCTGTTGCCATTGCACCTGCTATTGAGCATATTGGCGATATGATGGCTATTAGCCAAGTAACCAATAAAGACTTTTTAAAAAAACCAGGCTTACATCGCACCTTATTTGGTGATGGCTTAGCCACTGCCGCTGCCTCTTTATTTGGTGGTCCGCCAAACACTACTTACTCTGAAGTAACTGGCGCAGTGATGCTGACCAAAAACTTTAACCCTAAAGTAATGATGTGGACTGCCATAATTGCTGTGGTACTGGCCTTTGTGGCAAAAATGGGCGCTGGTTTACAAACAATTCCTGTACCTGTGATGGGCGGCATAATGATTTTGTTATTTGGCTCAATTGCGGTAGTGGGCTTAAATACGTTGGTTAAATCTGGGGATGACTTAACTGCACCCCGTAATTTAAGTATTGTGGCACTTATATTAGTATGCGGTATTGGCGGTATGCACATTGGGGGTAGCCAATTTAGCTTAGAAGGCGTTAGCTTGTGCGCCATTTTAGGTATTGTGCTTAACTTAGTATTGCCAAAAGCCGAGCCAGAAACTGATTAATTTTGCACTGTATGTAAAATTTACGCACCAAAATAGCGCATACTAATTGCGCTATTTTTGTAAGTTACTAATAATTAAATAAAAATAATAGTGGTCTAGTACCTGCATTTGTTACTTCATAATATAAGGAGTTACTATGTCAGAGGCCAGTATTGTGGATATAACCCCATTTTTAGCAAAGCACCAATTGCCTTTAAAGTATCAGTACCTTAGTGAGCAATTTTTTATCCCGCTTGCACACGATATTCTAGAATCAAAAAAAAATAACCCCCCTATTTTTGTCGCCATAAATGGATGCCAAGGCTCAGGAAAAACCACCCTCGCAGATTTTTTAGTTACTTGGTTTAGTAACAACACGCCGTTTACCAGTGTCGCGCTTTCTATTGACGATTTTTACTTATCTAAAGCGCACCGCCAAGGACTTGCCAAAGACGTACACCCATTATTTGCCACCCGTGGTGTGCCTGGCACCCACGATGTAGGGCTAATGAATACCACCATAAGCCGATTACTTGCAAAAGAGGTTGGCGTGCCTTTGCCTAAATTTGACAAGCATCACGACGATTGCAGCCCCGAGCAAACATGGCAATGTAACAATAAACCCATTGATATTATTATTTTAGAAGGTTGGTGTGTAGGTAGTGAGCCACAACCGTTATTTTCTTTAAGTGAGCCTATAAACGAGTTAGAAACACAGCACGATAAAGAAGGCGTGTGGCGTCGTTGTGTAAACAGTTGCCTAGCAAATGAATACAAAAGTGTGTTTAGTAAAATAGATTACACGGTGATGCTTAAAGCGCCGAGCTTTGAAGATGTATTTAAGTGGCGACAAGAGCAAGAACAAAAGCTTATTGCCGCTAAGGGCGAGGGCGATGGCACCATGAGTGATGAGCAACTGGTGCACTTTATTTCTCATTTTGAGCGTATTACTCGCGAAAACTTAAACACCCTAAGCGCTAAAGCTAACGCCCTTATAGAGCTTGATAGTAATCGCGATATTAGTGCTATGCACTTAACCAGCGACGATACGCTGCAACCTATTATATTTACCGACTTAGATGGCACGTTACTCGATCACGCCGATTACAACACTAAAAATATCAGTAGCTTGCTGCAAGACTTACAAGCAGCCCACATTCCTGTGGTGTTTAATACTAGCAAAACATTTTGCGAAGTGGTTGAACTTAAAAACGAGCTTAATATTCAACAGCCTTTTATTGTTGAAAATGGCGCGGCGGCTTATTTACCCGTAGATTATTTTGAGCTTAAACCCATTGGCTGCACGCAAGTAGGGGCGTATTGGTGTTATGCATTTGCATCACCCTTATCTAACTTACTTAGTGATTTAGACTCCTTAAGCAGCGAATATAAATCGCATTATAAGTTATTTAGTGATTTGTCGAGCGAGCAAATATCATCCCTCACCGGGCTTGATGAAGCGCATGCAAGGCGCGCTCAAACACGCGATTTTTCAGACCCACTTTATTGGCACGGCAGCGATGAATTACTTAATGCGTTTGTAAACGATGTTAAAGCACTCGGCTACGAAATAAAAATAGGCGGGCGGTTTATACATATTGCTAAAAACACCGATAAAAGCGCTGCACAGCAGTGGTTAGTTAAACAAATTTCACAACATTTTAGAAAGCCTCTCACGGTAATTGCACTAGGTGATAGTGACAACGATAAGCAGATGCTAGAGCAAGCTGATATCGCCATTATCATACATAACCCAAGCAGTAAAAAGCCGGTTAAGTTAACACATAACAAGGCGCGTTATTCGCAATCGCCCGCTCCACTGGGTTGGATTGAAGAAATAACCACATTGCCTTGTATTAGCAGCATTTTAAATACTATTGAGGAGCGAAAATCACATGGCTGATTTTTATCAAAATGGCATCATCACAACCTTACATAACATCGCCGATAGACCGGTAGAAGCGCTTGAAGAAGAGCTAATTAGTTTTAGTAAGCAACGTCCAATGGGGTTAATACTCCCTTCGTTGTTTAGTGAGCTTGAAGGCCCAGCGCTGCAAAACATTGTAAAAGAACTCAGAGAGGTTCCTTATTTATCGCAAATTACCATAGGTTTAGACAGGGCAGACGAGTCACAATACCGCCATGCCTTAGGCTTTTTTAAAGAGCTTAACCAAAACCACAAAGTGCTTTGGAACGATGGTCCTCGTTTGCAAGCGCTTGATAAAGAATTACAAGAGCTAGGCGTTGCACCGCGTGAGCTTGGTAAAGGCAGAAATGTGTGGTATTGCATGGGTTACAAATTGGCCACCTCAGAGGTAGAGTCGATAGCCCTGCACGACTGCGATATTTTAACTTACGACAGAGGTTTGTTAGCGCGCTTAATTTACCCTGTAGCGCACCCGCGTTTTAATTATGAATTCTGTAAAGGCTTTTACCCACGTACTGCAAACGGCAAAATTAATGGCCGAGTATCGCGCTTATTAGTAACGCCGTTATTACGCTCGTTCAAAACTATTTTAGGCAATACCGACTACCTTGAGTACATGGATACCTTTAGATACCCGTTAGCAGGGGAGTTTTCGTTTAGACGTGATGTGCTAAACGATATTCGTATTCCGAGTGATTGGGGTCTTGAAATTGGCGTACTCAGTGAAATGTACCGTAATTATTCGCATAATCGCTTATGCCAAGTGGATATTGCTGATAACTACGATCATAAGCATCAGGAACTTTCTCTTGATGACCAAAACGCCGGTTTATCTAAAATGTCGATAGACATAACTAAGGCACTATTTAGAAAATTAGCCACACAAGGGGTTACTTTTACCAGCGAAACAATTCGTTCTTTAAAAGCAACTTACTACCGTATTGGTTTAGACTTTATAGAAACGTACCATAACGATGCACTGATGAATGGTTTAACCTTAGATGTGCACCAAGAAGAAAAAGCCGTAGAAATGTTCGCCAAAAATGTTATGGAAGCAGGTCAGCACTTTTTAGATAACCCAATGGAAGCGCCATTTGTGCCAAGTTGGAACCGTGTTGTATCAGCCATGCCAGATGTTTTTGAGCGCTTAAGAGAAGCGGTTGATCTTGATAATAAAGAATTTAGTGAATAAATAAAACAATAATAAGGGGCGCGTGTGAATACAGTAAGTGAATTATTTTTACAGCGGGTAGAGCAACATCTACATATTATTTATAAAGATGTTGAACTGCCCTTAAGTATTACAGAGCTGGCTGAGCAGCTTATAACTATAATTTTAGGCGACAGCCCGCTGCGCGACCCTACACCCCATACAAACCGTTGGGACGAGCAAGATATTATACTAATAGCCTATGGCGACTCTATTATTAAGCACGATGAGGGAGACCAAGCTGTTGCAAAACCGGTAGAAGCACCGCTTAAAACCTTGCACCGGTTTATAAAAGAGCAGTGCGATATGCAGCTTAATGCTTTGCATATATTGCCATTTTACCCGTATAGCTCTGATGAAGGCTTTGCGGTAATGAACTACGTGCAAGTAAATGAATCGCTAGGTGATTGGCAAGATATAAAAAATATTGCCAAAGATGTAAAGCTAATGGCAGATTTAGTGATTAATCACTGCTCTAGCCGAAGTGTATGGTTTGAAAACTTTTTAAACGATTTGGACCCCGGCAAAGATTACTTTAAAACGGCAAGTTTAACCGATGATTTATCTAATGTAGTACGCCCGCGTACGTCACCGCTATTAAATACGGTGACCACACCAAGCGGCGAAAAACATGTATGGTGTACATTTAGCCACGACCAAGTTGATTTTGATTTTGGTAACCCGGAAGTTTTAAAAGAATTTATAAGCATTATTCGCCATTATTTAGATAACGGCGTACGCTTGTTTAGGCTAGATGCGGTTGCATTTTTATGGAAACAGCTCAATACAAATTGCATTAATTTACCGCAAACGCATGAAGCTGTTAGGCTTATTCGTACCCTTATAGAGCATACTGAGCCAAGCGTTGTCATAATTACCGAAACAAACATACCAAACCAAGAAAACCTCTCTTACTTTGGTAACGCTAACGAAGCCCACAGTATTTATAACTTTGCCTTACCGCCCTTATTACTGCATACATTACTCAGTGGAGATAGCACAGCCATTAAGCATTGGATGATGAGTATGCCGCCTGCGCAAAACGGCACCACATACTTTAACTTTATTGCCTCGCACGATGGCATTGGGCTTAGGCCAATAGAAGGCTTGTTACAACCAAGCGAAGTAGCGTCATTGGTGAGTACGTCTATGCAGTTTGGCGGGCGTGTATCAATGCGCACCAGTAACGATGGTACGCACACACCGTATGAACTAAATATTGCACTTTTTGATGCATTACAAGGCACGCACAATGGGCAAGATAAGTTTGGCCTTGAGCGATTTATGTGTGCACACGCCATTATGTTTGCGCTTGAAGGGATCCCTGGGCTTTATATTCATAGTTTGCTTGGCACAACGAACGATTACGAACGCTTTGAAAACTCACAGCATAACCGTGCAATTAACCGTCATCGTTGGCAAGAGTCAAAACTATTATCGGCTTTAGGTGATAAATATAGCCATCATCACAAAGTGTTTAATGGTATTAAGCATTTATTAGGTATTCGAAAAAAACAAAGCGCATTTCATCCTAATGCCACGCAATTTACGCTGCACTTAGCGGGGGGGTTATTTGGTTTTTGGCGGCAAAGTATAGACAGGCGCCAAAGTATATTTTGTGTTTATAACATAAGTGATAAACCACAAGTACTTACCCTTGCAGATTTAAACTTAATTAACACCCAGCAGTGGTTTGATTTAGTGGCTAATGAAACAATTACCGAGGATCAACTCACTATAGAGCTAGAGCCATATCAAAGTGTATGGTTAAGTAATATTAAATAAAGTCCAGTAATACCAATTTGCAAAATAGCTCACTTAATTAAGCACATTGGTATAAAAAGGCTCGCAGTGCGAGCCTTTAATTTAATTAATAAACGTTGTTACTAATTATAAGCTGTAGCTTAAGTTAATGTAGCCAAAGCGACCAATGTTATCGTAACTTGCGCTGTTTTCGCCTGTCCCGCGTGTACCGTACGGAAGTTTACGATTAAATAGGTTATCAACACCTACTTTAACGCCTAAGCCGCTATCGAAGTTGTAACCCACTGTCATATCGGTAATAAAGTATTTACCGTAAGACATTTGGTTACTTGGGTTCGAGTTACTCGCAAGCTCTACATTTGTGTATAAATCAACTTCGCTGATAAAGCGTGTTTCAACCGTTGAATAAAAGTTATCCATTACGTAGCTTACAGATAGGTTAGTCTGCCATTTCGCTTCGCCGGTTGTACCTGCGTACTCAATATATGAACTAGGATCATCTTGGAACGGATAATCTTTACGTTCAATTAAGTAAGTACCAATTAAACGTGTTTTAAAGCTACCTTCTAGCGCATCAAAGTCATAGCCTAGTTCAAAATCAACACCAGACGCCTTTTGACCAGCTACGTTAAGCACTGAGTTTTGAATCAGTGAAATTTCACCACTGGCATTACGTGTAATTAAATTACAGTACTGATTGTCTATACCTGTTGTGCTATCAACACAGCGGTCAAGAATTTCTTGCGCGTCGATTGTGTCAATTGCATTTTCTAGATCAATTTCCCAGTAATCTATAGTAAGCACAGCGTTTTCTAAAAACTCTGGTTGATAAACAATACCTACCGTTGTACTTGTAGACTCTTCACCTTTAACATCACGGTTACCGCTTGTTAAGCCATCTAAAGAGGCTGAGTCGTAACCTGAGTTAAAGTCACTTGCAACACCTAATGCAGCACAGTTTGCAGTGCGTGTTGCTGCATTTGATAAATTAGCTATGTTTTCAGCGCGGCACGGGTCTTCTACATTGTAGAACGTTTGGCTTGCTGCACCAAATACTTCACTTATGTTAGGCGCACGAAGTGCTGCAGATTGCGTTACACGCACACGTAGTTCATCGTTAACAGTCCAATCAAGGCCTAGTTTCCAGCTAGTTGCTTCGCCAATTGTGCTGTAATCAGCATGACGTACTGCGGTATCAAATACTAAATCTTGAATAAGCGGTAAGTCAGTTAAAATAGGCATAGTTGCTTCAAAAAATACTTCACGCACATTAAACGAGCCTTTATCTTCGCCTAAAGCGTTAAAAAATGTACCTTCTGCGTTATCTGGCTCTTTTGTTTCGCTTTCTTCTTTACGGTATTCAGCACCAAACGCAACACCTACATAACCTGCTGGTAATTCAAAAATAGCGCCATTGGCAAGTGAACCAGAAACCACGGTTTGCTTAATAGTTGACGTACCTACAGATACCGTATTTATGTAATCAATCGCTTGTTGAGATGGTGCGCCAAAACCCATAATGTTAACCGGTACACAGCCATCAGCTTGTGCTGCAGCGCTGCGACATACGATGTTGCCATCTGCATCTTCAACGGCATCAAGGGCATTAAAGTAGTTGGCTAAAATCATATTAGCGCCATTTTCGCGCTCTAAGTCAGTTTGACCATACACAACTGATGTATCTAATTCCCAGTCTTCAAACACAGTCCCTTTTAAGCCTGTAACAAAACGGGTTGTTTCACGGGTATTATTTTCAACGCGGCGGCCAAGGTCACTCATCATGCGGTTTATCATGATTGAATCAACGCCTTCCTCTTGCATACGCGCTTTGATATCTGGGTCTAGGTAAGGGTTATCAATTTTAATGCTGTTGTCGCTGTCAAAAAAGAAAAACGCAGGTTGACCTATGCTTTCGCCTTGGCTGTTTACGTATTTTGCATCAAAGTAGACGTTTAAATCGTCGGTAACATCGTAGTTAACTTTAAAGTTTACGTTGTAACGCTCAAACTCAGGTTGTATTTCTTCAAATTGGCCTAGGTTAAAAAAGTCACATTCTGCACATGAATATGGATCTGCGTTATTGCCTATGTATAAGTCACGAGCACTGCTATCCGGGTTAAAGCTATTAATAAATTTGCTTGGATCTTCAAGTGCATAAACACCTGCATCATTGATGGCGAAATAACCCGCATTAGGTGTTAAAATATCATCAGGAAAGTCAGCACTATTTTTGTTCTCATCCGTTTGGGCTTGGTTAGGTAAGCTGCTAAAAGATGTGCTAGTCCAAGGGTGGTCAAGTGCATTTAATGAATCTTGGCCTGAGTACTCAATAGCAAAAGCGGCATTACCACGGTCGTTATCAAAATTAGAGCCGTACGAGAACGTTGCTTTTTCGTTGTTGTAGCTGTTTAAATCGGCAAAACCACGGGTAACGCTAAAATCCATACCTTCAATGTTGTCTTTTAATATAAAGTTGACAACACCTGTAACCGCATCAGCACCGTATACAGCTGATGCACCACCAGTAATAATTTCTACTCGCTCAACCCAGACGCTCGGAATAGTATTTGTATCAACAGCTTGAGAGCCCGCTGAGCTAGATACGTGGCGCTTACCGTTTACAAGTACTAAGGTACGGTCGGTACCCATATTACGTAAATCAAGAATGTTTAAACCAGCAGTACCAATAAAGCGGCCTGAGTTAGCCATTGAATATGTATTGCCAAGTGCTGGTAAGTTGTTTAGCGCTTCACCAATGTTTACAGCGCCAGTATTAATTAGCTGCTCGCCGCTTATAACTGTTACTGGGGCCGGTGCAATAGCGCCTTCACGTAAAATACGCGAACCCGTTACTTCAACGCGTTCAATTTTTGTCGCTTGCTCATCTTGTGCAAGCACAGAATTACTCGCTGTTGCAGCAGCAGTAATCAATGCACATTTAATGCTAGTAGAAAGTAAATTATGACGTTTCATGTGTTTCCCAAAGGAGATTTTATAATAATTAAATACATTAACTTTTTAGCTAAATACACAGTGCATTTAGCCTAAGCCCTATAACTTTTGTTATAGGGCCGGCGATTATTGCATGCGTATTATTTTATTAAAAGCAACTAAAATAAGCCTAAATCACTAACATGAAATAAGTTACAGGTAAGTTATTGTTAAATTAACAATAAAGCGAGGTGAAGTTAGGAGTTTAAGTTTTATGGGTGTTTACGCTTTGCTTATTAATTGCTGTCAATTAATTTACACTGGAATTGTATTGGTAATATTAAAGAGTTTATTTTGAGCGTCTTGATTTGATAATGGCTTAAATATAACCATTGAGTGTATTTTAACCTTTAAATGGGGTGCTCTAATTATAGGCGGATTTGTAAGGTTTATGTGTTTAATTTAACTTGTTAAATGAGTTAACTTTTGAGAAATAGTAAGAATAAAAATTAAATTTGAAAATTTTTCACTATAAAACTTGCCGTATCATAATTTTGTAAAGCCCCTTTACAGTTATCTAGCATCCTATGCACCTTGAGTTACTTTATTACGTAAACTTGATACACTTACACTGTTTTTTATAAATAGGTTTTACCATGAAGTTTTTAGTTTTAATTTTTACTTTTGTATTTAGTACTGCGGCCATTTCAGAGCAAGAAGTTGATCTCGAAGTTAATATGAAAAATACTGGCCTTGCTTATAAAAATGCGGTGCAAGCAGTAGGTATAGGTGGCTTTAATACCGCCATAGATAAGTTTATTACTTTGGTTGAAACCAGTAAAAAAGCGACCTTTCATAAAGAAGCACAAATGTCGCTACAAGGGCTAGATAAAGTTATTGCGCAAGCAAAGTTGGCAAAAAAATTAGCGAATGAGCGCGGGCTTGATGCAGCAAAGCCAGCCCTTAAAAATATAGATGATTTACGCAAGAAGTATCATGAGTTGCACGAGCCTCCGGGTTTTTTTGACTTATTGTTTGGTAATTAACCTCAGCTTTTTTGTAAATTAATGTCGAGCAGTTATTTCAGCGCTACCTAGGTTAACTTTTTCGCAGTAGCGCATTATTGATGCGCAGATTTGTGATGTTTTAATAAAATGTATAGCTGCAAATTAAAAAGTTTGAACGCTCATTTTTCAATATTTTAGTAAAGCTCTTATCTAGGGTGCAGATTAATTAAGGAATAGTAATGGAAATTTCAGTGTCATTGTTAGAGGGTCAAAAACAAAGTGCAAAATTTGGCGACCTCGAAGTAATAAGCGATCAAAGTATTAATGCTGGTGGCGGTGCCGAACACCCAGAACCGTTTGACTACTTTTTAGTAAGCATGGTGCTATGTGCTGGGTTTTATGCACGTAAATTTTGTGAGCAACGCGATATCTCTACACAAGGGATGACGCTTACGCAAAATAATGAAAACGTAGATGAAGAAGGTAAAAAATTATTTTCTATCGAAATTAATTTACCTGATGGCTTTCCTCAAAAATATAAAAAAGCACTTATTGCTGCGGTTAATACGTGTACTGTTAAAAAAGTGATTCAGGCCCAACCTGAGTTTTCTGTAGTTGTTAAATAAAAAATACGGGTAAACATGTATCGTTTACCCGTATACTTCACGGAATTAGTGTTACTTTTTCTTCATTCCTTGTACTGCTTTAAAACGTGGATTGTCTTTACATATTACAAAAACACGTCCTTTTCGCTTCACTATTTGACATCCTGGTCGTTGCTTAGCGCTTTTAAGCGAGCTTAATACTTTCATTACTCACCTTTTTTGGCAGTAGATAAGTTTTTAAAGCGACGGTTAAATTGTGCGACACGGCCGTCACTAGCCACTGTTTTTTGCTTACCAGTATAAAACGGGTGCGAGTCGCTAGACACATCAATAGGCACATACGGATACGTTTTCCCTTCAAGCTCAATAGTGCGGTCTGTTTTAATGGTAGAGCCAATAATGAAGTAGCTATCGGCAGCTGTATCGTGAAAAGCAACCACGTTGTAATCTGGATGGATATTAGGTTTCATAATACGCCTCAAGTTGTTATGTGATAATGTAACTGTAGGTTATCGCGTTTACGGTATTTGTGCAAATGATTTTTACTCTCATTTACTGACATTTTTGCTGGCTAATTGCGCAAACAATTCAAAAAATAACCACTTAAACCAAAAATACTGGCTATTAGTTTTTAGGCTGTTATAACTATATAAAAAGTGTTAACAATAAAATTTTTACGGTTTAGAGGTAAGCTATGAGCGACGCAGCACAACAAGAACAAATAGACCAAGGGGTGATGGAAACCCTTAGAGAGCGCGATCACACAGTCTTATCTGAGCAAATTAATCCAATAGACTGTACACACAACGATATTATTGAGCTATTAGCACAATATATGGCGTTAAGTGAGCAAGATAACGACGAACTATTTGACGATTGGTTTGATAATCTAAATAAAGAACAGCACACTGTTTTAAAAGTGTTTGAGGTATACCGCGGCCAATACGAGCACCAAAATTAATACTTAGGCGCAGGTGAAACGCTCACTTAGCTGCGCCTTATTAATTAACCACCAACCTGAGCTTTGGATAATAAAATTATCTCAAGCTGCTAATTTGTTTTGTTTTCACATAAATTTTTAGCTAGCGAAAGCAAACTTAAATACTATGACCACAGCTCAGATTAATGAATGCAATTATAATCAGAGTGTTAAGGCGTTTTCATACAGTTTTTGTCTGCATAGGGCGGGGCTAAACTGACATCAGGGTTCCAAATTCTACCCCACACTTTACTTAGGCTACTTAAATTTGAGCGCTGATTTAGTTTTTCAAAGTTGCTTACCTGCACTCCTTTGTTAGTTTTTTCGCCAACTGCAAAATTAAATACGTAATAACACTCCATCCCCATACGTAAGTCAGCTAAAACAATTTTATTTTGCTGCTCTTTCACGCTATAAAAACCTTTAGTAAACCACTGCAAACGTTTTATGCCCCATTCATTTTTAATATCGTTTAGCAAAGCGGGGCTTGTGTTATAGCGGTTTATTGTAACCTCTTCAGGGGAGTCAAATACCGAGGCATAACTTATGTAATATTGCCCATCAGACATCGCTACAACTCGCCATAGCAAGGTCGTAAGTGGGGCGGGGGTGCTTACATAGTTATTAATGTGTATGTGTTTATGTGCAAACGCGGCGTCTATTTTATTGTTAATTATTACTTTTAAAATAAGAGAGCTACATAAATAAAGGCTACTGAGCACAAGCATAGCGGCGTTAATTTTATAAATGCGCGGTGTATGTATTTTAGGTATTAAAGTGCACAGAAAGGCCAACAATAACGGCAGGGTGTACAGGGGATCGATTATAAATATATTTGAAATAGCAAAAGGGTGCTCGCTAAGCGGCCAGATTAATTGCGTACCATATACTGTAAAGCTATCGAGTAATGCATGGGTCGATAAACATAAAAATACCAGCCAAAACCAGCGGGCTTTATGTATTTGCATACCGGAGTGTATTTTTAAAATAAGCCAAACAATAAGGGGACTAATTAATAAGTGCACAATAAACGAATGGCTAAAACCGCGATGATAAGTAAATGCCTCCACTGGCCCGCCATAAGGAATAAAAACATCTAAGTCGGGTAAAGTACCTAAAGCAGCACCCCATAAAGCGGCTTTTCGGCCAATTTTATTACCTAATACGGCGTAACCTACTGCGCTACCTAAAACTACCTGCGTTAACGAGTCCATTTTATTCCTTTTTATTTAGGGTGTTAGTTGTGCTGCCCTTGGGCTTAAAACCAATCCACAATAATACTTAATCATATTGCGGGGCTAAACGTGTCGCTACCAGCGTTAAAAAATTTTAATTTACGATTATAAGGATGCAGGAGCAATTGCTGAGAACAACGAAATAGCCAATTTTTTGCTTAGCTATCAACACGTTTTTTCGAGCCTCAATATAGATTACTTAATTAAGCGTTTGGTATAAAAACGTCACTTACAATTTCAGCAGTGGTTTTATAAAATCTAAAAAAGCCATTATACGCGACGATACAGCACTGTTTTTGTAATACACCGCTTGCACAATTTCGCGGTTGTTTGGCGTGCTGATACTCCCTGGCAGTATTTCTATTAACTTGCCTGATTTTAAATCATCACCAATCATAAAGTGCGAAAGCAGCGCCACCCCTTGGTTTGCCAAGCATAGCTGGCGTACAGTTTCGCCGCTACTGGCGGTTAAGCCAAAATTTAAAGCTATGGGCGACTTTAGCGGCCAGTTATTAAGTTTAGGCGAGTCGGTAAAACCAATGAGTTTATGCTGGGTTAAGTCGCTGGTGTATGAAATCGTCGGTGTATGTTTAAGGTAACTAGGGCTTGCAACTAAATGCAATTTACTTACGCCGAGCTTTTTTGCATGTAGGTTAGAGTCTTTTAACTCGCCTATACGAATTGCTAAGTCGGTTTTATGTTCGAGCAAATCTATAATGCTGTCGTGGGAGGTTATATCAAGCGTAATGTGGGGGTATTGCGTATTAAATTCAGCAATTAAAGGTACCAATTGGTGCAGTACAAAGGGGCTTGCTGCATCAATACGTAATTTTCCACTAGGGGCTTGTTTTAAAAGCTTTATTGCTTCTTCGCCGGTTTGTAAGGTGTTTAAGCCATCGCGAGCATATTTGATAAAGGTATGACCCTCTTCGGTTAGCTCTAATCGGCGAGTGGTCCTATTTAGTAATGTACATTGTAACGTGTTTTCAAGGCGAGACACGGCCCGCGACACTTTTGCTACTTGCTGATCAAGCAAATTAGCTGCTGCTGAAAAACTTCCGCTATCTACTACCGTTAAAAACATTTCTAAGTCTTCGGTTTTTGCATGCTGAGCCATACGTGAGCACCTTACTTTTGCATTAATAACAAAAGTATTTTGTCACTAATGCTATTTTTTGCAAACACATTTTTAGTCAAACTGTAAGTCTTAACTAATAATGAGGATTTAATTATGCCATTGGCTTTGTGGGCGCTCACCTTAAGCGCATTTGCAATAGGAACAACCGAGTTCGTAATAGTGGGATTAGTGCCTACTATTGCAAACGATTTAGGCGTAAGCCTACCTTCAGCGGGTTTGCTAGTTAGTTTATATGCAGTAGGGGTTGCCATTGGTGCACCACTACTGACCGCACTAACTGGGCGTTGGAACCGTAAAATTGTACTAATAAGCTTAATGGGCTTATTTGTTTTAGGTAACTTACTTGCATGGCAAGCGCCTAGTTACGAAACATTAATACTAGCGCGTATTTTAACAGGCTTGGCTCACGGGGTATTTTTCTCAATTGGCTCAATGATTGCCACAAGCTTAGTAAGTAAAGATAAAGAAGCCAGTGCTATTGCTATTATGTTTACCGGACTTACTGTAGCGCTAGTGACGGGTGTGCCACTAGGCACTTGGATTGGCCAACACTTTGGCTGGCGAGCAACGTTTTTAGTGGTGTCGGTACTGGGTTTAATCGCTTTAATTGGCAGCGCTATTTTAGTACCAAAAAACTTAAAACAGTCTATTCCGGCAACGTTTAAAGAGCAGCTTCAGGTTATTGTTAAGCCGCGCTTATTACTCGTATATTTAATGACAATTTTAGGTTACGGCGGCACGTTCACTGCGTTTACTTACTTAGCACCTATTTTAGAGCAAGAAACAGGTTTTGCTCCTTCAGCGATTGGTTTAATTATGCTGGTTTACGGTGTATCGGTAGCCATTGGTAATATTTGGGGCGGAAAACTGGCTGATAAACGCGGCCCAATTAGCGCACTGAGTATTATATTTAGCGCGCTGACAATTATTTTATTGGCTTTTACTTTTACGATGGAGTCAAAAGTAGCGGCCGTACTGACTATTCTAGTTTGGGGTGCATTTGCGTTTGGTAACGTACCAGGCTTACAGCTTTATGTCGTAAAACAGGCGCAAAAGCATACTCCTAATGCGGTAGATGTCGCATCGGGCTTAAACATAGCAGCGTTTAATATTGGTATAGCACTGGGCTCAATTATTGGTGGCAGTGTAGTAGAGGGCATGTCACTTCAAGATACCGCTTGGATTGGCGCAGCAATTTGTGCTCTAGCATTAGTAGTAACTCGTTACAGTGGCATGCTTGATAAGCGAGAAGTGAAACAAGCATAAAGTATTCTGCTAAGGTTGAAACTTAAATTTATGACCTCATTACCTGTATTGAGGTCATAATTTTTAGGTGACAACACAAAAGAAGTAAAAGGTGTATTTCGTAAAACTTTAAACAGTTTGTATTTTTAACCGATTATTTTATAAGGATAGAGCCATGACACAACGTGTAATAGAAATGCCAGATTTAGGCATGGGAACATTCCGTTTAGAAGGCGATACCGCCTACAATTCAGTAAAAATGGCGTTAGAAGTGGGGTTTCGTCATATTGATACTGCGCAAATTTATGGTAACGAAGAGCAAGTAGGCCAAGCCATAAAAGATAGTAACATTCCGCGCAGCGAAATATTTTTAACCACCAAAGTGTGGAACAACAAGCTTAACAAAACTGACTTTATTGCCAGCGTTGAAAAGTCACTTGAGAAATTACAAGTAGACTCTGTCGATCTACTGCTTATTCATTGGCCTGCGCCTTCAAATGATGAGCCAATGAGTGAGTACCTAACGGAGCTTTTAAAAGCTAAGCAGCTTGGTTTAACAAAACATATTGGCGTATCTAATTTTACTATTGCCAACTTAAACGAAGCAATGCAAACACTTGATTCGCGTGAAATATTTACTAACCAAGTTGAGGTGCATCCGTATTTAACCAATACTAAGCTACGCGCTTTTTGTGCCCAGCACGATATTCACGTTACAGCGTATATGCCATTTGTAGTTGGTAAAGTACTAAAAGATCAAACTATTATTGATATTGCTAATAAGCATGAGGCATCACCAGCGCAAGTAGTTATTGCATGGATTAATGCCAACGGCATGACCACTATTCCATCGTCAACTAAGCGTAAAAACTTAGAAGATAACTTTAATGACCATGTTAAATTAGACGCTGAAGACATTGCTCGTATTGACGGACTTGATTGTGGCGACCGCCAAGCAACGCCTGATTTTGCGCCGCAGTGGGATCAGTAATAAAATACGCAAAACAACATTAGGTGTAGCAAAGCTGCACCTTTATTTTTTTAAAAGGACTCCGTATGTTAACGGTAATTGCCACTATAGCGAGCAAAAATATCGACGCAGAGGTTGTTTTAACTGCGCTCGAAAATCTGCAAAAGTATTCACGTCAAGAAGTGGGTTGTTTGCGTTACGAGTTGTCGGTTAAACGAGACTCAGACAATACCGAGTACCTTGTAAGTGAGCAGTGGGCGTCGCAAGAACACTTTGAAGCTCATAAACAAGAGCCTCACTACAAAGCATTTGGTACCCAAGTTACCGGGCTTGTAACAAGCAGTAATATTGATGTGTACAACACCATCGGCTAGTAAAAAGCACTCTTAATATTGGTTAATGAGTAAAATACAGTGGCGGCGTAAGCATACATCGCCATTTGCGTTACTTAGTCTTTTAAATACCCACCTCGTATTAAAACCTCAGCCATTTTATTTAATCGATAAATCGTACTTTAAAATAAGTGCATCTATGTAACGGGCACGTAATGTGTGTTGTTTTTCGTGATCGGCGCCGTGGCCTAATGCTTTATTGAGTAATTTCATCGCGGGGTGAAGCTGCGTACGCTCTTGTTGATTTAAACTTCCTTTAGTGCGCAATTCAGTAATATCGTCTACCAGCAAGCGGCCTATATCCACACATACTATTTCGTCAATTAAACCGTTTTGTGTCAGTACGCCGTATTTGCTGCATAAAAATTGTTGCCACACTTGCTGTAAATGCTCGTCTATTTCGCAGCCAAATATTTCTTCATTAAAAATAAAACCTTGCTGGGCAAGTATACTCAGGCTTGCCGTGTACTGCTGCGCAAAGTAATTAAAGGCATTGCTTGAGGATTCAATTTTTTGTTTTATTAGCCCTTGCCCCCAATTTACACAGCCGCGCGGGTAATAGTCATCGTACTCTTCACATTCATACAAACCAGAGTACGAGCTGCAACTTAATTGGCTTTTTATACAATAACTTGGTTTAGGAAAAATACTTTGCTGCTGCCATGTATCTAGTTGCTCGGCATCAATATTTAAAGCATGGCAAAGCTCATCGGTGTTATAAAAATGAGTGGCTAAGTAGTCAGATAAACGCATAATGGCTCGCTTAAAATTAAAAATATAAATACTGTTTAAATGTACAGTGTTTATATTTTGTATTATCAAACTAAATAACACAAGCCATTTTACGTTTATTATTCGCTTAGGCCTGCAAAAATGCGTGCAAGTATGTTACAAATAGCGCAAGTTTTATAAATAATGAATTTTTATGCGCACCCTAGAACAAATTAAACAAGCAAGCTTAATTACCGCCATTAAAACCCCATACTTAGCCAATGGTGAAATAGATTTAGCAAAGTACGATGAACTCGTTGAAATACAAATTGCAGCGGGTGTAGATGGCATTGTGGTTGGTGGTACAACCGGCGAAGGCCAGCTAATGAACTGGGAAGAGCATTTAATGCTTATCGCGCACAGTGCAAATAAATATGGCGATAAGCTGGTGATTGTAGGGAATACGGGTAGCAATAATACCCGCGAAGCTATTAAAGCCACTAAGTATGGCTTTGCAAGTGGTATGCATGCCGCGCTGCAAATTAACCCATACTATGGCCGCACCTCTATTGCCGGTGTTAACGAGCACTTTAAACGTGTACTCGATATAGGCCCTGCGTTTATTTACAACGTAGCAGGGCGCACAGGGCAAGATTTAACCCCTGATATTATTGAGCCATTAGCAAAACACCCTAATTTAATTGGTGTAAAAGAATGTGGTGGTAACGAGCGTATTGCTCATTACGAACAGCAAGGCATTGCGTGTTGGTCAGGTAACGATGACGAAGCACACGATGCACGTCACACGCACAATGCACACGGTGTTATATCGGTCACATCTAATCTTATACCAGAGTTGTTCCGCCAGTTAATGGATACTAAAAATGATGCGTTAAATACCTCATTACAACCTTTAATGAACTGGCTATTCTGCGAGCCAAACCCGATTGCAATAAACACCGCAATGATGATGACAGGCGCGGTAAATCCCGTATTTAGATTACCGTATGTGCCACTGAGCGATGAGCAACAAGCACAAGGCGAGGCCTTAATAAACGAGCTTAACGTTGATGATATTGTGGGCAATAAAGCTAAGTGTATAAAACAAAGTGATATTGCTTTGCTTTCTTAGGTTATATGAGCCAGCGCTGAACAGTTAGTAAGTGCTGGCATTTATTTAATGAATATTTTACTTTTATTGCTAATATCGGTAAAATTCTCGCCCCCTTACTTACTAAATAACGTTTATTTGTGAAATTTGTTGTTGAACAACTCGCTACATGGATTAAGCCTGAACAGCGACAAAGCCCCTCTGAAAATTGGTACGACTCATCACCAATTACATTAAGTTGGGTACCTGCAATGCAGCGCAGAAGAATGACACCATTTGTAAAAATGGTTTTACATACTGCGCACCAGGTTACAAATGATAAAGGGTATGAAAACATGCCTGTTATTTTTTCATCACGCCATGGCGATTTCCATAAAACAGCTAATTTATTAGGAGAGCTTGGTGAGAAACAACCTCTATCTCCGACAGGCTTTGGTTTAAGTGTGCACAACGCTGCGATTGGTATGTATAGCATTATTAGCGGTAACACCCAACCTATGAACGCTATCGCAGCGGGTAAGGATAGCTTTGCTTGCGCTTTGATTGAAGCATATATAAAGTTGGTTGAGTATAAACAACCACATATATTACTTGTGCATACAGATGAGTCACTCCCAGAGCCGTATACAACATTTGTTGATGAGGCACAAATAACACATTCTATTGCGTTAGTTATACGTTTAGCTACAGAAAAAGAAGCTCATTTTAGTTTAACTAAACAAGCCACTAACAATAGCGAACAAACAACTACTCCTTTAAGTTTAGAGCTTGCTAAAGCAATGTTTAACAAACAAAGCGCCAGTGCTAATGGTTGGTTGTTAACACACTATGCTTAATACAATAATAAGAGTAATAGGCCTTGTTTGGCGCATTATAGCCACTGGCCTTTGTTTTAGTGTATTTGGTTTGGGTGGGCTATTTTTAGCCTTACTACTATTCCCCGTTCAACGTTTATTTCAACGCTGTCCTGTAAAGCAAAAAGAAAATGCGCGTACGGTAGTGCATTATAGCTTTAAATTTTTTGTCGCTTTAATGCATTATACTGGCGCTATCCGTTTTCATATTAAAGATAAAGCCCATTTAGCTAATTTGAAAGGCGAGCTTGTTTTGGCTAATCACCCATCACTTATTGATGTTGTGGTACTTATATCGGTTATTAAAAATGTTGATTGCGTTGTAAAAGCACACCTTTTTAAAAACCCTTTTATGCGTGGTGTGATAAAAAGTACAGGTTATATAAGCAATGAAGACCCGCAAGAATTATTAAAAGAATGCGAGCAAACACTAAAAAGAGGGAATAACTTAATTGTTTTTCCTGAGGGAACACGTTCAGTACCTCATAATTCGCTTAAATTTAAAAGAGGGGCTGCAAATATAGCCCTTAGATGTCATGCCCCTATAACCACCGTATTGATTAAAATGAAACCTAATACGTTAACTAAAGGGACGCCTTGGTACAAAGTAGCCCCATACCAAGCGCATTTTTCTATGCAACTAGCACCACATTCTTTCAAAAGCGATATTATTTATACAAGCGACGTACCTGCAATACAGTCCCGCCAGCTTACGAAAGGCTTACAACAATACTTTACAAAAGAGCTTAGCTATATATGAGTGAATTAAAACAACAAATTAAACAATTGATTATTTCGAGCCTAGATCTTGAAGATATGACCACTGCCGATATAAAAGACGACGAGCCTTTATTTGTAGATGGTTTAGGGCTAGATAGCATTGATGCGCTAGAGCTCGGGCTTGCTATCAAAAAAGAATTCGACGTAAAAATTGATGCAAATTCAGAACAAACTAAAGCGCATTTTGCGAGTGTTAACTCTTTAGCGCAATTTATAGAACAATCACGTACTTAATTAACACACACTAGGAATAATAATGAAAACCGCTGCTGAAATTTATGATGTATTACACGGCATTTTAGAAAATGAATTTGAAATAGATGCTGAAGATATCTCTTTAGAAGCTAACCTGTACGAAGATTTAGACTTAGACAGTATTGACGCTGTAGATTTAGTTGTTAAGTTACGTGAAATTACAGGTAAGAAAATTGAGCCTGACGCATTTAAACAAGTTCGCACTGTGCAAGATGTTGTATCTGAAATAGAAAAGCTCGTTAAATAAGCATGTTTAAGGCATTTTTAACAGCGTTAATAATAATTTTTTTAACCTGTTACCCTTTCATTGTTTATATAGGGCTGACACGTTTCAACAGTTATTTAATCACTGTGATTTTATTAACACTGTTAATAATAAGGCTTTGGTTAAGCAAGCCTTTAATAGCTAAAATGCCATGGATAAAGCCAGCCTCATTACTTGGAATTTTAGCTATTGGCTTATCTAAAGCGATGGGCAGTGATTTTGGTATTCGGCTTTATCCGGTTATTGTAAATACTGTTATGTTTTTTGTTTTTGCTTACTCGCTTTATAAAGGTCCAAGTATCATAGAAACGTTTGCGCGTATCACTGAGCCAAAGCTTGATAAAAGAGCCATTTCGTACACTAAAAATGTAACTAAAATATGGTGCGTTTTTTTTGTTTTTAACGCCAGTATAGCGTTATACACCAGTGTGTTTACAAGTCTTGATGTGTGGGCATTTTATAACGGTTTTATTGCATACATTATTATGGGTGCTTTATTTGCAGTAGAGTGGTTAGTAAGGAAAAAAGTAAAAAGGAATGCAGGTGTTTAATACTTTAGATAACGCAAGCATAAATATTCGATTTAATCATAACGGCTCAGCGTTATCTGAGCGTCAATTTGTTAATGATATTAATCAAGTATTGGCTAAAATTCCGCAATCGCCTACTAAAGCATCGGCAGTGCTTTTCAACAGTAGTAGCTATGATTTTGCTGTAAACCTTTTTGCATTGGCGCATAAAGGCTGGACTATAATTTTACCGCCTAATGGTCAAAGCGAAACACTCAATGCGCTTTTAGAGCAAACCCCTTACTATTTGGGCGATAGTGATTTGGTCGAGCATGCGACTACGCCATTTGAAAATATTGGTAATTTAACAACGACACCTAACTACACACCGTTCAATAAAATTGCTTGGCCGAGTGAAGGTAACCTTGTTTTTTATACTTCTGGCTCTTCAGGTCAAGCTAAGCCTATTTTTAAATCGTGGCGAGTGCTTAATAAAGAGATAAAAACGCTCAACAGTACGTTTGCTTTAAAACGTAACCCTGTATTTATTGCCAGTGTTTCGCATCAGCATATTTACGGTTTGTTATTTAGAGTGTTATGGCCGCTTAGCAATAACCACATAATTGATACAGACTTGCTTAACTACCCCGAACATATTGCTACTAAACTTAAAACAATTACACAGGCCGTGTTTATATCCAGTCCGGCACAGCTAAAGCGGCTGCATCAAGATAACGTTTTAATAGAAGAAAAGTCACATTTACAGTGGGTTTTCTCATCCGGTGGGCCGCTTCAAAATGAAGACGCTGTCACTTTAAATAAACAGCTAAATAAACCCATTACTCAAGTATTTGGCAGCACCGAAACTGGCGGAATTGCATATCGTCAGGTTGTGTCTTTAGAGAACGTTAGTCATTGGCAACCATTTTTAGGGATCACATTACACAGTACCTCTGAACAACGATTAGTGTTAGATTCGCCTTTAGTTGAGCAAACAAACTATTTATTAGATGACCGAGGTACATTATTTAAAAATGGCCAATTTGAATTACTAGGTCGTTTTGACCGTATTATAAAGCTTGAAGAAAAACGCTTAAGCCTTGACGAACTAGAGCTACATTTATGCAAAAGTGAGTGGGTACAGGAAGCTAAAGTAATAATGCTAAATGGGAAACGTTTAGTATTAGGCGCTGTTATAGTGCTTACACAGAAAGGACAAGCATATTTAAATACAAATGGAAAGTTAGCGACAAATACGCTTTTAAAAACACATACATTGAATCGTTTTGAAGGGATCTGTACGCCTAAAAAATGGCGTTTTCTAAATCAATTACCCTACAACACGCAAGCTAAAATAAATTTAAAAGTATTGGAGTCTCTTTTTGTCAAAGCTGATTAACACAAAGCCTGAACTTGTTAACTGTGTATCGTCAACACAGAGTCATTGCCTAACGCTTTTTATACCGCCAAGTTTAGATTATTTTAAAGGTCACTTTAGTCAAGGCCCTATTTTAGCAGGTGTAGTGCAGCTCGATTGGGCCGTAGATGCCGTGCGAAAATACTTTAATGTTAAACGTGAAGTAAAAGATATTGAAGTGCTTAAGTTTCAGGTTGTTATTACCCCTGGTCTAACAATTAAATTAACTGTAGAAGAAAAGCCTGGCGGTAAGTATGGCTTTTCGTATCAATCAGATAAAGGCCAACACGCCTCAGGGCGTATAGTGTTTAAAAGTGATACAGATGAATAATTTTTGTATTGTTATACCTAATTTTAATCATGTAAGTGTTATAGATGAAGTACTTGCAACGTTAACTGAGTATACGCTGCCAATAATAATGGTTGATGATGCCAGTAGTGTGCAGGCTAAATCTCTTTTTGCTACTCTTGAGAAAAAATATGCCCACCTCACTCTTATATCGCATGAGCAAAATGAAGGCAAAGGCGGTGCGGTACAAACAGGTTTGCGCTGCGCGTATGAGCAAGGTTATAGCCATGCAATACAAGTAGATGCAGATGGACAACATAATTTATCAGATATCAAAAAGTTGATTGAGCTTTCAAACACACACCCACAGGCATTAATTAGTTGTTGCCCAGTGTATGATGAATCGGTTCCTAAGCACCGTTACTTAGCACGTTATTTAACCCATGTGTGGGTATGGATAGAAACGCTCAGCTTTAAAATTGTGGACTCAATGTGTGGTTTTAGAGTCTACCCTTTAAATGTGACTAATAAGCTTATAAGTGAGGTTAATCTCGGTAAGCGTATGGACTTTGATCCAGAAATACTGGTTAGGTTATATTGGCGCAACGTTCCATTTGTTTTTTTACCAAGCCAGGTTATTTACCCAGAAAATGGCTTGTCACACTTCCAGCCACTCCAAGATAATGTGCGTATTTCGTGGTTACATACGCGTTTATTTTTTGGCATGCTGCTTCGTTCACCTGTTTTACTATGGCATAAATATAAGAGACGTTATGGCCGTTAAACATTGGTCTAAAATGCAAGAGCGAGGTAACTTTTTAGGTATACAAATATTACTATTTGCCCATAAAGTACTTGGCCGTAAAGGGTTGTGGGTTATTTTGTTCCCGGTTGTTTGCTATTTGTTTATTACCGGTAAAGTTGCACGCGCGGCTTCTAAGCAGTTTTTAGTCCAAGTTAATAATTACAATAATGTTGAGCGTAAAGTAACTTTTAAACAACAGCTTATGCATTTTTGTAGTTTTGCCGATAGCGCCCTTGATAAAATTGATGGTTGGCTCGGTCGAATTTCAAAAAAGGATATCCAATATACTAATGAACAGCTGTTTATTGATTTAAATGAGCAACAGCAAGGGGCCATTTTTATTGGCTCTCACTTGGGTAACCTTGAGGTATGTAGAGCACTGAGCCAGCATCGCAGCAGTAAAAAAATTAATGTGCTTGTATTTACTCATCACGCTGTTGAATTTAATAAAATGCTTAAAAAAATTAACCCCGCGGTGTCGGTTAACTTAATTCAAGTGAGCGATATGGGGCCTGATCTAGCTATTTTATTAAAAGATAAAGTAGAGCAGGGTGAAATAGTCGTTATTGTTGGTGATAGAACAAGC
Organism: Pseudoalteromonas sp. P1-30; assembly: GCF_001400005.1. Taxonomy (NCBI): domain Bacteria; kingdom Pseudomonadati; phylum Pseudomonadota; class Gammaproteobacteria; order Alteromonadales; family Pseudoalteromonadaceae; genus Pseudoalteromonas; species Pseudoalteromonas sp. P1-30. The sequence goes on from NZ_LKBC01000001.1 coordinate 431,553, forward strand.
GCTACAACGGGTGAGCGATCAACACGTGTTGAGTTTTTAGGTAAGCCAGCATCTTTTTCTCAAGGGCCTTTTATATTAGCTGCATTATTAGATTGCCCCGTTTACTTTTTATTTTGCTTAAAAGATAAAAAAACAAAAAAGTATCATGTGATTTTTGAACATTATAGCCAAACATTAAAAATACCCCGCTCACAAAGGCAAGGTCTATTAACCACTGTAATTACAGATTTTTCTGCACGTTTAGGCTTTTATGCCGCGCGGTATCCTTATCAGTGGTTTAATTTTTATGATTTTTGGCAAAACGATCAGCAAGTAGAACGCAGCAATGCAAAGGAGAAGTAGAGTGTCAGCTCAGGAAGTACAGCTTTTTGGAAACCAACAACTTTCTATTGAAGATATTGTTAATATTGCACATCAAAATACTCAGGTGCAATTAAGTGGCTGCGAGCAATTTAGCGCAAAAATTGATAGCGCGCTTAGCTTTTTAGACTCTCTACTCAAAGAAGATGGTGTGATTTATGGGGTAACTACAGGCTATGGTGACTCAGTCACGGTTCCTGTGCCACTTAACTTAGTTGATGAGCTGCCATTACATTTAACGCGCTTTCATGGCTGTGGACTAGGCGATGTGTTTAATAAAGTGCAAGGGCGTGCAATTTTAGCTACGCGCTTAGCATCACTTTCACAAGGCTATTCTGGCGTAAGCTGGGAAATGCTTAATCTTCTCAAAGACTATTTAAACCTTGATATAGTACCTGTTATTCCTCAAGAAGGCTCGGTAGGCGCTAGCGGTGATTTAACCCCACTGTCGTATGTAGCAGGTGCTATGGTTGGTGAACGTGATGTTTTTTACAAAGATAAAATACTTAACAGCGCACAGGTAATGCAAGCGGCTGGTTTAAAGCCTTTAACGCTTCGCCCAAAAGAGGGGCTTGCAGTTATGAATGGTACAGCTGTGATGACCGCACTGGCTTGTTTAGCGTTTGATAGAGCTAATTATTTAGCAAAACTTGCAAGTAGGATTACTGCATTGTCTAGCCTTGCTCTTAAAGGTAATAGTCATCATTTTGATGAAATTTTATTCTCTGTTAAGCCTCATCCTGGGCAGCAACAAGTTGCTAAATGGATACGAGATGATTTAAACCATCATGACCATCCTCGTAACGCTGATAGACTGCAAGATAGGTACTCTATTCGCTGCGCACCGCATGTTATTGGTGTATTGCAAGATAGTTTGCCATTTTTCAGGCAGATGATAGAAAACGAGCTTAATTCTGCAAACGATAACCCTATTATTGATGGCGAGGGTGAGCATGTACTTCATGGTGGCCATTTTTATGGCGGCCACATTGCAATGGCAATGGATAGTATGAAAACAGCGATTGCAAATCTGGCAGATTTAGCTGACAGGCAAATCGCTTCATTGGTCGATACTAAATTTAATAATGGATTACCATCAAATTTATCAGACAGTGAGGCTGAACGTCGTAACATAAATCATGGCTTTAAAGCCGTGCAAATAGGCGCCAGTGCCTATACTGCTGAAGCGCTTAAGTTAACGATGCCTGCAAGTGTATTTTCTCGCTCTACTGAGTGCCATAATCAAGATAAAGTAAGTATGGGGACTATTGCCTCACGTGATTGTTTGCGTATTTTACAGCTTACAGAGCAGGTTATTGCAAGTACGTTACTAGCAAGTATTCAAGGGGTGAGGCTGCGTATTAAACAAGGCGAACTTGAATTTTCAAGTTTAACTGCAGATATGCAAGCGATGTATACTGACATAACTCATTATTTCGAAAACCTAACTGAAGATAGGCCAATGGAAGCGGTACTTAGACAAACCATTAGTTATATTCAAGAAAAACGTTGGGCTTTATATGAATAGTAAAGGCGCTTTGCTAACTCATGAAGTGGAAATTGAAATTCCATTTCATGACTGCGATCCGATGAATGTAGTATGGCATGGTAATTACCCTCGCTACTTAGAGGTGGCTCGCTGTGAGTTACTGCGATTATTTGATTACGACTATCCTCAAATGATGGAGTCGGGTTATGCGTGGCCAATAGTGGATATGCAAATTAAGTACGTGGCATCCGCCATATTTACCCAAAAAATTAAAGTGACCGCGCATTTAAAAGAGTTCGAAAACCGATTAAAAATTGATTATATAATTACAGATGCCATAACGAATAAGCGTATTACTAAAGCGACTACCACTCAAGTTGCTGTTGAGATATCGACTAAAGAAATGCAGTTTGCCTCACCAGCAGTGATAGTTGATAAGCTTGCAAAAATACTTAGCTAATATTGGATGATGCTATGAATTATTTAAAAAATTGTGTATTTGTTAGTGCTCTTTATTTTGTTTTTTTTAGTGCCAGTTTATTAGCTGCTACGACAGTTTCGGGTGAATTTAAGCAATTAAAGCATTTTGCCGGCTTCTCTAAACCATTCATCTCTAAAGGGGAGTTTACACTTGAAGGGGAAAAGCTGCTTTGGTATGTAAAAACACCAGTGCAAAGTACATTACTAATCGAGAATGGCCAAGTATTTGTGAAAAATAAAGAGGGTGAGCTTACTCCTCAGCCTGGCAGCGAGCAGTTTGTAGGCTTATTAACTGACTTACTCGCATTAGATATGAAAGCCTTATATGCGCGTTTTGATGTAACAAATCAAACAGGCTGTTTATTATTAAAGCCAAAAGATACGCTATTAAAACAGCTGTTTAGCCATTTTATTCTTTGTGAAAATAACCAGCGTGTACAAAGTATAACCTTAAATGAGCACTCGGGTAGCAACACAGTAATAAAATTTTCTTATGCAAATACACCTAATAATTAATAAGTGTAAGTAACCTTCGGAAAAGTGATGTGATTAAACGTATTAGTGTACTTATTACATGGTTTGTTTTTTTAGCTGTTTTACTTTGTGCTGCTTTGTATATCACTAAGCCTGTATTAAATGCTGATATGTTTAGTTTATTACCAAAATCACATTCTCAATTGGCGTACGGCGAAGAGGTCTTTTTTAAAAAAAATGCAAACCGTATTATGTTTTCATTTACTGGTGATGGTAAAAACTTAGCACATGACGAGCTTAAATCATGGCTGTTAAAACGTGATATAAAAAATAGCTTTGAACTGCCAAGCATTGAGCAGTTATCTTCAGTGTTCTCTGCGTATCAACATGCGCTGCTCAGCGACAATTATAAAAATAGTATGGTTGATAAAGCACAGTTTGAGTTATTTTACCTTACTCAATTAAATCAATTAGGAAACCCTTTTGTAAGTGCCACCCTAAAAGCCGATATTAGTTTAAGTCTTGCTGCATTTATAGGCGATAATTTAAAACAAAGTCAGTTGTTCTCTTTAAAAAATGAGCGGTTAACGCGCCGTCTAAATCATACTGATTATGCTGTTATATTGGCTACCATTCCTAACAATAGCCTCCCAATTGATGAGTCTATTAAGCTTGCGAGCAGCATTAAAAATAAGCTTGAAAGTTTAAATGATACGTACCCACAGACCACTATTCGCTATTCAGGTGCTCTTTTTCATACAGCTGAAAACGCTCAGCAAGCTAAGTATGAAATGAGCTTATTTGGTGGCCTTAGTGTAATCGCATTACTTTTAATGGTGTTTTGGGTATTTAGGCAAGTCAGTAGCATTTTGCTTGCAAGCTTAACCGTACTTAGTGCACTGGCTGGTGGTGCTACGGCCATGGTATTTGTGTTTAATTCGATTCATTTGTTAACACTAGTTTTTGCTGTAACCCTAATTGGTATAGCTATTGATTATGCATTTCATGCGATGACTGATTTAGCGTATGGCAACAGTTTTTACCAAAGTAGTGGGTTAAGTAAAGGCACAAAAACAGCTTTGCTTTTATCTTTTATTACAACAGGCCTCGGCTATAGCTGTTTATTAGGTGCGCCAATTTCACTTTTATCGCAAGTAGCAGTGTTTGTAATTGCTGGGCTTGCGAGCGCCTGGTTATTCACATTAATTATATTACCTATCTGGCAATCTAAGCTTGTACTCTCTGAGCGAAGTTTGATTAAAAGTCAGCAGTTATTAGGTTTAATGGTGCGCTTTAACCGTTGTAAGCAATCGGTTTTACTCGTATTGGGGCTGGTGTTAATGTTTTTGTTTTATCTTAAACCCATTTCATTTAACAACGATGTACGTTTACTAAATGCAAGCCCACAGCAACTAATACTTAATGAGCAAAAGCATTTAACTTTAATGGGACAGTTAGATGCCCACATTGTATTTTTATTTGCATCAAATGCTGAACAACTACTGCAAAAGCAAGAGCGACTAATAGATGATTTAAAGCGTATTAACCCACATCTTAAACACAATGCTATTAAGCGTTGGTTACCTAGTAAGCGCACGCAAAAAAATAATTTAGCGCTCTTTAACGGGGCTGTTAAAAACGATGTGTTAATTATCACTGAAAAATATACAGGGATAAAAGTTGAGTCAGCTAACACAGAACTTTTGAGTTACGACGCTTTAGCAAATAGTCATTTTTCAGCACTTTTAAATGCACAAATGTTTGTTGAGCCTAATAAGGCTGTTACTTGGTTTTCTGTATCGGGAATATCCACGCACGCGTTAACTTCTAGCGTTAATGCTTATGAAGATGCGTTTATATATAACAAGCCTGAGCAAATCAGTAGCCTACTTGAAAACTACAGCCAGTATTTATTGCTTACATTGGGCGTGGCCATTGTTATTTGCTTTGTTTTATTTAGCTATAAATTTGGCCTTCGGATTGGCACTGTGCAGGTGATAACATTAAGTGCCAGCCTATTGACTATGCTTTGGGTATGTAATGCAGCGCAAGGAAGTATCTCAATTTTTAATCTGCTAGGTGGCTTACTCATTATTGGCCTAGCCATAGATTATTTAGTGTTTTACCAAATTAACAACTTAACGGCGGTAAATGTATTGGCCATTAGCTTGTCGGCCGCCTCTTCGATGTGTGTATTTGGTATGCTCGCCTTTTCAGATACCCCCGCCATTTTTAGTTTTGGCCTTACTGTTATGGTAGGGATTTTAGCCGTATATATTTTATCTCCATTAAGTGTATTAAAGTCTCAAAAGGAATAATAATTTGAACAACCTTGAGCAGTATGATGTTGTGGTTATAGGGGCAGGGCCTTCAGGTGCACTTGTAAGTAGCTTATTAGTACAAAAAGGCTGGAAAGTGCTGGTGCTAGAGCAACAAGTGTTTCCTCGTTTTTCAATTGGCGAAAGCTTATTACCTCAATGTATGGAATATTTAGCGGATGCTGGGCTAGTTAACACAATACATGAATATGCGGATGAGCTTGGCTTTCAATTTAAAGATGGTGCTGCGTTTCATCGTAATGGCCAAAATACAGCTATAAATTTTACTGAAAAATTTAGCCCAGGCCCGGGTACTACTTTTCAAGTTAAACGGGCTGATTTTGATAAGCTGATTGCTGATAGAGCGCAGCATCAAGGCGTTGAAATTCGCTATCAGCATAGTGTTATTGGTTTTACTGATGAAGCTGCTAGTGCGACGCTGCAAGTGCAAAATAATAAAAAACAAACGTATGACGTAAGGGCTAAGTTTGTACTTGATGCGAGCGGTTTCGGCCGAGTTTTACCAAAACTTTTAAATTTAGAAAAACCTTCTACTTTTCCTGTGCGTAGTGCTTATTTCAGTCACTTTAATGATGGCATTACTGACGAGATGTTTGATAGAAATAAAATTTTAATAACCGTTCACCCTAAATTTAATGATGTTTGGTATTGGCTCATCCCCTTTAGTGATGGCACGTCCAGCATTGGGGTTGTTGCAAAGCAAACACGCTTTAATGAGAGTAGTGAAGCTGACACCTTAAAACAGTTTATAGAGCAAGACCCTTACTTAAAAAAACTTTTAGCTAATCGCGTACCTATAACACAGGCACGTAGCATTAGTGGTTACTCTGCTAATGTATGTACGCTACATGGAAAACATTTTGCTTTACTAGGCAATGCGGGTGAATTTTTAGATCCGGTGTTTTCATCTGGGGTGACTATTGCTTTAAAGTCTGCACACTTAATTGCCCCCCTTATTGATGATTATTTAAATGGAGAAGTGATTGATTTTGAGGAATGTTACGCCGAGCCATTGCAGGCAGGAGTTGATTGTTTTAAAACCTTTGTTAAAGGTTGGTACGATACCCGATTTCAAGACGTTATTTTTTATTCAGAACAAAACTCGCAGGTTCGTGAAATGATCAGTGCTATTTTAGCGGGTTACGCATGGGATAAAAATAATCCATTTGTTGCTCAAAGTGAGCGTCGTTTAAATGTATTAGCGCAGCTATGTCAAAATTAATCCCAGTTATTGAGGCTCATATCAGACACTTTTTAAAATGTACTTTTATAGCTTTAGTGTGTGTTTGCATAACAGCATGTAGTAGCACATATAAAAGCAGTGAGCGTGTTGATATTTCTGCAGCCACTACACTTGATATTTCGCATGTGCCTGTACAAATGTTTGATCAAAATTGGCAGCATGTTTTATATATTCAAAACAATGAGAAAGAGCATACATTATTAGCACAATTAGAAATAAACAAGCAGGGTACTATCAACTTATTGTTAATGACTACACAAGGCTTACCTATTTTAAAGCTTGAGAAACTAAATAACCAACCATCTAATGTTACTAAAATGATACTCGGTGTTGATTTAGACCCAGCTTATATATTGGCAGATATTGCCTTAGTGCATTGGCCTGTATTATTTCTTAATGAGAAAATATCTGGGGCGATTATAAAGCAGATAGCCACACAAAGGCGTGTAGTAAAAAATAACCGCTCGATTATTACAATAAATTATAGCGATAATAAAACAGTACTAAATAATAGTGAGCGACATTATCAAATTACATTTGAGAAGGTAAACTAGTGACTTTTTGGTTAAATGATTTAGGCATTGTAAGTGCAATGGGCAAAGGCGTTGAAGATACAATTATTAGCCTAAATAACTTACAAAATAATGAAGCCCCACAGCTTTTAAAGACAAAAGATTTAAGCACAGAGGGTTTGCCATTTTATGTTGGGCACGTGGACTGCGTTCCTCTAAATCAAAAGCACCGTATTGATACGCTAATTGATATAGCCCTTGAGCAAATATCCCCAACACTTAAGCGTTTTTCACATATTGATAAATCACGAATTGCTGTTGTGGTAGGTACAAGTACATCTGGGGTGCATGATGGCGAACAAGCTCGAGCTGAACACGACAGTTCAGGTGTGTGGCCAAGTGACTTTTTATATGCTGATCAAGAACTTGCTACTCCTTCGCATTACATAGCCGAAAAAGTAGGGGCGTTAGGTCCTTGTTATAGTATTTCAACGGCATGTACCTCAAGTGCTAAAGCTCTCATTAGCGCAAAAGCTTTAATAACTGCTGACTTAGCAGACGTTGTAATTTGTGGTGGCGTAGACAGCCTTTGCAAACTTACCATTAATGGATTTAATGCCTTGGCATCAATGAGCACTGGAATGTGTAAGCCTTTTTGCGATGACAGAGATGGTATTAATATTGGTGAGGGTGCTGCGTTATTTGTCATGAGTAAAGAAGCACCGTTAGAAAATGGCGTCATGTTTTTAGGTGGTGGTGAAAGCTCTGATGCTCATCACATTTCGGCGCCAGACCCTAGCGGTAATGGTGCAAAATCGGCAATGAAAGCAGCTCTGGCCGTTGCTGACTTATTACCTAGTGATATTGACTATATAAATGCACACGGCACAGCAACAATTAAAAATGACGAAATGGAAGCCCTTGCAATTAATAGTGTGTTTGGCAACAATACACCGCTGAGCTCCAGTAAGTACTTAACTGGGCACACTTTAGGTGCAGCTGGTGCAATTGAAGCAGGTATTTGTTGGCTGTTGCTCAGAGGGAGAGGAAATATTACTTTGCCTTTTAATAAATGCACACACAGAAATAAGCTCGCAGATATCAACGTTATTGAGCAAGCTAGCACGGTTAAATTAAATTACTGTCTATCTAACTCATTTGCGTTTGGTGGGAATAATGCCAGTTTGATTTTAGGTACTCATAATGAATAATTATTCTATAGAGCAGGTTGTACCCCACGATGCTCCTATGATTTTAATAGATCAGTTAGTTGAATACAGCGATGAAAGTGCAGCCTGCTCTGTGACTATTACACCCCAAAGCCCTTTTTATAATGAGCAAATTGAGGGAGTGCCAAGTTATATAGGTGTTGAATATATGGCCCAGTCTATAGCTGCCTATGCTGGAGCATTAGCTAACGATATTAATGAAGCGGTTAAAATTGGCTTTTTGATCGGCACGCGAAAATATAAAACACATCAGGCCATGTTTTATAAAAACAGCACCTTAACTATTTATGTTCACAAGCTTTACCAAGAAGAATCTGGTTTAAGTGTGTTTGAATGCCAAATAAGTGAAAATAAAAAAATACTGTGTGATGCAAAAATAAATGTATTTCAGCCAGAAGAACCGCTGGAATTTATAAGAGAAAACCAATGAATAAAAGAATTTTAGTGACCGGCTCTAGCCGGGGTATAGGTAAGGCTATTGCACTTAAACTTGCAGCTCAAGGCTATGACATTACTGTTCATTGCAGAACTGGTTTAGAGCAAGCTAAGCAAACATGTGCAGAAATACACGCACTTGGACAAAGCACTACACTACTACAATTTGACGTATGCGATAGAGCAGCGGCAAAGCAACAAATTGAGCAAGATATTACAAACAATGGTGCTTACTATGGTGTGGTGTGTAATGCGGGCATTACCAACGATATGGCTTTTCCGGCAATGCAGGGCGATGATTGGGATAGCGTAATTAGAACTGGGTTAGATGGCTTTTATAATGTTGTGCACCCAACAGTTATGCCCATGGTACAAACTCGTAAAGGTGGGCGCATTATTACTATGGCTTCAGTGTCGGGTATTGCGGGCAACAGAGGGCAAGTAAATTACAGCGCAGCGAAAGCAGGTATTATTGGCGCTACCAAAGCTCTATCGCTGGAACTAGCTAAGCGAAAAATTACTGTAAATTGTGTAGCGCCTGGTTTAATTGAAACAGCAATGACGGATGAGCTTCCGGTTGCTGAAATGATGAAAATGATTCCACTTAAACGTATGGGAACAGTGAACGAAGTGGCTGGTACGGTTGCATTTTTAATGTCTGATGATGCTGCTTACATCACTCGCCAAGTTATTTCGGTTAACGGCGGGATGGTTTAATGAAACGTGTTGTTGTTACAGGGATGTCGGTTATAACCGCATTGGGCGATGATTGGGATGAATTTAAAAGCGCCTTGATTAAAGGTGAAAATGCAGTTGTAACAATGCGTGAATGGGATAAAGCTGATGGGCTTAATACGCGCTTAGCTGCCCCTGTCACCCATTTTGAAAAACCTAACCATTATAAACGTAAGCAAATACGCTCAATGGGGCGAGTGGCACTTATGTCCACACGTGCAACTGAGCGTGCGCTTGAGCAAGCAGATTTACTTGAACATAAAAGTCTTACAGATGGCTCTACCGGTGTAGCATATGGCTCATCCACCGGCTCAACACCGCCACTTCTCGCATTTGCGAATATGTTGGAAAGTGGCTCAATGTCTGGAGTCACAGCTACAAGCTATATTCAAATGATGGCACATACAGCGCCAGTAAATGTAGGCGTATTTTTTGGCATAAAAGGACGAGTGATCACCACAAGTTCGGCATGTACGTCTGGCTCGCAGGGTATTGGCTATGCTTATGAGGCAATTAAATTTGGTCGTCAAAAAATAATGGTAGCAGGGGGGGCAGAAGAACTTTGTATTACCGAAGCAGCTGTATTTGATACGCTGTATGCTACAAGTATTAAAAATGACACCCCTAAAAATACGCCTCGCCCATTTGATAAAAACCGTGATGGCTTGGTTATAGGAGAAGGTGCCGGTACTTTAATACTTGAAGAGTATGAGCATGCTAAAGCTAGAGGGGCAAATATATTGGCTGAGGTTGTCGGTTTTGGCTGTAACTCTGATGGACAACATGTTACTCAACCATCTTCAGATACCATGCAAATAGCCATTGAAATGGCATTGCAAGATGCCAATTTATCACCTGATAAAGTAGGTTATGTCAATGCGCATGGTACCTCAACCGATAGAGGTGATATTGCTGAGTCTCATGCTACTTTTAATGCGCTGGGAGTTAAACCTATTAGTTCTTTAAAAAGCTATTTAGGGCATACTTTAGGGGCGTGTGGTGCAATAGAAGCATGGGCTACTATTAATATGATGAGCGATAATTGGTTTGCACCTACAATAAATTTAACCGATATAGATAATGATTGCGCTGAGCTTGATTATATTAAGACACAAGGGCGAGAAATTAACACCGATTATGTCATGAGTAATAACTTTGCATTTGGTGGGATTAATACATCTCTTATTTTTAAACGGTATAAGCAAGATTAATCAAGTTTATAAACACTAATCACTAACTGTTGACTCATTTTTGCTGTATAATTTGCGACCCTTGATAAATGTGGCCGCAGGTTATACAGCATGAATTTTAAATCTTTTAGTTTTTCCCCTGAACTTATTCAGGCGTTAGACGAACTTAATTACCACACCCTTACGCCCATTCAGCGTTCAGCTATTCCGGCTGTTCGTAAAGGTAAAGACGTTTTAGCAAGTGCCCAAACAGGCACAGGTAAAACGGCTGCGTTTGCTTTACCTATCATCCAAAAATTAACTGAATCTGAGCTAAGCACAAGCAATGCTCCGCACGCGTTAGTGCTTGCGCCAACTCGTGAGCTGGCAGAGCAAATAGCAAATAACTTTAAAGCCTATGCAAAACATACCGCTTTAAAAGTAGTGAGCTTATTTGGCGGTGTTAATACCGCAGGCCAAGCAAATGCACTTAAAGACGGCGTAGATGTTGTAGTTGCAACCCCAGGGCGTTTACTTGATCATATTCGTTTAGGTAATTTAAGCCTAGCAAGTGTTAAACACTTAGTACTTGATGAAGCTGACCGTATGCTTGATATGGGCTTTATTGAAGATATGCAAAGTGTTATTAAAAGTTGTGACGAGCAGCGCCAAATTTTACTTTTTTCAGCCACTTTTCCAGCGGCTATTAAGCAGTTTGCAGCAAAAGTATTAAAACAGCCTGAAATTGTTCGCGTAGATCAAACTAATAGTACTGCAAGTACGGTACAGCATGTTGTGTACCCAGTTGAAGAGCGCCGTAAGCAAGAGCTGCTTTCTGAGCTGATTGGTAAAAAGAATTGGCAACAGGTACTTGTGTTTGTAAACATGAAAGAAACGGCGGATGAGCTGGTTAAAGAACTTAACCTTGATGGTATTCCTGCCACTGTATGTCATGGTGATAAATCGCAAGGTAACCGCCGACGCGCACTTCGTGAATTTAAAGAAGGCAAAGTACGTGTTTTAGTGGCTACCGAAGTTGCAGCGCGTGGTATTGATATTGAAGGCCTACCACGAGTAATTAATATTGATTTACCATGGCTTGCAGAAGATTACGTGCACCGCATTGGCCGTACAGGTCGTGCTGGTAATCAAGGCCAAGCTATTTCGTTTGTAAGCCGCGAAGAAGAAAACACCTTGTTTGAGATAGAGTCGCTAATTGGCCAAAAAATCAAGCGTGTTTACTTAGAGGGTTATGAAGTAAGTAGCCGTGAAGTACTTATTGATAAAATAGGTAAAAAACCAGCGCATTTACGTCGTAGCCGTACTAATAAGCCAACAGGCCAAGCAACAGGCGAAGCACGTGCGGTAAATCGCTCACGTATTTCGAATGTGCGTAAAAGCTTAAAAGGCGCCAAGCTTACCCTTAAAAAGTAAGCTTACAAAGTGTAGCGCTTTTAAAAACCTGAGGTTTACTCGGGTTTTTTTGTGCCTCAATTTAGCTCAAGGTTTAAACAAAAAAACCTCACTAAGTGAGGTTTTTGATTAATAATTTAAAAGGGTTAAGCGTTTTCTAACATTGAGAGTGCAACGGCTTCAGCCGCTTTAATACCATCAATACCTGCAGATAAAATACCACCTGCGTAACCTGCGCCTTCACCCGCTGGGTATAAACCTTTAGTATTTATGCTTTGGAAGCTTTTATCGCGCTTGATACTAATAGGTGATGATGTACGGGTTTCTACCCCTGTTAATAAACCGTCGTTTGTAGAAAAACCACGAATTTGCTTATTAAAGGCTGGAATAGCTTCGCGTATTGCATCGATAGCAAACTGCGGAAGTACATTTGCTAAATCGGTGAGTTTTATTCCTGGTGTAAACGACGGTTGTACATCACCTAAATCGCCCGATGCTTTTCCTTTTAAAAAGTCGCCAATTAACTGTGCTGGTGCATCGTAGTTGCTACCGCCTAATGCATAGGCTTGCTCTTCTAGTTTACGTTGCAAATCAATGCCGGCAAGCGGGTGACCAGGGAAGTCTTTTTCAGGTGTAATACCTACTACAATGGCACTATTTGCATTGCGCTCACTCCGAGAGTATTGGCTCATACCGTTTGTTACTACGCGGCCTTCTTCAGAGGTGGCGGCTACAACAGTCCCTCCTGGGCACATACAAAAGCTGTAAACTGTGCGGCCATTATCACAATGGTGAACGAGTTTATAATCAGCAGAGCCTAAAATGGGGTTACCCGCGTTAGGCCCAAAACGACACTCATCAATCATCGATTGCTTGTGCTCGATTCTAAAGCCCACAGAAAACGGTTTAGCTTCTACATAAATGCCTTTATCGTGAATCATTTTAAAGGTGTCACGGGCGCTATGTCCCACAGCAAGTACTACATGGCGAGTATTGAGCTTTTCACCGTTTGAAAGCGTTAAGCCTGTTACTTGTCCATCATCTATATGAATGTCGTCTACGCGCGTACTAAAGCGGATTTCGCCGCCAAGTTCAATAATACGTGCGCGCATTTTTTCAATCATGGTAACAAGTTTAAACGTACCAATGTGTGGCTTACTTACATATAAAATTTCATCTGGTGCGCCGGCTTCTACAAATTCGGTGATAACTTTACGCCCGTAATGTTTTGGATCTTTTACTTGGCTGTATAGTTTACCGTCTGAAAATGTACCTGCGCCACCCTCGCCAAACTGCACATTAGACTCTGTATTAAGGGTACGTTTACGCCAAAAGCCAAAGGTGTCTTTGGTGCGTTCGCGTACTTCTTTACCGCGCTCTAAAATAACAGGATTAAAACCCATTTGAGCCAGCACTAAGCCCGCAAATAATCCACATGGGCCAAAGCCAATTACTACAGGGCGCTCAGTAAGGTTAGCGGGGGCGTGGGCAACAAATTTGTATGAGGTATCGGGGGCTGGTTTTACGTGCTGATCTTTAGCAAATGCGTTTAACAGCGCTTCTTCGTTATCTACTTCAATATCGAGGGTATAAATAAGTAAAATAGCCGTTTTTTTACGTGCATCGTACCCACGTTTAAACACATTGTAGCTGTGTAGCTGCGCTGGCTGTATTTTTAGTTTATCAACTATGGCTTGGCCTATAGCGTCTTCATTATGATCAAGCGGCAGCTTTATTTCGGTTAAACGTATCATTGTTATCTCTTTTAGGTGTCTTAGCGGTAATATTATCCGCTCACAATAAGAAGTGTAGGGCACGTAATGGCTATACATTAAGGGCGCATATATTACGTTAAATTGACCGCAGATGGCACATATTTATTGTGTTTTTAATGGGGTTGGGTATGATCGCGCTGTAGATAATTAATTACTAGGTTTAAACTATTATGGCGTTTGTGGTCACCGAAAACTGTATTAAATGTAAATACACAGATTGTGTGGCAGTGTGCCCTGCAGATGCCTTTTACGAAGGCCCTAACTTTTTAGCAATAAGCCCTATTGATTGCATAGATTGTGGATTATGCGTACCAGAGTGCCCAGCTGAAGCAATTTACCAAGAAGACGAGCTGCCGGAAGACCAAAAAGAGTTTACCGAGCTTAATGCTGAGCTTGCATTGGTGTGGCCACGCATTGTTGAGGTAAAACCAGCGCCTGCTGATGCCGATAGTTGGAATGGTGTGGCTAATAAGCTTAAATTAATTGAAACCTAGCTTTTAAATTAAGCCTTTAATATTAATTAGTTAAAAAAGCTATTGTTTTTAGTATCAAACTATTAACAAATGTACTGACTTAAATTACACTGCATAAATAAGTTTACCTTTTAAGGGTAAACACGTCTAAATGGATGTTTATGCAGTACTTAATAATTATAAAAAAACAATGCAGTGCTTTATTCCCCTTCTTATTAGCACTTTTATTTTCTAACCACCTTTATGCCAGTGAAAAACAGCAGCACTCTCTTGTACATATAAATGCAGATATTACTGTAGATGGCGTACTTGATGAGCCCCACTGGCAAAATGCCACTTTAGTTCCTATAGCATTTCAAGATGAGCCTAACGAAAAGGGCACCCCACCGGTTAAAACTGATGCTTACATGTATGAAGATGGCAGCCACTTATATGTTGCTTTTGTAGCCGAAGATCCACAGCCGAGCGAAATAACAGCTTCTCTTCGCGACAGAGATACGCTTTGGCAAGATGATACGGTTATTTTAATTATTGACACTTTTAACGACGAACGTTCAGCTTACGAATTTTATGTAAATCCATTGGGTGCGCAAGGTGATACGCGAATGAGTGACACCGATGGCTGGCAATCAGACCCGTCTTGGGATGCAATATGGGATAGCGCAGGGCAAATTACCGACCAAGGGTTTGTGGTTGAAATGCGTATACCTTTTAAAGCGCTAAGATTTCCTGAAAATAAAACAGATTTAACATGGGGCTTTGCCCTTATGCGAAATTACCAACGTGATGTACTGTATCAGCTTTCAAATATGGGGTTTGACCGAGATATAAAATGCAGTTTATGTCAGTTTGATAAATTAAATGGTTTTAAAAATATAAAAGCCAGCAAAAATCTGCAACTAACGCCCACACTTACGGCGCTCAGAAATGATTCAAAAGCTACCTTGCCAGGACAGTGGGATAATGGTGATATAGACACTGAAGCTGGCCTTGATTTACGCTGGGGGGTTACACAAGATGCGGTAATTAATGCCACTATAAACCCAGATTTTTCGCAAATAGAAAGTGATGCGTTAGCCCTTGATGTGAATACCACGTACTCAATTTATTATGCAGAAAAACGACCATTTTTTTTAGATGGCGCATCCTACTTTAAAAGCAGTTTATTTGAACTATTGTATACCCGCACTATTGCAGAGCCTGAAGTAGGGGCGAAATTAACAGGTAAAACAGGGCAACATAGCTATGCATTTATGTATGCCGATGACAATAATAGCAATATTTTATTGCCTACAAATCAAGGCTCTGGTTTTGCAATTTTAGAGGATAAAACCCATGCAGCAGCAGCGCGTTATCAATACGATATTGGCCAACAAGGCACTATAGGGCTAAGTACGACTCACCGCGAAAGCGATGATTACTCCAATACAGTGCTTTCTGTCGATGGCAGCTATTGGTTTAATCAATCAGATCTACTGACCTACCAGGTAGCTACAACAGATTCTAAAAACTCTGATTTTTTAACAAGTAACTATAACTTATCTAAAACTCAATCTGATGAAGCGTACGCTATAGAGTTTACCCGTGATAAACGTGACTACAATTTGTTTGCCAGCTACGAAAATATAGGTAAAGACTATCGTACTGACTTAGGTTATCAAGAAAAAGTAGATTATGAGAACGTAGGCTTTGGGGGCGGGCAAACCTGGTATGCAGATGAGTCTGGCTTATTAACGTCATGGTCTTATGAGGCTGATTGGGATAAAACATGGGCGCAAAATGGCGACCTACTTGAAGAAGAATACCAAGGGTTTATAACATTAAAAGGGCAAAAGCAGTCTATTTTTGAAATTGGCTTACTGCATCGTTATGAAAACTATAATGATGCTTTTTATAACCAAAATATTGGCTTTGTTTATACGGGCTTTAAACCTAAAAATAATATATGGCTTTCATTTTATGGTGAGTATGGCAGCCGCATTGATTACGCCAATGAGCAAATTGGCGATTCGTATGCTACGCAAACGCAAGTTACGTGGGATATAAACGATCATTGGCAAGTAGACGCTACGCATAACTACAGCGTATTAGATAACCCTGAAGGGGAGCGAGTTTATACTGCTAACTTATTAGATTTTAGGCTTTATTATAAATTTAGCATGCGCGCTATGCTCAAGCTTATATTGCAATTTGAAGACATTGATAGAAATAAAGACGCCTACTACTACCAAGTTAGCCACATTAATAAAGACTATGGCAGCCAATTAGTTTACTCGTACAAAATTAATGCTCAAACATTATTTTATTTAGGCTACTCAGATAAAAGCTATCAAGACGATTCCCTAAAACACGTTGAAAGAGATCAACGCACATTTTTTACAAAAGTGAGCTATGCATGGCAACTTTAAATAACCATTAAAAGGATGAATATGAAAACAATAAAAATAACTATCGCAGCTGCAATGGTAGCAACCCTAGCGGGTTGTGCTGCTAAGCAAGATATAACTCGCTTTGACACTGTGAAACCAGAAGTAGTATGTATAGCTGAACATAAGGCAGTTAAAGAAGGCGTTGTCACAGCAATGGAAGAAGGGTTTGCAAAACATAACGTCAAAACACGTGTAATTGCTGCTAACTATGTATTGAAACATCAGGAGTATCAAACTGAATTACCTAATGCTGACATCGCAGGGTGTAATGCCGTTGCTTATTACGTGGCTAACTGGCATTGGGATTTAGCGTTGTACATGTCATACGCGAATATTTGGGTTACAGACGCTCAAACCAATAAAAAAATTGCGCAAGCATCTTATCGCACCGGCGGTGGTTTGGATAAGTTTATAGACGCGAAAGAAAAAATTATCGAACTAATCGATGGTATGTATTAAATACTTGTAATATTAGTTTTTTCAAACATTTTAAGCTTAAGGTTTATTTTTATTCATCACTCTCTATAATTAGTTAATTATTAAGCATTAATTTATTCTTTTTGAGTACAGTTCTAAAAATTCAATGAATAAGGACTGTGCTATGGCTTGCTTAGTACTAAAAATAGGCGATATAATCGTCTTTTAGTAACGGGTTTATAGGATAAGTAATTTAGATGGATTTTGTTGATGAATAAATTTAAACCCTTAGGCGGCATTTTTTTTGTATTTATCTTATTTTGCTTTTGTTTAAACATCGAGCTAACAAACCAAATTAACCGCATTAATTTATTCAACCCTGATATAGATTTACGCCACTTTGATATTGTAGATACAACGCTCGAAATGGCGCCTTGGTATAACCCTATGCTCAATGGGCACTATTTAATACACCAGCCTTCTGCCGATTTTTTGTTAGTTAAAACTACCGACACGGAATTTATCGCTGCAAACGCAACAAAGCTTATTTTAATGACGCTAACGTCGCCAATAAACTTTATATTGGTGTGTATGGCATTGTTTGTTGGCTTTACAATTATTCGTAAAGAGCGTAAAAAAATCTCTTATCAGCATCAAATTGCACAGCTAAATAACAACGCTAATCAATTGCTTGTTGCCTTTAACCTACAACCCCAACACGACAACCCGTCAGGGCTTGGCAATTTAAGCCAGTCAATAAACAATTTAAATACCCATGTTGCTAATTATTTAAAGCAAACACAAACAAGTATCTGCCAAGATAAGCTAACCTTGCTCATTGACCGCCATGCTTATATTGAGCATATAGATAGGCAAATAAATTTTACTGATGAAGAGCAGCTTAAATGCGCCTTATTGTTTATTGACCTAGATGGCTTTAAACAGGTAAATGACTCGTTTGGTCACAGCTTTGGTGATGAAATTTTGGTGCAGGTTGCTACGCGCCTAGCTAACGTATTACGCCATCATAAGTTAAGTAATATTAACGAGGCGAATCAGTTAGAGCAAAATTTATCACGTTTAGGCGGTGACGAATTTTCAATTTTTATTGAGTCGGTAGATACCGATAATAAAGTGGTCGATATTGCTAAGCACGTACTCAGTGAACTTGAAAAAGACTTTGTACTAGGTAATAAAATAATAAAAATTAGCGCCAGTATTGGTATAGCGGCTTACCCAGAGAGCGCATCAACCCCACAAGCATTATTGCAATTGGCCGATGTGGCAATGTACCGTGCAAAAAGCGATGGTAAAGGGATTTTTAAAGTGTACTCCCCAGAGATGGGTAATAAAATGCGCCGCTATCACTATTTATTAGAAGAGTTGCGTTTAGCGGTTGCGTGTAAAGACTTTTACTTATCGTTTCAACCTATCGTGCATGTAGAAGATTGCATGATAGATTATTTTGAAGCGCTTACACGCTGGGATCACCCTATAGAAGGGATGATTTCACCGGCGGAGTTTATACCTATTGCCGAAGAGTCTAACCTTATTTTAGAGCTTGGCGATTGGATTATGCATGAGTCGTGTAGGCAAATGGCGGCATGGCATAATGCTGGTATGCGCAAAGTAAAAATTTCGGTTAATGTATCGGGTGTGCAACTAAAACACCGCTCAGTGTACGATTGGATAATGAAAAACCTAAAAAACACAGGGCTGCCATCGCATTCTTTAATGCTAGAAATAACAGAGTCTACGTTTATTAAAGCCAGTAAAAGTATGATTGAAGAGCTTGAGCGGCTTCGTGCAGAAGGTGTGACAATTGCTATTGACGATTTTGGTACCGGCTTTAGCTCATTAAGCACATTGGCTGATTTGCCCATTGATGTAATAAAAATAGATCGCTCGTTTATCTCTCAAGCCGATAAAAGTCCAAAGTACAACGATATCCTTAATACGATTAGCGAATTAGGTCAAAAGTTAGGACTTAAAATAGTGGCAGAGGGCGTAGAAGAAATTGAGCAGTTTGAACTTGTAAAACGCATGGGAGTAAGCTCTGTTCAAGGCTATTTGGTTAGTCGCCCTCAATCATCTATCAATGTGGGTAACAAAGTTTTACGTAAAAATACCGCTAACTTATCTGCAGCGGGTACCAGCGCGTGGGAAATAGAAAGTTAGAGTCTGTTTATTATTATAGGTAGTTTAATAGCTTATGGAGGGTTTTAGGCTAAGGCTATGGTATTAAATTGCCCCTACCGATAGCGATTAACTTGAGCATTCACTGGTGCAGTTATTTAGGCCACGAAACGTTAAACCCTGTATTGTGCTTAATCGCCCCTAAATAAAACTAAGTTCTTTAGGGCTACAGCCTTAAAATTTAGTAAAAAAAATGCCACTTTTAAAAGTGGCATTTTTGTTTGTAGAATCTAACAACTACAAATTTATAAATCGAATGTGCGTGATATAGCAAGTACTATACGCTCATCAGCGTAATCGTAATCTAGGCTTGTGTCTTCAGCAGCAATCTCAATGCCAAAGCCTTCGTAGCTAGTTTGGTACGCTAGGCGGTAATGTTTGTATGATTTCTTTTGGTTTACATCCCATGCCCATTTTTCGCCATCAAGCGAATTAGAAATATCAAAGCTTGCACGAATGGCATGATTTGGGGCAATTTCAAAGGTGTGGGCAATCATAGAAATAACATGGCCAGCACCTGTACCAAAGTAATCCCAGCTATACCAAAAGTTTAGCTCTGTTTGACCATACTCACTTGCATAGCCAAATTTTGTGTAGGCTTCGGCGTAGTTACCATCGCTGTTATTACCTTGGTATGTGTAATAAGCAATACCATAATCAGCGCTAACCGTGTCAGTTAATTGCACGTATTTACCTAGGTAGGCATCAAGTTCAAAATCAGTGTCATCACCAAAATCTACATTAGATGCCCATGCACCCGCATACACACCGCTGTCGAAAGCGTAATCAAGGCTTGCTTGAATTGCAGGGTCGCTATCAGTTTGAGTTACACCGTTAAAAGTATAATCAGATGCTGCTGTAATGGTTGTTGACCAGTTAGCTGACACCGTTGTTGATAAAAGTGCGAAAGGTAGTGCTACTGCTAGTTGTTTTAGTTTGTTATTCATTGTTGATCCCTAATGTACAGTTTCTATTTTTGTGTAATCTATTTTGTTTGCTTTTGGCGAACTGTCTATATTGTTAACCGTTTTAAATTTGCTGTAGCCAATAAACGCAGCACAGCCAAAAAACAGTGCAATTACTAACGCGCCAACCCATTGAATTTGTAAAAACTCAAGCTTAAACAATAGGGTTAGTAACGAAAGGGCAACAATATTGAGTATCATATAGTTCTTTTTACCTAAACGTTTAACCGTTAAGTTAAGGTTATCTGTGTATAAGCGTATTAATGAATCAAGCGAATTAATAACAAACACTATCCCAACAAATACCATGGCAAAGTTTTTAATACCCGCTGTTGAAATACCCATTTCGTGGTAGTGATAAAGTACGCTAAACCAAATCGCAATCGGAATAGATGGAAATATCAACATTGCACCTAATACTTGGTATGTTTTAAGGCCGCCTACAAAACGAGACGTAAATTGGCCAATCATAATGCTCCACGCAAACCACCAAAATAGATAAAATTCATGGTAGTCATTAAGCGGTAAAACAAACTGATTTATATTGGCAAAGTAAGTACCAATTTCAGCAAGGTTATTGGTAAATGCCGACATTTTGCTGTCACCAACGACAAAGGCACCTGCCCACATAAAGGCAATTAATGCGATAAATAACCACGTTGTAGAAATACTTAAAAAGCGCACGTATTTAATATCTGTACTTGAGTACACAGCAAAGCAAATAGCTGCAAATACAATAAAGTAGAAGGTAGGTATAACGCTCGAACCATCGCCTAGCTCTGGTAAGTACCACGGCAAGTTAGAAAGCAGTAGGTAAGCTGTAAAGGCACATGTGCCAATAATAACTACGTTATTAATGAACTTAACCCATGAAATTTCGAAAAATTTAACTTTGGGCTCTATTACACAGAAATAAAAGCACGTAAGAAAGTAAAATCCCCAGATCAAGAATCCCCAATAGCCAAACTCAATAGCCAGTGGGTTTGCAAACGCGTATTCTGGGCTTGCTTTTATGTCTGCATAACCTGCAAATTCGGTTAATGGAAACATGATTAGGCCAACGTCTAGGCCTGAGGTAAATAAGATTGCGATAAAGGTAAAAGTTCTCACTGGTGTTACGCCTACTACGCGTACGTTACCCCATTTAAATAAAATAGTAATAACAGCAAGTAGCGTAAATATAATGCCAGCACTAAGCCATATAGTCATTATCGCCCTCCCAAAATGAATAAAAGTAACTCATAAGTTCTCCGTTTTTGTTTTATTACTTGCATAAACACCGCGTAACCAATTTACGCCGTGAGCCACTGCAAGTTGAACGTGCCCTACATAGTGTTAGGCACGTTATGGCTTAATTAAATCTCGCTATTACGTTGCGTTGTTTGCCAATTACTGCTCATGGCAACGTTTACCGATGCCTGTGTAAGTGGGGTTTTACCTAAAATTAGATCAGCTGCTTTTTCTGCAACCATAATTGTAGGGGCATTTAAGTTGCCATTTGGCACCGTAGGGAAGATTGACGAGTCAACAACACGCAGCCCTTCAATACCGTGAACCTGGGTATTAGAATTAACCACGGCCATATCATCTTCGCCCATTTTGCAAGAGCAAGACGGGTGATAGGCACTTTCTACTGCTTGGCGTACAAAAGCATCTATTTCTTCGTCGGTTTGAATGTGCTTACCTGGTTGAATTTCTTCATCGCGGTAGTCATCAAATGCGCTTTGTTCAATAATGTCGCGAGTTAGGCGCACACACGCTCTAAAGCCTTCAATATCGTCTTTATGCTGCAAGTAGTTAAATAAAATTTTCGGCGGTTGCTCAGGATTAGCTGATTGAATAGTGACACTACCACGGCTTTTAGGTTTGTTATGACCTACATGCACCTGAAAACCATGACCCGCAAATGCACTGCGCCCATCGTAGCGCATCGCCGCTGGTAAAAAGTGGTACTGAATATCTGGCCATTCAACGTCTGGTTTTGAGCGAATAAACGCACACGACTCAAAGTGGTTTGTTGCACCTAAGCCTTTTCGGGTCAGTAGCCATTTAGCGCCAATTAAGCCTTTTGAAATAAGACCTAATTTACCGTTTAAGGTAATAGGTTGTTTACACTTGTACTGAAAGTAAAACTCAAGATGATCTTGTAAGTTTTGACCTACGCCTGGTAAATGATGCTTTACCTCAACACCAGCTTCTTCAAGTATGGCTTTATCGCCAATACCCGAAAGCTGTAAAATATGAGGTGAGCCAATTGGACCTGCACTTAATACAACGTCTTTAGTCGCATGCGCCGTTTTAAGAGTGCCATTTACTGTGTACTCAATGCCTGTGGCTTTTTTGCCTTCTAAAATCACTTTTTGTGCTAAAGCACCTGTAATAACTGTTAGGTTACTGCGTGATTTTACTGGGTCTAAATACTCGCGCGAGGCCGAACTGCGCACACCGTCTTTAACGGTCATGTGCATTGGGCCAAAGCCTTCTTGCTGAGCTGCGTTGTAGTCGTCTGTGTGTGCATACCCTGCTTCTACGCCTGCTTTAATAAAGGTGGTGTAAAGCGGGTTTTGCATTTCGTTACCGTTATTAACGCCAAGCGGGCCTGTGCCACCACGGTGCGCATTTTCACCTAAATAAAAGCTTTCTGCTTTTTTAAAGTAAGGTAAGCACGACTGATAATCCCAGCCGTTAGCACCGTGTTGTTGCCACTCGTCAAAATCTTTCGCGTGGCCGCGAACATATACCATGCCATTAATTGATGACGAACCGCCTAACACTTTACCGCGTGGGCAGTGCATTTCTCGGTTATCTAAATACGGCTCTGGCTGAGTGTGAAATTGCCATGCGTATTTATCTGTATTCATAGGAATAGAGAGCGCCGTTGGCATTTTTATAAATATACTTTTATCGCTACCACCGGTTTCTAGCAATAGCACTTTATTGTTTGTATCTTCAGATAAGCGATTTGCAAGTACACAACCTGCAGAACCGGCGCCAACAATAATATAATCGTAAGTGTTATTCATAGTTGCCACCTTAAAACGGGCTTTCTATGTCGGCCATGCCCACATAAATAGACTTAGTTTGCGTGTAATGATCAAGCGTTTCTATGCCATTTTCACGGCCAATACCTGATTGCTTGTAACCACCAACAGGCATTTCAGCAGGTGAATTACCGTAAGCATTAATCCAACAAATACCGGCTTCTAATTGGTGAATAACACGGTGCGCACGTTTAATATCGCTAGTAAATACGCCTGCGGCTAAGCCAAGGTGTGTACCATTTGCACGGGCGATAACATCGTCTTCGTCTTCAAAAACAAGCACGCTCATAACTGGGCCAAAAATTTCTTCTTTAACAATAGTCATGTCATCGTTGCAATCGGTAAATACCGTAGGTGCTACAAAGTAGCCATTAGGCGCTGATTCAGGAGAAAGAGTTGTACCGCCAGTAAGTAGCGTTGCACCTTCGGCCAAGCCACTTTTTATGTAGCTCATTACCAACTCTTGATGCTTTTTAGAAATTAATGCACCAAAGTTAGTATTTAAATCTTGTGGGTCGCCGGCAATAATATTTTGCTCAGTACGTGTTTTAAGCTCATCAATAAATTGTTGATATACATTTTTATGAACATAAATACGGGTACAGTTAGTACAAATTTCGCCTTGCGTATAAAAGTTACCTAGCATGGCAGCACTGACTGCTTGCTCAATATTGGCATCTTCAAACACTAATAAAGGTGATTTACCACCTAACTCCATTGTTACGTCTTTTAATGTACCGGCAGCGCTTGCCACTACTTTTTTACCTGTGCCTACTTCACCAGTGAACGACACTTTGTCTATTTCACTGTGAGAGGTTAACCACTGACCTACATCACCGGCACCTTGCACAACGTTAAATACGCCGGCAGGTACGCCTGCTTCAACAAAAATTTCAGCTAGTTTAATAGCACCTAAAGGGGTTTCTTCTGAAGGTTTAAAAATAAACGCATTACCTGCGGCAAGGGCAGGGCCCGATTTCCAACATGCAATTTGCAGCGGGTAGTTCCATGCACCAATACCAGCACAAATGCCTAGTGGCTCTTTGCGGGTATAGTAAAAGTCTTCGCCAACCATTTGCTGCTGGCCAACTTGCGCTGGTGCTAGGCCTGCAAAGTATTCAATTACATCTGCGCCTGTTTCTATATCAACGCAATTAGCTTCTTGCATTGGTTTACCTGTATCAAGCACTTCAACTAAGGCAAGCTCATCATTACGCTCACGCAATAAAGCAACCGCTTTTAATAAAATACGGCTACGTTCTATTGGGCTCATTTTAGACCATTGAGCAAAGCCTTGTTTTGCACTTTCGATAGCCGCGTTTTGAATAAATTCGTCGGCAACTTCTACCGAGTAAATAACTTCATCTGTGGCTGGATTTTTTACATCAAAAGTTTCACCACTTTGGTTTGCAAGGAAGTGGCCGTTAATAAAGTTTTGATAGACAGGTGTAGTCACGCTAGGCTCCATATTGCTTGATGAGTGAATGTACATAGCTTTTTGCTAATGTTTCACTGTGTTTAAATTGGTTTTCGTCAGATTGACTTAATACTGCTCTTAACCATAGGCCATCAATCATGGCGGCGCTAAGTTCTGCAGCTTGTTTTGCTTGCTTTACGGGCATTAGTTGCTTAAAAGAAAATGCTAAATTACTTTGCAAGCGATTACTGTTTACATTTTGCAGCCTGTGCAGTTCTTGATCGTGCATTGACTGCGCCCAAAAACTTAACCACGTACGGGTGGTGTCGTTGCGCTGTTGAACAAGTGCAAAGTTGGCCTCAACAATAAACATCAAACGCTCAATTGCGCTGGTGGTTGGCTCAACTTTTTCAATTAATTCATTTTTTAAATTCGATAACAAATACCTAACGGTTGCCTCTATTAACCCCTGCTTGCCACCAAAGTAATGGCTAATAATGCCAGATGATAAACCCGCATTTTTACTGATGGTGTTAATGGTTGTTCCTTGCAAACCGCGCTGTGCAACTGACTCAATGGTCGCGTCAATTAGCTGCTGACGCCTGACAGGTTCCATTCCGATTTTAGGCATAATTTTTATTAATTGAACGTTCAATAAAGATAAGCTTAATGTAATAGCTCTAACAATTCAAGGCGCAAGTAAACAACCAGATACCAAGATGTAGATAGATTATTAATAAAAACGGGTTAATTTGCAGTAGTGCCACATGCAGATCTTGATTAATAAAATCACATATATTCAATGAGTTATGTTTAAATTTTTAAATGGTAAAAATAGTAAGGATTTGTTTACGGGGTATGAGTAATAAAAAAGATAAATATTCGTTAGAATGGTAATAGTTAGAGTACGAAGGGTATTTTAAATAAGCAAACGAAACCATTTCACATGTTTAATTAGTGTACTAAATAAAAAAGTAGCAGTGTGTAATGGCTATAAGAGGAGAGCTTAAGGTTAAAAAAGGCGTGTAAATTAGGCGCTATTAATAACGCCTTTAAATAATAGCGGGTAGCGTCTAAGGCGATTACCTATGTAATCATCGGCTAAGATTTGTTGGCATATAAAATTAACATCGTTACTGGCCTCAAACACCCAGTCAAAGCGTTCAATAGCCAGCAAAAAACCGCGTTTAAGGTGAGTCTGTTCGCGGTATTCATTTAGGTTTCGACGGATTATCTCCAGCTTTTCTGGGTGCGCTTGCAGCTCAGTAATTACCTGGTTTATAAACGTGGTGGTTTGCTTGTTTGTGGTGCGTTTACGAATGCGTCTTGGCTGCATTATTCCTCATTAGCAATGTTGTATAGTTTTTTTAAAAAGTCGTCTTTATGTTTGTCATGCTCATAATCTAGGTGATAAGCATTATGAAACCCAAAGCGCAATAATACGCCGCTACCTTCTAAGTAAATAGTGTAGCCGTCAATGTCAGAGTAAGCCGTAACACCTTGATAATGTTTACCAATATCATTTTGTTTACCGCGCTGCTGAATACGTTCGTACACAGAGAGGATCTGCTTGTTATCGAGTTCGTTTTTCATCATTAACCCTTTATTGTTTAAAGCTATTACGTTTTATATATGAGGGTCGATCACCGTAAAAACAATGGCTAAAAAGCGCTAAAATAATCTTGCTATTAACTGGTTTTACCTTATGCTCAAGCCTCATTTTTTGTTGAGCTTACACCATGATAGACAAGGCTTTACTCCTTAAAACTCGCGAACTGTCAGAGCAATTAATTGCTTTACAAACACCCATTAGAATACTCGATGCCATTAACTGGGATAAACAAATCAAAGAGACGTTTTTCAGGCAAAAGTGCCAAAAAAATCCGCTAATCGATAGCGCCTATTACCAGCAACGAGATTTAGGATTTGTCCCCAGCGAATTACGCCAAGCGTTTTCTAACTTGCACCGCAATATTATTAACCAGTTAGGTCAGCTAAATCCTATTTCTCAATACATGGGTAAAATGTGTAGCGAGTATAAAACGGTGCTCAGTATGCTTGAGTATAGAGGAACGCCTGAGTTTCATGATTTGTCGGTAGAGCTTTTTGGTCACCCAAAAGATTTATTTCATGCAGGTGAACCTTCACTGTTCGAACTTGCCAATATGTTAGAAAAACCACTGCAAAACTTATTAATAGCCGATATTTTGCCTGATGATCCTAAAAATATTAATGCAAGTGATGCCGTGCGTATTCTGTCTGAGCAAGTGAATAGCAGTATGGCGGGTATTAATGTAGAGGTTATGCTCAGCGATGGGATTGTCAGTGATGCTGCTGCAGGTGCAAATAACATTAAGCTAAATCAAGATGTTAAATTCTCCCAGCGTGAGCTCGATATTTTAGAAGTGCACGAAGGCTGGATACACGTAGGTACAACGCAAAACGGGCTAGCTCAGCCTTATTTAACCTGTTTAAGTAAAGGGACGCCAAGCTCAACAGTGACTCAAGAAGGCTTAGCTGTTTTAACAGAAATAATTACCCTTAAATCAACGCCTAGGCGTTTATCAAAGTTAGTAAATCGTATTCAAGCAGTTACTAAAGTGATTGATGGCGCAGAGTTTGTTGATATATACCGTGACTACTTAGCGCAAGGGCTTTCAAAAGATGAAAGCTATACGCTAGCACAACGTGTTTTTAGGGGAAGCACGGCAACAGGCTTACCTTTTACTAAGGATATTGCTTACATTAAAGGATTTGTGCTGGTATATAACTTAATTCGTGTTGCTATACAGCTTGGGCGCATTGATCAGCTGCCATTATTGTTGGTCGGAAAAATATCGATTGATGATTTTAGGCTTATATCGCAATTACATAGTTTAGGTGTAATAGAAAGCCCAAAATTTGTACCACCACATTTTAAAGATTTACGAGGTTTAGCAACGTGGCTAAGCTTTGGCAGATTTATAGGTGACTTATCGTTTGAACAGTTAGAAAACGACTATAAACCATTATTTTTGTAATAAGTAGCGCAGGTTGCTTTTATTAGAGCCTGCTTTGCTGATCAAAAAGGTAATCAAGCCCCAGTTATTTAACGCAATAAAAAAACGCAGTTGGAATGAGCAACTGCGTTGAAATGTATAGGTACAAGCCAGCGTACCTATAGCGAGGAACTTATTTTCTTAACCTGTTAATACTTGGCTGTGCATTTGCTCGTTTAATACAACGACCTCAGCACGTTTAAAAAAGTTAAAGTCGGTTGCTGTAGCAAGTGTGTAGGCACCCATCATACGGCTAATAATTAAATCGCCATTGTTTAGTTTTGGCAGCATAATTGAATCACTTATTACATCTATACTGTCGCATGTTGGGCCCGCAAGTACCGACTCAAAACGCTCGCCATCTTGTTTTGCACTATCGATAGGGTAGGCTGCTTCATCAAACATTAAACCGCTAAAAGAGCCATAAACGCCATCATCTAAGTAGTACCATGTTTTACCTTCGCGCGTTGCTTGTCCCATTACAGAGGCAACACTGGTTACACTACTTGCTACAATAAAACGGCCAGGTTCAGCAATAATTTGCATTGTTTCTGGTAATTGTGCCAACGCGATATTAATAGGCGCACAAAATACATCAATTGGTAGCACATCTGCGCTGTACGGCACAGGAAACCCACCACCAATATCGAGCGTACTAAGTGCTGGTAAGCCTAACTCAGCCACCTGTTTAACCACTTTTGCAGATGCATTTATCGCTTCAACGTATTTAGTTGGGTTAGGTGATTGCGAGCCAACATGAAACGATAACCCTTTAATACGAATACCAAGTTGCTGGGCAAGGCTAATAATGTCGATTGCCGCCTCTGGGCTGCAGCCAAACTTTTTAGATAAATCAGCAAATGCATCTTTATTACGAAAGCTTAAACGCACTAAAATTTCGGCTTGATCTTTATAGGCAATAAACTTTTCAAGCTCGTTAATGTTATCCACCACAAACACTGTACAGCCGTAGGCAAGTGCGTCGCGAATGTCACTGTCGCGCTTTATTGGGTGCGTATGAATTGTACGCTCGCTTGGTACGCCTTGGCTTGCTACTAAGTCAACTTCGCCACTGGTTGCTAAATCAAAGCTTGCGCCTTCATCTAACAAAGTGCGCACGACAGCAGCATGCGGTAAAGGCTTTAAAGCAAAATGTAACACAACGCCAGGCAGTGCATGTTTAAGTGCACGGTATTGACGACGTATAGCGTCGCAGTCAAGCACCATTAGAGGTGCGCCATATTGTGAAGCAAGTTGTTCAATGTGGGCAATACTCGGTTGCGCGCAATCAATTGCTTGATTTGCAGCAACCGCTGCTGCAGGTACTTTAGTTACGGTGTCTTGTAGTTGTGTTGATAAAGCCATTTTATTTTCCGAGTCAATTAAGCAACTGCTCGGGTATGGTGTATCCACGAGTCAGTTGAGTGAGATCAATAGTGCAAACGCACAGTCAAATTCACTCTTGGATAGTTGCTCTATCGCCTTGCTACAAACGGGGTTTGTAATGTACTCGGATTGGCTATCATCAAGAAGCGGCGAGATAATAATGTAGGTTTTTATCCAGCGCAATAAAAATTTTAAATAAGTTTAAAATAATTTATTTGTTATTAAAATCATGATCTTAAATTGATTTGCAGTGTTTATCTTGACGATTAATTTTACTCATCAGAGGTTAAGTATACGTGCTCTTGAGAGTAAGCAAGCATCATAGCGCTAGATGTATCAGCACTATAGGCTTGTTGTAAACTTTTTTGTAAGCGGTCGTAAATTTCGGGGGTGTTCATTAAAATATTGATGGTTTTTATTACTTTTTCGCCAAGCTCTGACTTACTACATGCAAAGTAGCCATTAACAAATTCTGGAAATTCAGCTATTTCACGACTATCTATTTGTGTTAGTTGCTCACTGGTGAGTGCACCAAGTACGTTAACCTCGTAATCGACAATCATGTCTATTCTATTATGGATGAGAAGTTGAGGTAGTTGAGAGCTGGTGTCTTCTGAGCTTATCGCTGCAATTTGCTCATTATACTTTGTTAAAACAGGCTCAAGTTTTTGATAACTCGTTCCTGAGTCTACGGCAAGGGTAAAGTCTTTTTCTAGTAGTTGAGCAACAGAGACTCGTTCAGGAAAGTTTTGTAAGGTGCGTTTAAATCCGTATATTTTTCGTTGCTCGTAAATAGTAGTTGGTATATTTGAGAACAAAATATGTTTTTCACGCTCGGGCGTTTTTATTATATCGTAGCTGCATACTGCTTCATTACCCATAAGCCGCTTGATTAGACGAGCTTGGTTGGTCCACTGCAATTTAGTATTAATTGTATGATTGAGCAGGCTTTCGAACGTTTTATCTGAGTTTAAAAAGCCATCAGTAGACGCATTCGCTCTAGAGAGTAATGTAAGTGGTTCATTTGTATGGCTCAATGATGATATAAGCAGTACATGCAAGATAATCAAAAATTTAGTAAATACAGGCATAAAACTTAGTGTAAATGTTCTAAATATTTTTGTCATAAAAAAAAGCCCAAACGGGCTTTTTTTAAGTTAAAACATTAAGGCATGTTTTATTTTTAACGCGCGTTAGTGCTTTCAAAGATTTTATCAGCAGAGGCTGCAACAAACCCCGTGTAAAGCTCGCCATCGGCTTTAGGGTATCTAATGGCAAACTCATAAAAACAGCTAGGGATGCGCAGTTCGCCGTCGCTAAAGGTGACAGCATACTCATCTGCAAGGGTTGATGATTGCTCTAATAATACCTCTGGTGAGCCTTTTACTTCGCCGCCTGATGTATTTAGGGCAAAGCCTGCGTCTTTAAGTGCTTGGTTAACATCCTTAATATTATCAAACTTAGCAAGCATATTAATATTTACAGTAAAGTGGTTTGCACGGTAGCCCCATGCCGACATCCACGCTGCGTACTCACTTTCAGCAAGTAACTGC
Source organism: Pseudoalteromonas sp. P1-30 (assembly GCF_001400005.1). Lineage (NCBI taxonomy): Bacteria > Pseudomonadati > Pseudomonadota > Gammaproteobacteria > Alteromonadales > Pseudoalteromonadaceae > Pseudoalteromonas > Pseudoalteromonas sp. P1-30. The sequence continues at coordinate 462,121 of NZ_LKBC01000001.1, forward strand.
TTGTATGTGTCGCTACTTACTTGCCAATGGGTACCTGAGTATAAAAAGTTATCGGCAGTTACTGCGTTTTCATCTATTTGCTCTACCATATCTGTCACAATAGCTTGTAACTCTGGTGAACACTTTTCAACTAATAGCTCAGAAATAAATACTTTAGGTTGCTTAGGGTCGCTATGCTCGTAGTGTTTAGCATAGAGCTTTTTAGCTTCAAAGTGGTATTCACCACACTCTGTATAACCAAGTGCTAAAAAGTGCGCGGCTAGTTTTTCTAGGCCTACTTTTTCAATATTAAAGGTCCGCAGCGCAATATGGTCGTTAATAATGTCATCTTTTTGCGTTGAGCCTAATAAATCATGAATTTTATCTGCCGAGGGGGTAACGGCTAAATAGTTATCCCATAGGTTTTCAAATAATGTATTTACGTTAGTGTGCATGTTAAATCCTTAAATTGGGTTATTCACTTATTCAATTACTAAGCCTGGCGCTAAAGTTTGTGGCAGGTTTACCTTATCGGCCTCAACTGATGCTACAGGGTAGGCACAATAATCAGCGGCATAATACGCACTGGCTCTGTGGTTACCACTTGCGCCTATGCCACCAAACGGTGCTGCACTAGAGGCACCCGTAATAGGGCGGTTCCAATTGACAATGCCGGCACGAATGCGTTTTAAAAAGTGGCTGTAATCATCTTCGTTATCGCCAAGTAAGCCTGCTGATAAACCAAAGCTGGTGTTATTAGCCTCTGCTATTGCGCTGTCAAAGTCGTTGTAGCGATACACTTTTATAAGCGGGCCAAAGTGTTCTTCATCGGCCATGTTTGTAATGTTAGTTACATCAATAATACCTGGGCTTACAAACCCAGTGCCTGCTTTTAGCTGCTTAAGCTCAACAAGTATTTCGCCACCACTTGCAACTAATTCTTTTTGCGCTGCAACCATGCCTAAGGCGGCTTTTTCGCTGATCATGGCACCCATAAATGGTTGATCGCTTGCAAAGCTGTCATCAACAACAATGTTTTTAGTTGCGCTAATCAGTTTTTCTAAAATAGCATCGCCATTGAGCGATTTCTCAATAAACACGCGGCGTGCACAGGTACAGCGCTGGCCAGAAGTAATAAAGCCCGATTGAATAATATCGTGCACTGCAGCGCTTACATCGGCTACATTTTTAACGATTAATGGGTTATTACCGCCCATTTCAAGCGCTAATATTTTACCTGGGTGGCCTGCAAACTGTTTATGTAATAAATGGCCGGTGTTTGAGCTGCCGGTAAAAAATAAGCCGTCTATGTTTTGATGCGAAGCAAGAGCTTTACCTGTTTCTACTTCACCTTGCACTAGGTTAATAACACCTGCTGGTAAGCCTGCTTTTAACCAAAGTGATAAAGTAAATTCAGCAACGTGAGGGGTTAGTTCAGACGGTTTAAATACCACGGTGTTACCCGCTAAAATAGCCGGTACAATATGGCCATTAGGTAAATGCCCAGGAAAGTTATACGGGCCAAATATAGCCACAACGCCGTGTGGTTTATGGCGTATAAAGGCCTTTGCACCCGGCATTGGGTTTTCAGTGGTGCCGGTACGCTCGTTGTACGCTTTAATCGAAATGGCCACTTTACCTGTCATAGCGCCTACTTCTGTGCGTGTTTCCCAAAGAGGCTTGCCGGTTTCGCGCGCTATAATGGCTGCAAATTCTTCGCTGTGCTCTTTTAATTGTGCTACAAAGTTTTCAAGTATGGTTATACGCGACTCAATTGGCGTATCTGCCCATTGTACTTGTGCGGCTCTAGCTGCATTGATTGCAGCATCTACTTGCTCGGCATTTGCGCCATTACCTTGCCATACAACTTCGCCGTTACTCGGATTAACAGAGCTAAAAGCGGGGCCTTGGCCTGAATGCCATTGGTTATTTATAAGGTGTGTGTTCATATTTGTTTTACAGGCGGAAAAAACGCGCTGCATCTCCTTGGGATAAATTAAGGGCATCAGCCACTTCTTGGCTTATTACTAATGTGTGTTTAGCGTGGTTATAATGGGCGTGCTGGGTAAAGGTTGCTCTAAACCCACTTACACCTTGATTACAAACGGCTAAAGTATCTGAGCTGTGCTGGCTAATATGTTCCAGCTCGCCAATAGTAATAGGGCATACTTGAGATTCACGAATACTGCGAATATTACCAAGCTTGGCTTCTACCGTTGGGCCTGCATCAAACAAATCAACGTAGCCACGGTGCTCAAAGCCTTCTTTTTCGAGCAATTTGAGCGCCGGTTTAGTTTTTTCATGCACGTTGCCAATCACTGCTTGGGCTTTTTTACTGAGTAAGTTTACGTAAATAGGGTATTTAGGCATTAACTCACTAATAAACACTTTATCGCCAAGCCCCACTAAATGATCGGCCTTGGGAAACTCAATACTAAAAAAGTGCTCTTGCAGCCACTGCCAAAACGGTGAGTGACCATCTTCGTCACTTACGCCGCGCATTTCAGCAATCACGGTATCGGCAAAGCGTTCGCTGTGCTGCGCCATAAATAAAAAACGTGAGCGTGATAAAAAGCGCCCGGTTAAGCCTTTACGGCTGTTTTCGCGCAAAAACAAAGTACATATTTCAGAGCATCCGGTGTAATCGTTACACATGCTTAAAATATCAACGGTGTTATAAACATTAAGTGTAGGCGAGTGGTGTACTGTTTTACCTAAATGGTAATGATAAAGCGGCACCGATAAGCCAACAGCGGCTTCTATGGCGGTTGTGCCAATAACTTCACCTGTTTCACTGTCTTCTAAAACAAATAGGTAGCTTTCATCTAACGGCTGATTGATATTTTTAGCAAAGCTTTTCTCGGCGCGGTCTATTTTGTCTTTTAATAGCTGGTCGTCCACCGGAAGTGAGGTAAACCCATGGCCCGATTCAATCGCAATTTGCTTAAGTGCAGCAAAGTCTTCTGTGGTAATAGGACGTAATACTTGCATTTATTACTTGCTCCAACAGCGCGCCCTAAGGCGCGCTTAATTAAATTAGCCGTTTACTACGTCGCTTACTGCTTTTTCAAAGCGTGCTAGGCCTTCTTTAATATCTTCAAATGGAATAACTAAAGAAGGGGTAAAACGAATAACATTCATGCCTGCAACAAGGTTCATTAAACCATTGTTAGCACTGGCAACTAAAAAGTCACGTGCGCGGCCTTCAAATTTATCGTTTAATACCGCACCAATAAGTAAACCTTTACCACGTACTTCGCTAAATACGTTGTATTTTTCGTTAATTGCACTTAAACCATCGCGAAATAGTTGTTCACGCTCTTTAACGCCGTTAAGTACATCCGGTGTGTTTGCGGTGTCAAATGCAGCTTCTGCTACTGCACAGGCAAGTGGGTTACCACCGTACGTAGAGCCATGCGTACCTACTTTTAAGTGCTCTGCTATATGAGTACGAGTGATCATAGCACCAATAGGAAAACCACCGCCTAACGCTTTAGCTGTCGTTAAAATATCGGGCACTACACCTAAACCTTCGTAAGCGTATAAATCGCCAGTGCGGCCAACGCCTGTTTGTACTTCATCAAAAATTAGCAGTGCATTGTGTTTAGTACATAACTCGCGTACTTTTTTAGCAAATTCGTCGGTAGGTGAAATAATGCCGCCTTCACCTTGTAGTGGCTCCATCATTACGGCACATGTTTTATCGCTAATAAGTGCTTCAAATGCTGCAATGTCGTTGTAATCACAATGCATAATGTCGCCAGGTTTAGGGCCAAAGCCATCAGAGTAAGCAGCTTGTCCGCCCACCGTTACAGTAAAAAATGTACGGCCGTGAAACCCTTTGTTAAAGGCAATAATTTGTGATTTTTCTTCGCCGTGTTCGTCAAGTGCAAAACGACGCGCAAGCTTAAGGGCCGCTTCGTTGGCTTCTGCGCCTGAGTTTGCAAAATACACTTTATCAGCAAATGTCGCTTCAACCATTTTTTGCGCTAAACGCAGGGCTGGCTCATTAGTCATCACATTTGATAAGTGCCAAATTTTCTCGCCTTGCTCTTTTAAAGCCGATACAAGCGCTGGGTGACAGTGGCCTAAACAATTAACGGCAATACCGCCTGCAAAATCAATAAACTCATTGTTATTTTGATCCCACACACGTGAGCCTTCGCCGCGTACAGGAATAACTGCCGACGGATTGTAGTTTGGCACCATTACATCGTTAAATAAGTCTCTTGTTACTTGCATTATGTACACCTAAAAATTGTGAATATTGAATAAAGATTAGCAAAATAAAAACGTTAGCGTTTTCTCAGCTAGGTAATTTTTGTTATTAAGCACTATTATCGAAGGTTGTAGGTTAAATTTGCAGTGCTATTTTGTGAAAAATGATTACAATAAAAGTCAAAATAACGAAATTAATAAGCAATATGATAACTCCACAAGACGAAAAGCTACTTTCAATTTTAAAAACCAATGCAAGAGCCAGTATTTCTGACTTGGCACGCATGCTTAATTTATCGCGCTCTACCGTGCAAAGCCGTATGTTAAAACTTGAAGAAACAGGAGTTATAAAAGGCTATAGTGTAGATTACGGTGAAGACTATTTGACCAGTATGGTCTCGGCTCATGTATCTATAAAGGTGATGCAAAAACTCACCACTAAAACCAATTTAGAACTTAAACAGATTGATGCTATTTCCCAGCTTTATGCCATAAGTGGGGAGTTTGATTTAATTGCTGTAGTGCAAGCGCAAAACTTAGAAAAGCTAAGCCATTTACTTGATGATATAGGTAATTTAGATGGGGTAGAGCGCACAACATCGTCAGTGATTTTAGAAACAAAGTTTAAGCGTTAACACAATTTATTATAACGTTTCTGCGTTTGAACTATATAAAGGTACGCTTTGCTAAGATGACAAATGTTTAGATATATCCGCATTAATAAATATTATCTAAACAAGCTAAATAGAATTGTATTGGCTAATTTATGTGGTAAACTATTGAACGTTTAAATAGCATTATCAAATGCTTTTATAACAGGGATTTAACAAACAACGGAATAGATTATAATACGCCTACCTTTGTAAATTTTTATAAACATTACTCATAAACTATCTGCTGCATACAAGATGGATGTCTTGCATTAAATGGAAGTAGCATAATCGCGTCATTAGGGACAAATGATGAAAAAAACTATATTGCTGATCTTTTCAATTGTATTTATTGGTTACTACTTAACGGCTAAAGCTAGTCAGTATGCATTTAATAAGCATATAGAAGTTAAAACGTATAGTGATTTATATTATAAGCTTGAAACAGCTGAAGTTAGCATAAATGAAATTATAATCGGAGCTTCGGAGTTTTCGTTAACTATGTGCGCTGATAAAGTTTATCAAGAAGCTAAGGGAAGCTCTACAGAAGGTTGTAATGACCAATTTCTATCTGCAAAAAATAAATGTGCCAAATATTTAATAAAAACATCTAAGCAGTACTATAAAAGCAAAGAAAAGGTTTCATTACTTACAGAGCGATTTATTAACTGTGTAAGTTAGCATACCTGAAGATAAAGTCCTTTCATGCAATCTTTTGCTTATTGACTATACTTGTTATAGTTCAAATAATTATTTAGCAATGGATTATGCCCACAACGTTATTTTTTGCACTTTTAACTTTAACTGAACCCTTAAAATTTGGTACCAATGTATCGCTTACAACACCAGATAATGCGGTTAACCAAGTGCAATGTATTTTACACAATATGGATATGCCATTTGAGTTGCAATCGTTACCTTGGCTGAGGGCTCGTCGCGAGGTAAAACTGGATAGGTTAGATGGGTATTTTACAACGCATTTAACCTCTGAGATGAGCCAGTATGGTAAGTTGTCATCACCTATTTACCTAGAAAATTGGTACTGGTTTACTCATCCCGGTAGCGTTAATAAAGACCCGAAAAAATTACGTTATGGCGTGGTCCATGGCAGTTATCAGGCTAATTGGTTTAAAACGCAAAATATTACCTCGTTAGTTGAAGTAAACTCGCTAGAAGAAATAGTAAACGTACTTCACCATCATAGAGTAGACAAAGTATTACTTGATTTAGATGATTTTAATAATGCTGCCGATCACTTAGGTATTGACGCATCTGCCTATCCGCGCTCATTTTATCGTTATGTGCCTCTAGGGGTTTTTGCTGCTAATAAGCTTATTAATTCGCACCCTTCTTTTTTAGAAAAATTCGATGAAACGATTCCTCAATGTGCCCCTGCACCGTTTTATTTATCACAGGGCGAACAAGTACAAATACTAAATACATTGTTAGAGCCAATAAAGGCGTTAATTTCACAGCCCATAATTACCGATGCCGCAGCGCAAAGTAACCATATAAAGCTGACTAATAAAGCGCTTAAACTCGCTGACGAGCTTTGGATAAAAGAAGTTAAAACACATCAACATGATTTAGCTAAAAATATGCTATTTACTGATGCTTCATTATATTTAAAACAATGGCAAAGGCAGTTCAAAGGCATAATTACCGAAATTATAGTGACAGATAAGCAAGGTAAAAATGTGGCTATAAGCAAAATCACCAGTGATTATTGGCAAGGGGATGAGAATAAATTTAGCCTCGTATACCAGCAGTCTTTAGCGTATCGCTTTGACAGTGTTGAATATGATGCTTCAACACATCATTTTCAGGTGCAATTAAGTCTAGCGATAAAAAATGCCAAGGGCGATCATATTGGCGTTATTATTTTGGGAGTTGATGTAGAAAAAGCGCTGCACTCATTTAATAACAACGCATTAAATTAATAGCGTGTGCAGCGTCTTATTAAAGCCCGCGTGTATAGCAAAATTTTGTGTAGCTATTTATTTACGGCAGTCTTTGGCGCTTGTCTGATAACGGTTTTTTGTGCTTCATTTAATTTAATAACGTAAGCATTTCCTCCTACCAGCCCTTTAAATTCTTCATCGGTAAAAATAAGTGTATTATCATCATAAAAGGTGATTGCTTCTTTTTGCGTGACAATACCTAAATCGATTCGAGACACATCACCAGAAAAAAACTTGTCGCCTTTAAAGTTTTCGAACAGCCAAATGCTTGTAGAATCAAGTAACACAAGTTTAGTCCTGTCAGGGCTAAGAGCAGCGGATGTGATCCAACAGAGTTTTTCTAAAGTTGTGCAAGTTTTAAATGAATCAATTAACTGAGCATCAAAATTGGCTGCATGATCGCCCACTTTATAAACATTGGTTATGCCATCGAAAGGTTCGGTTCTATTTTTGGTAAATAAATATAAATGGCGTTTGTATTCTACAAAGGCTTCTAAATCAAAGTTGCGTTTATTAGGCGTAATGGGAGTGCCGTCCATTTCAGGATAGGTAAACTTAATAATTTCGGCTTCGGTGGTCTCTGTTTTTATGTCTATTGGGTTTTCTATTTTATAGATAGTTAACCACTTTCTGTCGTTTTTATTATTGCCAAAATCACCTAAGAAAAAATGACCAAATTTATTTTGCGTCATGTCTTCCCAGTCTATATTTTTAGCATTCGTAACAAGGATTTCTTTTTCAATAGCGCCATCTTCGCCCAGGCGATAAAGTTTTGGGTCGTCACCGCCATCATTAATCGCCCACAAACGCTTTTTTTTATCAAACTCAATGCCTGAAATTTCTTTTAATTTAGGGTCTACTGATAATTGCTTTTTACTATAAAGGGTATATATAGAAAGGCTTACAAAGGAGGCAAGTGCAATAAATACAATTACCGTAGTAAATAAAATGCTTTTTTTCAACATGAAATTTTTGGTATTTCAGAGACGTAAGATGCTGTGTATTATTACTTAAGCACACTGATAACGAAAGAATTTTATAGGTTAGTGTGAACCTTTATACGATTTTTTACTCAATATATTAATAATGAAAAATGATTAAGTTGGTTTAATACTTGCTGTACATTAGTTTGTCATTAATAAGCGAAAATTTTTATCGTAATCGCACCTTATATGTGCAGCTAAAAACTTTTTTGCACTGTAATAATGCGTAAATAAAAATTTGTTTAAATTACCCGCGTTTAATGATGTTTAAATGCACCCCACATCGCCCTTTAAAGTGTTGTATCGGCCCTGTGGCAAAGATTAAGTACCCATTTTGGTTTAGTTGGAGCCTACTATGTTGAATAAACGTTTTTTCAAAACAAAAAATGAAGCTGAAGTTACCTTTGAATTTACCCACCCTGATGCAGAGCAAGTAAGTTTACTTGGCGAATTTACCGATTGGCAGCCGGTGCCTATGAAGCTTAATAAAAAAGAAGGGGTATTTAAATGTAAGCAACGCTTGCCAGTTGATCAGCAGTTTCATTTTCGTTATTTAATTAATGGTGATATTTGGGATAACGACCACCAAGCAGATGACTACCTACCTAATACATTTGGCACAGAAAATAGCATAGTGAACACTCAACGCATAAATTAAGGCGAGTAAATGGACGCACTTTCGCAGTTGTTTTATCTGCACGGTATCGGTTATGAGTTTACTAAATACACGGGCGAGCAGGTTATATTTAGCGAAGACACGCGCAAACGTGCCTTACAATGTTGTGGTGTAAATACCGAAGATGAACACCAAATAGCACAGCTTAATTATCAATTAGATGTTGCGCCTTGGTTAGAGTTAGCACCCGATACCAGCTTAGTGAATTTAACTGATAACCTTTTTTATATTCGCATAGATGAGCGTCAACGTGATTTACCTGTTGCGATAACGTTGCCAAAGTTAAACGTAACCTATGAGCGTGCTAACTTACATAATTTGGCTATTACGGGCGATTACTATGTACATGGCGTGCGTTATATTGAAGTAGCAGTGCCTTTAGGAGCTATTCCGGTAGGTTATCATCAGGCGCTGGTTAGTGTAGGGGAGCAGAGCAAAGAGGTTCAATTGTGGGCCACCCCAGAAAAAGTTTTTCAAGTAGATGATACTAAGCGCACTGGACTTTCGCTGCAGTTGTACACAGTTAAAAACAAAGCGGGCTTAGGTATAGGGGATTTTAATGATTTACTAGAGCTATGTGATTTATGTGCGCAGCAGCACATGGACTACATATTACTCAACCCATTACATTTGCTGTTTGCACAGCAGAGTGAGCGAGCCAGTCCCTATAGCCCTAATAGCCGTGCGTTATTAAATCCTTTGTACATTTGTATTGGACTATCAGCTGATGCTAAAAACAATCCACAATTAGATGCTTTGTTACACAGTGATGAGGTAAAAGCGCTTTTTAACAGCAATGAACAGTTTATAAATTATGAAAAAGTAAGCGCAGTTAAATATGAATTATTTAAAGCGCTATTTAGTCATTTTGAAGCACATGCCAGCGCTTCACGACGCGATGAGTTTGCCCAGTTTTGCAAACAAAACGCCCAGACCCTAACTACGCTAAATTCAGCCAATCCTACCTTTGATTACTACTTACAATGGCAGGCTAAATTACAATTAAGCCATTGTCAGCAGCACTGTTTAAATAAAGGCATGGCAATAGGTTTAATTAATGACCTTGCTGTTGGTTGTGCAGGTGATGGCGTTGAGTATCAATCTCAGCAATCCCTTTTTAGTGATAATGCCAATGTTGGCGCGCCGCCAGACCCTTGGGCGCAAGCGGGGCAAAATTGGGGGCTGCCAGCGCTTAACCCGCAACAATTAAAAAATGATCACTTTGCCTTTTATCGCTCACTTATTCGCGCAAACATGCAAGGCGTTGGCGGTTTGCGCATTGATCATGTTATGGCACTAAGGCGCTTATGGTGGTGCTTTGAAAATAACCATACACAAGATGGCTGTTATGTTTATTACCCTTTCGAGCACTTATTGGCTATTTTAAAAATAGAGTCTCACCTTAATCAGTGCATAGTAATAGGTGAAGACTTAGGCATAGTCCCGCCCGAGGTAAAACACGCACTTGCTGTAAGTGGTATTTATTCAAATAGCTTATTTTATTTTGAAAAACAACATGATGGTGAGTTTTTACCGTTACAAGAATTACCTAAGCATTGTTTAATTATGATAGCGAATCATGACGTACCGCCATTTTGCGGCTGGTGGCAAACAGATGATTTAGATATTAAACGTCAGTATCAGCTTATTGATGATCAGCAGTACCAACAGCAATTGCACGAACGACAACAAGAAAAACAACGATTACTGCGTTTTATACAGTTACATAGCGCAGAGCAACTTAGCGAAACTAGCGATGCTATGTGCGTTTACGGTGAACTTGCCAAAGCACTTGCACACAGTGAGACCCGTTTATTTGCACTTCAGCTTGATGATTTAGATAAACAAACGTATCCGGTGAATATACCCGGTACTAATACCGAATACCCAAATTGGCGCCGTGTTTTAACTCATTCAAGCAACGCTATTTTTAAAAATAATGCCAGTACTTTGGCTGCAGTTAATTCAATAAGGAAAGGATATGAGTAGTACCGCACCAAAGGATTCATTACAGACCCATTACGACGCACAGGTAACTGCACTTCAAGGCGGCAGATTTAAAGACCCTTTTAGCTTTTTAGGGGCACATGCTTATAAAAATGGCTACGAAATACGCGTGTATTTACCCGCGGCTAAAAATGTAAATATTATTATTAATGATAAAAAAGTTATTGCTAAGCGTTATAACAGTAGCGATTTATTTATTGCAACAAGCAACGAAATGCCCTCCCAGCCTTATAAGTGCAACGTTGAATATGCAAACTCAGCATTATGTTTTTACGATGAATATAGCTTTGCAAGCAGCCTAGATACAGATGCAATGTATTTATTTAACGAAGGCAGTTTAGAGCATGCATATAAACATTTAGGCGCACACTTTATTAATCAACAAGGGGTTGATGGAGTGCGTTTTTGTGTGTGGGCGCCAAATGCAGCCAGTGTATCTGTTATTGGCGAATTTAACCTTTGGCAAGCTAATCGTCATTATATGCGCTTTCATCCTGCGTGTGGTGTATGGGAGCTTTTTATCGCAGGGCTTCAGCCCGATACCTGTTATAAATTTTCTATTGTGACACAGCAAGGCGATGTGCTTGAAAAAGCAGATCCGTTTGCCTTTAAAATGCAGCAAGCTCCGGGTACGGCCAGTGTGTTACAACAGCAAGCAACGCCTATTTCGCTCAGTGATAGCGAGCTTAAAAATCGTCAAAAGCGTAACCATATAGACGCGCCCATAAGTATTTACGAAGTGCACTTAGGGTCATGGCAAAGGGCTGAAGAAAACCGCTATTTAAGCTATAGCGAACTTGCCGACAAACTGGTTAATTACACGCTTGAAATGGGCTTTACGCATATTCAATTAATGCCAATAAGTGAATATCCGTTTGATGGCTCTTGGGGTTACCAGCCAGTGGGGTTGTTTGCACCAACTAGTCGCTTTGGTGATTACAGCAGTTTTAAATACTTTGTTCAGCAGTGCCACAAAGCAAACTTAGGCGTGCTACTTGATTGGGTGCCTGGGCATTTTCCTAGTGATCCGCATGGTTTACACCACTTTGACGGCACGCATTTATTTGAACATGCCGATATTCGACAGGGCTTTCATCCTGATTGGAATACCTATATTTATAATTACGACCGCCCGGAGGTTAAAAGCTTTTTAATCTCTAATGCGATGTATTGGCTAGAGCAATTTGGCCTTGATGGACTGCGCGTAGATGCGGTGGCTTCAATGCTTTATCTAGATTACAGCCGCAAAGAAGGTGAATGGGTTGCCAATTGTTATGGTGGACGAGAAAACCTAGGCGCTATTGAGTGCTTAAAGCAGGTGAATTTGCGTAGTTATAAAAACAATCCGGGCATTATGATGGTGGCTGAAGAGTCGACCGCGTGGCCGGGGGTCACTCAAAGTGTTGATCACAATGGCTTAGGTTTTGGCTACAAATGGAATATGGGGTGGATGAACGACAGCCTTCATTACATGCAACATGACCCGCTTTATAGGCAGCATCATCATCACGAAATGACCTTTTCTATGGTGTACGCATTTAGTGAAAATTACATTCTACCGCTAAGTCATGACGAAGTTGTACATGGTAAAGGCTCATTAATTGAAAAAATGCCTGGTGATGATTGGCAAAAATTTGCCAATTTACGTGCGTATTACGCATTTATGTGGGCGCACCCAGGCAAAAAGCTGCTGTTTATGGGCGGCGAAATAGCACAGCGAAAAGAGTGGGATCACAACCATTCTATTGATTGGCATTTGCTAGAGCATAAAAGCCACCGCGGTATACAAAACACTGTACAAGCGCTTAATACTGTTTATAAGCAATTGCCTGCACTGTATGAACTCGACTCAAGCCCTGCGGGTTTTGAATGGATAGATAACAACAATAACGAGCAAAGTATATTTAGTTTTGTACGTTATGCTAAAAATGCCCACGACTTTATTGTAGTAGTGGCAAACTTTACGCCTGTTTCTTATCAAGAGTATGAAATTGGGGTACCCGCAGCGGGTAAGTATAAGGTTGTTTTAAACACCGATGATGACGCTTTTTTTGGCTCAGGTATTAAAGTAACAGCAAACAAAAACGCCACGGTTAGTAGCGTTAAGGCAAGCGCTCATGGCTTTTCGCATAGCATTAAAATTGCAGTGGGCGGGTTAACGACTATTTATTTACAAAAGGTTGAAGATGAGTAATCGATTTGAGGTTTCACATGGGCAACCACAGCCACTTGGCGCAACTATTAGCAGTGGCGGCGTTAACTTTAGCTTGTACGCACCTAAAGCAACACAAGCTTATGTGTGCTTATTTGATAAAAGTGGGCACTCTGAAATATTAAAAGTAACCATGCATATCAACGAAGGTGGTATATGGTCAGCCCATGTAGCACCCTTAGCCGAAGGCGCATTATATGGGTATCGCGTAGAAGGGGAGTACAGTCCTGAAAAAGGCCTGCTGTTTAACGAGCACAAGTTGTTGATTGACCCTTATGCAAAAGACTTATTTGGCGAATTCACATGGAGTGAGCGCCACTATGGGCAAATGCCTATTGGCACGAAAAGCACCGTTAATAATGCCATTGATATACCTAAATCACGGGTTGTTAATAGCCAGCCTTATAAACACAAAAAGCCAAACCATAGCTGGTCTAATACCGTTGTTTATGAGTGCCATGTAAAAGGCGCCACGTGCCGACACCCTAATATCCCTAAAAATTTACAAGGTAAGTTTTTAGGCTTAAGCCACCCTAGCTTTATTGAGCATTTACATAATTTAGGGGTTACCGCACTAGAGCTGCTCCCTGTGCATGCTTTTATAAGTGAGCAGTTTTTAACGGCAAAGGGGCTTCAAAATTATTGGGGCTACAACACGCTCAACTTTTTTACCCCGCATAAAGATTATTTAGTTGATGATGACATTAACGAATTTAAGCGCATGGTTAGCGAGCTTCATAAAGCGGATTTAGAGGTTATTTTAGATGTGGTTTATAACCACACCGCAGAAGCGGGCGCCGATGGGCCGATTTTATCGCTCAGAGGGCTAGATAACCTAGCTTATTACAGAACGGTGGCTGATAAGCCTCAGGTGTATATAAACGATACAGGCTGCGGTAACACCATTAATATTGATCATCCTAAAACCTTAAAGCTGGTACTTGATAGCTTACGTTATTGGGTGCAAGTAATGGGAGTAGACGGATTTAGATTTGATTTAGCCACCATTTTAGGCAGAAATACCCATGGTTTTAATAGCGCCCATGCGTTTTTTCAAGCTATTGAACAAGACCCTGTATTAAGCCGTGTAAAGCTTATTAGTGAGCCCTGGGATATAGGGCCTGGTGGCTATCAGCTAGGGGCTTTTGCTGCACCTTGGCGAGAGTGGAATGACCAATACAGAGATGTAATACGCCGATTTTGGCAAAGCGAAGAAGGCGTTATTGCAAATGTGGCAAAACGTATTCATGGCTCATTTGATATTTTTGAGCACAGCCAGCGCGGGCCGCTAAACAGTATTAATTTTATTACCAGCCATGATGGTTTTACGCTTGCCGATTTGGTGAGTTATGAGCATAAACATAATGAAGCGAATGGCGAGCAAAATCGCGATGGCCACAGCGCTAATCATTCCACCAATTGTGGTGTTGAAGGATTTACTAATGATGCCAAAATTATTGCCCTGAGGCTGCAGCAACAAAAGAACTTTTTACTTACGCTAATACTCTCAAAAGGGGTGCCTATGATTGCCTCAGGCAGTGAAATGGGTCACTCGCAAGGGGGCAATAATAATGCGTATTGTCAAAATAACCGCACCAGTTGGTTGGCATGGAAAGACTCACAGCTAAATCATTCACTAACCCGATTTATTGACGATGCACTAAAAATAAGGCGTGGTCACAGTGCGTTTAAACACAGTGTATTTTCAGAAGATATTGACGAGCGCTTTACGGTTAAATGGTTTACCGAGCAGGGCGTAAAAATGACTAACGAGCATTGGCACGAACCGCAGCGCCAGTTTTTAATGTATAGCTTGTTAGATAAGCAAAATAAATACGCCTTATTAATCATTTTAAATGCGAGTAAAAAAACAGTTTTTTGTAAGTTACCCCCATCGCCAATCGCGGCGCAATGGGACATGGTTTTATCAAGTGTACATAACGCATCGGTGAGTAGTAAAGAGGATGCAATAGTCGAAATTTCAGCACAAAGCAGCTGGGTTTTTAGTGCAAATTTAGAGGACGATGGTCATGTCTAAGCAAGACGAAAATGTGTGTGTGGTAAAAGGGTGGCAAGAAGGCCCTGTAATTGATGAAAGCACTTTAAAAGATGATTTAACTCGGCACTTTTATTACAGTTTAGGGCGTGACAAAGTGGGTGAGTCGCAACTGTATTTATATCATGCGCTTGCGCTGACAATCAGAGATCGGCTTGTTGCTCGTTGCAGAGAAACCAAACAACAAATCAAGCAAGAAAAACGCCGTAAAACAGCTTACCTATCGCTAGAATTTTTAATGGGTAGAGCACTTGGTAATGCAATTTTAAACCTCGACTTAGACGAACAAGTCTCCAGTGCACTGCAAGAGTATTGCACCACAATTGAAACCGTAGCCCAGGCAGAGCACGATGCAGGGCTAGGTAATGGTGGCCTTGGGCGTTTAGCTGCCTGCTTTTTAGATAGCTGTGCAAGCCTTGCGCTTCCCGTGGTTGGTTACGGTATTCGCTACGAATACGGTATGTTTAACCAATCATTAAAAAATGGTCACCAAGTTGAGCAACCCGATAACTGGCTTCGTGAGGGGCACCCGTGGGAGCTTGCCGCGCCTGAGCAATCACAACGAGTGAAGTTTTTTGGGCACGTACAAAGTTATACCGACAAACATGGGCGCGAACACCGTCAATGGGTTGGTTGTCACGACGTATTAGCTGTGCCATATGATGTGCCTATTCCTGGTTATAAAAACGACATTGTTAATACGCTAAGGCTATGGAAATCAGAAGCGACCGACGAATTTAACTTAACCGAGTTTAATGCGGGGAGTTATTCAGAAGCGGTAGCGCAAAAAAACCTAGCAGAACAAATTACAATGGTGCTTTACCCAAATGACAGCAGCGAAAATGGTAAAGAGCTTAGATTACGCCAACAGTACTTTTTATCATCAGCGAGTATTCAAGATATTGTATCGCAATGGGTTGAACAGTACGGCGAAGACTTTAGTGACTTTGCTGCACATCATGTATTTCAATTAAACGATACGCACCCAAGTATTGCCGTGGCAGAGTTAATGCGCATTTTAGTTGATGATTACGAGCTTGATTGGGATAACGCATGGGAAATTACAACCAGCACAATGGCTTACACTAACCACACGCTATTGCCAGAGGCGTTAGAAAAATGGTCAGTGCCGCTTTTTGCAAAACTATTGCCGCGAATTTTAGAAATTATTTATGAAATAAACGCCCGCTTTTTAGCGCAAGTGGCTCAGCATTGGCCAGGCGATGCAAGTAAACAGCGTGCTCTTTCGTTAATTGAAGAAGGCGACGTGCCGCAAATACGCATGGCTTATTTAGCGATTGTGGGTAGCTATTCGGTAAATGGTGTGGCCGCACTACATACCCAACTTTTAAAAGAAGGGCTATTTAAAACCTTTTACGAGCTTTGGCCTAACAAGTTTAATAATAAAACCAACGGGGTTACGCCAAGGCGTTGGTTAGCACACTGCAACCCGGCCTTGAGTCATTTAATTACAGAAAAAATTGGCTCAAAATGGGTTAGCGATTTTGCAGATATAAGCCAATTACGCCGTTACTTCGACGACACCGCGTTTCATCAGCAATGGCAAAATGTTAAACGCGAAAACAAACAACGTCTCGTCGATTTGGTGAAAGAGCGCTGTGGTGTTGATTTTGATGTAGAGATGATGTTTGACGTACAAGTTAAACGTATTCACGAATACAAACGCCAGTTATTAAATGTACTTCATGTTATTCATTTATATGACCGTATACGCCGAGGCGATACCACAAACTTAGTACCACGTTGTGTGCTACTAGGGGGTAAAGCCGCCCCTGGTTATTACATGGCTAAAAAAATAATTAAGCTTATTAATAACGTAGCTGAGGTTATTAATAAAGACCCACTTGCAGCGCCTTATTTACGAGTTGCGTTTTTGCCAAATTATAATGTGACCGCAATGGAAACTATTTGCCCTGCAACTGATTTATCAGAGCAAGTATCGACCGCAGGTAAAGAAGCATCAGGCACCGGGAACATGAAGTTTATGATGAATGGTGCGCTTACTATTGGTACGTTAGATGGGGCGAATATTGAAATTAGAGACGCTATTGGCGCTGATAACTTCTTTTTGTTTGGTGCGCAGGCTCATCAAATTGATGATATTAAATCGCGATATAACCCTTCTCATTTAATAGAGCAAAACAGCGACCTAAGCCACGTAATGCAGTTACTCGAAAGCGGGCAATTTAACCTGTTTGAGCCTAATTTATTTGACGACATTATTAATGCTATTAAAAGCCCTCACGATCCGTGGTTGGTTGCACATGACTTTGAAAGCTATGTGGCAGCGCAAAAGCAGGTAGAGGCTGCGTATCAGGACCAAACGCATTGGACGCAAATGAGTATTTTAAATACGGCCGCAAGCGGCATATTTTCAAGCGATAGAACCATAAGCCAATACAGTGAAGATATTTGGCACCTAACCCCCCTAACTATTAGTGAAACAGACTTACACGCAACTACGAGCCATGCCACTAAGAGCACAGACTAAACGGAGAGAGTATTATGCCTAGTTATGCAAATCGTTACATAAGTAGCTTAACCCGAGATACGTACGCGTTAATACTGGCTGGTGGACGCGGCTCACGCTTACACGAATTGACAGATTGGCGCGCAAAGCCCGCTGTTTATTTTGGCGGTAAGCACCGTATTATCGATTTTCCCTTATCAAATTGTATCAATTCGGGTGTGAGGCGTGTAGGAATAGCCACACAATATAAATCGCACTCTTTGATTCGCCATGTTAATCGCGCTTGGGGCCATTTTAAAAAGGAGCTGGGGGAGTCGGTTGAAATTTTACCCGCATCTCAGCGTAATGGTGATGAGTGGTATTGTGGGACTGCCGATGCGGTTTTTCAAAACATGGATATTATTCGCCACGAACTGCCAAAATATGTGATGATTTTGTCAGGCGATCACGTTTATCGAATGGATTACGGCGCACTATTAGCCGAGCATGTGCAAAAAGGCGCCGACATGACAGTATGTTGCCTTGAAGTACCTGTTGAAGAGGCTGCAGATACCTTTGGGGTAATGACCGTTGATGAAAAAAATCGGGTATGTCGCTTTGATGAAAAGCCTTCGATCCCCAGCTCTGTCCCTGGTAAGCCAGGTACCTGCTTAGCCTCTATGGGCAACTATGTGTTTAATACTGAGTTTTTATTTGACCAGCTAAAAAAAGATGCTGAAAATGAAGGTTCTGGCCGCGACTTTGGGCACGATATTATTCCGGCAATTATAGAAGAGCACAGTGTGTATGCGTTTCCGTTTAGAGATCCCATGCAAGAAGGGCAACCTTATTGGCGCGATGTAGGAACGTTAGACTCGTTTTGGGAAGCCAATATGGAATTGGTAATGCCCGAGCCACAGCTAGATTTATACGATCCAACCTGGCCGATTTGGACCTATCAAGAGCAGTTGCCACCGGCTAAGTTTATTTTTGATGATGAAGATAGACGAGGTATGGCGGTAGACTCAACGGTATCAGGAGGGTGTATTGTATCGGGCTCAGTGGTTAGAAAATCACTGCTGTTTTCAAACGTGCACGTGCGTTCATTTTGCGAAATAGAGCAATCAGTAATTTTACCCGGAGCTCTCATTAATCGTCATTGTAAAATTAAGGGAGCCATAATTGATCGAAGCTGTGAAATACCCGCAGGGCTTGAAATTGGCTACGATAGAAAAGCCGATGAAGAAAATGGCTTTAGGGTGTCTAAAAAAGGCATCGTATTAGTCACCCGTGATATGCTCACGGAACTTGCTAAAAAGCTTGAACGTCAAGCACACGAAAATAAAAAGTTCGCTTAAAATCGGGTGCGAATAACAAAGGTTAAGGAAGTAGTAAATAAATGCATGTATTAATGGTTGCCGCAGAAAACGATGCTTTACCAAACGCTAAAGTGGGCGGGGTAGCAGATGTAGTCAGAGATGCCCCAAAAGCACTAGCAGCACAAGGCGTGAGCGTAGATGTTGTTATTCCTGATTATGGGTTTGAGCAACTGCAACGTGAATATATAGGTGATGTCACTGTTATATTTAGAGCGCAGCCACAGGTATTATCTTTATTTAAAATAAGTGATGACAACACACACATTAATCAATTTGTTATTTCGCACCCATTGTTTAGCCAATCGGGTTCGGTGTATTGCAATGACGAACCCGGGCGACCTTTTGCCACTGATGCAACAAAATATGCATTATTTAGTGCCGCTCTATGTGAAGCGCTGCTACAGGGTTTAATAATGCGCCCTCAAGCACTGCATCTACATGATTGGCATAGCGCGTGTGTCGCCGTATTATTAAAATTTGATAAACGCTACGATACCCTCGCTAATTTACATATTGCCTATACAGTTCATAATTTAGCACTGCAAGGGATCAGGCCTTTTAAACACGACGACTCGAGTTTAGAGGCTTGGTTTCCTTCGTTAGGTTATAACGGGCAACATTTGTGCGATCCTCGTTACCCACACTGTTTTAACCCTATGCGCAGTGCTATAAATTTGGCAGATAAAGTTCATTTAGTCTCACCTACTTACAGTACTGAGGTACTAAAGCCGAGTAATTATCAGCAAGGTTTTTTTGGTGGAGAAGGCTTAGAGCTTGATTTACAAAATCAATCGGCTCAAGGCAAGGTGGTGGGAATATTAAATGGCTGTGAATACCCTGAGCAAAACCCTAAGCAAGTTACTTTATCGCTCTTGTATGAGCGTATTGAACATACTTTATTTAACTGGATGGCAAAACATGAGCAGCTTGAAACGAGCTACTATGTGGCGTATCAGCGCATGCTGCAGTTTAAAAACACGCCAATAGATGGGCCCCTTGTAACAAGTGTTGGCAGGCTGACCGAGCAAAAGGTGTTATTACTTTGCCAACAATACGGTAATGCATTAGCGCTTGATAACGTGTGTGAAATAATTAACCGTTTTAACGGTCGTCTTATTATTTTAGGCTCTGGTGACAAAGCCCTTGAAAGCATTTTCACCAAGGCCATGGCACGCAATGCAAACTTATTGTTTTTAAAAGGTTATGGGCAAGGTATTGGCGATAGCCTATATGAGCTTGGGGATTTATTTTTAATGCCAAGCTCGTTTGAACCATGCGGAATTAGTCAAATGCTTGCTATGCGCGCAGGGCAACCTTGTTTAGTCCACAGTGTTGGCGGTTTAAAAGACACCGTAAGCCACAACAACAATGGCTTTGCATTTTCTGGCGGCTCGTTGAATGAACAAGTTGATGGGTTAATGACATGCTTAACTGAAACCCTTACGCTAAAACAGCAAAATCCTAAGCAATGGAGTAACATTACAGCTAATGCTAAAGGAGCACGTTTTTCGTGGGAAACGGTCGCTGCTGATTATATTTCAAGCATGTATTGCTAAATCATTAAAATTAAACGCAGTAGAAGTGACATTTATACCTATTTACGCTATTAATTACTTAGTTTGAGTATAAAAATAAGAAGTAGGTAATGTGTCTGTATTTGTTGCAAGGCAAGCAATATTCAATCGTAAGCAAAATGTAGTTGCTTACGAGCTTTTATTTCGTAATAGTGCTGAAAACTTTTTTCCCGATATAGAAGAAGGTCAAGCAACTGCTCGCCTAATAATGGAAAACCAGCTTAATTTAGGCACACGCCACATCACCTCAGGTAAAACGGCACTGATAAATATAGGCCCAGACTCTTTAAAGCACAATTTATGTGACTTTTTACCCTGCAAAGATGTGGTCATTGAGCTATTAGAAACCATTGAACCCACCGACGATAACTATCAGCTTTGCAGAGAGCTTTTTCATAAAAACTATAAACTCGCATTAGATGACTTTGTTTATAACGAGCAATGGGAGCGATTTTTAAAGTTTATTAAGCTAGTAAAGTTTGATATTGCGCAAACGCCTTTATCAGATATTGCTGAGATTGTAGAAAAACTAAAACAGCATAAAAAAATAAAAATATTAGCAGAAAAAATAGAAACCCAAGCCGATTATCACCAAGCACATAAAATGGGGTTTGATTACTTTCAAGGCTACTTTTTTGCCAAGCCCACAATGCACGAACAGCAAGACATTGATTATAACTATGCGTTAGTTGTGGCAATTTACGCGCAAGTAATGAAACCAAGCCCAGATATAAAGCAAATTAGTGTGTTATTTGAAGCTGATGCGGCCTTGGCATATAAGCTTATGCGGCTAATTAACAGTGGTGTTTTTCCTATTCAAAGTAAAATATCATCTATTAAGCAAGCGTTAGTGTATTTAGGACATGAGCGTTTAAAAAAGTTTGTTAGTTTAATTGTTACCGCGCACACCGCGGGTAAAAAGCCAGCAGAACTAATGCAAGTGTGTGTAGTTAGAGCACGCTTTTGTGAGCTAATAGCAAAGCAGGTGTCTAAATCGTTGGCGGGTGAGGCGTTTTTAACCGGCTTGTTTTCGTTACTAGATGCGATACTCGATCAACCTATGAGTTTATTAGTCGAAAAGTTACCTTTTCCTGATGATATTAAAGCGGCATTATTAAACGAAAAAAACACCCTATATTATATTTTAAATGTAGTACAAGCGTACGAAACAGGTAGCTGGTGGACATTAGAAAAAGCCGTTATATTACTTAATGTTAAAAGAGATGTGCTGCCAGGGTTATATAATCAAGCCGTAGATTGGGCAGATAATTATAAAAATAATAGTTAGAGGACAGTAACCGCTCATTATGCGAAATTATAATATGGACTTTATTCGCGGCATTGCTGTGCTTTGCTTAGTGTATATGAATGGCTATGCGTTTGGCTTAATGGATTATAGCTATATTCCTTTATCTACCCCGCCTTTTAGCGACACCTTTATCCATGTTGTGAGTACTTTTTTTGTTGATGGCCGATTTAGAACGCTGTTTAGCTTACTGTTTGGGGCAGGGCTTTATATTCAATGGCAAAAAGTTAAATCAACAGCGCCTTTAAAAGCGCGATTGCATTGGCTTATCATTTTTGGTTTGGTACATGGTTTTTTACTTTGGGCTGGCGACATTTTATTTTTGTACGGTGTATCTGGCTGGTTTGTTCTAAAATATTTGCAAAGTAATAACCAACTGCTTGTAAAAAGGGCAGGGGAGTTTCTTTTAATTGGTTGTGTAGTCACGGGGTTGGTGCTCTTTAGTGCACCAGATGAGGTCGTTTATCGTGATTCAGCACAGTATATCGATTTATATAGCCCGTATTACAGCGATTACTTTTTGAGTAATCTAGGTATGAATGTATTAATGCTGGTAGCTGTTCCTATCATGATCATGTGGCTGTGCGTAGGGCTAATGCTGATTGGCATATATTTATATAAAAATGAGGTTTTTAGTAAAGGTTTAACTAAGCCGCACCTTATTGTTTGTATAGCTGGCGCCTTTATTTTTTCAGGCATGAGGCTTTATGCGTCAAAGTTCACAGGGGGAGCAGGGTTCGCCATACAAGAGTTTATAAATACCTTTGCCGCATTGTTCATGGCTGTATTTTATATTCATCTCATCGTTAAATTTTGCAATAACAGTGCCCATGTGGGTCGGCTTATTCAGCAAGCTGGGCGTTTAGCCTTTACCTTATATATATGCCAAACACTTATGCAGCTGTTGCTTTATAAAGTGTTGTATCCGCAGTGGGTATTAAGTTTTAACCGAATAGACTATTGGATAATCGCGACTGGCCTAGTTAGCGTGCAGCTATTGTTTACTTCTTTATATTGTCGCTATTATGAGCAAGGGCCACTGGAATATGTTTGGCGCAGGTTAACTCAAGCAAAAATTGCAAAAATTAATGCGTAAAGGTTTAAATTAGGGGCGAAAAATAATGGCGTGTGGTTTACACTAGTCGCCTTTAAAATTAGGACCATTAAGTGCCATGACCGAATTAAAACGTTTAAATAAATTTATTAGTGAAACAGGTTTTTGTTCACGCCGTGAAGCCGATAAATATATTGAGCAAGGTCGTGTAACAGTTAATGGTAATACGCCTGAAATGGGCGTAAAAGTGGCTGATACCGATACTGTTTTAGTAGATGGAAAACCGCTGCGCGAAAAACCAAAACGCGTGTACATTGCGTATAATAAGCCAGTGGGTATTACCTGTACCACCGAGAGTAAAATTCAAAGTAATATTGTCAAAGCCGTTAATTATCCCACCCGTATATTTCCTATCGGCCGTTTAGATAGACCTTCAGAAGGATTGATTTTTTTAACTAACGAAGGCGATATCGTTAATAAAATTTTGCGAGCGGGTAATAATCACGAAAAAGAATACGTGGTGACAGTTGATAAACCACTCAATCGCCAATTTGTGAGCAAAATGGCCAACGGTATTCCTATTTTAGATACCGTTACAAAAAAATGTAAAGTGACACAAACAGCTCCGCAAGAATTCAAAATAGTGCTTACGCAGGGGTTAAACCGCCAAATTCGTCGTATGTGTGAATACCTAGGCTATGAAGTTGTGACCCTTAAACGTACCCGCATTATGAATGTAACGTTAAAGGGCTTAAAAGTAGGCCAGTGGCGACATTTAACCGACGTAGAAATGGCGCAAATTAATGACTCCATTGCTGATTCGGGTAAAACGCAAGAGCATTCGGTTGATACCAATAAGCAAAATGCCAATAACAAAGGCGAGCCTAAAAAGCGTGATTTTCAGGGTGAAAACCCACGTGCCTTTAATAATGAGCGGGGCACTCGCACTCAAAGAAGTAACACGCCCTTTCAAAAGCGCTCCACCACCTATGTAGGTAAAGGCGGAGCTAGTAAAAATACGCAAGGCGATAGCAAAAGCGCAAACAACAAAAAGCCAGCAAACGGTAAAGCGCGTTCATCTGGCACATTAAGTTTAAAAAAATAGCGTGCGCACTTACCATTGTATTTGATGTACAACGTTACCGAGTGGGCTTTTAACGCCCACGATGTTTATTTTTTCATTTTTTAGCCGCTTTAATGCTGGTTTATCTAAATACCATCTAAAAGAGCGCTTTCTGTAAGTTTGTAAATCAAGCACAACCAGTTTTGCGCAGCTGTATTCGTAATCACTCGGACATGCCTCTACAGCCAGTAGCTGGTACTCTTGCTGCCAGCTATTGTCGCTATAATAATACGTCCATAACTTTACTGAAATACAAAAACTAGCCCACAGCCATAAATAAACTAAAACCGGTATAAACAAAATACCCAGCCAGCCCCTAAGCTTCCCATCGTGCTAGGGCCTGTTGACCTTTCAGGATTAAAATTTGTTCAAACTAGGGGCGGTTTAATCGTGGCGTGAGGTTTGTAACCTAGTGGACTAAGTAAAAACTGAGCAACAAAGAGTAAATTGCCCCTAGGCAGAACCCTCCGGGCAGCGCATGTTTGGCATTTATTCCACGTTATCGCCTATTTATGGGGAATAACCACACTACATAGGCTCTGCCTTGCCTAAATCACACTGCTGCAAATTTAACCTCGAAAGATAAACAGGCCCTACATAATCTTTAAAATTTGATTTAAACGTTATGCATGCGTTGTACTTTTTGTATCCGTACATCCCCCCTGCAATACTAATTATTACTGACAAAGCAGGAAGCAGCTTATGTGTTAAAAAATCATAAGCGGTATTGGCAATAAAGGGGGGATCGAGATTTTCATCCCAAGCAATAAAAAATAGGGGGGGAATAGTAAACTAGCGGTAATTATTATTCTAAAAAGTTGTTTTGCTGTCATTTGAGGGGTTATTTATAAAACACAACGCCAATATAAAGTAAAAAAAGCCCTAAATAAACGGCTAATGTAGATACACTGTTTTAGAGCGTAGTCGTTTAATTAAATCGTAAGTACCGTCAAACATGCCTGTTATTACCAGTGCAATACCGCCCGTGATAAGGTAGTTGTTTAAATCTACATTGCCATTTTCGTCGGTTATAAAGCTAAAATAGCCAAAGAGAATACAAATACAACCTAGTTTATTAAGTCCATCTTTAACCTCGGTTTAAATATTAAAAAACGCAGCTACTGTGAGGTAAGCTGCGTTTTAAATGTCCTTTAAGGCTTTTAAATTACTTTCTAGGCTCGTAGTCTATTCTAAATACAACAGTATAAAGCACAGGCACTACAATAAGCGTGAGTATGGTTGCAAAACCTAAACCAAACATAATAGTTACCGCCATTGACTGGAAGAACACGTCAAACAACAGCGGGATCATACCTAAAATGGTGGTAATAGCCGCCATGGCTACAGGGCGTACACGGCTAACGCCAGATTCAAACACAGCTTGATAAGGCGATTTACCATCGCGAAGCTCAAGATTTATTTGATCGACCAACACTATGCCGTTTTTAATCAGCATCCCGCTCAAACTTAGTAATCCAAGTAGTGCCATAAAGCTAAATGGCGCATTCATTATTAACATGCCCGCACTCACACCAATAATGGCAAGTGGCACTGTAGCCCAAATAACTAAAGGCTGTTTAAGTGAATTGAACAGCAGTACGGTTACCGCAAACATCGCTAAATAACCCAGTGGTAATGAACCAAATATAGCGGCTTGTGCATCCGATGACGACTCATACTCGCCGCCCCATTCTAATTTATAGCCACGCGGTAGCTCTATTGCTTCTACGGGTCCGCGCACGCGTGCAAATAACTTAGCGGCAGTTTCATCGCCTAATACGTTGTGATCGGCCATTACCGTTATTGTGCGCTTTCGGTCGCGGCGCATAATTAGGCTGTCTTCCCATTCAACCACAAATTCGTCAACCACTTGTGTTACTGGCACAAATACACCCAATACTGGGCTGTATATTTGTAAATCGTGAACGCTTTCTACATTTAGGCGCTCATTTGCCGGCGAGCGAGCAATAATTGGCAGAAGTTGCGTACCATCACGATATACACCCACTTGCTTGCCAGAAAGGCTAGTAAGCAGTACATCATCAAGGTCAGATTTGCTAATGCCTAAACGGCGCGCTTTTTGTTCGTTAAATTGTGGGCGAATCATTTTAGTGCGTGCGCGCCAATCATCACGAATATTATAAGCGCCGTCGTCCTGTGCGATCACTTCTTCAGCCTGGGCGGCTAATTGTCTAAGTATTACCGGATCAGGGCCTGTAAAGCGTGCTTCAATTTTAGCATCGGTTGAGGGGCCAATTTCCATGGGCTTAATTTTAAGCTCAGCTGAAAGCGGTGTATTTTGCGAGTATTCACGCACTTTTTGCATTACTACAGCCACCGCCTCGCGGTTTTTTACTCTAATAATGAGCTGCCCGTATGACGAGTACGACTTTTGCGGTGCATAAGTAAGCATAAAGCGTGGAGCACCTTGGCCTGTAGTACTAGTTATTTCTTCAACTAGCTCTTCTTTTTGAAGGTAGTTTTCAAGCTTTTTAATCCCCTCTAGCGTTGCTCTTATGTCGGAGCCTTGTTGCTGCCAGTAATCTACATAAAACATAGGGGTGTTAGAGGCTGGGAAAAACGATTGTTTAACCGCACCAAAACCAACCACAGCCGAGCAAAGGAGCACGACCATAAGCACAAGCGTGGTTTTACGATAATGCATAGATATATCTAAAAGTGCTTTATAGCCGGTAAAAATAAAGCCTTGATATGGGTCGTCATCTTCCTCTTCGCCCTCAGCATTTTTAGCTTTTTTAAACTCATCTTGTTTAAACATTAAATTTGCAAAAAATGGCGTAAGCGTAATGGCGGTGATCCAGCTTAGTAAGAGCGATATAAACAACACCCAAAATAAGCTACCCGCAAATTCACCGGTCGCATCAGAGCTTAAGCCAATAGGGGCAAACGCAGTAATACCAATAACTGTAGCGCCTAGTAGCGGCCATTTAGTTTGCTCTACAATATTAACCGCAGCTTTTAACTTAGTTTGGCCACGCTTTAAATTTATTAATATGCCTTCGGTTACTACTATGGCGTTATCTACCAGCATACCAAGGGCAATAATAAGCGCACCCAGAGAAATACGTTGCAGGTCTATGGCGAACAACTTCATAAATATAAAGGTGCCTAAAACGGTGAGTAATAAAATACCGCCAATTAAAATACCACTTTTTAACCCCATAAATATAAGCAGTACCACGATTACAATGGCAATCGCCTCTACTAGGCTGACAATAAAGCCATCTACCGATTTTTCTACTTCTTTAGGTTGGTTATACACCGATTCTACATGTATGCCATGTGGGCGCTGGTATTCAAGCTCTGCTAAGTGCTCGTCAATACGTTTACCTACATCTACTACGTTCACGCTGTTCATAAACGAGACGCCAATTAAAAGCGCTTGTTCTGAGTTGTAGCGAATAACATTGCTGGGTACTTCTGCGTATTCTCTAAATACTTTGGCTACATCACCTAAGTAAATAAGCTCGCTAGCACCGGGTTTTGATATAAGTAGGGTTTCGAGCTCTTTAACATCTTTAAATTCGCCGGTTGGGTGAAAGCGTATAGACTCATCACCCACTCTAATTTTACCTGCGTTAGAGACTGTATTTTGCGATTGCAGTAAACCAAAAATATGGCTTGGGGCAATACCGAGCTGCGCTAATTTACGGGTAGACACTTCAACCATTACTTGAGGCTGTTGCTCACCAGCAATGGTCACTTTACTCACACCTTTAACGAGTACGAGTTCACGCTTTAAGTAATCGGTGTAATCTTTAAGTTCATCATAAGAGTAGCCATCGCCGGTAACCGCATACATAACGCCGTATACATCACCAAAGTCATCTAAAATGGTGCTTGGGTAAACGCCACTTGGGAGTGAAGGCGCTAAGTCGTTAATTTTACGGCGCATTTCATCCCAAATTTGGCGCAGCTGTTCTTTTCGGTAGGTACTTTTCATTTCTACCGATATTTGCGACTTACCATTTGATGAAATAGAGGTTACATAATCTACGTAGGGGAGTTGCTGAATCGCATTTTCGATAGGAAAGGTGACTTCTTCCTCTACTTGTTGTGGCGATGCACCCGGATACATAGTTATAACCATGGCGGTTTTAAGCGTAAACTCTGGGTCTTCTAGTTGGCCTAAATCAAAGTACGACACACTCCCGCCAATTAACAGCAGTAGTGCAAACATCCAGCTAATTACTTTTTTCTCTATGGAGAGTTGCGCAAAGCTCATAATTATAAGCCTCGCTCTTTATTCCATGGACGTACTTTCATGCCTTCATCTAATGAGTGCACGCCAGCAGAGACGACAATTTGGCCTTCTTTAATACCGCTTAGCACTTCAATGCCGTCGCGGTGTACTTGGCCCACTTTAACGGCTTGTTTATTAACAACACCGGTTTCTGGGTTATATATCCACACATAGGCGTTATCTGACACGCTTTCTTTAGCTTCAGAAAAAACCGACTCTACCGGTAAAATAGTGTAAGCCACTTGCGAGCTGGTTACTTTTGATAAATCGATAAATACACGGCCCGTCATCCCTGCAAGTAGGTTAAAGTCTTTAGGCACTGGTAGCGAAAAAACAACTTTGTAGGTAAGCGTAGTAGGATCGGCCTGCGTATCCCACTCTTTTAAATCAAGGGTGTACTCTTTATCATCATAACCGTCAAACACAACGGTAGGGTGGTAGTCGCTGCCTTTTTTAATGCGCGCTATTATTTTTTCAGGAACTTGGATTTCTACATCCATTAAATCGCGGGTTTCTAGGCGTAAAATGTTTTGCTTGGCTTGAATGTTTTCAAAGTTTTTAACAAATACTTTGGCTACAGTCCCTGCAAATGGGGCGCGCAGTTCGCTGTACTCTAGGTTGGTTTCGGCAATTTTAAAGGCAGACTCTGCCACTTGCATATTAGCTAATGCTTCATCGTACTCTGATTGACTCGCGATTCTTTTTTCAAGTAATTGTTCAATGCGGCTAAGTTGTGATTTAGCAAGCTCATAACGGGCTTTTCTATCATCGTATTGTAATTGAAAGTCTTCTGGGTCAAGCTTTGCTAAAAGTTGTCCTTTTTCAACTTCTTCACCTGCTAATACCGGAAACTCTACCAGTTCACCATTAACTCTAAATGCTAAGTACGAGCCTTGGTTAGCAACCACTTCAGCAGGAAAACTGCGCACATTTGTTTGCGAATCATGTCCTATATTGAATAACTTTACAGGCCTAATGGGCTCTTCTTTTACTTGCTTTTCTGGCTCTGAACAGGCCATTAAGGTAAGTAAAGTCGTAGTAAGTATACATAGACGAAAGAGTTTCATGTCTTCTCCGTGGCAATGATGGGCAAAATAATTAAGTGCAGGATACGCCGCAACCATATAAAATAAAATTCATTAAATTTTAGAAACATAATAAGTTTTATTTATGATCATGTTGAGCGCAGTATGAAGCTGAATCAATTACAAATTTTAGATGCCATTGTACAAAGTGCAAGTTTAAGTGGCGCGGCGCTTAAATTACATAAAACTCAACCAGCGCTTACCTTAGCAATTAAAAACTTAGAGGCAAAAATTGGCTTTGAACTACTCGATAGAAGTAAGTACCGATTACAGTTAACTGAAAAAGGGCGTGTTTTTCACCGTGAAGCACAACAATTGTTGCATGCAAATGATGAGCTAGCACAGCTTGCTAAAGAGCTTGCACTGGGTAACGAGCCACAATATCGAATTTGCTATGAGCAAATTTGTCAAAAAGACAGTTATAACGAGATCATAAGTAATACTTTTAGACTATTTAAGCGTACAGAGTTTAATTTAACCAGTGGCAAACGCTTTGTCTCTTTAGAGCAAGTAAATAGTGGGCAAGTGGAGTTAGGCATAGGCCCCTGGTTTGACTTATTTCATGCAACAGGGCACTTAGAGAGCCTACCTATTGGTAAATTAAATATTGGAATTATTGCATCTACTAAAGCGTTTCCTAAGTACATGACCTTTAACGAGCTACAAAATTACCCGTGTTTGGCTATGTTTGAAAGTGACTTAAGCATAGACAGCGACAAGCTTTCTTACTCAAAAGGCTCTGCCTTAATGAAGATTGACGATGTAACCAATTTAAAGTCGTTTTTGCTTGCTGGTGCCGGCTGGGCAATGATGAACATAGACTATTGCGCCCCTGAAATAGAAGCAGGGCTGTTGCAGCAAATACAGATAAACGACAGAGAAGATGAGTTTGGTATAGAAGTACGTGCATTTAGGCGTGATGCAATACACCATGGCCCTGTTGCGCGCTCTATTTGGGAGCAATTTAAAGTACTCAGTGAGGCGTACGTCAATGACCGATAATATTGATAAAGAAACCCTCATCTACACCATTATTGCAAATATACCTGCAGGTTTTGTTGCAAGCTACGGGCAAGTAGCAACGCTTGCCGGTTATCCGCAAAATTCACGCTTGGTAGGACGCCTTTTAAAGCAAATGCCAGATGATTCTGTTATACCGTGGCACAGAGTAGTAAACAGCCAGGGTAAAATATCATTTCCTGCAGGCAGTGATAAATACCAAGAGCAGCGCCAAAAGCTATTATTAGAAGGGGTTAGCTTTAAAAACGGCAAAGTAAATATGCGCGAGTGTAGATGGCAGTAGTGAACGTATTGTCGTAAAAGAGCTTTTAAAGGCTGATTTATTACAAGTGTGCGGCTTACTTTTTTTGTTATTAGCTAGCGTAAATCTACAAAAAATAGGGTTATTCAGCCTTTAACACAACCTCCTTATCTAGCTTTGTGAATGAAAAACTTACAATGATAAGCGATATATTTTCTATTTCTTACACAACAAAAATATATTCGGCAAAGTAAAAAACACCTCTACACCTATCTATTAGCTAAAATGGCATTAAATCAATTAAGCGTCGAGATTTGGCATAACACTTGAACTACTTATTAGTTGTAAATAGATATTGAGCATACCAAATGCTCGCTCAAGGGCGCGTTTAAAAATGGTATCTCATTTACATTAAGGTAAAAACGTAAGTAATCCTAAAGCCATCTTAAAAGTGACTGATAAATTATTTGAAAAATACGTTTTTTCACATCGCTAGTGATAAATGAAGAAGCTGATGAAGTGTAAATATTTAGTTTTAAGCATGAGGGTTATTAAAACCAAATATTAAGGACTAACAAACTATGACTGACCCAACTTTATTGATTTTGATGTATTTTGTGATCCCTGTATGGCTTGCTGCTGGCATTGCTGATTGGTTTTGTCATCGACGTAGTAATATTTCTACAACCAGCGGTGCTAAAGAGTCATTTATTCATTTATTAATGTTTGCCGAAGTGGGCATTCCGTTAATCCTCGTTTTAATATTTGAAGTTAATAGTTTGATTATTGCCATTTGTATTGTGTTGTTTTTTCTGCATGAGCTTACAGCAATGTGGGATGTAACTTATGCAGTAAGTAAGCGAAGGGTAGGGCCGGTAGAGCAACATATACACAGTTTTTTAGAAATGATACCCCTATTAGCTTTGGTATTAATTATTGCGCGCCATTGGGAGCAATTTACCGCTTTATTTACACCTGGCGGCTTTCCTCCTGACTTTACGCTGCAATTAAAAGACTCTCCTTTACCAATAACTTACTTGGCAACGGTGCTATTTATAGCACTTGCGCTAGAATTTACGCCTTATTTAGAAGAGTTCATTCGCGGTATACGTGCTAAAAAAGATAACACTTAATCGGCTTAAGTTATTTATGCAGTTAATTTATGCGTGTCTAACTCGGCGCACTCTTGCTCACACTGAGCTAAATAGTGCTGTATGAACACAGGTTTTAGTACCAAGCTAAGGTGCTGTTAACCAGAGCCTCACCAATACTTAGTGGGGCTTATTTAGGTATAATTGAAAAAAGGCTAGGTAATAATAGCGGCGTAAATACGCCGCTATTATTTTATAAAATCAATAAGCTAAGATTAACTAATATGAGTGAACCAGCATGATTAAGGTAGATGCTGCCCACCTGTAACACCCATTATTTCAGCGGTAATGTAACTTGACTCTTGCGATGCTAAGTATACATAGGTGGGTGCTAGTTCAGCAGGCTGTCCTGGCCTGCCTAATGGTACGTTATCACCAAATTCAGGTAGTTTTTTAGCCGGTTGGCCGCCACTTTGTTGAAGCGGGGTCCAAATTGGCCCAGGAGCAACCCCATTAACCCGAATGCCTTTATCAATCACCATTTTTGCTAAGCTTTTAGTAAAGCTTGTTATTGCGCCTTTAGTCGATGCGTAATCAAGAAGCCCAGCAGAGGGTTGATAACATTGGATAGAGGTTGTATTAATAATACTAGCGCCCGGTGGCATATGTTTTACCGCCGCTTTTGTTATCCAAAACATAGCAAATACATTTGTTGCATATGTTTGGCAAAATTGCTCGGTAGATAAATCGTCTAACTCTGCAACAAACTGTTGCTTACCCGCATTATTCACTAATATGTCGATTGAGCCTAAGCTTTCAACGCTTTGCGCCACAAGGTCGTTACAAAAACTCTCATCAGAGATATCGCCTGCAATTCCCCATGCTTTGTTACCGGTGGCTTTTAAAATATCGAGTGTTTCTTTCGCATCGGCTTCTTCGCTGGCTAAGTAATTAATAACCACATCGGCACCTTCTCTGGCAAATGCAATGGCAACCGCTCTGCCAATGCCCGAGTCGCCCCCAGTGATCAACGCCTTGCGGCCCTTTAATCTGTCGCTACCTACATAGGTATCTTCGCCGTGATCTGCTTTGGGTTTTAAAATTTCATCTAGGCCTGGGTCTGGTTGATCACTGTCTTTTTCGGTTCGTCCCATTTGATATTGGCTTCTAGGGTCTTGCATCGTAAATTGGTTAGTTGGCATATCAACGTCTCCTTTAACGTAAAGTTTAAGTTGGATTAACTGCATGTATCACAAAGAGCTTAATGGCATATAACGCAGCAATGCGAGTTACCTACCTCTTTGCTTGGCGGGAATAGACGTAAAAGTGAGTGTGGTTGTAAAATATTGAGTATAAATAGCAACTTACTAATGTAGCACTTGCCTCAATTGTAGAGTCAGCTTGTAATGCGCCCACTTTGTATCTCCTTTAACGTATTTGCTTGGCCAAGGTTTTACTGACCATTTATATTGAAGGAGCAATAGATATGCCATAGCGTTACATTTAAAATATGAAGCTATGTCACTTATTTTAATGCATTTATTTTTAAACTAGGAAAAGAGTAATTGAATAAAATGGGTAAAAAATGGATAAGAGTACCGAAAATGTTACACGCTGTTTATCGAGCTAGTTAACTAGGCGAGTAAGGTAAAGTGATAGGCTTATAGTCAAAGCCGTAAATAACAGCGTCTTAAATTAAGGCGGTGATATCGCTTAAGCTACAACGCGCTTTTATCGCGCTTTTATATAGAAGGGTAGCCAAATTATTGAGGTTTATGTGCGTGGCAGTAAATTACTAATTACATGTATTAATACACGTAATTAGTAATTGAAATGTAGTGGCAAACACACCCAGCTATTACAAAGAGGTGCCAAATTGCGTGGCTAAATTGAGTGCTTTTAGCGCTATAAAATATTGTTCCTAAGCTATAAAAAATGCCACCGGCCAGTAACCAGTACAGTGCTTTTACATCAATATTTAAATAAAGTGGGTATACAATCGCAAGGGCAAACCAGCCCATAAGTAAGTAGGTAGCCAGCGAGACTTTTTTATTACCATTTTTAACCAGCACTTTATAAGCAACGCCACCAAGCGCGACTGCCCAAATAAAACTCAGTGTCCCCCAAGACCACAATCCATTAAGAGATAGCAATAAAAATGGGGTGTACGTACCCGCTATTAATACGTAAATAGCGCAGTGATCGCACTTTTTATAAAAAGCACGTAATTTTGGCTGTACACTGGCGTGATAAAGTGTGGATGATAAAAACAATACAAATAAACTAGCCCCATATACAGCGGTGCTAATATAAGCTTTTACGCTGGTGGCTTGTTTAAATAAATCCCACATTACAAACACAGCAAAAAAGATACCCAGTGCATGGCTTAATACATTGAGTTTTTCTTCTTTGCGAGAATAGGGTGCCTCTATAGTCATACTAGTCCTACCACTTATTAATTAAACTTGAGTGTACAGGTGTACGCTCAATGTTTCAATGTCAGCATTGTTACTGTAAATTAGTCACCGTACTTTTATTGATTTTAAAGGGAATTAATCGGGTATAGTGTGGTCGTATAGTCTCAATTAATTAAGGCACGTTTATCATGAAAAAAGAGCTCAAAGCCGTTTTACTTACTGCCATTGTGTATCCTGGGGCAGGGCACTTTTCGCTTAAAAAGCATTTAATAGGCTGTATTTTTGCAGGTGTATTCACGCTACTTTTGTTTATGACATTAGGTGATATTTTGGCTATAGCGCAATGTAGCGCAAATGAAATTTTAGCAGGTAAAATTCCGATGACGGCTTCAGGCATTTTACAAGCTGCCCGTAATCCATCAGGTGAATGTGCTCAGCTTGGGGAATATAAATATCTTCCTTTAATGGTGGTCATTTGGTTACTAAGTATGGTTGATGCTTATCGGTTAGGTAAAAAAGTTAAACCCGATACACAAAATAAAAAGTAATGGTAGTCGTTGTTTTAAACTGCAAATAGTGAACTAAAAATATTTACTAATAGTTAGTCAAAAAATTAAAAAGGTTAGTTAAATTAACCAAGCCTGAATGCTGCGTTGTTGTATGGTTTTTGATATAGTCTTTATATATCAATGATTTAATTTTTATTTTTCTGTTGGCACAACCCTTGATTATGTTATTGCGTCTAAACAATATACACAACAAGGAATACCATTATGAAACATTCAATTAAAATCGCTATGGCAAGTTTATTAGTATTAGGTTCTTCGCAAGTACATGCGAGTGAAGTGGACCTAGATGTAACTGATATTATAACGCAAAACGTAACAAGCTATATTAATCAAGCAACGGCAGAACTTGAACAATCAATTTCGCAGAGCCTTAGTTTTGATGCCCAGGCAGTACTTGAGCAATTTGTAAATCAAGCGCAAGAACAAGCTGACGTTACCACACAGTCTACAATGCCGGTAACTACGCAAATTAAAGCTAAATAAGTGTAAAAGGATAAGACGATGAGTAACGAATTAGGATTATTTGCACTTATGTTGGCGCCTGTTGTAAGCATGATTAGTGTTTACTATATGGTTCAAGTAATAAAAAGTATGGGAAGTTGGATCAACTTTTAATTTATAGGTAAATAATTCGATTTGAGTAAGCTGATCGACTTAGTAAAAGCGCACGTAAATAAAGGCAGTGTAATTTAAAGAAGTAGACTTTATGAAACGTGCGATTTTCCCATTACCAATATTTGTGTTACCAGAAGGCTATACGCGTTTGCGTATATTTGAGCCTAGGTATTTAAACATGGTAAAAACCGCACTACAAAATAATGTCGGTTTTGTACTGTGCACCTACCAGCACGACACGCCATTTAATATTAGCGCTCAGGGCTGTTTGGTCGATATTATCGACTTTGATCAAGACCCTAGCAATATGCTACTCATTGATGTGTACGCTGCTAAAAGCGTGCAAATAAATGACGTATACCAAGATGAAAGTGAATTGCGCCATGGCTTATTAAGCGATTGCAATACGCCGTATTGGTACAATGACTCACACAGTGAGATTTCGGCTGATAATCAACGTTTGTCTGATTCTTTGCAGGACATATTTTTAAACAATAAAGAGCTTTCTAGTTTATATAGGCAAACCAAGTTTGATAATTTAGCCTGGGTAGCTGCGCGCTGGCTTGAACTGTTACCTATATCTATCGATAAAAAACAGCAACTTGCGTTCGAAAGTAACTTTGCTAACTTACTAAACTTCCTCCATACTGTGATTAACAATGAATTTGCCTAAAATAATGTGATCTGCGTTTAATTGCTTGGCGTATAGATATATACAAAAGCATACACGGGATTAATTATTATGGTAAGTCAACAACCCTCACCACGTTGTGAACCTAATACAGGTAAATATACTGCCATGCCAGAAACGCCAAGTGCAGAGCTTATGCAAGCTCTGCTTGATGTAGCTACTTCGCGAGACAAAAGAGCGTTTGCTTACTTATTTGAATATTTTTCGCCAAAAATTAAACGCTTTGGAATTAAGCAATTTGGCTCTGAGGCACAAGCAATGGAGCTTGTACAAGAAACACTAACCTCAGTGTGGCGTAAAGCGCATTTGTATCACAGCGATAAAGGGGCTGCGACGACTTGGGTATATACCGTAATGCGTAATGCCTCATTTGATATGCTTCGTAAAATGAAAAGTAATAAAGAAGAAAATATAAGCGAAGATATTTGGCCACTTATTAACGAATCTCAAGATACAACACTTGAATTTAGCGACCACTTGGAAGATCAACAAATTAAGCGTTACCTAGACAAACTACCAACCGCACAGCGAGAGGTAGTTAGAGGTGTTTATTTCCAAGATATGTCGCAAGAGCAACTTGCTCAACAATTAAATATTCCAGTAGGCACGGTAAAATCACGATTGCGTTTAGCCTTGCAAAAATTACGTAATGAAATGGGAGATCAGCATGATTAAACATCACCCTAGTGAATCTTTACTAGCACAATATTGTTCAGCGCAATTACCTGCATCGTTAAGCGTTGCGGTATCTATACACGTTGATATGTGCCCAGTTTGCCAAGCAAAAGTGGCAAAACTTGAAGCCGCTAATGCAAAGGATGTATTTAGCGAGACGCCACACGCCCCTGATGCATTAAATTTAAGTAACGACTTACAAGCACCAGATTTTGACGCCGACCTGCTAGATTTGATAACCGCCGATGCTAGCATTGATGAAGTTTACGAAGTTGAGCCGGTAACCGTACAAGTTAACGAGCATAACTACGAATTACCACGCGCCTTAACACGCATTTCGCATGGGCGTTTTACGCAAGTGGGTAAGCTTGCTCGCTCTCGCGTTGCTATTGATGATGGCCCATTGCGCTCAAGCCTTTTACATATTGGCGCAGGGGGCGAAATCCCCGAGCATACTCATACTGGTTTTGAAGTAACCTTGCTACTTGATGGTGAGTTTAGTGATGAAGAGGGCAGTTACGTGCCAGGAGACTTTATTTGGCAAGATGGCTCTCATCAGCACACCCCACTTACAAAAGATGGCTGTTTATGCTTTACAGTAGTCAGTAGTGCGCTACATTTTAATAAAGGGCTCAGTAAGTTACTTAATCCTATAGGTAACTTGATTTATTAAGAGAATTTATGCAAACAGACACAATAAAAATAGGTATTAGCGCCTGCTTAGCAGGCGAAAAAGTACGTTTTGATACAGGCCATAAAAAGTCTAACTTTTGTATGGATGAACTTGGAAAACATGTAGAGTACACGCGTTTTTGCCCAGAGGTAGCCGTAGGGTTACCTATTCCTAGGCCAACCATACGCCAAGTACGCGTAGGCGATACAATAAAAGTATGTCGCCCAGATGGCACTGGCGATGTTGGGCCTAAGCTAACTGAATACGGTAAAAAAGTAGCCACAGAGCAAGCTAAAAACCTAAGTGGTTTTGTTTTTTGTGCGAAAAGCCCAAGCTGCGGTATGGAAAGAATTAAAATTTATAACGAAGCGGGCACTGGCAATACCTCCGAAGGCGTTGGTTTTTTTGCTGAGCAAATAATGAAGCACAATCCATTACTGCCATGTGAAGAAAACGGCCGCTTAAACGACATGCATTTACGCGAAAACTTTGTAATGCGCGTGTACGCTTACAAACAGTGGCAGTTATTAGCTTCTGAGCCGCTAACAGTGCATAAGCTTACCCAGTTTCATTCGCAATATAAGTACTTATTAATGGCTCATAATTATCAAGCTTACCGCGACTTAGGTAATCTACTTGGTACTTATAAAGGTGATGATATTAACGCTTTAGCAGATGAGTACATTCTTGGGTTAATGAACGGCCTTAAAAAGCCTGCATCACGCAGGAATAACTGCAACGCGTTAATGCACTTGCAGGGCTACTTTAAAAAAGACTTATCTAAGGTTGAAAAGCAAGAGCTACGCGATGCCATCGATGAATACCGTCAAGGTTTAGTGCCTTTGTACGTACCGCTTACTTTGTTAAAACATCACTTAAAAGTACATCCTAATGAATACCTAGAAAAGCAGGTGTTTTTTAATCCTTACCCTAATGAACTAAAATTACGTTACGGCATATAATGAATACACTTTTTTGGTTTAGGCGCGATTTGCGCCTTTTTTCTAACGAAGCGCTTATTGAAGCGCTAAATAATGGCGCTAAACAGGCCATTTTTTTTATCTGCGAAAAGCAATGGCAACAACACAACGCCGCTCCCATTCAAATAGATTTACTAAAAAGACGCCTCAATTATATACGCGAGCAGCTAGCACAGTACGCAATAGAGCTGCATATTATTGACGCCCCTTACTTTGACGATTGTGAAAGTGCGCTTTTATCATTTTGCGATAAACATCAGGTAAAACATGTAATTGCCAATAAAGAGTATGAGTTAAATGAAGTAAATCGTGATGCGCAAATACTTGCAAAGTGTGATGATAAAAATATTACGTTTACCCTCTATGAGGGAGATGTAATAGCGCCTGTAGGCAGTGTTAAAAACCAAAGTAACGAAATGTACAAAGTGTTTACGCCATTTAAAAAACAGTGGCTTAAACAACACCAAGATACTCACTTTAGCTTATTACCGTGGCCTTTAAAAAAACAGCCGATAAATAACAACGCACAGGCCATTAAAAGCGATGGCAGCTCAGAAAAATGGCCAGTTGATGATGAAAGCTTAGCAACCATTGTTGATAATTTTATTTGCGACAAATTAAGTAGCTACGACGAACAGCGTGATATACCCAGTATTAAAGGCACATCGGGTTTAAGCCCTTATTTAGCTCTGGGTATTATAAGCCCTAAGCAGTTACTGGTTAATATTCAAAACCGCTACCCAGATATTTTAACAACATCTAAAAGTAAAACGTTTACTTGGGTAAACGAGCTTATTTGGCGCGAATTTTATCGTCATTTAATTGCGCAATTTCCTAAGCTTTCTCGTGGTGATAACTTTAACGAAAAGTACAATGGCGTTAAATGGCGTAAAAACGAGGCTGAGTTTAAAGCCTGGTGCGAGGGGAAAACAGGTTACCCACTCGTTGATGCAGCGATGAGACAGTTAGTTCAAACCGGCTGGATGCATAACCGTTTAAGAATGGTGGTCGCCAGCTTTTTGACCAAACATTTATTAATTGATTGGCGTGAAGGCGAGCAGTTTTTTATGCAGCACCTTATTGATGGCGATTTAGCCTCTAATAATGGCGGCTGGCAGTGGGCTGCAAGCACTGGCTGTGACGCGCAGCCTTATTTTCGCGTATTTAATCCTATCACTCAAAGTGAGCGCTTTGATCCTAATGGTAAATTTATACGTAGATATTTACCAGAGCTTGAAAAAGTGCCAGATAAATATATTCATTTTCCTCATGCTTATTTAGCGTCAATAGGGGCTGATAAGCAATGTTACTGGCCGGCAATCGTAGATCATAAAGCAGCTCGCGAGCGTGCAATAGCTGCATTTAAGGGGTGATATGGAAACAGCATTACCGGTAGCAAAATTTGTAGAAATATATCAACAACTCGATAAATCAAACCTGCATTTGCTTAATGATATTTACAGCGAGCAAATTAAATTTAAAGACCCAATGCACGAAATACACGGGCTAAGCGAGCTTACCCGATATTTTTCTAATCTATATAGTAATGTTAAGCATTGTCAGTTTGATATTAGCGACACCTACGAGCGTGATGATAAAGCATTTTTGTATTGGACTATGCATTACGCCCACCCAAAACTGGCTTCTGGCAAAACTATATCGGTAGAAGGGCACAGTAAGTTGGTGTTTAAAGAAGGTAAAATTATTAACCACCGCGACTATTTTAATGTCGGTGAAATGCTATACAAGCATATTCCCATTTTGGGTGGCGTTATAAATTACATAGATAAACGAGCAGGGTAGCGATGAATATTTTAATTACAGGTGCAACCTCAGGTATTGGCGAGCAGCTTGCAATAAAGTACGCTCAGCAAGGCAACACGGTAATTGCTTGCGGTAGAAACCTTGAAAAGTTAGCTGAGCTTGAAAAACACACCAACATTAAAGCGTGTCAGTTTGATGCCACAGACCTTAAAGACATAAAGCAAGCAACCCTGGGGTTTAGTGCTTTTGATAAGGTTATTCTTAACGCTGGTAACTGCGAGTATGTAGATGATGCCCGTAACTTTGACAGCGCTTTGTTTGAGCGAGTTATTTCAGTAAACCTGCTGGCCATGGGCTACTGCCTAGAGGCACTATTACCAAAAATTAGTGCGGGCGGACAACTTGTGCTTGTTAGCTCAAGCGTTACGTATTTACCTCTGCCACGCTCTGAGGCTTATGGCGCATCTAAAGCCGGAGTAAGCTATTTAGCGAAAAGCTTAGCAATCGACTTAAACGATGTTGATGTTACGTTGGTGCACCCTGGTTTTGTTAAAACCCCCCTTACTGATAAAAACGATTTCCCAATGCCTATGGCTGTTACTGCAACAGAGGCCGCCGATTATATGATTAAGGGGATCAATAAACGCCGTAAAGAAGTTCATTTTCCTTATCGGTTTACGCTTATTTTAAAAGCATTACGTATTTTACCGTTACCACTTTGGTTACGTTTAGCAAAAGGATTAGCCCGTTGAAAAAAATAGCAATAATAGGTTCTGGCGTATCGGGTTTAACCTGTGCTCATTTACTGCATAAGCATTACGATATTACTGTATTTGAAAAAAACGATTACATTGGTGGTCATACCGCGACAGTAGAGATATCTGATGCAGGGGTTAAACGCGCAATAGACACGGGCTTTATAGTATTTAATGACCGCACTTACCCGTACTTTGAAAAACTACTCGCGCGCATTGGCGTAGACAGACAAGAAACACAAATGAGCTTTAGTGTTCATAATCAAGCAAGTGGTTTTGAGTACAACGGACACACCTTTGCCAGCTTATTTGCTCAAAAAAGAAATATATTTAGGCCTAAGTTTTGGCGCTTGTTAAGCGATATAGTTAAGTTTAATAAATTATGTAAAGCAATGCACAGCGAGCAAAACTACCCTAAAGATCAAACGCTGGGTCAGTTATTAGATACGCACGGCTTTAATGACTTTTTTAAATACCATTACATTTTACCTATGGGGGCGGCAATTTGGTCAACCAGCATCAAAGAGATGCAAAATGTAGGGGTTGAGTTTTTTGTAAACTTTTTTTACAACCATGGCTTACTTGATGTTACAAACAGGCCGCAGTGGTATGTAATCCCTGGTGGGTCTAAGCAATACATTAAGCCGCTTATTAAAGGTTTTGCAGAGCGGATAAAACTAAATACCGACATTGAGACGGTTACGCGTGTAGATAATAAAGTAATTATTACTCTTGAAAATGGCGAACAAGCTGAATTTGATAAAGTGGTATTTGCGTGTCACTCAGATCAAGCCCTTGCATTACTTGGTGATGCTACTGAGCAAGAACACGCTGTATTAGGTGCAATTCCTTATACCGAAAATTCGGTAGTATTGCATACAGATACTAGTTTACTGCCAGATAGAAAAGCTGCCTGGGCTAGCTGGAATTACTTACTAAA
Source organism: Pseudoalteromonas sp. P1-30 (assembly GCF_001400005.1). Classification (NCBI taxonomy): domain Bacteria; kingdom Pseudomonadati; phylum Pseudomonadota; class Gammaproteobacteria; order Alteromonadales; family Pseudoalteromonadaceae; genus Pseudoalteromonas; species Pseudoalteromonas sp. P1-30. The sequence goes on from NZ_LKBC01000001.1 coordinate 503,549, forward strand.
CGAAAACACCGACAAAGCAGCGGTTGTTACATACCAAATGAATATACTGCAAGGTATTGACTCAGATACACAATTTTGTGTAACCCTTAATCACTTAGAAGGGATTAACAAAGCAAATATATTACGTGAGTTTACTTATCATCACCCTGTTTTTAACGAATCATCCATTGCCGCACAAAAACTCAAGCACACTGTTGATGGCCAAAATAATAGCTATTTTTGTGGTGCTTATTGGTATAACGGTTTTCATGAAGATGGTGTTCGCAGTGGGGTAGATGTGGCTAAGCAATTAGGTGTTGAATTTGAATAGCGCTGTATACTTAGGCGATGTAAGGCATCGGCGCTTTGCGGTAAAAAACCATCAGTTTAAATACCCGCTTTATATGATGTGGGTAGATTTAAAAAATCCGTTATTGCTTAATAACATTCACCCTATGTTAGGTACTTTTGGGTTTAAAGCACTGCGTTTTAATCAAGCCGATTATTTAAACACACTGCCAAACTCAGAGCCATTAAGTATTATTGAACGTGCACAGTGCCAAATAGAAAAACTAGGCGTTAAAGAGACGTTTTCGCATATTTATATGCTTGGCCAACTTAGGTGTATGGGCATTTATTTCAGCCCTGTAAATTTTTACTTTTACGGTAATAGCACCGATAACTTTAAATATATGGTGGCTGAGGTAAGCAATACGCCGTGGAATGAGCGCCATTATTATTTGGTGCCCTTACAAAAAAAAGTGAACTTTAAGAAGGCTTTCTCCGTATCACCCTTTATGAATTTAGATATGGACTACCATTGGCAAGTACAACATACAGCCGATAACACATTAATTCATATAGAAAATAAACGTGGGGATGAGTTGTTATTCGACGCGTCTTTACGATTAAAGCGAAGTCAGTTAACGAAGCAAGAAGTTAATAAATTATTAAAAAAATTTCCTGCGATGACTTTGTCTATTTTCAAAGGTATTTATGTGCAAGCACTTAAGTTGTTTATTAAAAGGGTTCCTTTTTTAGGTCATTCAGGAAAACCTTAGTATAGTTAAACAGGCTTAGTTGCGGGTAGCGATACAATTATAAAGGGTTTAAGATGGAAAAAGTCTCGAGTATAAACTGCCAAGAGCAAACAGGTTGGTTTACAAACTTATATAAAAAGCTAGTCACCAAAGCCTTTGCAAGTATTGAAACAGGCCAAATAGTGTTAGTTGAGAACAGTCGCTCAACAGTATTTGGTCAACAACATTCAGACTTAAAAACCACGATTACCGTTAACGACACTGCCATGTATAAAGCATTTGCGCTATCTGGCAGTGTGGGTGCTGGTGAGTCTTACATTCTTGGGCAATGGTCGTGTGATAACCTGACAAAACTCATCGAAATTTTTGCCATTAACCAAAAACAACTAGATGCTTTTGAAAAAAAATTCTCGTTTTTTAGTGGCTTAGCCCACCGTTTTAACCATCTCAAAAACAGCAACTCAGAATCTGGGTCGAAAAAGAATATCGTTGCACATTACGATTTAGGTAACGATTTATACGAGTCATTTTTAAGCGAGGAAATGCTTTACTCTTGCGCTGTTTATCCATCAAAAGACGCCTCTCTTGAGGACGCTCAACAAAATAAGCTGAAACAAATTTGTGAGCAGGTAGAGATAAACGAAGGCGATTCAGTTATTGAAATTGGCACAGGCTGGGGGGCGTTTGCGATTTACGCAGCCACACATTACAACTGCCATGTGACCACAACAACGATTTCTGATGAGCAATATGTCTATGTTGAAAACAAGGTTAAACAGTTAGGACTTGAAAATAATATAACTTTGCTCAAGCTTGATTATCGTTTATTAGAAGGGCAATACGACAAGCTTGTATCAATAGAGATGATAGAAGCAGTAGGGCATGAATACCTACCAAGCTTTTTTAAGCAATGTAATAGCTTGCTTAAAGAAGACGGTGCAATGCTTATCCAAGCGATCACTATTGGCGATCAACGTTATCAACATTATTTAAAAAACTCTGACTTTATTCAGCAGTATATTTTCCCCGGTGGTTGTTTGCCTTCAATTAATGAGATGAGCGAGCAAATTAAGAACAATACCGATATGGTTATTCATACTGTAAGCGACATAGGCGCGCATTATGCTAGAACACTAGCCGATTGGCGCACACGCTTTATTGATAACTGGCACACCCTAGACAGTGACAAGTTTGATGAGCGTTTTTACAGATTATGGTTATTTTACTTTGCTTATTGCGAAGGCGCTTTTAGAACGCGAGCAACCAGTACCGTTCATTTAACGGCGCGTAAACCACGTTTTACTAGTCAAAATGACGAAATTGCCCTTAATTATTAATTTTGTGCTTTTTCAAACAGTGTGGTTTTTATCACTGTTTTTAGAAGCTCAATCTGTTTTATACACCTCTGGTATTGTTGTGCTTATGTTTGTTTTATCAAAGCAGCATAAGCTCGACGCGCTTCTATTAGTCAAAGCTTTACCAATTGCGCTGTTATGTGAATACCTTGCTGTGCAGCTAAACCTTTTGGAATTTAAAGTATCTCCTTTTCCGCTTTGGTTAGCCTTGCTATGGGCAGCATTATTGCTTTGCTTAAACACATCAATGGTGTTTATTACTAATCTAAAACTTTGGCAAGCCTATTTAGTGTGCTTAGCCTTTGCGCCAATTAGTTATTATTCAGGCGCTCAATTTGGCGTGCTTAGTATTTATTCACCTGTGTGGATGTTTTGGCTTCTGTACGGCGCACTTTGGGCTACTGCCTTTACATTAATTCTTATTATTAACCAAAAAATTAAAGCGATTATAAATTTTAGCAAGCAATAACAGGAGCTTGTATGAATATCACCGCAAAAATATGTGCAATAACGGCCGCAATGATTATGGCTACTTTTTTTACCCCATTGAGCTTTAGCGAAGAGCAAACTGACTTTAAAAAAGTGGGCGAGGCGCGCATGGAATATTTATTTTGGGATGTTTACGATGCAACGTTATATACCCGCTCAGGGAATTACAAACAGGGGGCGCACCCCGTTAAATTTACGCTCACCTATTTGCGAGACTTTGCAGCAAAAGACATTGTTAAAGCCACTAAAGAGCAATGGCAGCATTTAGGTAAAAGTGATTTATCAGCTAAGTATGCTGATAAATTACTCGCTCTTTGGCCAGACATTAAAAAAGGCGAGTCGTTAAGCTTACAAACATCACCAAGCGGTCAGGCTACTTTTTATCATAATGATAAAAAGTTAGGTGAAATTAGTGACTCGCAATTTGCCAACCAGTTTTTAGCTATTTGGCTAAGCCCAAACACCTCAGAGCCAGCACTTAGAAAACAATTATTAGGGATTTAACATGCGCAATATAAATAAATTTAAACAGCTATGTATTTTAATGGCCGCATTATTTTTAGTGAGCTGCTCCGCGCCAAAAGTAGAGCACTACAATAGCAGCAACCCAGAATTTGATTTTAAAGCATTTTTTAGTGGCGATTTGAATGCATACGGCGTTGTGCAAGATTATAAAGGCGAACTCACACGTAAACTTGTTGTCACTATGAATGCGCGCTGGGAAGGTAACGAGGGCGTTATAGAGGAAGACTTTGTGTATGACGATGGTGAAACACAAAAGCGTATTTGGTATGTCACCCTTAATGACGATAATAGCTTAGTGGGACGTGCTGATGATGTACTTGGCATTGCAACCGGTAAAAGCGCAGGCAGTGTGTTTCATTGGAACTACAATGTGGCCTTACCCTATGACGGTAGTACGCTTGAGGTGAATTTTGATGATTGGATGTACCTGGTTACACAATCGCGCTTGATAAACCGAACGTCTATTGTTAAGTTTGGTGTCGAGGTTGGGGAAGTGACCTTAGTTATCGAAAAAATATAGAGCAGTGTGTTATTTAAAGTGTGCCTTTTGTGTACTTAAATTAAGTTTTAGTTAACCCAACACGCTGTATTTTACCGAGAATTATTAAAATTTTACGCATTTTCGAAGTATTTAAGCAAAAAATGCAATTTGCTGTTGCTAACTCCTTAAAAATGCATAAAGATAGGTTTTGCGAAGGCAAAATAATAACGAATAGGAATCTAACAATGAATAAAGCTCAATTAGTTGAAAAAATCGCTACTGATGCAGAAATCTCTAAAGCTGCTGCTACACGTGCACTTGACGCGTTTACTGGCGCTGTAACTTCTTCTTTAAAAGAAGGTAATTCAGTTGCATTAGTAGGTTTTGGTACTTTCTCAGTTAAAGAACGTGCAGCACGTACTGGCCGTAACCCACAAACGGGTGCTGAGATCCAAATCGCAGCGGCAACTATCCCAAGCTTTAAAGCAGGTAAAGGTCTTAAAGACCAAGTAAACCCTTAATTGGCGCTTTACAGAATTTTTTAAAAAAGAGCTATTTAGCTCTTTTTTTTTGCCTGCATTAAAGTAGTGAGCTTACCTAAGCTTATTCTCACATGCCTAATTAGGTATTAATGCAGGGCGTTGTAAGGCAAGGCTTAGCATAAAAAATCCCTGCTAATTGCTTAGCAGGGATTTAATATTAAACGCTTAAGCTTTAATTAATTACGCTTTTAACGCTTTGTCACCACGGCCGATCCCTACAGCACCAGAGCGCACCACTTCAATAATGTCGGTTTCATGGCGTAGGGTGTCTAAAAACGATTCTATTTTGTCTGTGCTGCTTACCAGTTGTAAGCTGTAGCTTTGGCGTCCCATATCTAAAATAGCACCTTGGAACACATCTACGACACGTGTAACAGCTGCACGGGTGGTTTCGTCTTGGGCAAATACTTTAACAAGTAATAATTCACGTTCGATGTGACTCATTTCGGTCAAATCAATAATTTTAAGTACATCAACTAATTTATTAACTTGTTTAGTAATTTGCTCAACGATTCTATCATCACCCATAGTGGTAATAGTGATACGTGACAGTGACTCATCATCAGTGGTGCCCACTGTTAAGCTATCTATGTTGTAGGCGCGCTGTGAAAAAAGCCCAACAATGCGAGATAAGGCTCCCGGTTCGTTTTCTAATAAAATAGATAATATACGACGCATTATGCTTTTACTCCTTTACGTAACCACATCTCATCAATGCCACCTAGTTTAATTTGCATTGGGTATACATGTTCTTTTTCATCAACGTTAATATCTAAAAATACCAAACGGTCGTTAATGCTCATTGCTTTATCTATAGCAGGTTGTAGCTCATCTAAAGTATCTACCTTTATGCCTACATGGCCATAGCTTTCAACAAGTTTTACAAAGTCAGGTAATGAGTCCATATATGAAGATGAATGGCGACCGCCGTAAATCATATCTTGCCATTGGCGAACCATGCCTAGTGAGCGGTTATTTAGCGAAACCACTTTTACAGCCAAGTTGTACTGTAAGCATGTTGATAGCTCTTGAATATTCATTTGGATTGAGCCATCGCCGGTTACACACACTGACTCTTTATCAGGAAAGGCAAGCTTAACACCCATAGCTGCTGGTAAGCCAAAGCCCATGGTGCCTAAGCCCCCAGAATTGATCCATTGGCGAGGGTTTTTAAATGGATAATATTGCGCTGCAAACATTTGGTGCTGACCCACATCAGAGCTTACATATGCGTCACCATTAGTGGCTTTATACACTGCTTCTATAACAGCTTGAGGCTTTATTTTATCGCCATCGGTGTTGTAGCTTAGGCACTTTTGCTCGCGCCAGCTAATAATTTGTCGCCACCAATCCTCTTGTGCACTGCGATCAATTTGAATGCTACTTTTATCTATGCCAGCTTGCAGTTGCTCCATTACAGTGGCTAAACAGCCCACAACCGGAATATGTGCTTTAATCGTTTTAGAAATAGAGGTCGGGTCTACATCAACGTGAACGATGGTTGCATTAGGGCAAAACTTTTTAACATTATTGGTTACACGATCATCAAAACGCGCTCCCAGCGCTAAAATTACATCGGCATTTGCCATGGCTTTATTGGCTTCAAGCGTGCCGTGCATACCCAGCATACCCACGTAATTTGGGTGAATACCCGAAATACCGCCTAAGCCCATTAATGTATTAGTGATAGGTGCATTTAGCGATTCAACTAAGCGGGTTAATTGCTCAGAGGTGTTAGATAAAATAATACCGCCGCCTGAGTATATAACCAGTTTTTTAGCTTCTAAAATTGCGGTAACCGCTTTGCGAATTTGTTTAGAGTGGCCCTTTGTATTTGGGCTGTAGGTTCTAAGCTCTGTTGTTTTAGGGAAGTTGTACTCAAACTTAATAGCAGGGTTAAGCATATCTTTCGGTAGCTCAACAACAACGGGTCCTGGGCGGCCAGTACTTGCAATATAAAACGCTTTTGCCAAAATAGCCGGAATTTCTTCAGCGCTTCTGCAGTTAAAACTATGTTTTACAACCGGGCGAGAACAGCCAACAATGTCAGTTTCTTGGAATGCATCGTCACCAATTAAGCTAGTAGGTACTTGCCCCGATAATACCACCATCGGAATTGAGTCCATATAAGCGGTAGCAATACCTGTAATACAGTTAGTTGCGCCAGGGCCTGAGGTAGCAAGTACAACACCAACTTCGCCAGTAGCTCGGGCATAACCGTCAGCCATATGGGTTGCGGCTTGTTCGTGACGTACTAAAATATGTTCAATGTCTTCTTGTTGAAAAAGTGCATCGTATAAATCTAAAACCGAACCACCTGGGTAGCCAAATATATACTTAACCTTCAACTCTTTTAATGCCTGAACAACTAGTTCAGAACCATTATATTCTTGTTTGCTCATCCTCATTCCTCTGTGCGCTGTTTATGCATAAAAAAACCCCCGCGTAGTGCGAGGGTTTTTAAAAAGCAATTTCACTTTTTAATACATCCCCGCTGGGCTTATCACTAAGACCACTACGAGTACGATTAAAAGGTGAAGTTGTTTTTTCATAATTGTCACTTTATAAAAAGCAAAATGCTGCTTTAGATTAAAAATTCTATATGGGGTTATTTTTAAGGGTTTTACGTGCTTATGTCAACCTTGAAAGGGCTGTTTTGGATTAAAATTTCAAATTAATTTGTTTTCATACTAAAAAGTTGCACGCTATTTGTAGTTATATAAAAAATATGAAGAAATTATGCTAATTTTACCGAGTAACCATAATGGGTAAATAGGTGATTTGAGCGCTGTGCTTAATGCATATATTAGGTATGATAGAGCAATAATTTATCTGGGGAAGATACAGTGAAAAAAATAATATGGCTTAGCTTATTTCTTTGCAGCCTAAATCTTAACGCAGCAAATACCAGTGCGCATGACCCAGGTATTATTAACAAACAAAGAATAGAGTATTGGTTAAATAAACGCGCTGATACCCAACAAACCACTAACAAGCCAACGGTTGAAAGCTACTTAGCGAATGCTGAACGGCTTAACCCTTCGCAGTTAAAACCTGTTTCTACCATGAAAGCCCGCTTAAGCGCTAAGCAAGCCAATAAGCAGCTGCAATATGCAAGTACGGCTAGCCCTAGCAACGCGCTAAATGAGGTCAAAGTACTGGCTATTTTAATTGATTTTCCTGATTTAAAGCACGATGACAATCAACTAGTTGATGATGATACCGACATGTATTACGAAAATTATACAAAGGAGCATTACCAACAATTGCTTTTTAATGAGGGTGGGTTTATTGGCCCTAATAATGAAACGCTTAGCAGCGTATACGATTATTATTACGACGCATCAGGTGCTAGCTTAACTTTTAGTGGGCAAGTATATGGGTGGGTTAGGGCAGATAGTAATGCTAAAACCTATGGTGAGCGCGTAGGTAACACACGCGATATAAATGCCCCCGCACTGATAAAAGAAGCAGTCGAAAAAGCCACTGCACAATTTGATATTGACTTAACGCAATATGATTTAACAGATTTAGATGATATTGACGGCGATGGCATTATCAACGAGCCAAACGGCATTATTGACCATGTTATGGTTTTTCATTCCAGTATTGGTGAAGAATCCGGTGGAGGCTATTTAGGCGTTGATGCAATTTGGTCTCACCGCTACTACGTATTTGATGAAAACAGTGAACCTGTCAGTATTGCCGGTAGTAGCGTTAAGTTATCGGGTTATACGATAAACCCAATAGATGCCAGCATAGGTGTCGTTGCGCATGAATTTGGTCACGACTTAGGTTTAGCAGATGAGTACGATTTACAGTCAAATACCGTGGGTGAGCCTGTATCGTCTTGGTCAATAATGTCTACTGGTAGCTGGGCTGGTGGGCCTAGGGGTTCACAGCCCGTTATGTTTAGTGCACAGGCGCTTGAGTATTTACAAAACAGATACCAAGGCAATTGGGTGAACCAGCTTAATTTAACCATGGAGGAAGTGAACAGCCAGCCTCAGCAGTCGCTAGTTTATACTAGCTCACTTTCTCAGCAGCAAAGCCAAATTAAAGTGACACTTGCGCAGCAGCTAGAAAAATTTAAAACCCCGGTTGAAGGTGATTTTCAATTTTACTCTGGTACAGGTAACAACCTAACACACACGCTCTCACAAACCGTGACCTTACCTGAGGCGGCTACACCACTGACTCTTAGCTTTTTAGCTTACTACAGTATTGAGCGCGATTATGACCTTGTACAAGTAAAGGTAAATCAAACTCCTTTAGCTGGTAATTATACAATCGAGACAAATCCTTATTATGGCGATATAGGCCCGTATATAACTGGTGATTCGTTTTTACATGCAGATGCGCAGCAACCTAATGGTTTTTTAATGCATGAGTTTGATTTAACACAATATGCAGGACAAACCATTACATTAAGTATTGAGTATATTACCGATACAAACACACAGTATTATGGTTTTGTAGCCGATGATTTAAAAATAACAAACAACAATACTGTGATTTGGCAAAATAACGCAGAGCAGCCAAGTATTAACTTAGCGTTAAATGGTTTTAGCCGCGTGAGTAGTTATATTTATGCTAAACCAGCCCACTACTATATACAGCTACGTGCGCACAGAGGTGTGGATGCCGGCTTACAAGCAGAGCAATATTCACCGGGAGTTTTATTATGGTATAGCAATAGTGCATTTGATAACAACAACACAACTGATCACCCAGGGGGTGGTTTTAATTTAGTGGTTGATGCGGATCAAAAGCCAATTTATCGCGGTACAAGTAGCACCACACTTGCAGATACACCTATACAAGTACGCGATGCTGCATTTAGTTTATATCAGCAAAGTGCAGGTTTAGGCGATCAAGACTTAGCTGCCATTAGTGAGTTTAATGATCATTTTGATTACAGCTTTACGCAGCAGGCTGAATCAGGTGTGGTGCTTACTCCCCAAGGCTTTAACTTTGAAATAGTCAGCCAACACCCTGAAAGTGAAACAGCAGAGCTTTTGCTTAGCTATGATGCGCTACAACAAATAACCTCAACAGTAAACGAGGCAACCGTTAGCTTTAATGTAGCCGGTTTAAAGTTAACCCCCACAGATACATTTTTATGGGACTTTGGTGATGGGCAATCGAGTACTGAGCTACGTCCTACACATACCTATGCCGATTACGGCACATACAGCGTTACCTTTTCGGCAATGGGTGAGACGACTACGCAAACACAAACTAAACAAATTACCATCACAAAGCCGCTAGAAATTGAAAATTTAACGTATAAGTTAAATGGTGCGACTTTATCTGCTCAAGCAATCGTAACTGGCGGTGAAGCACCTTACAACATGAGTTGGTTTATAGATGGTGAACCCGTATCGCAAACTGAAAACCTAGATTACCAATTTAGCTACTCTGGAGATTACACCCTCGCGTTAATAGTAACTGATACGCAAGGGATAAGTGTTAGCCAACAGCATGCTTTGAGTGTTAACGCACCGCTGCAATTAAGTACACGCCATACGGCAAATAACTTAACGGTACAATTTAATAGCTCACCATTAGGTGGATCTGGTAATTATACATATAGCTGGGATTATGGCGATAGCAGCCCACTAGGTACAACGCAAAACCCAAGTCATAATTACCAAGGTGCAGGTAGTTATACAGTAAAACTTGTACTCACAGACAGTCAAACCAATGAAGTTATAAGTAGTGAGCTAACAGTCTCGGTACAAGAAGCGCAAAGTGAATCGTCATCAAGTGGTGGGGCAATAGGTTATTTAATTGCGCTATTAGTGATAAGTGGGTTTTACCGGCGTACCAGCAATAAAGTTTAATGATTTTGTGAAGTAATACCATTTGACTTAAATGTCTAATAACTTAACACCAGTGGTATAAAAGGAGATGTTCACTGCATTAAAAATTCTATTTAAAATAAATAGCGTAGTTATGCCAAGTGATGTAATTCGCAAAGGTTAAAATACAAAAAAGCCAGCAATATGCTGGCTTTTTAGGCTTAAAACAAGATTAACCTTGTTAAATTATAAACGGTCGATTACTGATTGAGTGAAATCAGTTGTACCGTGGCTGCCGCCTAAGTCACGTGTTGTGCGATCGCCTGATTTAATTACATCAGCTACTGCGCTGCGAATACGCTCAGCCGTGTCGCCCATATCTAAGTGCTCAAGCATTTGGATAGACGCTAAAATTACTGAAGTAGGGTTTGCTAGGTTTTTGCCAGCAATATCTGGTGCACTACCGTGAACGGCTTCAAAAATAGCAGCATCTTCACCAATGTTTGCACCTGGTGCCATACCTAAACCGCCAACTAAACCAGCACAAAGATCAGATAAAATGTCGCCAAATAAGTTAGTTGTTACTACAACGTCAAACTCTTCTGGTGTCATAACTAGCTTCATACATGTTGCGTCAACAATCATTTCAGTTGATTCAATTTGCGGGTAACGCTCAGCAACTTCACGTGCAACTTTTAAAAATAAGCCAGAGGTAGATTTTAAGATATTTGCTTTGTGTACTGCAGTTACTTTTTTACGGCCTTCACGTACTGCTAACTCGTAGGCAAAAGTGATGATTTTCTCAGCGCCTTCGCGAGTAATTACAGATTTAGCTTCTGCTTCGTTACCGTCTTCGCTTACTACTTGGCCTAAACCTGAGTACATACCTTGGGTATTTTCACGAATAGTAATGATATCGATATCATCGTAACGTGCTTTAGTACCAACAAAAGATTTAACAGGGCGTACGTTTGCGTATAAACCAAACTGCTTACGTAATGTTACGTTAATAGACGTAAAACCTTCACCTACCGGCGTCGTTAGTGGACCTTTAAGAGTGATTTTGTTTTTAGCGATTGTATCAATTGTTTCTTGAGGAAGTAGCTCGCCAGTTTTTTCTAGTGCAGCAAGGCCTGCATCAACAAATTCATAATCAAAATCGCAACCTGCGGCTTTTAATATTTCAAGTGCTGAGTCGATAATGCTCGGACCGATGCCGTCGCCTTTGATCACTGTGATGGTTTGTTTGGCCATTGACTTTTCCTTTAAAAGAATAAAAAACGCACATAAATTATTACTAATAATAGTAACTGCTTGTTAGGTCATTTATGTGACGTATGTGGATATATTTTGAGGGCGCATTTATACCAACTTATCGCCCATTTTGCCAGTTTATACTATAAATACAGGGTATAACCTGTGCTTATAGTCAGCATAAGTGACTTAAATGCTGTTATATAGCGATAAGCCTTGCAGTTGCGCAAAAAAATCATCCTCAGATTTAAAGCCTTGTGCTTTTAGCTGTGCATTTAAAGTTTGTTTTTGCCAAGGCGTTAAAGGCAGAGCGGGTTTAAAAATAGTTTGCGCCACGACCTTTAAACTAATCCATAATTTGTGCTGCTCGTTTAGCTCTTTTTTAGGTTGTTGTTCAGCATCGAGTAGGGGCTTGGTCCATGGATTATCACTCAGTAGTTGTGTTAATTCTGTATTTAAATGTTCATTATTAATCGCTTCCACCCCAAAAAAGGCTGCTAATGGGGCACTATAAGTTTGGTTAGGCACGCTACTTATGGTTACTTTTGCACAGAGCTGTGCACTGCAATGGGTTAATAAATAATGTACGTAACCATAGATGGGCAAGGCTATATGTTCAAATTGCTGTTTTGGGTTATTACTTACCATTAAAGCTAAAATACTAATAAAGCTATTAAGTTTATTCAGTACGATGTGTTTGTGCGGAAGATGTGATGTATCCACTAATTGCTCAAATATAACCCGCTGAATAATCGCCGGTGCATTATCGTAGCCGACCATCGACAAGCTATGGCGTAAGTCTTTGGCGGCTTGGTGCTGATTGTTATAGGGCCTGACGGCTTGGCAGAGCTTCTGTGTTATTTCACTAAAAGGGGCTAGTAACTTATCTAAGCCTTTAAAACTATATTCATGCGCTACTTTTATATGACTTACTAATGCTATTAACTCGGCCTTTGAACTTATCTGCGCCGGGGCTTTACGTACCAGGTGCTCATTGTTCCAGGCTAAAAATAATACCCGTTTATCAGTACATAGCCATTGCATTGGTTGATCTTTAAGTGAGGTTTTAACCTTGTACCACGCCAGTTTTTTCTCATTATTGGCATTAATTAGTATATGCTTATTAGCCTCATCACTTGCTAGATAAACCATTGCTTGGTCGCTGTAAACAATTTTACTGCCTGGCAGGTGCGGGCCTATATGCGCTATTAAATCCTTAATTAACCTTTGCGCAAATGGGTTAGCTGTTTTGACATACAATTCACCCAAAGCTTTGTAAAAATTCAATGGGTTTTTTTTCGATGTATAGGTGATGTTCATCGCTATAATATTACTTAATGCACACAAGGTTATGGCATTGTCATATAGCATTATGTCGCTAGTACTTAGTAACGCTTGCTTATACTTATTTAGTTTAGCCAACATACGCACGCTATTTTGAGTAGGGTGCTGTGCACTGAGCAACACTTTTGCTGCTAGCTGATGGCGAAAACGCCATATTTTTTTATCGCTGAGTGTAAGCATTTGCTGCTGCGCAATTTTATTATGCTGCGCTACAACGCAGCAATGTTCTACCAATGCAACACCAATATAAAGCTCGGTTAGTTCATCATCAAACTGTTGGCTAGCGCACAGTGCGGTGCTAATAACACACTGGTTAATAACGAGGTTTGTAGCAAAGTCGTAGTGGCTGGTGTACAAGCTTAAACGCGCTTGTAAAGCGTGTGGGTGTTGCTGATACAAAACGCGATAATGCTGGGCTGTTTGTACAACAAGCGGATAAAGATGTTGCCACTGCGTTTTGTCATTATAAATTGTTAGTATTTGATGTGTGTTATGCAGTAACCGCACTAACTGTTTTGAAATAGGCTCATCCATTGGCCATCACCTGATCTTTTCCTGATAAGTTGTATAGGCGCTGGGGCCCCATAAAAATAACTCACCATTTTTAAATAATAAGCCGGTGCATTCATCCATCGTGGTTATGCCATCTGAAGTTTGGTGCTGAGTACGGTAAAAAACAATCTGCCATACTTGGTCTTTGTTACGTTTGGCATAGGTTAAATCGGGGCTTCCTAAATAATCGAGTACACTGTTTAAAGTAACCGCCTCATCAATAGACAGCTTTCTTATGTAGCGCTCGTTAAAGGCCTCACGGTCTTGCCAAATCATTGCTTGCGGGTCATCTTTATAAAAGGTGATCACTAAAGTCGCAATGAGTGCATACAAGCCTAAGCCTAATATTAAGTATCTTATAAACTTTTTAATCATTTTTAACTCACACTCGCAACAATACAGTGAGTATATGTTGTGCGCTTAAACAGTGCTATCAACATGCGACTAATGCAACCTTAACTGCTTTAAACTAAAACCTAGCTGTATATCTGTACGCAAAGTTACTAATTGTTTAGAAATAACATACATGTCTTTTTGCTCAACTAGCTTTTTTTGAATACTGCTTGATAGGGCATCATCTTCTATGGCGCTATCTATGCTTTCGTAGGTATTTACAATAAGCTGAGCCGATTTAGTCCCTATACCTTTAACGCCGGGTACATCGTTAGTTTTATCGCCCGCTAAGGCCCAAAAATCAATAAGTTTACTTTGCTCAATACCAAAGCGTTGCTCAATGCTGTCGCAATCTAGGTAGCTCTTTTTAAAATAATCGTACACACAAATATAGTCGTTCAAAAAAGGTAAAAAACCCTTATCGGTAGAAACAATGGTACTGTTTATCTTATTTTTTGCAGCTTTGTCGGCTAAGGTGGCTATGATATCGTCGGCTTCATCGTTGAGCGGTTCAAATACAACGATGCCCGTTTGCTCTATAGCTTCTTTAAAGTTGTGCAGCGCATTTTTAAGCGTGTCGGGCATGGGGGCCCTAGAATGTTTATATTGCTTATAAAAGTGGTAGCGCCAGCTTTTGTCGCCATCAAAAACAGCTATAGCGTGAGTGGCATTTGTTGACTGTAAAAGCTTTTTGCAAGCATGTGCTACGCGCGCGCAACTGGCCTTTAGCATCTGCTCTTCACTATGGTGTGTTTGGTTAGCGTCAACTGCGTAAATGCGCCTAATTAAATTAAGCGCATCAATTAAAAGTAAATGGGGTTTCAAATAGTCAAACTCATGCTTTTATTTCATAACAAGGGATATACTTACTACCGGGTAACTTCATACGACCTTGGTCTACAAAGGCTTGTAATAGTTTATCCATATCTTTCATTAAATCAGGCTCACCACTTAACACATAGGGTCCATGTGCTTTTATAGCGCGTAAGCCTTCATCTTTAACATTGCCAGCAACAATTCCTGAAAACGCTCTACGTAGGTTAGCCGCTAATTGCTGCTTGGGCTGTTCTAGGTGCAAATCTAAACTTGCCATGTTTTCGTGCGTAGGTGCAAAAGGTTGCTGAAAATCGTTATCGATTTTAAGTGTCCAGTTAAAGTAGTAGGCATCGCCTTGGCTTTTACGATAATTACGTACATTTGCCATAGCTGATTTTAATTTTTGCCCTACTAGAGCTGGATCATCAATGATTACTTCAAACTTATCAAGGGCTTCTTTGCCTAATGTCAGCTCTACAAACTTACATAACTCGCTAAAGTACGCTTCGCTTTCTTTAGGGCCGGTTAAAATAACAGGCAAACACTGTTTTTCGTTATCTGGGTGCAGCAAAATACCTAATAAATAAAGTAATTCTTCTGCAGTACCTGCACCACCTGGGAATATAATAATTGCATGCGCCGTTCTAATAAATGCTTCAAGGCGCTTTTCAATGTCGGGTAAAATTACCAGCTCATTTACAATAGGGTTTGGCGGCTCTGCGGCAATTATACTAGGCTCGGTTAAACCAAGATAACGGTTTTCGCTAATACGTTGTTTAGCATGGCCAATAGTGGCACCTTTCATCGGGCCTTTCATCGCCCCTGGGCCGCAGCCAGTGCATATATTTAAACCACGTAAGCCAAGCTCGTAACCTACTTGTTTTGTGTATTTATATTCTATTTCGTTAATTGAATGTCCACCCCAACACACAATCATATTTGGTTCGCTGTTAACGCGCAGCGCGCCGGCGTTTCTAAGCATATCAAATACCATGTGGGTAATGGCTTTTTGTTCTTTAAGATCTTTTTCGTACTTTTGGCAAATAAATAAAATATCGCGGATCACCGAAAAAATATGCTCGTGAATACCGGTAATTATTTCGCCATCAACAAAGGCGGTTTCGGGAGGGTTTTCTAACTCAATTTTAATGCCGCGCTCGCGACTGACTAAACGAATATCAAAGTCTTGGTATTTGTCGTAAATTTCATTACTTGCGTCTGTGTGGCTGCCTACGTTAAGGACGGCTAAGGCACAGTTTCTAAAAAGTCGATAACGTTCACTGGCTGAAGATTGCTCTAATAAATCAACTTCCAATTGTGACAGTAAATCTAAAACCCCAGTCGGGTTTAACTGTATTAACATCGGCATTCTCCTTGCTGCTTAAAATGTAAAAACTGCATGTCATCTACTTTAGCACTCAAACTAATTGAGAATTATGACATTATTTACTCATACAAAGGCGATCCCGACCCGTTTTCTTTGCTTCATAGAGGGCGTCATCTGCTCTGTCGAATGCTTTGAGCGGTGTATCGCCTTTTTTAAATTGTGTAGCGCCTAACGAAATGGTGATTTCTATTTCTTTTTCTCTAAATTTAAAAGGAATATTCTTAATCACTTTTCTAAGTTTTTCAAGCGGCTGCGCTGCGTTTAACAACGAAAGCCCAGGCATTAGTAATACAAACTCTTCTCCGCCGTAGCGGGCTATAAAATCAGACTGCCTTACTGATTTTTGCAGCGCCTTTGCAATAACTTGTAAGGTTATATCGCCTGCAGTATGACCAAATCTATCATTAATTGACTTAAAGTGATCCACATCAATAACCACTAGGGTAACATCCGAGGCTTGGACATTAAATAAGTGAAGCTCGTGATTGTAACGTTCATCAAAAGCCGCTCTATTTGGAAGTTTTGTAAGGCTGTCGAGTAAACTTTTAAAGCGTTGCTCGTTTAGGCGTTTTTTATATTTGGTTAGTTTGCCTTCTAAGCTGCCAATTCGCTGGTTAATTTCATCAAAACTGGCAATCAGCGTTTCGCGGTCTTTTCTTTCTAGCTGCTCTTTAGCAATAAAGTCTTGGCTGAGAGATTTTAGCTCGTTATCAACTAATTCTTTTAAAGAGGAAATAGACGTAGCAGATTGGGTTTGCTCGTTTAAATGCTTTATTTTTCCTTCAATACGTTTATTTAGTGTATCGAACTCTTCGCCCATTGATTTAGAGTGCTGGCTGGTAGATACAATTGATGAGTGCAACTCTTCTAATGTTTGGTTAAGCGAGACTAAAAAGCTTTGTGCCGATTGGCGCTCTTTACTGATATTTTTGACCACGACGCTTATTATATTTAAAGCAGCTTGCAACAGGGCTTCTAAATTATCGTTTTCGGTAATTGTATTTTTTATTTGTTTAATTTGTTCAGTCGATTCATCCTCTAACACCAGCTCATTTGCAAGCTCTAACAGCTTTTTAGCCATACGAGGAGAAGCATTGGTGCTTGTTTCATCCGTGGTTGAAAGCTTGCTATGCAAAGCATGGTGATAAAAGTTAATAAGCTGATTTAATATCGGGATGTAGTCGTGCGTAGACTGTACATTATTAATTTCGTGGTCGAGTAAATGTCTTAAGGTGCGGCGGGTATCATCTGGTAAGCCTTTGGTTTTTTGTAAAAGCTTACCGGCTGTTTGTACGCTCGAAAACAGCTCTCGCTGATGGGCTGTTTGTAACGCCTCTTGGTTTTGCAGTAACAATAAAATGTCATCTATTAAAGGGGATAATATTTCAAACCCGACACCTTTATTTAGCGAACTTCTAAATTTGGCGAGTTTATTATCAAGCTCAATATCAAGCCCTTTACAGCTTAAAGACAGTTTTGCAGTTAGATTTGATAAAGTATCAACTTGGAGCTTACGCGCATTTTCAATGGCTACCCTTGCTTCAATTGCTTGCTTTAACTTTTTATCTACAGCGTTAGAGTTTTCAGACACCTAAGCATACCGCCATCGTATTAATTACATTACCTTCAGTTTACAACAAAATCATATTAAGTGTAGTTATCTAATTAAAAACTTAGCATTTTTACTTAGACCCTGCATGTAAACTGAGCTATTAGGTTGTTTGTCGTTTTTAATTCACTTTTAATTTATGCCTTGTTAGGCTTATTTCAAATAATAAGTAACTTTGAGTCATTATGAAAAAGCGTTTAGTCCTGTCAATGTTAGCGGCCTGTTGTGCAGCCCCTGCTTTAGCCGATGTAAATTATTCTTTAAGTATTACACAGCCACAACATCATTTAGGTAATGTAAGTGTAGAGTTTCCAAAGTCGGCGCAATCGCATATCGATGTTAAATTGCCTGCATGGCGTACTGGTCGCTACGAAATATTAAATTTAGCCAATGGGGTACGTTACTTTGCGGCCACAGACGACAATGGCAATGCATTAAAATGGGAAAAAATTAATCACAGCACATGGCGAGTGCATTTAGCTGAGCCAACACACGTGAATATTGATTACCAAGTATATGCAAACGAGTTAGGTAAACGTGCACGCCACATAGACGATAGCCATGCGTTTATTGATGCATCTGGCTTTTTTATGTTTAGTGAATCGTTTCGACAAGAACCAGTTACCGTAGATTTAAAGGTGCCAAAAGCGTGGCGCTCTGTATCAGGTATGGAAAATGCGAGTAATAAACACAGTTTTAAAGCCGCAGATTACGATGTACTGGTAGACTCACCAATAGAAACAGGAATTAACAAACTTCATAAATTTGAAGTAGATGGCCGCCAATACGAGTTAGTTATATGGGGCGAAGGCAACTACGATGAGCAACTAATGCTTACTGATTTAAAAAAATTAGTCACCACAGGTAATGTTATTTGGGATAGCTACCCGTATGAGCGTTATGTATTTATGGTGCATGCTACATCGGGTGCTGGCGGGGCTACTGAGCATTTAAACTCAACCATTATACAGCGCCCACGGAATCGTTTTGGTAGCCGCGAAGACTACTTAGGCTTTATAAGTACCGCCGCGCATGAATTTATTCATACCTGGAATGTAAAAGCTTACCGCCCTAAAGGGCTGGCGCCTTATGATTACACCAACATGAACTACTCAAATTTATTATGGATTTCGGAAGGTTCTACTAGCTACTTTGAAGATCATCTATTAGTGCGCTCAGGCATAGAAACCACCGATGAGTTTTTTAAAGTGATGAGTAAAACGATTAATCGCCACTTACAAACACCGGGTCGAGAAGTACAAAGTGCCAGCGAAACAAGCTTTGATAAATGGATAAACCAAGGCGGCGACCACGCGCGTAATTACAGCACCAATATTTACTTAGAAGGCTCATTGCTTTCTATGTTGTTAGATATACATTTATTAGAAACAACCCAGGCAAAAGTTAACTACCGCCAAGTACACAATGCTTTATACAACAAGCACACGTTACCAAAAGGGTTTACTGAGCAAGATGTACTGGCAATATTAAAAGAGCTAACAGGTGAAGACTACACAACGTGGTGGCACGATAACGTGAGCACCCCAGCTAATATACATTTTGATGCTTTATTAGGTAAAGTTGGCTTAAAGCTTACTCGCCCTGAGAGCGCTAAGCCATTAGCAAGCATTGATGCCACTGCAAAAAATAGCGGCGAGTTATTAACACTTACCCACGTTCGCAGAGGTGGAGCAGCATGGCAAGCGGGCCTCACAACAGATGATAAAATTGTGGCGGTTAACAAGCAGCATGTTGGAAAAGATTTAAAATCGAGCTTAGAAGTATTTAAAGCGGGTGAAAAAGTCACTATCGATTTTATTCGTCGCGATGCACTTCAATCAACAACCCTCGTTTTATCGCAAGATTATGATAAACCTATAAAGGTGGTTGCTGATAAAAATGCAACTTTATCTCAACGGGCCTTATTTAAAGCATGGATGGGGGTAGAGCACCCCATTAATGTGCAAGCTGATTAACATAATAGCGTTTTATTAAAGGAGCTTTGGCTCCTTTTTTATATCTTATGCAAAGGTATATCACTTAAAAACCAACCTAAAAGTGCTAATTTTAAGAGTACGTCCTATTATTGTGTTAATAACGACTCTAGGTTGCGTATAAATGAAGTCATTAAAAACCACTCAGACTCTCTCACATCAATTTGTGCTTAACGATCCGCTGCATCAGTTATTTGATGCGATACACAGTATTTCTGTGCAAGGATACGATGAGCAGCGCCGCGTTATTTATTGGAATAAAGGCAGTGAGCTGCTTTATGGCTATACAAAAGAGTACGCAACCGGAAAAAAACTAGAAGATTTAATTATTCCGCCCCCAATGCAAGATGCGGTTATAGATGCTCATCGTGAGTGGCTCATAAACGATATCGAAATACCCGCGGCTGAGCTTACATTACAGCACCAAAATGGCAGCAATGTTACTGTGTTTTCAAGCCATGTTATGTTTACAAATCAGCATGGGGTAAAACAGATGTACTGCATCGACATTGACTTGAGCGATGTAAAACAAGCACAAGCGCAAGCTATGGATAAACAGCAGATGCTCGAAAAAGTATTTGAAGCCATTCCTGATTTGTACTTTTTACTCAAACCGGATGGCACCATAGTTGATTACCACGCAAATGATTTGAGCAACTTACATTTACAGCCTGAGCAATTTTTAAATAAATCGATGTTTAGCGTATTGCCCTATACTGTAGCCAAAATGTTTAAAGACAATATTCAAGAGCTGTTAATTCACAAAGGTAATGTATGCTTTGAATACGAACTTTTAGTACCCAAAGGCGTGTTGTATTTCGAAGCGCGGGTGAGTTATTTACATCATTCAGACCAAGTAATGGTGATAATTCGCGACATAACAGAGCAGCATGAGTCAAACAAACTTATACGTAAACAAGCCTATTACGATAGCTTAACGCTACTTCCTAATCGTTTTTATTCTTTAAAACGACTTACTCAGCTAATTAACACTGCGAGCGAACGAAACACTTTAGCCGCTGTTATTTTTATCGACTTAGATGACTTTAAAAAAGTAAACGACACACTCGGGCATGAAATTGGCGATTCATTACTTATCAGCGCCGCTAATAAACTGAGCCAAATAGTTAATGAAAACGCGACCGTAGGCAGGTTAGGGGGCGATGAATTTATTATTCTACAATCAGAGCTTCGCAGTAAAAAACAGTTAGAAGCGATTGTTACACGCTTACTTAAAAGCTTTAGAACTCCCTTTGAAATAGATGGCCGCGAATTGTTATTAACGTTAAGTATTGGCGTGGCTTTGTACCCTGATAATGGGATAACAGCCTCTGATTTATTACGCCATGCAGACACAGCAATGTACCAAGCAAAAGCGCTTGGCAGAAACACCTACGCCTGCTTTACCAGCGAAATGAATACCGCCATAAAAAGGCGGTTAGCAATAGAAGCGCAGATGCATGTTGCTCTTGAAAAAAACGAATTTGAATTGTATTTCCAACCTAAATGCGATGCTAAAACACTTAAAATAATTGGGGCTGAGGCGCTATTACGCTGGAACAATAGTGTGCTTGGTAAGGTTATGCCCGATGAGTTTATTCCGTTAGCAGAGCAAACAGGTTTAATTATTCCTATTGGAAAGTTTGTTATTGAGCAGGCATTAGCATTTTTAACGCAGTGGCAGGCAAGCTCTCAACAAAACTACAGCATGGCAATTAATTTATCACCAAGCCAATTTAGAGATTCAGAGCTGCTAAGTTTTATAGCAAGCACGTTAGAAAAAACCGGAGTAAGTGCTAAAAATGTCGAGCTTGAAATAACCGAAGGCGTGTTAATGAGCGTACAAACCAATATTACAGAGTCGTTGCATGCACTTAATAAGCTCGGTATTAAACTATCCATGGATGACTTTGGCACAGGCTACTCATCGCTTAGCTATTTAAGGCAATATCCGTTTGAGGTATTAAAAATAGATCGCAGCTTTATTTGTGGTATTACCGAAAACCAAGAAGACTATAGCTTAGTTAAAGCCACAATTGCAATGTCGCATAGCTTAGGCTTAAGTGTGGTAGCTGAGGGCGTAGAAACATCAGCACAACAAAAATTACTAGCCGAACTAAATTGCGATTTGATTCAAGGTTACTACTTTAGTAAACCGCTGCCTGCGTTACAGTTACTTGATTTTAAAGCGTTATAAGTACATTTATTATAAGTGTTAACCTAAAACCCATTGAGCTTTAAATAGCGTAAATTGAGCCGCCCACCGCATTTAGTATTTAAACCCTTTAGCCAAATAACGCTACACATTAATATGATAGGCTTTACTGCTACTGCTTTGGTATTTTGATAAAACAAAACCTACGTAGTTAAATAAAACACCCACTAGATTGAGCAAAACTCATCCCGCAAACTTTAATACCCCTGACACTCATAATTCATTAATTTAATTCATGTGCATTTTATAAGCTAATAATGCTAGGTTTAATCATCACAATATTGAAGGAAATAATTATGAAATTAGAGTCATTAGCACTGCACCATGGTTACGAGTCTGAAGAAACCACAAAATCAGCAGCAGTGCCTATTTATAATACCTCATCTTACACGTTTGATAACACGCAACACGGCGCTGATTTATTCGACTTAAAAGTACCAGGCAATATTTATACCCGCATAATGAACCCAACCAATGCGGTGCTTGAACAGCGTATTGCTGCAATGGAAGGGGGCATTGGCGCGCTAGCGGTAGCCTCAGGCATGGCAGCTATTACCTATGCTATTCAATGCTTGTGTGAAGTAGGCACTAATATTGTGAGCACCAGCCAAGTATATGGCGGTACGTATAACTTATTTGCCCATACGTTACCGCGCCAAGGTATTGAAGCTCGCATGATTAAAGCTGATGATTTTAGCGCCTTTGAAGACGCGATTGATGATAATACCCGCGCAGTATTTTGTGAGTCCATTGGTAACCCGGCAGGTAATATTGTCGATATTGAGCGTTTAGCTAACATTGCTCATAGTAAAGGGGTACCTCTTATTGTTGATAATACCGTTGCGACCCCGTATTTATGCCGCCCATTTGAGCTAGGTGCCGATATAGTGGTTCATTCACTGACAAAGTATATAAACGGACACGGTACAGCTATTGGCGGTATGATTGTTGATTCAGGTAAATTTGATTGGAAAGCCAATGCCATACGCTTTGCAATGATGAATGAGCCCGATCCGTCGTATCACAATGTGGTCTATACCGATGCCTTTGCAGAAGCAGCCTTTATTGGTCGTTGTAGAGTAGTGCCACTTAGAAATACCGGTGCAGCACTTGCGCCTAAAAACGCATCTGACATTTTAATTGGCCTAGAAACCTTAGGCTTACGAATGGATCGCCACTGCGAAAACGCGCAGCAACTGGCTGAATATTTAGAAAATCACCCTAAAGTACTTTGGGTTAACTACGCTGGTTTAACATCAAGCCCATATAATGCAATGAGCCAAAAAATCACCAGTGGTAAAGCCTCAGGCATTTTAAGTTTTGGTATCGCAGGCGGCCTTGAAGCAGGCACGCGCTTTATTGATGCGCTTAATATGATCTTACGTTTGGTTAATATTGGCGATGCTAAATCGCTAGCTTGTCACCCAGCGTCAACCACGCACCGCCAATTAAATGATGAAGAGCTTGCAAACGCAGGTGTGAGCCGTGATTTAATTCGCCTATCAGTCGGTATTGAAAACATTGCCGATATTATTGCCGATGTAAGCCAAGCGCTCGATAAAGCATAGTTATAAAATTAAGAACCTTGCGTGAGTAAAGAAGGTGCTTTTGTAGCGCCTTTTTTATTAGGTTTAATTTGCTTGGTTTGTTTTATAAATGCATTTGTATAAAGTTTATTTAAAACGCCGCTGTGTAATTGTTGAAACTTACGTTTAAAAAAAGCTTTTTTAACCTTGGTTTTAGTAGCGCAGCTTGCAATATCGCTCTGTATGTCTGTATTTTGCGAAACAGGGTATGGCATAAGCGAAAAACCATTTACGTGGGTTTCCCAAATATGCTGTAAATCGCAATCTACAGGGCGGCCAAATTGAGCTGTGGCTTTAAGTAATTGCTTAGCCCCTTCATAGCTTATTGCCGTAGCACAACAGCCGGTCATTAGCTTTTTATGTATGACTAATTGCTGGTGGTTATTTAGGTTTTGCTGATAGGCAATAGGGCGAGTGCGGTTTTCATAAGCGGCGAGTTTAATAAGCTGCCAGGGCTGCTGTAGCAGCTCAATATTTTTTATCGCATTATGAATGCTCTCATCAATATAAAAGTCATCCTCGAGCACAATCGCGTAATCTAGTTTTTCATCAACTATTTTTTGCCATGCTTTACGGTGGCTTAAATAGCAGCCAATTTGGCCATTGCTTAGCGGATAGTGATACTGCTGTTTATTTAATTGCGGGCTGTAATGTAGGAGCTTTTGTTGTGTACTCAATTGTGCGCCATCTACGGCATCAATCCGTTCAAATGACAAGTTAACACGTGCCAGTTGCGTTTGAGTATTTGCGAGTCGCTGCGCGGAGCGCGCTAAGTTTATTACAAATAATGCTGCCATGATGTTCACCCCCTACCGTTTTTAGCAATACTAAAGGGGGGCTGTTACACGCAAGTGGCAAATTTATGGCTTTTTTAAGTCAGCTCGCGGCTGCGCTAAAATGGCGTTTTTTTCTTCTTGGCTGAGGATGATCCAATCAAATATTTCTTCATTAGTTCGCCCGCAGCCAGTGCAATAACCGCTGCGGCGCTCACATATGCCTAAACAGTCTGTTTTTAACTTAGTGTTTGAGTGTGTGGGTTTTTGCATTTAATTTCCTAGCGGTGGAGCAATTTCAAAACGGGTAATATAGCGCGTTCTGTTTTGAGAGGTAAATAAGGTGATAACTGGATGAGCTTCATCCAAAACAAAGTTACTACTGATTGAAGTTGCTGACTCTTTCGTATTTTCGTACCAGCCTTGTGACGCTACACATTGACGTATTTTATCCACTGTTTGTATATGTAGATTTGTGGCATGGGCTTGTTTGTTCTCACTCGTGCATTGATAACTAAACTGCTTATTATGTTGAGTAATGGTGCAGGTATTGCCTATAAAATGAGTATTAGCATGCCACTGGTTTATAAAATCATTTCCCACTTTATTTGCTTTTACTGCATTAAAGCCGTTAGTGTGCGCATTAAGTAATGTGTTTAGTGGCCTACATGCGTTTTGCGTTTTTACTATTTTAGGCGCAGGGGCTTTTTGGCTTACACAGCCTGTTAGTACCAATAAGGATAAGGCTGTGATAATTGATTTATTCATAAGCAACGCTAAAAGAATTCGATAAGCTGCACCATACGCAACCTATGTAAAAAAATAAATACCATAACGTAAAAAGGCCCATAAAATATGGGCCTGTAAATGCGCTAAAATAAAGCAGCTGTATTATTTATGGCGACCTTGCAGGCATTTTACAACGTCTTCAAGGGCTAAGCCTTGGCGTTGTAGTAATACAGTAAGGTGGTAAATTAAATCAGCGGATTCGTTAGTAAGCTCATCGTTATCGTGTTTCATTGCAGCAAGCGCTACTTCTACGCCTTCTTCACCTACTTTTTGACAGCTACGGCTTAAGTCTTTAGCAAACAATGAAGCTGTGTAGCTTTTTGATGGGTCGTCGTTTTTACGCTCAACAATCACATCTTCTAATTGCGCTAAAAAGCTTAGGCTAGGTTTTGCGTCATCACCAAAGCAGCTTTGTGTGCCTAAGTGACATGTTGGGCCTTCTGGGTTAGCCAGTACTAAAATTGAGTCGTAGTCACAATCGGTATGCACTGATACTACGTTTAAGTAGTTTTCTGATGACTCACCTTTGGTCCATAAACGTGACTTTGAACGCGAGTAAAAGGTTACTTTGTTACTTTCAAGCGTTACCTTTAGTGCTTCGCTGTTCATGAAGCCTTGCATTAAAATAACACCAGAGCGAGCATCTTGAACAATCGCAGGGATCATTTCGCTTTTAGCAAAATCTACTTGAGTTTGGTTTTGTTGTGTTACTTGCATAGTCTTGCTGCCACTTGGTTATCAGTTAAAAATTGTTTTAATTCGCCAATGTTAATCACATTTTTGTGAAAAACGCTTGCTGCTAATGCGCCATCGACTTCGCTTTGTTTAAATACATCAACAAAGTCTTGCATACTGCCTGCACCGCCTGATGCGATTAAAGGAATATTACACAATGCGCGCATTTTACTTAGCTGCTCATTGTCGTAACCGTTACGTACGCCATCTTGGTTCATACAGTTTAAAACAATTTCGCCTGCGCCTAAGTCTTGTACGCGTTTAACCCATTCTTCGGTTTTATAACGTGTACGGCTTGATGCATTAGGATCGCCGGTTAATTGATACACTAAGTATTCACCGGTTACTTCATCGTAAAAGCTATCAATACCTACAACAACACATTGCTTACCAAATTCATCATGTAGCTCTTTTATAAGCTCAGGGCGGGCAATAGCAGGGCTGTTAATACTTATTTTGTCAGCGCCACGCTCTAGTACACGTGCTGCATCGGCTACCGATTTAATACCGCCAGCCACACAAAATGGAATATCGATGTGGCGGGCAATGCTCTCTACCCAATTTACATCAAGTAGGCGTTTTTCAACACTTGCGCTGATCTCATAAAAAACCAGTTCATCGGCACCAGCATCGCTGTAGGCTTCTGCCATTGTTAAAATATCGCCCACTATTTCGTGGCCTTTAAATTTAACGCCTTTTACTACTTGGCCGTCTTTTACATCTAAACACGGGATTATGCGTTTTGATAACATGCCAACGCCTCCTCAACACTAAATGCGCCATCAAGTAGTGACTTACCTAAAATAACGCCACCTACGCCCAGCTCTTTAAGCTTTTTAATGTCATCAAGTGAGCTTACGCCACCCGAAGCTTGTACTTTAATGCTGCTGTTATGGCGAGTTAAATCTTCGTAAAGCTCAAACGATGGACCGGTCATGGTGCCATCTTTACTGATGTCCGTACATAAAAAGTCAATAACGCCCAAGCTTACATAAAAATCTACAAGCTCAAGTAAACCAAACTCAGATTCACTTAACCAACCATGGGTTGCAGGTGCCCAGCCCGTGGCTGTTTTATTTACATCAAGGGCAATAACAAAGTGCTCGGCGCCAAATTGTTCAACCCAGGCTTTTACTTGCTCGCGTTTTTCTACCGCCATAGAACCAATAACAACTTGGTTAGCACCGGCTTTTAGCCAATCGCTTACATCTTGCTCTGAGCGAATGCCGCCGCCCACTTGATACGGTACGTTAAGCGCTTTCGTTGCAGCTTGGATATGTTGCCACTGTTTTTTACTTGGATCGCGTGCGCCTTCTAAATCTACAAGGTGCAATTTACCTGCGCCGCTGTCGGCGTATTCTTTTAAACGTGCGCCAAGCTCAAAAGGGTAAAACTGAGCGGTGTCGTACTTACCTTGGTATAAACGAACAATTTGATTTTGTAATACGTCTAATGCTGGAATAATCACAAATAATCTCTTTATTGTTGGTTAATGGGCCGTTTATAACTGCCAATCAACAAAATTTTGTAATAAACGTGTGCCTACTTTTGCACTGCGCTCTGGATGAAATTGCATGCCAGCGTAGTTGTCTTTTGCAACAATGGCTGAAAAGGTTTGGCCGTATTCGCCGCTTACAAGTGTTGCATCGTTTACGGTGTGCGCAAAGCTATGTACAAAGTACACTTGCTCGTCTTGCGTCAAGCCTTTCGTGAGTGCATGCTCTTTATTTACGCTTAAGTTATTCCAACCCATATGCGGCGACGTTAAATTGCCAACATCAAGGGCTTTTACTTGGCCTGGTATTTTACCTAAGCATTGTACGTTACCTTCTTCGGTGCTTTCGCACAGTAACTGCATACCTAAGCAAATTCCCATAAGTGGGCGCTGGTATTCGTTTATAGCTTGTTGCCAGCCGTTATCTACAAGGCGTTTCATGGCAACAGATGCATGTCCAACGCCTGGTAATATAGCACGCTCAAAACCCGCTAATTGCTCTGGTGAGGTAATGACTGTTGGCGTTTGACCTAAGCGTTCAAAGGCAAAACGAACTGAATTTATATTGGCACACCCGGTATTAATTATGGCAATCATAAACATCCCTTAGAGCTGGCTGTTTGTTGGGTCGTGTCTTGTGCTACTGCCATACGAAGGGCACGTGAAAACGCTTTAAATAAGCCTTCTACTTGGTGATGACAGTTACCGTCGCTCACCGATAAAATAAGGCTAATAGCGGCATTATCGCTTAAGCTTTTGAAAAAGTGCTCAACCATTTGTACGTCTAAATCGCCGGCTTTTTCACGGCTAAAGTTAGCGTTTAATACAAATGAAGCGCGGCCCGATAAATCGATTTGTGCCTCTGCTTTACACTCATCCATTGGCAGTGCAAAACCATAGCGCGCTATTTGCGATTTAGTACCCAGCGCTTGTTTAAGCGCAACACCTAGGGCAATACCAATGTCTTCAACAAGGTGGTGCTCATCTATGTGTAAATCACCTTTCGCTTTAATATTTAAACCAATGTTGGCGTGGGTGCGAATTTGGTCAAGCATATGATCAAAAAAGCCAAGGCCTGTTTCAATGCTACCGTTTTTAGTTTGATCTAGGTTTATGGCTACATCAATTTGGGTTTCTTTGGTGTTACGCGTAACACGGCCTTCGCGATTGGCAGTTGTAAGCTTTGTAACAATGGCAGGCCAGCTGCCATCATACAAAATGCCTTCACAACATAAGTTTTGAGCAAGGCCAATATCGGTTTGGCGATCGCCAATCACGTATGAGCGAGCTAAATCAACTTTGCCTGAGCGCATAAGTTCAGTTAATAAACCTGTTTTAGGTTTACGGCAATCACAGTTTTGCTCGTCAAAGTGTGGACAAATCAATACTTCGTCAAAGCTAATGCCTTGGCTTTGCAGTATGTCCATCATTTTATCTTGTGCTATATCAAAGTCAGCAGTCGGGAAGCTGTCTGTGCCTAAGCCATCTTGGTTAGATACCATTACTAAGCGGTACCCTGCGGCTTGTAATTGTAATAAAGCAGGGATAACACCAGGTAAAAACGCTAATTTTTCAAGGCTGTCTACCTGTTTGTCGGTGATTGGCTCTTCAATTATGGTGCCGTCACGGTCAATAAATAAATAGGGGTTACTCATGATACTTCTTGTCCTGATAAAAGAGGTGAGGTTGCTGGCTTATCAAGGCCATCTAACCAAATTTTTACTTGCTCAAGTTCTTGCTCATTACCAATGGAGATACGTAGCCAATCGTCTTCACCGTATAGGGTAAACGCGCGCATCACTAAACCTTGTTCAAGTGCTACTTTAAAGTAGTTTTTGTCGGCTAATTTTAAGGTAACAAAGTTACCTTCACCAGTGAGAATTTTTAATGCAGCTGGGGATGCGTTTAACCACTGTACAAGTTTAGCTTTTAAACTATTTAAAATAGTCACTTGTCGGCGCATTGATGTTATTGCATCAGGCGCTATGGCTTGTGCTGCAATACTTGCTACCACACCCGATACCGGATACGGCGCAATCACTTTACGAATAGGGGCAAGTACAGTTTCTTGTGCAAGTGTAAAACCGGTTCTTAGCCCTGCAAGCGCAAACGCTTTAGATAAAGTGCGCAGTACCACTACATTACTATATTCGTTAATCAGCGCTGTAGCACTTTGCTCAGGGCAAAACTCAATGTAGGCTTCATCAACAATAACTAAAGCTTTACCGGCAAGCGCTGTTGCAATTGCTTTTACTTTTTCAAGGGGGGTTATGCTACCGGTTGGGTTATTTGGATTACAAATAAACACCAATTTTGAGCTATCCACTGCCTCAACTATTTCATCAACACTGCCATCAAGTAATAACGCTTGGGTTAAGCCATTGATTGCAACGTTGTGCGTATCAGAGGTTACTTTGTACATACCGTAGGTTGGCAAAAATAACGCAATGCTGTCTTTTGCAGGTTCGCAGTAGGTACGTACTAAAAGCTCAATGCCTTCATCGGCGCCGCGCGTCATTAATACGTTTTCGCTTTCAAGCTCTGCATACGCAGCATAGCGGTCAATAACCAATTGCGGCTGTGGATCTGGGTAGCGATTTAAATCTTCAATACTCAGCTCAATATTTTTAGCGTACGGGCTTTCATTGGCATTTAACCACGTTGACCCTGTTAGCTTTTCACTTTTAGCAGAGCTATAGGCAGCAAGAGCTGCAATATTTTGTGGTAATAAGCTAGTCGCTTGTGCGCTCTCATTGCTCATTTTTAATTGCCTCTAAACGAATTGAAACCGCATTTGCGTGTGCATCAAGGCCTTCTGCATCTGCTAGTGGCAAAATAGCTTTTGACAGCTGTGTTAGGCCACTTTTACTTATAGTTTGTACTGTGTAAGTGCGGAAAAAATCAAGCAAGTTTAAGCTTGAATAGGTTGCACTGTAACCGTAGGTAGGTAACACGTGGTTAGTACCCGATGCGTAATCGCCCGCTGATTCTGGCGTGTAGTCGCCAACAAATACCGAGCCTGCATTTTTTACTTTATCTAAGTAAGGTGTTGAATCTGCTAATTGCAAAATTAAGTGCTCAGGGCCATATTGCGCTGATACGTCAAATGCTTGCTCAACAGAGTCGACTAAAATAAGTGATGAATTAGCCAGAGCTTGCTCGGCTGTCTCTTTGCGGCTTAAGTTAGCAAGCTGGCGCGTAAGCGCCTGCTGCGTTTGCTCAATGATACTTTCGCTGTTACACAATAAAATAACTTGCGAGTCTGCGCCGTGCTCAGCTTGCGAGAGTAAATCTGCCGCTATAAATTCTGGGTTTGCACGCTCATCTGCAATCACTAATACTTCAGAGGGGCCAGCTGGCATATCGATTGCCATACCAGGAATTGTTTGCGCAACAAGCTGTTTTGCCATCGTTACAAAGCTATTACCTGGGCCAAAAATTTTGTTCACTTTAGGTACTGATTCGGTGCCGTAGGCCATTGCGGCAATTGCACCTGCGCCACCACTTTCAATTAAAGTTGTAATGCCACATAACTTAGCTGCATATAATATCGCAGGGTTAATGCTTTCATCACCTTGCACAGGGGTGGCAAGTACGACGGTTTTAGCACCACTTAATTGTGCAAGTACACCTTGCATAATAACCGATGATGGCAGTGGAGCACTGCCACCAGGTACATAAATACCCACAGCTTCGATGGCCTGATATTTCAGTTCACATTCAACGCCAGGTTGGGTTGATAACTTAATATCTTTAGGCAATTGCGCTTCGTGAAAACGTTTAACGTTTGCATAAGCGGTGTCAATTGCGTATTTAAGCTCTGCGCTTAGTGCTTGCTCTGATGCGTTTATTTCATCAAGCGGTACACGTAAACGAGGGTTAGCTCTATTATCAAACTTTTTAGCCATATCAAGTAAGGCTTTATCACCTTGCTCTTTCACATCGCTCATAATTGTTTGGCATATAGCTTCAACCTTTGCGCTGGCAGAAACCGCAGGGCGCATTAGCGCCGCTGCTTGTACTTGTGAAGATTCCTCATTCCAACGAAGCATGGTACTTACTCCATCATTTTTTCAATTGGCATTACTAAAATAGAGTTAGCGCCTAGGGCTTTAAGCTGCTCCATTGTTTCCCAAAATAATGTTTCGCTGCTTACCATGTGTAGCGCTACGTACTCTTCGTTACCAGCAAGTGCAAGTAGAGTAGGTTGGCCAGAGCCTGGTAAAATTTCGCAAATTTCATCAAGTTTAGTTTTTGGCGCGTGTAGCATAATGTATTTGCTTTCTTTAGCTTGTTTAACACCACGAAGGCGCGGCATAAGCTTATTGATTAGTGCTAGTTTGTCTTCATCTTGCAGGTCTTTATTTTGAATTAAACACGCGTTTGATTCTAAAATTGTATCACCTTGAATCAAGCCGTTCGCTTCAAGCGTTGCACCGGTAGAAACTAAATCACAAATTGCATCTGAAAGACCGGCACGTGGGGCTACTTCTACTGAGCCTGTAAGCATTACAGTGCTTGCATTAATGCCTTCGCGCTTTAACCACTGCGTTAAAATTTCTGGGTAGGTTGTTGCAATACGTTTGCCTTCAAACCAGCTTTTATCACGTGGGCCAAGCTCTTGTGGCCATGCAAGTGCAAGGCGGCAGTAACCAAAGTCTAGTTTTGCTAGTTTGCTAACTTCGCTTGGTACACCTTGGCGTTCACGTTCGGCTTGTACTTCTACTAGTACGTTTTCGCCAACAATACCTAAATCACAAACACCGTCCATTACTAAGCCCGGAATATCGTCATCGCGCACACGAAGCACGTCAATTGGCATATTGGTTGAGTGTGCAATTAAGCGTTGCTCACGTAGGTTTAATTTAACACCTAGTTGCTTTAGTAAATCTTGACAATCTTTAGACAGGCGACCGCCTTTTTGGATGGCGATACGTAGACGATTTGTGTTACTCATTATTCATTTTCCTTTAATTTAAAAACTAAAAACCCCGAGGGGAACCTCAGGGCGAAAATGAATCAATGTGTTTTGAATCGCCAGAGGTTCCTTTTAGGAATAACCTCTCAGCGAAAGACCTGACAGGTTATTCCGGTGAATGGTGGTGATGATGTACTGTTGTCAGGTTTAAGCGCATTTTTGTATCCTATTTTGCTTACCGCTATTTAGTGAGCGTTAAGCTTTAATCTGTTTCAATAAATTTCGCATTCATAAAAACATAAACCGCCTAGCTAAGGCAAGTTTTTTTTTACCAAATTAAAGCATATCTTATAACTTCCGATAATATTGAGAGCTAATCAGTATTTTTAGTTGTTTTAATGTTTAAATTGTAGGCAAATTGGGCTTTATTGGTCAATTTATCTAATTTTTAATAAACAGGTTAAGGAGGGGAGTATGGATATAATGATCCCTTTTTTAGGGAAAATTTCGCGGTTAGAGCTTGAGCCAAAAAGTACATTTCATATTGCAGGTGTGCAAAATATGCCGCAAGCGCAAAAAATTAAGCTTGAAAATGAAAAAAAGCAGACGCTCAACAAAAAAAGATTAGCGCAGGCGCAGGGCAAAAAAAGTGCAAGTGCAGCTAATGAAAAAGCGATTACCGTAGATGAACAAGGGAATAAACATTTAGATACGTGGGCATGATCTAAACCCTTAATAGTAAAAAGCCACGCACAACTTTTCACTATTAAGGGCGTGTTGTTCTTTACGTTTTATACATTTTTAGTGTTTTTTAGCTTTAATAATGTAAAAGCTAAATATAACAGCTATGGTAAGTTGCGCTATAAAGCCTTGCCACGTAGATTTTAAACCCAGTAGTGCAATATCAAAGTTTATCGGCATTACACTAATCGCGACTAAATCAGCCTCTTGTAATGCAATGACAGCTTTACCCATTAAAACAAAGGCAAGTGCAAATAATACATAAGTTGTATAAGCAAAAAACTTAGCAATAGGTAACTTAATCGAATATTTAACTAACACCCATGCAACAAGCGCTAATAAAGCGACAGCTAATGCAAACCCAATAGCCACCGATGAATACTGCGCTTGTGAGCTTTGCGTTAATAACGACTGATAAAATAATACCGTCTCGAACACTTCACGATATACCGCTATAAACGAGAGGCCCGCGAGCCCCCACAGTGTGCCAGACTCTAAACGCGTATTAATATTTTGCTGAATATATGCCTGCCACTGCTGAGCACTGGTTTTACTGTGCATCCATACCCCAACATATAGCAAAATAATAGCTGCAAATAGGGCGCCTATACCTTCCATAACTTCGCGGCTTGCACCACTTATTTGTATTAATGTTTGCGCTACTGCCCATGTTAAGCCTCCTGCTATGAGGGCCATTACCCAGCCAATATGAACGTATTTAAGCGCATCCTGGCGTTTGGTTTTTATAAGTACGGTCATTAGCGCAATAACAACTAATAGTGCCTCTAGGCCTTCGCGTAGCAAAATAACTAAACTGGCTGATAGCAAGGCGCCATCGCTGAGTGTGGTGTCATTAAGTAGGTTGTTTGCTTTTGTTAATTGTGCAAGTACAGCGTTAACTTGCGCACCGACAAGCTCGGTGTTTTTTTCATTTTTGAATGTATTACGTAAGTTCATCAATTGTACTTCAATGCTTTTACGCAAGCTTTCATCGTATGCATTTAAGTTATTTTCTATCAGCTCAAAGCCATCTAAATAGGCACTGATAGCCAGTTCGCTGGCTTTTGCATATTCACCATTAGCATGTGCATTTTGCGCTGCAATAAGTTGCGAGCGTGCAACGCTAAGTGGCTGAGCTTTGTTTTTAAATAAGTGTTCTGGATTACCGCGCAGCCACTTAATAAATTGAACTTGGGCAGGGGATTTATTTTGTGAAAGCTGCGCAGGGTTAAGATTAATGATGTCTGAAGTGCTGATTGTCTGGTTATTGTGTTGCGGCTTAGTTATATCTTGAAAAGCTAAACTGCCTACATAAAAGGCGAGTGACCAACGTTGTTGCTCATTAAATTGGCTAAAAGCAACCATTGGCGTATCGTCTATGCCATTGGATACAGCTTCATATAATCCAATAATTGTGCGATTTGTGGCTCGCTCTTTATCCGTAAAGTTGGTGGGCTGTGGTGTTAAACCTTTAGCAAGTGGGCCATCACCTTGTCCATTTATGCCATGGCACATAGAGCAATTTTCTGCAAAAAGTGCTTTTGTTTGTTTTAGGGGTAATAAAGATGTAGGCAAAGAAAGCTGTGGCATAAATTCAAGCAAAGACTCCCTAAGCTTTGAGCTGGCAGCACGAACACTTTGTACGCTTTGTTTATTTATAATGGTGTTATGTAAGGCGCCAGCTTGTATTTTTATATGACTGTATTGATTATTAGCACTGCTTAACTGTGTGGCTAGCGTGCTTATTAAATTTGCAAACTCAGACATTTCTTGAAATTCGTCTTTACTGACTACCTCGCCTTTTTGCACCGCGCCAACGTAATCAACCCCTACGTACTCTGCAAGTTGTGATATTTGTTTAATCTTAGCTTGCTCAG
The DNA here is from genome assembly GCF_001400005.1 of Pseudoalteromonas sp. P1-30. Classification (NCBI taxonomy): domain Bacteria; kingdom Pseudomonadati; phylum Pseudomonadota; class Gammaproteobacteria; order Alteromonadales; family Pseudoalteromonadaceae; genus Pseudoalteromonas; species Pseudoalteromonas sp. P1-30. The sequence continues at coordinate 538,242 of NZ_LKBC01000001.1, forward strand.
CAGACGTTGAGGCAAAAGCAGAGCAACATAAAAAAGTGAGTAAGAACAAAGGAAAGAGAAAAACGTGGCGACGTGTAATGCCATAAAATAACGAAAAAACACTTGTATACTTACTGGACATAGTTAGCCCTATAAAAAACATTTAAAATTAAAACTATTTTTATTACGCTTAAAATAAATAAAACCGTGCTAAAAATAATTCCCCATAAATAACTAACCCGCAGTGAGTAGACTGCGGGTTTAATAAAGAAAACTTAGTGACTTTGCTCGGCAGATTTAATACTACTTTGAATGAGAGGAGAGATAGTTAAACCTTGCACAATAATAGAAAATATAACCACAACATAGGTCACAATAACGATTAAATCATGCAGATCACTGCCTGATATAAATACTTGATCACGAGGAATAGCTGCAGCCATAGCTAATGCTAAACCGCCACGTAAACCACCCCAAGTTAAAATTTTAACGCTGTGTTTGTCGTAGTTTTTAAAGCGCTTAAATATTACAAATGGTGCACCAACACTAATAAAACGTGCTAATAAAATAGCAGGGATCATAACAAGGCCTAAGCCAATTTCACCCATTGTTACTGGCATAGTGACAATCAGCATACCAATAATCAAAAACAACAAAGCGTTTAAAAAGCTGTCGGTGGCGTGCCAAAAGTCTTTAATATAGCGCGTGTTTTCAGGCCCTGTGCGCTCGGTTGCTTTTGCGCGAGTAATATTACCTAAAATAATACCACTGGTTACCATGGCAAGCGCACCAGATATTTCCCATACATTGGCAGCGGCAAAACCCGCAGTTGGAATGGTTAAGGTTATTAATAGGCGTATATTTACATCTTTACAGTTAATAATTAAAAAGTGTCCCACAAGGGCCATTGCTAAGCCAAACACGATTCCACCTATGGCATCAACAAAAAACAGCTCTGCAATGTCGGCTGGGTTGGCATCGGTGCCAAAAAATGCAACAGAAAACAGCGTAGTAAAAATTACTAAACCAATACCATCGTTAAATAAAGACTCGCCTTCTACCTGTACCGAAATACCTTCAGGGGCGCGTAATTGTTTAATAATTGCCAGTACAGCAATTGGATCGGTTGGGCTTATTAAGGCGCCAAAAAGTAAACAATAAATAAAAGGGACGGGCCAGCCGAGTGCGGCAAAAATATAAAAACTTAAATAGCCAATTAAAAAAGTAGAGACTACGGTAGAGAACAAAACTAAAGCGGTTATTTCCCATCGTTGTTTACGCAGTGCCAACAGGTTAATTTCTAAAGCACCTGCAAATAACAAAAATCCAAGCATGCCTTTTAAAAGCAATTCATTAAAATTAATACTGGCTACAATTTGCGTCATTTCTAATGCAGTTGTATCGCCTAATAACTTAACTGAAATAATTAATAACAACGATATAACAACTGAGCCTGTTGTTATAGCAATCGTTGTTTGCATTTTAAGAACATACTGGTTTGCATAAGCAATAAAAATTGCGATAGCAGAGAGAAAACAAATGAGATACCAAGCATTCATTGGCTAACCTTAAATTTATTTTAGAGAACAAAAAAGAGCGAATTAAACGAGCCGTATATTACTCCTGTGACTAGGCTGTGTCACAGTATTTATGGGGCTTTTAGCACTTTTTTTATGTCTTTAGGAGACATATAGTTAATGCAAATTTACTGGTGTTATTGCTTGTAATGAAGAGATTAACACAAGGTTGCCTAGGCAACGTAATGGCTGATTACTGCCGTTAATTTAATAAAGTAAACGCGGCTATTTCGCGGGTGTAATAGTGTAATTTAGTGTAAATATATGTATACAAATTGTATCTGTTTAAGGTTTTACTGATTTTGTGTGTTTTTTAACCTGCTGTAATTTCAGTTGTTCTTACGTTTCCTAATACTTTACTTGTAAATTAAATGTTTAATTTTCATAACTCAAATTTGTAACATAAGCTTGATCCTTAATCGGGTACAAGTAGTTCCGATTAATACAAATCCACTACAAACTAAATATTTTGACGGAGCGTAAACGTGAATTTATCAAAAATCACATTAGCAACTTTTGCTGCTTTAACCTTGGTTCAAGCAACAGATGCAGTAGCTGCGAACAAGAAATACCTAAATCAACAAACGGCTTTAAATAACATGATGCAATCAAATTCGGCATCCATTTTATCTACTAGCCCTAAAGACTTGATTGGGTTAAGTGTAAGGAACGAGTTAGTTGTATTAAAAGAGTTTATAAGTAATAACGGTGAAGTAACTCGCCGTTATCAGCAAACATATCAAGGTTTACCAGTAATTGGTGACACTTTAAGCCTTACATTTAAAAATGGCATGCTTAAAAAAGCCCATGGCGCTGCGGTGTACGATATTGAAGGCGATATAAACGATGTAAGTGCTAAATTATCTGTAAAACAAGCCATGCTTCAAAGCCAAAATGTAGGAATAGCTGCAAAAACTAAAGGCTTAAAAAAACACAATGAGAAATCAAGGTTAGCGATTTGGGTTGATCAACAAAGTAAGGCGCATTTGGTGTATGAAGTATCGTATGTAACCTACGGCAAATCGCCATCACGCCCTTATCAAATAATCGATGCTAATACCGGTGAGGTTTTGCTCAGCTACGATAACTTACAACATGCTGATGCTACGGGACCAGGGGGGAATCTCAAAACAGGTAAATACATCTACGGTACTGACTTTAGCAACCTAGATGTGTCTCAATCTGGTAACACCTGTGTTATGGATAATGCCAATGTAAGAACTATAAATCTCAATGGCGGCACAAGTGGCTCTGCTGCCCATTCATTTACCTGCCCAGAGAATACAGTAAAAGAGATAAATGGGGCTTATTCGCCGCTTAACGATGCTCATTATTTTGGTAACGTTATTTTTAATATGTATAACGACTGGGTGGGGTCGCCACCGCTAAGTTTTCAGTTAAAAATGCGCGTACATTATTCAAGTAATTATGAAAATGCATTTTGGGATGGCAGCGCAATGACCTTTGGCGATGGGCAAAGCACTTTTTACCCACTCGTAAGCCTTGATGTATCAGCACATGAGGTAAGCCATGGCTTTACCGAACAGAATTCTGGCTTAATTTACAGCGGTAAGTCTGGTGGCTTAAATGAAGCTTTTTCTGATATGGCTGGTGAAGCGGCTGAGTATTACATGAAAGGCACTAACGATTGGTTAGTCGGACAAGATATTTTTAAAGGCAATGGCGCGCTTCGCTATATGAATAACCCATCACAGGATGGACGCTCTATAGATAATCAAGGTAGTTATACCTCAGGCATGGATGTGCACTATAGCTCGGGTGTATTTAACAAAGCTTTTTATAACCTTGCTACTACATCCGGCTGGGATACTAAAAAAGCATTTGTAGTCATGGCGCGAGCGAACCAGCTTTATTGGAGTGCGAGTACAAATTGGGATTTGGCTGGTAACGGCGTTATGGACGCTGCGTGTGACTTAAATTACAACCCAAGCGATGTACAAGCTGCTTTGGCGGCAGTGGGAGTTAGTTCAAACCTAAGTGCAGGGAGCGATTGCTCAAGCACACCTGTGCCTACGGATGAGGCGTTAACAAATAAAGTGGCACGTACGGGGATCAGCGGCTCTGCAAAAGCGCAGATGTTTTTTACACTCGATGTACCAGCGGGGGCAACAGATCTTGAGTTTAATACCGCTGGTGGCTCGGGCGATGCAGATTTATATGTAATGTTTGCAAGTAAACCCACACTGAATACGTATGACTGTAAAAGTACCACCTCTTCAAGCACCGAAAATTGCAGTATTTCGAACGTCCAAGCAGGCACCTACTATGTAATGGTAGAAGCATGGAATGCTATAGCTGATGTATCGCTTACTGGGAGTTTTAACAATTCAACAGGAGGTGTCACACCGATTAACAGAACCGAGTCTAATATTAGTGTTTCAACTAATAGCTGGGCTCGATTTACTCAAGACTTAGGAGCGGGCTATAGTAATTTAACCGTTACTATTTCTGGTGGAAGTGGCGATGCCGATCTTTATGTAAATTATGGTTCGGCGTCGAGTACGTCAACTTATTTGTGTAGACCTTATAAAAATGGCAACAGTGAAACGTGTTCGTTTGATAATCCACAATCAGGTACCTGGTACCTAGATTTAAGAGGGTACAGTAATGCAAGCGCAGTAACACTGAGTGTGTCTGCTAATTAAACATTGATACCAGGGGCCTAGTGCCCCTTTTTAATTTTATGGATACCAGTATTGCCAATTATAAGGAATACCAATGAAACCTTTTAAACTACTAAGTGCGCTGAGCTTATTTACTACAATGGGCGTTGTAGCACAAAGTGAAACAAACAAAGTGTGGGTAAGCATAGATTCAACTGCAGCGGCACATTATGAGTATACCCAGCATGGATTAGTACAAAGATTGCCCTTTGCACAGCGCTCAACAAGTGCGCTTGAAAATATAGACTTGGTAAATATACCTGCTGATCAGGTAAATAATCTAAGCGAATTTATGCACCACAATTATAATCGGTGCGGTGGGTTTGTGGCACATGATTCATGGCAAGAGGCGAGCAGTTACGCAACACAATTAGCCGCGGCGCATACTATACAAAATACATTAGCATTTAGTTATTCTATTGATAACGAACAAACAGTACAAAATTTAATGTCATCAATTAGCACCGTTAACCTCGATAGCACTGTTAACTCTTTAACCAGTTTTAATAATCGTTATTACACCTCACAAACAGGGATAGATGCTGCAAATTGGTTAAACACATATTGGCAACAAATAGCGCAAAGTCGCAGTGATATTAGCATTGCAACTTACCCGCATAATTGGGCGCAATCGTCGGTTATAGTGACAATTGAAGGCAATGAAAAAGCAGATGAAATTGTTATTATTGGTGGCCACCTTGATTCGATAAATCAGTCAAACCCAAGCAATGGACGCTCACCTGGTGCTGATGATAACGCCTCAGGCATTGCTGTGCTATCAGAGGCGCTGCGCGCGATTGTACAAACTAATTACAAACCACAGCGTACGATTCAAATTATGGCGTTTGCAGCGGAAGAAGTTGGCCTTAAAGGTTCAAGTGATATTGCAAGCAGCTACCAATCGCAGGGTAAAAATGTAGTGGGCATGGTGCAGTTTGATATGACAGGCAATAATGGCAGCCTTGAAGATATAGTTATGATGACTGATTACACTAACAATGCACAAAATCAGTTTTTAGCAGCGCTTTTAGATACCTACTTACCGCAATTAAATTATGGATTTGATCAGTGTGGTTATGGTTGTTCTGATCATGCGTCATGGTATCAGCAAGGGTTTGCAGCCTCTATGCCTTTTGAATCAAAAATGGGCGATATAAACCCGCTTATTCACACCCAAAACGATAACCAGTTTGATGCTCAACATGCCAGTAAATTCGCCAAGTTGGCAGTAAGTTATGTTGCCGAAATGGCTAAAAATGCCGGCGATACCGCGCCCCCTACTAATTACCAATTAACCAATGGGCAAACACTTAGTGGGATCACAGGGGTTGCAAAAGAGCAGTTTATTTATACATTAGCTGTGCCACAAAGTGCGAGCAATTTAAATTTTATTACGACTGGGGGCACAGGCGATGCAGACTTATACGTACGCTACAACCAAGCACCTACACTGAACGATTATGATTGTAAAAGCACTACCTCAAGTAGTAATGAACGTTGCGATATTAATCCCTCTAGTGAAGGAGTTTACTATGTGATGGTACACGCATGGAATGCGATAGAAAATGTATCCCTAACCGGAAGTTACAATGAAGGGGGGAGTATTGAGCCTATCAATCGGAGCATAACAAACATTAGTGTTTCTGCTGGGAGCTGGCAACGCTTTAGCCAAAGTTTAAATACGCAGTACGCATCATTAGATATAACAATGTCTGGTGGCAGTGGCGATGCTGATTTATATGTAAACTTTGGCACTCCTTCTAGTGATTCTCAGTACTTGTGCAGGCCATATAAAAATGGCAATAGCGAAACCTGTTCGTTTTCTGCGCCACAAACAGGTAATTGGTATATCGATTTAAAAGGGTATAGCAATGCCAGCAATGTCACGTTATCAATAAATGCACAATAACGTGTAAAGGGGCGTGAGCCCCTTTGCAAAATTCTAATTTCAATTGGCTTGCCCTTATAGCCAGGCTTACGTAAAATCTCGCTATTATTTTTTGTAAAGTGACTGGTATTATCAAACAGCTGTTTAGTGCAACCGGGCCGTTAGCGTTATCTTTAGATGGATACACGCCTCGCCAACCTCAAATTGATATGGCCGTTGCCGTTAACGATGCATTAAAAAATAGCACGCAGTTAGTGGTTGAAGCGGGCACTGGTACAGGTAAAACGTTTGCCTATTTAGCGCCTGCCCTTAAATCTAAGGGTAAAACAATTATCTCTACAGGCTCTAAGGCCTTACAAGAGCAGTTATACCACCGCGATTTACCTCAGCTAGTAAAAGCACTTAATGCCTCTAAAAAAACCGCATTGTTAAAAGGGCGCGCTAATTATCTGTGCACTTATAGGCTAAACCAACATGTAGCCCATGTACCAACAGACGATCCTGATGTAATGCATCAACTTGCTATGGTTGCAAAATTTGCCAGTGAAACACACTCGGGTGATTTAGCTGATTGTATTGGTATTGAAGAAGACGCCAAGGTACTGCCCTACGTTAATTCGACAGCCGATAATTGTTTAGGCAAAGAGTGTCCAGACTTTCAATCATGTTATATACGCAAAGCGCGTTTAAATGCAGCCGAAGCGGATGTAGTGGTTATAAACCATCATTTATTTTTTGCTGATATGGCAGTAAAAGACTCCGGTTTTGCCGAACTTATGCCCACCGCCGACGCTTATATTTTTGACGAAGCACACCAGCTTAGCGAAATTGCCAGTGACTACTTTGGTGAAAGTATTAGCACTAAAAAGCTGGTGGATTTAATTAACGATTTACGCGCTATTTACCGTGCAGAAATTCCCGATATGCTGCAGCTTGGCAAAAGCCTCAATAAGCTTGAAACCAGTGTGGCTGATTTACGTTTACAGTTTGGTGTAGATGGTAGCCGAGGAGATTGGCGCGAAAAGCTCAGTGATAAATTAATTTGCGCAGCGCTGCATCGGGTAATTAGCGATTTAGACTTTGTTTATCAGGTATTAAAACTGTGTCTAGAGCGAAGTGATAAAATAGAGCACCCGTTTGAGCGCACTTTAGCGTTTAAAGGTCAGTTAGAGCGTGTTTTTGATACTGCACAAACGGGCTTTAGCTATTGGTACGAAACCACGCGGCGCTATTTAACGGTTAATATTACGCCACTTAATGTCTCTGCTAAATTTGCTCAAATGATGAAAGACACCGGCGCAGGGTTTGTATTTACCTCAGCCACGTTATCGGTTGATAATAAGCTCGATCACTTTAATGCAAGCTTAGGTATTACTCCTGCGCAAAGTATGATGGTTGATAGCCCCTTTGATTATCCTAATCAGGCGCTTTTATGCTTACCACGATATTTGCCTGAATCGCATGCAGAGAACATGCCTCATGCAATTATAAAATTAACCCTAGAGCTGATTAAATCGGCTAAAGGGCGTTGCTTTGTGCTGTTTACAAGTTACCGAATGATGCATTTGGTGGCTGAGGGGTTAACCACACAAATGGACTACCCAGTTTATATGCAAGGGCAAATGTCTAAGCGTATAATACTGGAAAAATTTACGCGCCATGGTAATGCGGTATTGTTAGGTACTGCCTCGTTCTGGGAAGGGGTTGATGTACGTGGTAGCACGCTAAGCTGTGTTATTATTGACAAGTTACCTTTTGCAGCACCGGATGACCCATTACTGCAAGCCAAAATGCAAGATTGCCAAATGCAAGGCAAAGACCCATTTGCTCATATACAGTTACCGCAAGCTGTTATAGCGCTCAAGCAGGGCGTGGGGCGTTTAATACGAGATAACAAAGATAAAGGCGTGCTGGTTATTTGCGACAACCGATTAGTAACGCGCCAATATGGCCAAGTATTTTTAAAAAGCTTACCGCCGATGCGCCGCACGCGAAGCTTAGAAGATGCAAACACATTTTTAAAACACATTAACTAGAGTACTAAAATGATTAAAAGTAATATTCTTGCCCTAGACGCCTCAACCGAAGCGTTATCTATAGTTTTACACTTTGAGGGGCAAACATTTCATCATTTTGAAGAATGCCCACAGCAACATAGTCAAAAAATACTCCCTTTAGTTGATGAGCTTCTTAATAAAGCACAGTGTAAATTAAAAGACTTAGACGTTATTGGCTTTGGCCAAGGGCCAGGTAGCTTTACCGGTGTACGCATTAGTGTTGCTATTGCACAAGGGTTAGCTTATTCAGCCAATTTACCATTAGTGGGCGTATCAACCTTGGCAATTATGGCCCAGCAAGCGTACGAACAAACGCAGGCGCCAGTCGTGTATTCAGCTATAGATGCGCGTATGGGAGAAATTTATTTTGCCCAATACCGAGTAAATAACGCACGCATGGAGTTAGTAAATGAAGAGTGTGTTATAAAACCTGATTTATTAAGCAAAGAGCACATAAGCAGTGAAGAGTTACACGCGATTGCCGTTGGCACGGGATTTAAAAGTTACCCTGATGCACTTAAAAACGTTAGCAATATAACCATAAATACAGCCATTACTTTGCCAGATGCTCGCTATATGCTTAGCCATGTAGACACGGCCTTTTTAAAGGGCGAGGTTGTTAAAGCAAGTGATGCGCAACCTAAATATGTGCGCGATACAGTAACATGGAAAAAACTACCGGGTCGCGAATAAGCACAAGAGTTGCAAATTGGGTGTTTTTAAATCATAATTTTTAATATGTTTGTTGTTGGAAGTTATCTATGACTTTGCCAATTGGTGCTGGTTTTTTTACGGGGGATATTCCTGCAAAGGTTACCTCTACAAAAATTATACCCTCTAAACCACAAGGTTTAGCGGATGATAGCGCCAGTCAAAAAACAAACACAGATTATGTAAAAACTAGTAAAGCGGGTGTAGAGCTTGCTAATCAATACTTTAGTCAAAACACTAGTAACGCAAAGTACAGCCAAACTATTTATGACCAACCAAGCCCAACGGTGAGTAAAGCAATTTCAACATATACTGAATTTGCAAATTTAGAGCGTCGCGCCGAAGTACAAGATTTAATAGGCGTCGATATATACGCTTAGCTCCAGTAACAGTAAAAAATAAAAAGCCTGAACACAGGTTCGGGCTTTTTGCGTAAGCTTATGGCTACTGTTTAATAAAGCCAATTAGTTTATCGGCAATATCTGTATTATTTTGAGCACCGTTAAAGTGTTCACTGCCTTTACCGTAGGCAAATACTTGTACATCTACAGCGGTGTGTCCGCCTGTTGTCCAACCAGTAAAGCTGGCGTCACTAATAATACTTTTAATGGCTAAATTAAGCGCTGTTTCGCCCATTTTTTTCGCTTGTTCAAGTTTTACTTTATTAGCCGGTGTATATTCAATACCTGTGTTGGCGCGCCAAATAGGCTCTAGGTCATCAGCAGCGAGTAATTGCTTTGTCAGCTCAACGGCTGTTGCTTTAACGCCTTTAATAACTTCTGTATCCCACTTATATTGTCCGTGCGCACCGAGGGTTAACCCACCAGTTGAATGATCTGCAGTAACCACTAATAAAGTATCAGGGTTTTTATCAATATAGGCTTTTGCTTTTTCAATCGACTGTGCAAAGTCATCCATTTCGGCCATGGCACAGGCTACATCGTTAGCATGTCCACACCAATCAATTTGGCTGCCTTCAATCATGACAAAAAAGCCGTCTTTATTTTGGCCGTCGAGTAAATCAAATGCTTTAGCTGTTAGTTGCGTTAAGTGGTTTGAATTAGCATCAAGTGCAAACGGCAGGCCCATTGGGGCGTATAAGCCAAGTGCCGGTACTTGTGTGATCTGACCAAGGTTTTTTATATCATCGCTATATTGATAACCAGCTGCTTTAAATTCATCAACGAGGTTACGGTCTTCTCTAATAAAATACTGCGTACCGCCCCCTAGCATTAAATCAACAGGGAGTTTACCGGCAATTTTGTTATCTATGTATTCATTAGCAATGGCATCGTAATTTCGACGTGATTCGTTATGTGTAGCAAAACTAGCTGGGGTGGCATGGTTAATTTGCGAGGTAGCTACTAATGCCGTTGTCATACCGCGTTCTTTTGCTATTTCTAGCATGGTTTTAACGGGCTTTTTGTCTGTATCGACTGCAATAGCACCATTATAACTTTTGTGGCCGCTACTCAGTGCGGTTGCACCTGCAGCACTGTCGGTAACATAAGTGTGATCGTCAGGGTAAGTACGCGCCATGCCTGTTAAAATAGTATCAAATACGGTTGTTTCAATCTGCTTGGTGGTTGGATCATCTTTAAAATAACGATAAGCGGTTGTATAGGCAGGACCCATCCCGTCACCAATCATATAAATTACATTTTTAGGTGCATCGCTTGCATAAACACTGGTAGATGCACATAAAAGCGCTAATAAGCTAAGTTGGTTCTTCATTTTTATCCCTATGAATGTGCTGTTTAAATAGCACCACAATTGTATATGGTTACGCCGTGTTGAATTTGCAGCATAAATACCAAACATGCGCTGCCCAGAAATTCTTTCTAAGGCGATTAAATTTTTTGCTAGGTTTTTACCCAGCCCACAAGGTTACAAACCTCGTACCAGGATTTAACCGCCCGTAGATTGAACAAGTTTCAATCCACAAAGTTCAATACGCCCTCGTATAATAATGAAATGAAGTAAGAATAAAAAGCAAAGTATATAAACAGGTTTGGCTAATTGTCACTAAAACAATACAGCCATTTTTTTAGCTTATGTTAATTATAGTGTAATGAATATAGTGGTATACATTACCTACCTGAAGAGTATTTAAGCTCTGTTTGTAATTATTTATTGAATTAATGAAACTTAAAATATTTTAAGTTGTTGAAATTAAATACATAATTAAAATTCAAAAGTTAACCTTACAAATAAAGTGGTCTTTATAAATATAAAAAATATAAAAACTTTTGGTATTAGAGGTCTGACAACTAGTATGTTATAAATAATGTCGCACGTTAAAAAGAGGTGTCTGTTGCAGCCATTTGAAATAAAAACAAGAAATATAACATTGCGTGGCTTACAAAAAGGCACTGGCGATGAGCTGGTTATAGCCTTGCATGGGTGGCTAGATAACAGTAATAGTTTTACACCTATGCTAGATAAAGTTAATCCGCAGCATACTTGGTATTGTGTTGACTTTGCTGGGCATGGGCTATCTGATTGGCGTGCACAGGACGCTCATTATTATTTTGTTGATTATATTGACGATGTGTACCAACTTATAAAGAGCTTAGGGGCAAAAAAGGTACATTTAGTCGGCCATTCAATGGGCGCAATGGTGGCTGGTTTATTTGCTAGTTGTTTTAGTGAGTATGTGTATTCAGTTACCTTTATTGAAGGGATTGGCTGTGTTACAACCCCCAGTGATGAAGTATGTGAGCAATTAAAAGGGGCGATACTGAACAGAGAGCGCGCCTACAATAAAAAAAAGCGCGTTTATAAATCGCAATCAGCGATTATCGAAGCGCGTGCAAATACAACAGATTTAAATAACGAACTGATCACCTTATTGATGAGTCGTAATATTAAGCAAAGTGAACTAGGGTATGAGTTAACAACAGACCCTAAGCTTAAAAATCACTCAGGTTTTAGGTTTGATGAAGCGCAATGTATTGGTGCAATAAAACAATTAATTGCACCAAGCCAATTAATTTTAGGTAACCAAGGTTATTCGTTTGTAAAACAAAATTTGGCCAAGTATATTAGCTATTACAACAACTTGAAGGTAATTAATGTAGATGGCGGGCATCATTGCCATATGCAAAGCAGTGGGTTATGTTTTGAGCATATTCAAGCCTTTATGCTGCAAAATGGTGCATGTTAATTGTAAATTAGCGCCAAATGTGGGATTATTCCTGCATTAGAGTATTTGCTCAATTGTTAAAGTGCCTTACTTAGATTAAGGTTAATAAAAATATAATTATAAACAGGGGCTAAGAGTGGAAAAAATCTGGCTTAAGCGCTACCCAGAAGGTATGCCTGAAACAATCGATCCTGAGCATTACAACTCGTTACTCGAAGTGTTCGAAAAAAGTTTTACCGATTACAAAGATTTACCTGCATTTACGAATATGGGTAAAACATTATCGTATGATGAAATAGATACAGCGACACAACGTGTTGCCTCGTATATTCAAAATGATTTAGGTTTGAAAAAAGGCGACAAAGTCGCCGTAATGATGCCTAACTTATTACAAACGCCTATCGCTATTTTAGGTATTTTACGTGCAGGGTGTGTGGTGGTTAACGTAAACCCACTTTACACAGTACGAGAGCTTGAGCATCAATTAAAAGACTCTGACGCGTCAGCTATTTTTATATTGGCTAACTTTGCAGACACGCTTGAAAAAGCACTTGCAAAAACGGATGTAAAACACATTGTTGTTACCCAAGTGGGCGACATGGTGGGTGGTATTAAAAAGCATATCGTTAATTTTGTGGTTAAATACATAAAAAAAATGGTACCTAGCTACAACCTACCAAATACAATTAAGTTTTCAGATGTGTTAGCAGGTGACCCTGCAAAGTATACGCGCCCTGAAATGAGCTTATCTGATCTGGCCTTTTTACAATACACAGGTGGTACAACCGGCGTATCTAAAGGGGCGATGTTAAGTCATGGCAACATGGTTGGTAACCTTGAGCAAGTATCGGGCTGTTTAGATAAAGTATTAGACCGTGGTACTGAAGTTGTTGTTACTGCATTACCGCTTTACCATATATTTGCGTTAACGGCTAACTGCTTAACGTTTATGAAATACGGTGGTTTGAATGTATTAATTACAAACCCACGTGATATGCCAGCATTTGTTAAAGAGCTTAATCAGCATAAATTTACTGCTATTACCGGTGTAAATACCCTGTTTAACGGGCTACTTAATACACCAGGGTTTGCAGAGCTTGATTTTAGTCATTTAAAAATGTCATTAGGTGGCGGTATGGCGGTACAACGTCCTGTAGCTGAAAAATGGCAAAAAGTGACTAATTCTAAATTAATGGAAGGTTACGGTTTAACTGAGTGTGCACCGCTTGTAACTGTAAGCCCGTACGATTTAGAAGCTTATAATGGCTCTATTGGTTTACCTGCTCCTAATACCGAAATTAAGCTAATGCTTGAAAACGGAGAAGAAGCGGCAAAAGGTGAACCCGGTGAGCTATGGGTTAAAGGCCCACAAGTTATGCTAGGTTACTATAACCGCCCAGATGCAACTGCAGAATGTTTGCAAGATGGCTGGTTTGCTACTGGCGATATTGCCACATACGACGATGAAGGTTTCTTCTATATTGTTGACCGCAAAAAAGACATGATCATTGTATCGGGCTTTAATGTGTTCCCAAATGAGATAGAAGAAGTGGTTGCCATGCACGACGGCGTACTAGAAGTCGCGGCTATTGGTATTCCGCACGATGTAAGTGGCGAACAAGTTAAAGTTTTTGTTGTTAAAAAAGACCCTTCTTTAACTGAAAAAGATATAATAAATCACTGTCGTGATAATTTAACTAATTATAAGGTGCCTAAACTCGTTGAGTTTAAGGATGAGTTACCTAAAACAAATGTAGGTAAAATTCTCAGAAGAGCCCTAAAAGATTAGTAAACTATAAAAAAGCCGGCATTAGCCGGCTTTTTTATTGTAGGAGATTAAGTGCAATACCAATTGATCGAAACACAAAATCAACTCAATACCTTTGTTGAGCAAATAAAAAACAAGCCTATTTTAGCCATAGACACAGAGTTTATGCGCCGCCGTACTTTGTACCCTGAAGTTGCACTTATTCAAGTATATGATGGCGAGCATCTTGCCCTTATAGATCCACTGGCCGAACTCTCGTTATTTGAATTTTGGCAAATATTACAAGATCCATCAGTACTGAAAGTGTTGCATTCACCTTCAGAAGATATTGAAGTATTTCAAAAATATGCAGGCTTTGTACCCGCTCCATTGTTTGATACACAATTTGCTCTTCAGCTTTTAGGCGAAGGCAACTGTATGGGCTTTGCGCTAATGGTAAAAGAGCTATTAGGCATAGAAATAGACAAAAGTGAATCGCGAACTAATTGGCTACAGCGCCCATTAACTAAAAAGCAGCTCGATTATGCAGCCGCTGATACGTTTCATTTACTGCCTTGTTTTGAACTAATAATTGAGCGTATAAATAAAGCTGAGTTATTTGATATTGTCATAAATGAGAGCGAGTTAATTGCAAATAAACGCGCCTTTCAAACTCCAGATGAGCTGCTTTACAAAGATATAAAAAACGCATGGCAACTAAAACCGCACGAGCTCGCGGTATTAAAAGAATTAGCTGTATGGCGTCGTAATAAAGCTATTCGTAAAAATTTAGCGCTTAACTTTGTGCTTAAAGAGCACAACATGACGGAAATTGCTAAACGTGGGCCCTCGAGCTTAAATACGCTGAGACAAATTCCGGGTGTTGAGTCGATGGAAGTAAACCGCTCTGGAGTCGAAATACTAAAGTGTATTGAAAAGGCCAAAGCACTCCCGGTTGATGAGCATCCGCCTGTGCTTAAACGTTTAATTGATTTTCCGGCTTATAAAAAAGTAGCTAAAGATATTAAACAAAAAATCACTAAAGTGGCAAAAGAGCAGGGTATACCAGAGGATGTAATAGCCTCTAAAAAGCAAATTAATCAGCTTATTAGCTGGAATTGGAAACTCACCGATGAGCAAAAGGTAAATCATATTAAACCTGATTTACTTAATTCTTGGCGCTACAGTTTTGTTAAAGACGCACTTAAAGAGTGGGATAATTAAACCCACTTTTTAAGCTAACAGGCTATGTTATACCAATTCGCAATAATATTTAATCATTTTTAGGGGCTAAACGTGTCGCTATCTGCGTTAAAAAATTCTCGATTTTTTTGCCTTGCTATCAACACGTTTTTTAATCCTCAAAATAGATCACTTAATTATGCGAATTGGTATTAAAAATCGGGCGCTACGCAGAACGTTAAACGCTTATGGGTAATGGGGTGATCTAGCGCCAAATATTCGGCATGTAAGTGTAACCTGTTGGCTTTTTTACCGTAATGTGTGTCACCAATAATAGGCATATTAAGCCCTAAGTGATGAGCACAGTGTACCCTTAATTGGTGAGTGCGGCCCGTTTTAGGGTAGAGCTGTAGGCGTGTAATATTGTTTTTACGTTCAAGTACCTGCCATGTAGTAAGTGCGAGTTTGCCGTTTTTATAACAAACAAGCTGGCGTGGCTTATCGTCAAAATCAAGTCGCAATGGCAGCTCTATCTTGCCACTGTCCTTAGGCACAATACCATCAACCAGCGCAATGTAACGTTTATCGATAGTGCGGGCAATAAATTGCTTTTGTAATGCTTTGTGGGCTCGTTTATTGAGCGCAACCACTAATAAACCTGATGTAGACATATCTAGTCTGTGCACAATTAACGGGCCTGTAGCGTGTGGAAATTGCGTTTGAATACGTAAATACACAGAATCTTCAATATTGACACCTGGTACAGATAAAAACTCGCTGGGCTTGTTTACAATAACAATATCATCGTCTTGATAGACAATCGGCAGCGTTTTACCTTCAGCAGGGTTAACGAGTAGCGGGTTATCTTCTATGCTGAGGCCTTTTAACATGTGCGATAAAATAGGTTGGCACTTACTGTAGCAAGAAGGGTAATAGTTTTTATGTTGGCGTATTGCCGATTTAGGTGCGGGCCCCCACCAAAACTCAGCCATAGCCACTGGCTTTAAATTATTAAGATAAGCGTATTGTAATAGCTTGGGCGCAGCGCAATCTCCCGCACCTGATGGCGGAGTATGCTCTGGCAATGCTGCAAATATGGCATTGAGATCTTTAACTTCATGCTCTGCATTTAAAAACTGGTACTGTGCAAACACTTGCTTTTGTAGGTTTTTAGATAAAACTTTACGGCGTTTTTTTAACTGTTTTATTTCGTCGTGTAGGGCATTAAGCGCCTGCTGTTGCTGAGTTATTTTATCATGCCAGTGATCTTTTATGCTTTGATAGTGTTTTTTATCTTCTATGCTTTGTTTGGCCAGTTCATTCAAGCTTGCTTGTTGCTCAGGCGTTATTGCTTGGCTTTGCTCAATTGCAAGTGCACTGCGCGCCTTTTTACGTATTTTTCTATTGGCTTGCATTACGCTTTGTTGAGCGTGTAACTGCTGATCAAACGCGGCTTTATCGGCATTTAATGACGCTGTTAATTTATTCAATGTACTTGCATTCTCTAGGGCATGTATTTGCGCATTTATGTCGTTAATTATTTTACTTTCTTTTAAATAACTCACATCTTCCAGTGCCATTGTCGATACATTAGGCACGCATTTTATATCGGTATTTAAATTTTCAAGCTGGCCTGAATACGCCGCTAAAAAGCCAAGTTGTTGTTGCTGGTTTTGTACAACCAGTACACCAAACATTTTGCCATCATTCGTTGCTGTATTGCTGTTGTCATTTTCGTTATACGGTAAATGCGTTTCAAGTTGCTGCTGCAATTGTGTTGCGGCTAAAACAGATAACGGATGAGGCTGGTAGTAAAACGGAAACGTAAATTTATCTGGAAGCGGTATAGAATCTACAGAGCAATCAAATAAAGTAAAACAAGAAGCGTGATTTAACATAGCAAAGTAATAGCAAGCATAAAGCAAAATAATAGGCCCATAATAACATATTCACTTAAGGGGTACTTGCTTAATCCTCTGCGGTTACTAAACCGCGCTTAGCTAAAAAGCGTACTAATAATAGTGTTAGGTTTTCTCTGCGTGCATTATTTGGCCATACCGCGTAATAACCAAGCGGCTTGAGTTGCCAGTTAGGTAAAATGTGGATGAGCTCTTCTTGTGCTAATTGTTTTTTTACTAGGTTTTCGGGCAAAATGCCTAGACCCAAGTTTTCAGATACAAAGTGACTTATTGCAAGCGCACTATTTACATTTACGCGCGACTTTTCACAAATACACACCACTTCGCCATTTGGAGAGGTAAAATCTACAGTGCTGCCGCGCATACTAAAATGAACCCAATCCCACTGTTTTAAATCGTTTGGGTGCGTAGGGGGTTGATGCTTACTCGCGTACTTACTTGAAGCAACTAAAAAGCGTCTACTCTCTCCAATTTTACGCGCCATGAGTGAGCTGTCTTCTAGCCAGCCAACTCGAATACTTAAATCGAGCCCTTCATCCATTATATTTATTACTTGGTCTGTGTAATTAAGAGACAAGTTCACTTTTGGGTAGGTTTGCACAAATTCTGCTATCGCGGCTGAAATTTCGGAGCTTGCTCAAAAGGCGGGCAGCGATATTTTTAAAGACCCTATAGGCTCATCACCCACAGAGTTAATTTCGTTCAAACCTGCTTCTGCGTGTTTTGTTATGTTTTCTACGTGGGCGTAAAATTTTTCACCTTCAGGGGTAAGCGACAATTTACGGGTTGTTCTATGTAATAAAGTGACGCCTAAAAACTGTTCTAAGTCAGAAACACATGGCTAACACGTGAAGGTGCTATGCCAAGCTCCTTAGCTGCAATACGAAATGAACCGCCAGTAACCACTTTGGCAAAAAAAGCCATGTGTCGTAAATAGTTAATCATTGTTCTGAAAGTCGGAATTGTATTGTGCCTTTATTGTATCTATTCGCTTGTGTATCTAAAAGTTATATTAACTGCGAATTCAACATTAGCCTTACAGCCCAATAATTTGGCTGTTAAAAAAATCAGGAATGACAATGAACACATTACAAAAAACTATAGTTGCCGCAATTGCTTTAGCGTGTACCACGCCTACTTTAGCTAGTGCAGAGGGATTTTATGGAACTGCACATGTAGGCTATAGTTCGCAAGCAAATGACTCTCAAGCCATTGGTAACAATATTGCCGTAGATAGTGATTTTCCATCTGAATTTGATGCCGGTGAGGGCAGTGTAGGCAGTATTGGTTTAGGTTATCAGTTCAATCCTCAATTTAGAGTAGAGGCGCGTATTAGCTATCATGATACCGATTATAGCGATACAAAAGTTGGCGTGGGTGCACGCGAAGGTGAGCAGTATGTATTAAAGGGGGATTTAAAAACCACCACTTATACAATTGAAGGCTTTTACGCCATATATTAAAGCGGGGTTAGGGGTTGCCGATAACAGCTATTCTGCAAAATTAGGTGGTGCAGGCATTAGCGCCTTTGACGCATTCGATGGAAATGTTGATGGCTATTACGATGCGTATGCTGATGACGATTCAACTGAATTTACATGGAATATTGGTGCAGGGGTTAACTATCAAATAACTAAAACTATGTCGTTATACACTGAGTATCAATACATTGAATTTGGTGACGTGCAAACGGGGCAAGATGCATTTACCGATGGCTTTAAAATTGACAGTGCAGCAAGCCATGAGTTTTTACTTGGTTTACGTGTAAACTTTTAAATTTAAAACACAACACAATGCACCACATACGTGTAGTGAGTGTGTAAAGCAAAAAGCGGCATTTAAAATGCCGCTTTTAGTTGTGCTACTTTTTTTCTTCGTCAGGTAATGTCACGTTGAGCTCAAGTACCGCTAAATCATCTTCGTTTTGATCAAACTGTACCTGCACTGCATCAGTGTTTACATTTACGTACTTACGGATCACATCTAAAATATCTTGTTTTAATTGTGGTAAGTAATCCGGTGTTCCGCGTTGCGAACGCTCGTGCGCGACAATGATCTGCAATCGCTCTTTTGCTAATGACGCGCTATTTTTCTTTTCTGAGCGGAAGTAGTCAAGTAAAGACACATTAACCTCCAAAAATCCGTTTAAATAAGCCTTTTTTCTCAACATCTAAGAATCGAAAATCGACTGTTTCACCGAGTAAGCGATTGATTGCATCAGCGTATGCTTGCCCTGCATCTGAATCACCATCAAGTATTACTGGTTGGCCTGAATTAGACGCACTTAATACCGCTTGCGACTCAGGGATAACACCAAGTAAAGGAATCGACAGAATATCTTTAACATCTTCTACCGATAACATTTCACCTTTTTCAACTCGCTCAGGGTTGTAGCGTGTTAATAATAAGTGTTCTTTAATATTTTCTAGGCCTTCTTCAGCACGTTTTGATTTGCTGTGTAAAATACCTAAAATTCTGTCTGAATCTCGAACCGAAGATACTTCAGGGTTTGTTGTTACAATTGCTTCATCAGCAAAGTACATCGCCATCATTGCGCCGGCTTCAATACCTGCAGGTGAATCACACACAATGTAGTCAAAGTCTTCTTTTAGTTCGTTTAAAACGCGCTCTACGCCTTCGCGGGTAAGGGCATCTTTATCACGTGTTTGTGATGCGGGTAGTAAAAATAATTTTTCAACGCGTTTATCTTTAATAAGCGCTTGATTTAGGTTGGCTTCGCCGTTTATTACGTTTACAAAATCGTATACTACGCGGCGCTCACACCCCATAATTAAATCTAGATTACGTAAGCCAATATCAAAATCGATAATAACTGTTTTATAGCCTTTTAAAGCTAAACCGGTGCCTATTGCAGCACTTGATGTTGTTTTTCCAACACCGCCTTTACCAGAGGTAACGACAATTACTTTTGCCATGAGATTTATCCTTTAACCAAAGCTGAAATTTCTAATGATTCGTTTTTTTGTTGTATTTGTACTGCATTGCCCCAGTGCTCACCTTGTAATGAGTCGCTGATCCAGTAATTGCCATCAATTGAAACCAATTCGGCTTCGAGCTTTTGGCAATAAATGCACGCGTCTTTAATCCCTTTTGCACCTGCAATAGCGCGCCCGCGTAAGGTGCCATAAATATGCACATTACCATCGGCTATTACTTCTGCACCATGGCTAACTGCACCAAGTACAATTAAGTCTCTGTCTTTTGCATAAACTTGCTGCCCTGAGCGTACCGTGCCATTAATTACTTGCGCAGGTAAGTACACGTTTTTTTCAACAATAGAGGTATTAGGCGCCTCTTGTTTAACGGGTGCACTTTTAGCATCTTGCGAGTAATTTAGTACAGAAAGGCCAGCGGCTTTAGCTTGCGTGTGTTGCTCATCTGAGCCATTACAAACACCTACAGCATTAAAGCTCATACGCTCAATGAGAGATTTTAAATGTACAAAATCAAGTGAGCTGTTTTTAATTTCTTCTAAATTAACAACAATAGGCGCTCCTTCAAAAAAACGAGGAGCTTGGGCTATTTTTACATACAACTGTTCTGCTAGAAGGGCGATATCAGTGCTATAAAGATGCAATACTGACAACGTGAAAAGGTTCCCTTTTAGCTCAAAAATTTGTTCCGACATACACGCTCAATTGATTTGTCTGATTAGAAATTAATTTTAGATAAACGTAGGCTGAATAAGGCCTTTAATGAAATTTCTAATCTAATTTTTCTAACTTATTATTACTCTCATGTTATAGTGTGCGGCAATGTTAAGCAAGATTAAATAGGGCCATTATGCTCACTGCGGTATATAAAAGTAAGAAAAAAGCGGATACCTTCTTATTTGTTGAAAAAAGAGATGATTTTAGTAAAGTGCCTGAACCTTTACTGGCTATGTTTGGTCAACCTATTTATGTAATGATTATCAATTTAGCAAAGCGTGATCATTTAGGCGGTGCCGACCTTGAAACAGTAAAAGCAGCCTTAGCTGACCCAGACAAGGGTTACTATTTGCAAATTCCACCGCCGGAAGAAAATTTACTTAGCCAATTACGAAAAGAAAACGGAGTTGATAGTGATTAAAAAGTTAGCCGTAATTTTATGCTCAGTGTGTTTAAGTGGCTCTGTAGTTGCTAAAACGCAGGCCGAATTTCAAACTTATTTAAGAGACTTAAAACAAGAGGCCATTGCAAAAGGGTACGATAGTAAATTAATAGACGATGCATTTGCGACTGCCTCATACAAAGAAAAAGTTGTATCGGCTGATAAAAACCAGCCAGAGGTTAAAGAAACCCTCGAAACCTACTTACCAAAACGTGTACCGCAATGGAAAATTGATCGTGCACGTAAACTCTACGCAGAAAATAAAGATGTACTTGAACAAGTTGCAAAAGAGTTTGGCGTACAAGCACGCTTTATAGTGGCATTATGGGGCCTTGAAAGTAACTTTGGCACAATACAAGGTGGCCATAATGTTATTTCATCGCTAGTGACGCTTGCCTTTGATGGTCGTCGTGAAGCGCTTTATAAGCGCCAGCTTTGGGCAGCATTAGATATTTTAAAGTCAGGCCATATTACGCTTGATAAATTTAAAGGCTCTTGGGCTGGAGCAATGGGGCAAACTCAGTTTATGCCTACCTCATTTAACGCCTACGCCGTTGATTACAATAACGACGGCCGCAAAGATATTTGGACCACAAAAGAGGATGCATTTGCATCGATTGCCAATTATTTAAAACAAGAAGGTTGGAATGACTCACTAACTTGGGGTCGCCAGGTAAAATTACCTGAAAATTTTGACAGTAAATACGTGCTAAAACGTGGCACTAAAACACGTAAGCAATGGTTAGAATATTGGAACGACTCAGAGCGCTCGCTTGCAGACTGGCAAGCTCTGGGTGTACGCAAAGCTGACGGGTCTGACTTACCTAATGTTGATGTACGCGCTGCACTGGTAATGCCCGATGACATTAATGGGCGTATGTACTTAGCGTACGATAATTACAAAGTGTTTATGCACTGGAACCGCTCATATTACTTTGCCACCAGCGTGGGCTATCTATCAGATAGAATTGGTTATCCAAAAATATAATTTATACGCTGTTGTGTAATAAAAAAAAGCCGCTATGCGGCTTTTTTTATTTGTTTAATCATGTTCTTTTTTAAATATTTTATCTTTTAAATCGATAACCTTGCCAATTCCTGAACCAAGCTTCATTAGCTTATTAAGCTGCTCTGGGCTTAAGCGTTGTAACTCTGAAGACCACTTAGTAACCGTTTCGAGTAGGTTGTGGATTTCGCCCATTTGCTTTTGTGCATAGCGCTCTTCTTCGTTGTTTGCTTCGTCTAAAAGGTTATCACGTAGCAAACTTAGGGTAGGGTCTATTTCACGCTTTTTACGTTCTTCAAATACGCGATTAGCCATATCCCAAATTTCACCCGCTGGGGCGTAATATTCTTTACGATCACCAGGGATATGATGCACTTTAATTAATTGCCATGACTGGAGCTCTTTAATTCCCATGCTTACATTGCCACGCGAGATACTTAGCGCATCGGCAATCTCATTTGCGGTCATGGGCTCTTTGGTGATGATCAGCAAACCGCACATTTGGCCAATCGTGCGATTGAAACCCCAACGGCTGCCCATTTCACCACAGTGCATAACAAAGGCTAAGTTTTTTTCAGATAGACTCATAGCTTTTTAAGTTTCAGTAAATTCAGAAAGTAATGCTAGCACGCTTATAAATTATAGCAACGTTTAGCCTGGTATCTTTTGTAGAGTATTAAATCAAGATTAGGTTTAATTTACTCCTACTTTTTGTAGGAGTAAATTAATTGCTTAGGCAGGGTTAAAGTGTGTAGCTAAAGCTGAGCTTAGCGTTGCGCTCTTCGCCTGGCATACCACCTAAAAACATGGCTTTAGAGTAGTATTTTTTATTAAACAAATTGTTTAAATTAAGCTGCATGTGCCACTTATCAGTGGTGTACGAAACTGCTGCGTCGTACACCGTGTAGCTTGGTACATAGCCATCAGGAATACTAAACGAGCTAGAGTTAGTGCTTCTGTTATCTACAAAAGTAATGCCGCCACTGATGTTAACAGCCTCAGGTAGGTTAAACATATCGGCATAGTAGGTAACCCACGTACTTGCCGTTACATACGGTACGCCTTTTTGGCGTGTATCGTAACTGCTGCTATTTGGATTAGATTTATCGCGGGCATCTTGGTATACGCCGTTTACATTTACTTTCCATTGCTCGTTTAAGTGGGCATTTAAATCGAGTTCAACGCCTTTGGTTTGCTCTTCACCATCGTAGTAGCTCTCTACTACATCAGGTCCAGACACACCGGCTTCATACAGTGGATTTGTGTATTCAAGGTTTGTACGCGCGCTTTCAAATACCACCAGTGATGCTAAAAGCTGATCATCAAATGCTTTAAATCTAAAGCCTAAATCGTTACTGATAGACTCAGAGTCTTCACGGTCAGCCTCCGTACCTGCTACTGAGCCTAATACACTGTAGGCAGTACGGCCTTTAGCGTGGTTAATAAACACGGAAAAGTTTTCAGTAGGCTGATACGTTGCGCCTAAGTTATAAGTTAAGCCACTGTCTGATGTGTTTGCTTCAGGCGTTGGCTCAGCGCGGCTTGAGCTATAACGCTCATCTACACCATAGTGCTCATATGTTTGCTTAATGCGATTATAAGCAACACCAACTCGGGTTGTAAGTTGCTCAGTAATATACCCTACGTGTTGAATACCTAAGCCCCACGCTTGTACTTTTTTGTTGTAGTCACTGGTTTTTAGCGGGTCGTAGTCATCAAAACTGCCTGTTGGCCAATTTGGCGAGCGCATATCATAAATATATGGCAGCGTGCCTTGGTAAAGTACATTTCCTTCGCTGTCGTAAATAACTTTGTCTGCATCGTAAATAGAGTACTGTTTAAAGCGAATGTCTCTGTCTTCGTAGTTTGCATTAACCAGTAATTCGTTATCCACGTCGCCTAACATAAAGTCATAGCGCAAATCTAAGAAATACTGCCATGACTTTTCATCAGCTTCTACTTGGCGGTATTCTTGGCGTCGCGCTGCAAATGGGTAAAGCACACCGTCTTCAACTAACGGGGCACGCGGGTCGTTATTTATAATGCCATCGCGTGTTGAATACACATAATTAAACGCACCAGTTTGGCGAGCAAAGCTTGATGTGTAGTTACGGTACTGTAATTGCTGATTTAAAAATAAATCATCTGTAATAAAGTAATTATGGGTTAGCTTAAAGCGAAGCTCTTCACCTTCATTATCATCCGCCATAGGAGAGATAATACCGTTAGTACCAAAATCGTACGGGGTAAGGCCATCGGTTGATGAAAGCGAATCTGCCAATTGTGTTTGTTGAGCCGCAGTTAATTGAACACCATTACCAGATGGGTCATTTACTAAATCTGCGCCAGTTACTTCACCTGCAGTTAAACCATTGGCGGTTTCTGCGTTATAAATTCGAATAGGGTGGCCAATAGAATCTACTGCAATTGAGTCTTTAATATAGGCAGCAGAGAGCATGATATCTTGCTTGTCGCTTAGTATGTATTTAAGCGAGGTATAAATTTCGTCGCGGTCTTCTTTTAAATCACGAAAGCCATCGCTTGAGGCTGTTTTAGCCATTACGCGATACGCTAGGTCATCGGTAATCGCATTGGTGCTATCAAAGGCAAGTGAATAACTATCCCACTGGCCAAGTTCGGCAGATATTTTATGTTTTTCTTCAAACTCAGGCTTTTTTTCAATTAGATTTATAACACCACCAGCACTACCTATGCCATATAAACCGGTAGCAGGGCCTTTAAGTACTTCTACCGACTCAACATTAGTGAGTGAACGAGTTGGGTTAAATGTATTACCTAAGCCTGCACCACCATACATACCATCGTAAGTGTAATTAGCATCAAGACCACGAATGACTAAATTGTCGCCTATACCGTAGTTATTACCGGCTTGAGTTAAACCACTTACATTACGTACAAGTTCTTGTAGGCTATCTACACCTTGTGACTCTATAAGTTCACGGTCAATAATAACAACTGGTGCCGGTGTTTCCATTAACGACATGTCTGATTTAGTTGCAAGGCCTGAGCTCATTACAACTTGGTTTTGCTTTTCGTAAACGCTGATGCGCTCAATGTCTTTTTCAGCCGTTGTTGCAGCAACCGCTAATGATGCGTTTAAACACGCAAGTGTAACAAGAGAGTATTTGAACTTTTTCATATTGATAATTATTCGCATTCCATAAAGTGTGCGAATAATAATAGTTATTATTCGTTAAGTGAATAAAAAATTCTAAAAAAGTGAAATTAATTGCGTAGTAGGTGAGTTATTGTTCTAAAAAGTAAATTTAAGGTTAAATTAATGCGGTTAATAAAAAAGCATGAAAGTGTAAGCTTTTATGCTTTTGTAAAATAATACATTAATTAATGACTATTGTTTATAAACAACGCCTGCTTTCATAACAAAAGGAATGCGCTCAAGCACAGAGATATTTTTAAGTGGATTACCTTTTACGGCAATAATGTCGGCTGCAAACCCTGATTTTAGCTGACCCAGTTTATTATCCATTTTTAATAGCTTTGCACTGTTAATGGTGGCAGCTTGTATTGCTTGTAGTTCGCTCATGCCAAATTTAACCATACGGCTAAATTGTTTGGCGTTATCGCCATGAGGGTAAATAGCAGCATCGGTACCAAATACCATATTTACACCGGCTTTTACTGCGCGGTTAAAGCTGTCGCGCTGCTTTTTAGACACTTGACGTTCTTTATTGAGGTTTTCTTCATCTACCCCATTTTGCTCACCAAAGCTCAGTGTGTATTCTGTATTATAAATGTCCATTGATAACCACGTGCCATGTTTTTTAGCAAGTGCGATGGCTTCATCATCTAAAAAGCTGGCATGTTCAATACTATCTACGCCGGCTTTTATAGCTGTTTTAATACCACTTGTGCCATGTGCGTGAGCGGCTACAGGTAAATCACGCATGTGGGCTTCATCTACAATGGCTTTCATTTCTTCAAATGAATACTGCTGTACACCCACTTTTGTACCTTTAGAAAAAACGCCCCCCGTGGCGCAAAACTTAATGGCATTAGCGCCATACTTTATGTTTTCTCGTACTTTTACACGTGCAGCCCATGGGCCATCGGCTACCCCTGTTGAAGTGTATTTTAGCTCTGGTGGTAAACGGTTATTATCGCAATGTCCGCCTGTGATCCCAAGCGAAGGGCCAGCTGCCCAAATACGCGGGCCTACAATATCTCCGGCGTTAATACCATCACGCACTGCAATAACGCTATAGCCCTCGGCTCCTACATTTCTGAGGGTAGTAAAACCTGCAAGCAATGTTTTTTTAGCAAAGTGCGCGGCTTTAATGGCCATGCGCGGTACCGACTGACTTAAACGCTCACTTCGAGATACCGTAGGGTCGCTGGTCAAATGTACATGCATATCCATAAGGCCCGGCATTAAAGTGAGTTCGGGTAAATCAATATGCTGATCATTTTTGCTCATGCTCGGCTTTTTGTTTTGTGTAACATCAGTGATCACCCCATTATCAATGGTGATCAGCGGCGATTGAATAACCTCGCCTGTGTGTACATCTACCATGGCTTTAGCAGATATATAAGTAAGGGCTTGCGCGTTAAAGCTTCCTAAACACATAAGTGCAACGGAGGCGCTGAGTAGCTTTTTTTTCATTGTTTTTTCTTCTGGTGGCGGTTTAATTAATTGAAATGTAACAACCTAATATAAAAGTGTAAATATAATAGGTTAATCGCCACTTATCGTAATTTCTTTATTAACGCAGGTTAAATGCGCATAATCGACTGACGATACTAAAAAGGATTACCATGAAATCAATTAAATTAGCCTTAGTTGCCAGTGGCGTTATGTTTGCTTTAAGTGGCTGTATGAACACACAAACCAGTAATAACACTGGCAATAGTGCACAGCTAAACACGTCAAACGCACCTGCAGCTATTGTTTCAGAGCTCTCTTATGAGCAGCAATTAGATGTACTTGTAGCACAGTACTACAACGAGTTACTCAGCTTTAAACCTATTAATGCAACTTATAGTGGGCGCAGTGAATTTAATGATAAGTTTACGCCCGCTATTACTCAAAAAAATCGGGCAAAAAAAGCCGCGTTTTACAAAAAGTATCAACAACGTTTAACACTTATTGATAAGTCGCAGTTAACAGGGCAAGCGTTACTCAGCTATGAAATATTACAAAGAGACCTAGCACTTAATTTAGAGGGAATGCAATTTCCAAGCTATATGCTGCCTATTAACCAAATGGCGGGAGCGCATAATACCTTTGCAGGTTTTGGCTCGGGACAAAGTGCGCAGCCATTTAATACCGTAGAAGATTACAATAATTTTATAAAACGAAGCGAAGGCTTTATTACGTGGCTAAGCAGTGTAGAGCGCGCGATGGCGAAGGGGATTAAAGCGGGCATTACCTTACCAAAACCATTAGCTAAAAAGCTTCAGCCACAATTTGCTGCGCATGTGGTTAAAAATGCAGAGGATTCGTTATTTTGGGGACCAATTAAAAACTTACCAGCCTCATTTACCGCACAGCAAAAGCAGCAAATAACGGCGCAATATAAAGCACTTATTATGCAGCAATTAGTGCCTGCATATAAAAGTATGAGCGACTTTTTAGCCAATCAATACATTCCTCAAAGCCGAGAAACGGTAGGCTATAGCGACTTGCCTAATGGTAAAGCTTGGTATGAATATCAAATTAAAAAAAATACCACGTTGAGCCTTTCTGCAGATGAAATACATGAGATTGGTTTAAGTGAAGTTTCGCGTATTTTAAGCCAGATGAAAAAAGTAAAACACGAGGTAGGTTTTAACGGCACTTTGGATGAATTTTTTCAGCACTTACGTGATTCGGACCAATTTTATTACGATACGCCAGAGGCATTAATTGCAGCATATGAAGATATAAAACAAAAAATAGATGCGCGCGTCCCTTTACTGTTCGATGTTGCGCCTAAAGCCCCTTATGTTGTAAAAGCGGTTGAACCTTACCGAGCCCAATCTGCGGCGGGTGCATCTTATGCAGCGCCGGCACCTGATGGCTCTCGACCAGGTATTTTTTACATCAATACTTATAACCTTAAAGCGCAGCCAAAATTTTTATTAGAAACGCTCTCTATACACGAAGCCGCGCCAGGCCATCACTTTCAAATTGCTTTACAGCAAGAAATAGATGGCCTTCCAGATTTTAGAAAGTTTGGCGGCTACACGGTATTTGCAGAGGGCTGGGCGTTGTACGCAGAAAGCCTAGGAAAAGAGCTGGGCTTATTTACCGACCCTTATATGTGGTACGGGCGTTTGGCCGATGAGCAACTTAGAGCAATGCGCTTAGTGCTTGATACAGGCTTTCATGCAAAAGGCTGGACTCGACAGCAAGGTATCGATTACATGCTGGCCAATTCGTCAATGGCTAAAAGCGATGTGATAGCAGAAGTTGAGCGTTATATTGCATGGCCTGGCCAAGCACTGTCGTACAAATTGGGGCAATTTAAAATTCAACAATTACGTGACTACTCTAAAAAAGAGTTAGGTGATAAGTTTGATATTAAAGCGTTTCATACGCAAATATTGATTGATGGTGCCTTGCCGATGCCTATTTTAGAGGAAAAAATTAAACGTTGGGTTGCTGCCAGTAAATAGCAAAATGCGCAAAGCCCGTACAAATAAAGGCACGGGCTTTGCGCACGCTGTAGCAATACGTTAGAATGCGCGCTCTTTAGGGGCGCGAGTAAATTATGTTTGATCAAGAGTTAGCAAATACACAGTTTTGGCTTAAAAAAAGCTTAGCCGATATGAACCAAAACGAATGGGAAGCGATTTGTGATGGTTGCGGAAAATGCTGTTTAAATACCTTTATTGACAGTGAAGATGAAGACGAATTTACCGCCACCGATCAACTACGTGAAGGTGAAGAGCTTATTTTCACCAACATTGTTTGCCAATACCTTGATAACAATACCTGTGGTTGTAGCGAATACGAAAACCGCCAAACGCTGGTCCCTTCTTGCGTTAAACTGACCAAAGCCAACCTTAAAGATATCTTTTTTATGCCGCAAAGCTGTAGTTATCGCCGTCTCCACGAGGGGCGAGGTTTAGCCTCTTGGCATCCGCTATTAAATCAGGGTGACAAAACCCAAATGCATGCGCTTGGTATTTCTGTTAAAGATAAAACCGTAAAAGACTGTGACGTAAAGCTCGATGACTTTGATTTATACATTGCTGAGTGGCCAACAAAGGATTGCGACTAATGAGTGAACTTAAGGCTGTAATAGGTTTAATAAATCCTAAAAGCCCGACAAATGTTGGCGGCGTTTTACGTGCCGCGGGTTGCTATGACGCTAAACAAGTATTTTTTACCGGTAGTCGCTACTTAAATGCTAAAAAGTTTCATACCGACACTAAAAATGTTGTTGAGCGTATTGCACTTACGGGCACTGATAACCTACTCAGTGTAAAACCTGAAGGCGCAAAGGTTGTGGTTATTGAGCTGATTGAAGGCGCCACTGCGTTACCTGATTTTAAACACCCTGAAAACGCATTTTATGTATTTGGGCCAGAAGACGGCTCAGTACCAAAAGAGGTTTTAAAATGGTGCGATGAAGTGGTTTACGTACCTACAATTGGTTGTATGAATCTTGCGGCCACCTGCAATGTGGTACTATACGACCGTTTAGCCAAACTTGGTGGGGTGGAGAGCAGCGACTCAACTATTATTAATTCTCGCGATACCAATAATAAAATGAAGTGGGTAAAAGCTTAAGCTCCCACAGCTGTAATTTTAATTAAAATTTCTTTTACTTTATGTACTAAGTTCTACACTTTAGTAACATATTGTAAATGAAATTTAATTATGCGTGTATTTTTAATCCTCATACTCTTTTCATCTTATTGTTTTGCTGAGGTTCCTGTGACCTACATGCAAGATGATACTCGTCACACTGTAATTGGTGAGCGCTATAAATCGGGTTACCTATTTAGCGCGCCTAACAGTAAAGACACTATCCATGTGGTAACCGAAGATTGGCCGCCTTACATTGGGAACAAACTTTGTAACAAAGGGTGGGTATACCAATTTGCGGTATCTACATTTAACAGTGCTGGCTATAATATTTATATTGAATTTGTACCCTGGGCTAGAGCTGTTAGAGCCGTTGAACTAGGCAAAGCGGATATTTTATTGCCAGAGTACTTTATTGAAGATACAGCCCCTTCTGATTACGTACCAAACCATACTCGTCGAAAATTACTTGGCCTTTCAAATTCGTTTTCGGGCGGTAATATCGGCTTTTTAAAACGCAAAGGCGAGCCCGACAGGTTTAATGGCAATTTAAAGTCGCTTAAAGGCGCGCGTATTGGTGTTGTAAGAGGGTACCAAAACACCCCTGAGTTTGATGCCATGATGGATAATAATGAGTTTATTATTATTCATGCCGTAGACGATTTACAACTTGTAAAATTACTCGCTGCAGGACGTGTAGATTTAATTATAGGTGACCCTGAAGTGCTAACTTACTCTGTAAAGTATGCCTCTTTAGCTGAAAATGAAAAACGCGCTTTGCTCAGTGCCGTAGAGTCAGAAAGCAAGGTAATTCAATATAACCCTTTATATTTTGCGATAAGTAAAAAAACACCAAACTGGCTCACTGTATTAGAAGATATTAATACAGCTTTATACAAATTTAAAAATAGCGGCGAAACCCAAAGGATGAAACAGGCCTTATTAAATGAATGCGATTAATTGTAACGTTCCAATTATTTTGTACTTATATTATGTCGCAAACGTGTAAAATCATTTTCAACTTGTTAATGGAGTGAAAATGACGTGAGTGAAATAAATACCAATCAATCATTTGCGGTCAAAGAGCAACAAAATAAAAATTACCTGTTACCGCTGACTGCAATGACCACACTGTTTTTTTTATGGGGTTTTATTACCGTTTTAAACGACGTACTAATCCCTCGTCTGAAAGGCGTTTTTGACCTAACTTACTTTGAAGCAATGCTCGTACAGTTTTGCTTTTTTGGCGCCTATTTTATTGTTTCTATTCCAGCTGGAATTTTGGTTAAACAATTAGGTTATAAAAAAGGCATACTAACTGGCCTAGTGGTTGCCTCAATTGGCTGTATGTTGTTCTACCCTGCGGTGGTGGTGCATGAATACTGGTTGTTTTTAGGTGCTTTATTTGTATTGGCTGCTGGTGTAACTGTTTTGCAGGTTTCTGCGAACCCGTATGTAGCTGCTTTAGGGCCAGAAAAAACCGCCTCATCTAGGCTAAATTTAGCGCAAGCACTGAATGCCTTAGGGACAACCTTAGGCCCGTATGTTGGAGGTATCCTGTTTTTTGGTACCGCAGGTACATTAGCGGCAAGCGCTGCTTCTGC
This sequence comes from Pseudoalteromonas sp. P1-30, assembly GCF_001400005.1. NCBI lineage: Bacteria > Pseudomonadati > Pseudomonadota > Gammaproteobacteria > Alteromonadales > Pseudoalteromonadaceae > Pseudoalteromonas > Pseudoalteromonas sp. P1-30. The sequence goes on from NZ_LKBC01000001.1 coordinate 569,628, forward strand.
TGAATCTGTAAAAGTACCTTATTTAATGTTAGCAGCGGCCTTACTCATTATTGCTATCGTATTTGCCTTTATTAAACTTCCTGAAATAGAAGGCCATAAAGAAGAAAATAACCCGGTTAATGAAACTCGCTCACTAACACAGGCACCTCATTTAACAATGGGCGTATTTGCTATATTTTGTTATGTCGGTGGTGAAGTGGCTATTGGTAGTTTTTTAGTTAACTTTTTTGGCGAAGCACATATAGCTGGGCTTGAAGAGCACGCTGCTGCTGCACTGATCAGCTACTATTGGGGCGGAGCAATGGTTGGCCGCTTTATTGGCTCTGCTGCACTACAAAAAATAGCGCCATCTAAAGCACTGGCATTTAATGCCTGCATGGTAATTGCCTTATTACTTGTGACTATATTTACGCAAGGCAATGTAGCCCTGTACGCGGTACTGGCCATTGGTTTATTTAACTCAATTATGTTCCCGACTATATTTTCTGTAGCGATAGAGCGCTTAGGCTCATTAACCAGTAAAGGCTCTGGTTGGTTGTGTTTGGCAATAGTAGGGGGTGCCTTGGTACCTTTATTACAAGGTTACATTGCTGATGTTGTTAATATTCAGCAAAGCTTTTTTGTTCCGCTAGTATGTTATGTATTTATTGCTTGGTATGGCTTAAACGTGGTTCGTTTAGCTAAAAAGTGGTAAATACCCCCCGATGAATGAGCGACTGAATACGTATTCAGTCGCTTTTTTATTGCTATTTTATAGGAACGTTCCAAGTGCGGGTTTGTTTTTAAAAAAATAGAGTTGTTACAACTATATACCGAATAGAGCTGGTTCTTTATTCTTATTTTAAGTACATAACCTGCTTATCTACCTCATTAACGACGACATACCTTTAAATTTTTGCTAAAAATATAATTAATAACAAAAAAATAAAAAAGGGCAGTCATGCTTAACTCACTTAAATTCACCTCAAAAGTGACTATTGCAGCATCTATGGTACTGGTTATTGTACTGGGTTTATTTGCTATAAATAATTACATCGCCATGCGTAACCAAACGCAACAGCAGCTCGGTTTAGTCCTTAAGCAAAATTCAGAATCTACCTCACAAAACATTGCAAGCTGGCTTAATGCCAAACTCACCATAGTAAAATCGATTGCGCAAACTCACAAAAATAGTGATCCAAAACAGTTAACCCTTGCCCAGCTTAATACTGCTAAATACGCTGGTGGCTTTAAAAACACGTATATAGGTAAACCAAGTGGTTTATTTATACTTAACGATCAAAGCATTGTATTACCTTCTGATTTTGATGCCACCTCGCGACCTTGGTATAAGTTAGTTGAAAATAAAAGCTATACCGCATTTACCACCCCGTATATTGATGTAACCACCAACGAGCTGACTATATCTGCCGTTGTGCCCATTCAAAGCAATGGCCGCTTTAGTGGTGTAGCGGGTGCAGATATAGACATGCACACAGTAACTGAAATAATTAACGATATTGATTTTTTAGGGTTAGGGTATGCTTTTTTAGTAGATAAAAATGGCCAAGTGCTGAGCCATCCTAATAGCGAACTTAATTTAAAAAACACCGCCGAATTATTTGGCCAACCTACCGCGCTTAATAGCGAATTTACACAATATGATATAGCGGGTGAGCCGCAGTTGATATCGTTTACTAAAATACGTGGCATAGATAATGTTGACTGGTATTTAGGTGTCGTTATTAATAAAAACCAAGCCTATGCAGAGGTGTCTCGCTTTGGTGTTAACGCGCTTATTTACATGTTAGTGGGAATTGTGGCCATTATTGTGTTTATGCAATTTTTACTGCGTTATTTAATGCAACCTATGGCGCGCCTAAATGATGCACTAGAAGATATTGCAAAAGGCGAAGGCGATTTAACCAAACGTTTAAAGGTTGAAAACAATGATGAGTTTGGCCAAATTAGTCACTCGTTTAACATTTTTATTGAAAAAATTCAGCACTCTATAGAACACGTTAAATTAACGACTGAACAACTCGATAGCGTAATAGCCAGCGTGGTGTCACAAACACATTCTTCACTAGCCATGCACCATGACCAAACAAAACGTACTGATAGTGTGGCCATGGCGGTTAATAATTTTTCACAATCGGCTATGGCTATTGCTAATAACGCCAGTGACGCTTCTGTAATTGCTAAAAATGCAGATGAGCATTCAACACAAAACCAGCAAACCTTATTGCACAGCGTTAATAGTATTCATCAGTTATCAGCCAATATGGAACAAGCGCAACACACTATTAATAGCCTTAACGCGCATACAATTAGCATTGGGCAAGTGCTTGAGGTGATAAAAGGTGTGAGCGAGCAAACCAACTTACTTGCATTAAATGCGGCAATTGAAGCTGCAAGAGCAGGCGAAGCTGGGCGCGGTTTTGCTGTTGTTGCTGATGAGGTACGCCAGTTAGCTCATCGTACTCAGCAATCAACCCAAGAGATTGAAGATACCGTAGGGCAATTACAAAGAGGCTCAAACCAAGCGGTAGAACTGATGAAAACAAGCATTCAAGACAGTGAAAAAAGCGTAGAGCACGCTGAAGGTGTGAGCGTGTTAATGGGCCAAATAATAGAGTCAATAAAACAAATTAGCAGTGCTAATCATAGTGTTGCCAATGCCACTGTTGAGCAAAACGACCTTGTTAAAGTGCTCGACGCAGACATTACAAGCATGAGTGAGTTATCGGTACAAAGCCAAGAAAATTTAAAAAACACCCTCAATGAATGTACTAAACTTAAACAACAATTTAGTGATTTAGAGCAAATGGTTCAAAAGTTTAGAGTTTAAAATATGCCAAAAAAATCGGTTACAGGACAAAGTTGGTTAAGCCTTATTAACATAGATAAGGTGTATAGCTCGGATAAACAGCGCCAAGCATTTTCACTATTCACCATGATAGCCATTGCTATTATTGTTATCTCTATGTTGGTGGTGTTTAACTACACGGTGTATTCGCCTATTCTTACCACGTCGTTAATAGCGGTTAATATTACCCTTATTAGCGGCACTTTTTATTTTATAAAAACAGCCAAGCTGGAAATGGTTGCACTTATAAGTATGTGTATAGTGTTTATTATGTGTGTGGCCCTTACGTATACCGGCGGAAAAGAAAATACCGCGCTTTATTGGCTAATGTTTTACCCTGTAGTGTGTTTTGCCTCTTTAGGTGTAAAGCATGGCTGCAGGCTTGGCTTAGGCTTATTATTGTGCTGCAGTGTTATTTTATACGGGCCTGATTTTGGCCAAGTTAACTATGGCGGTATTGAAAAGTCTCGTTTTTTAGCCTCTTTTACACTGGTGTTTATTTTTTCGTTTATAGGTGAATATTTCAGGCATAAAAGTCACCTGGCAATTGCTGATATAACCCTTGCGCAAACGCAAGATGCCTATACAGATCAGTTAACGGGTGGCGCGAACAGGCGTTTCATCACCGCTCACTTTTTAAAATTAGCCGCTAAAACGCCCGAAAACTACTTGCCGTTTTCTATTTTATTACTTGATTTAGATAATTTTAAACGACTAAACGACACATATGGTCATGATTTTGGCGATACAGTATTGATAGAGTTTACCAAATTACTTGATTCACAATTTCCAAATTCCGCAGTCAAAGCTCGTTATGGAGGCGAAGAGTTTGTGGTGATTTTACCTAAAGAAACAGCCCCAGTGGCTACAAAATTAGCCGATGATTTTAGACAATGTGTCGCAAAACAAGCTATTTTAACCAGCGATAATAAACGGGTATTTATTACCTGTAGTATTGGGGTGGCACAGGTTGATAATGTGGATCATTACAGCCGTGCACTTAAACAAGCAGACGAATACTTGTACCTAGCTAAAGAGCAAGGGCGTAACAAAGTTGTATCAAATCACACAGGAACACTATGACTCAAACTAAACTTATATATGTACACGACCCTATGTGTAGTTGGTGCTGGGGATATAAACCGACGTGGTTAAAACTAAAAGCCGCATTAGCTTCGCAGCTGACTATAGAATACAAAGTAGGGGGGCTTGCTCCAGATAGCCAAGAGCCCATGCCAGAAAATATGCGCGCCATGCTCCAAAGCACGTGGCATAAAATTAGTGCGATGTTGGGCACACAGTTTAATTTTGATTTTTGGCAGGTTTGTCAGCCAAGGCGCTCTACTTACCCAGCCTGCAGAGCGGCGATTATTGCCAGAGCGCATAATAAAGAGCCACAAATGATAGAGGCAATTCAACATGCTTATTATCTACATGCCCAAAACCCATCTGATGAAAGTACTCTAATTACCTTAGCTGAAAAAATCGGGCTAGATAAACAACAGTTTAGTGAGGAACTTTGCTCAGAGGCTTTGAATCAAAAATTACACGAGGAGTTAGCATTTAGTGCAAGTTTGCCAATACAAGGCTTTCCTTCGTTAGTATTAATAACTGATAATAAAGCCATTGCAATTAAAATAAATTACACCGATCACCAGCAAACACTAAACACAATTAACGCTTTATTAGCTTAACAACTAGCCAAAATGCGTGTATTTGTTGCTTTAATACACGCTTTGCATATAAACATTTCGATATAAGACGCAAATGTTACAGCTGTAACAAAATAGACTTTTTTGCGCAACATGCCTGTCATTATTCATCTATACAATTTCACTCATTGAAAATCTTTAGCCTAAAACAAGTCAGTTTAGGCTAAAACAACAAACTAGCAAATCCGCTAATTAACGAGTAAAGGTGTATGCGATGAAAGGCGTTAAACCATTGATCTTAGCTGGTATTGTAGCAGCAAGTGCTGCAGTACATGCCAATGATTTAGAAAAGGTTATCGATAAAAGCAGTGAAATAAATAAATCAGCTGCGCAATCACAAACAAAAATAGACAAGATTGCTGATTCAATGCAAGGCCGTCTTCAACAGTTTAAAACCCTTAATAAAGAAATTGATGGTTTAACTGTTTATAACGCGCAATTAACTAAACAGTTAAATAACCAAATTGAAGAAATGGAGTCACTTAACCTTTCAATGGATCAGGTCTCTATTATTGAGCGTCAGATCACACCACTAATGCTGCGCATGATTGAAGGGCTTGAGCAATTTGTAGCACTTGATGTGCCATTTTTGCAAGAAGAGCGCACTAAGCGTATTAGCTCTTTAAACGCCATGATGGACCGTGCAGATATTAACTCAAGCGAAAAATTCCGCCGCGTATTAGAAGCATATCAAGTAGAAGTTGATTACGGACGCACTATTGAAGCCTACACCTCACTGCTAACGGTAGACGGTAAAGAGCGTGAAGTAGACTTTTTACGCATTGGCCGCTTAGAGCTTATTTATTTAACACGTGATGGTAAGCAAGCTGGTAGCTGGGATGAAGAAACAAAATCGTTTGTTACTTTACCAGACTCAACAATTAGCCAAATCAACAAAGGTTTACGTATCGCACGTAAGCAACTTGCCCCAGATATGTTAACTCTGCCAGTACACGCAGCAGAATAAGAGGTTGAAGATGAAACTGTTTACTCAAATGACAAAAATGGCCCTTTTTGCTGCAAGCCTAAGCTTTGCAGGCGCAAGTGTGGCAGCTGAGCCTATGGACTTAGACTCATTATTAAAAACACTTGAAGAAGGCAAATCGGCTCAAAGCGCGCAAAACAAGCAACGCGAACAAGAATTTATGGCGCGCCAAAACGAACAAGTGCAAATGCTTAACAACACACGAGCAAAACGTAATCAAATGCTTGCTGAGTCTGAGCGCTTAGAAACACAGTTTGAAGAAAACGAAATTAAACTTGCTAACTTAACAGATACACTGTCTAAACGAATGGGTTCTTTAAAAGAGCTATTTGGTGTGCTTCAGCAAGTTGCTGGTGATTCTAGCAATAAGTTCGCTACCTCTGTGGTATCAGCTGAAATTGCGGGTCGTAGCACATTTATGGATGAGCTAGCACAAAAAATGGGCTCTACTTCAAAGCTTGCCTCTATCGAAGATATTGAAAAAGTATGGTTTGAGCTACAACGCGAAATGACAGAGCAAGGTAAAGTAAGCCGCTTTACTACCGATGTAATTGTACAAGGTGGTGAAAAAGCACAACAAGAAGTGGTACGTGTAGGTGCTTTTAACTTAATCTCTAACGGTAAATACCTAGAATTTAACCCAGTAACAAATACCTTAAGCGAGTTAAATCGCCAGCCTGTAGCACGTTTTACTGCAACTGCAGAAGAGTTACAAAATGCAAAAAATGGTGTTGTGCAGTTTGCACTTGACCCAACGGGTGGCTCAATTTTAGGTTTATTAGTGCAAGCACCAGATACCGAAGAGCGCGTACACCAAGGTGGCACAGTCGGTTACGTTATTTTAGGTGTAGGTGTTATTGCTTTACTTATCTCACTTGAACGTTTTTTCTCATTACTGATTATGGGCGGTAAAATTCGTCGTCAACTTAAAGATGATGTAGCACGCGATGACAACCCACTTGGCCGCGTAATGAAAGTTAAAGATCAGTTCCCTGATGTTGCCCACGACACATTAGAGCTTAAATTAAGCGAAGCTATTTTACGTGAAATGCCAAAAGTAACGCGTAATTTAACGCTTATTAAAATCATCTCGGTGGTGGCGCCGCTGCTAGGTTTACTAGGTACAGTAACCGGTATGATCAACACCTTCCAAGCAATCACATTATTTGGTACAGGCGACCCTAAACTAATGGCTGGTGGTATTTCGCAAGCATTGGTAACAACGGTGCTAGGCTTAGTTGTGGCAATTCCTACGGTATTTTTATACACCCTACTTAATACACGCGCTAAAAACATTCTGCTTACTATTCAAGAGCAAAGCGCAGGTATTATCGCACAGCGAAGCGAGAAGGGAGCATAAACCATGGTGCTATTGATTGACTCAATCAATGCTATCCGTGATTTTCTCGACACTGGTGGCCAAGTCCTCTTGGTCATCGGGGTGTTAATCTTCGCGATGTGGTTATTGATACTCGAGCGATTTATTTATTTTTTCAAAGGTTTTCGTAGTTACAAGCAAAACGTAAAAGCGCAGTGGAAAAACCGTGCAGAGCGCAATAGCTGGAATGCTGAGCAAATACGCCAGGCGATGATTTCACGTGCTTCAATGCGTTTAGACACCAACTTAGCACTGATAAATGTAATGGTTGCATTGTGTCCGCTACTTGGGCTGTTAGGCACAGTAACGGGAATGATTGAAGTATTTGATGTAATGGCAATTACCGGTACAGGTAGTGCGCGCTCTATGGCATCAGGTGTTTCTAAAGCAACTATTCCAACCATGGCAGGTATGGTTGGCGCACTTTCGGGTGTATTTGCCTCTACGTTTTTACAGCGCAGAGCCAAGCGCGAAGTTGAACTACTTGAAGACAGCATGGTTTTAGACCATTAAGTAACATTTTGATAAGCGGCTTATAGAGTCGCTCATCCTAGGAGAATAAAAATGAGAGCCCCGTTAGGAAACCTATTACAAGAAGACGAAGCAGAAGAAATTAACATGACCCCAATGTTAGATGTTGTATTTATCATGCTTATTTTCTTCATCGTTACCGCCTCGTTTGTTAAAGAAGCCGGTATTGATGTAAACCGCCCAGAAGCCGCAACAGCGGTTAAAAAAGAACGCGCTAATATTTTAGTGGCTATTTCTGATACAGGCGAGATTTGGATTAATAAACGTCAAATCGATGTACGTGCAGTGCAAGCCAATATCGAACGCTTAAAAGCAGAAAACCCACAAGGGAGCGTGGTTATTCAAGCTGATAAAAAAGCCACCACTGATATGTTAATCAAAGTAATGGATGCGTCGCGTGCTGCAGGTGCGTTTGATGTTTCGATTGCTGCACAAGATGCGTCTTAAGGGTTAGCCATGTTGCGATATTTAGTAGCATTAATAGTAGCGGGTGTAGTGACCTTTATGCTGTTTTTAGGCATGCAGGCACTGATCACCGGTGGTGAAGGTGCCATGTCGGAGCCAGTAAAAGGAAACGTTTTAGACTTTGTACGTTTGAAAAAAGAAGAAACAGTACAAAAGAAAGAGCGTAAACCGCAAAAGCCACCTACACCAAAAGAGCCACCACCGCCTATGGAGTCGCCGCAAATGCAAAATAATGATGCAAACGCGGCCAGCAATAATTTTGATTTTGGCGCGGATGTAGGCAGCGATGTTGACCTAGCGGGTGGCTTAGCGCTTGAAACAAGTGATGGTGAATACCTACCCATTGTAAAAGTAGCTCCAGTGTATCCGCGTCGTGCTTTGTCGCGTGGTATTGAAGGCTATGTAATTGTTGAATTTATAGTAACTAAGCAAGGTACTGTACGTGACCCGCAAGTAGTAAAAGCGGTCCCTGAGTCACTGTTTGATAGAGCAGCGATGGATGCCGCACTTAAATTTAAATATAAACCGCGCGTAGTAAATGGTGAAGCCGTTGAAGTGGCGGGTGTTCAAAACAAAATATCTTTCCAAATTAATGGTTAACTTATCTTAATTGGATGAAATAGCGAGGCGATTATGAAATTACTACCTACAGCTAAAAATTTAAAACTGGCATTATTTTGCACTGCCGCGATCAGTGCAAGTATTGTTGTGCCAAGTACGCTAAGCCTTGTGCCGGGGCTAAACGTAGCAACTGCCCATGCAGAGCAAGAGCAAAAAACAAAGCGTGTACCCGCACTGCGCGAAAAGGTTTATAGCCAGCTTGCTCGTGCGCAAAAGCTCGCTGACGATGGCGATGTAAAAGCCGGCCTTGAAGCACTTAATAGCATTCAAGAGCGAGCTTCAAGTATGAACTCGTATGAAATTGCGATGATGCATAACTTTTATGGCTTTATTTATTACAACGAAAATGATTTGCCAAAAGCCATTGCCTCGTTTGAAAAAGTGGTAGCCGAAGAGGCTATTCCTGAGTCATTACGTTTAAGTACCACGTTTAGCTTAGCGCAGCTCGCAATGGCAAACGGCGAGTATAAAAAAGTTATCGCGTTTTTAGATAAGTGGGATGAAATAAATACCAAACCTATTACAGAAGGGTATTACTTACTTAGAGCGCAAACTTACTACCAGTTAAAAGAATACCCAAAGGGGCTTGAGTACATTAATCAAGTTATTGCTCTTAGCGACAGCGAAGGTAAAACCCCTAAAGAAAACTGGCTGGTACTACAGCGCGCTATGTATTACTCACTTAATCAAACAGATAAAGTAGTTGCAGTGCTTGAGCGCATGGTTAAACTTTACAATAAACCAGAGTATTGGGTTCAGCTAGCTGGTATGTACGGAGAAACCGGCAAAGAAAAAGAGCAACTAGCAGTAATCGAAGCGGCGTATCAACAAGGCTTTTTAAAAACCAAGTCTGACTTAAGACAGTTATCGCAAACTTACCTTTATAACGGCCTGGCATACAAAGCAGCTAAAACAATGAGTGATGCGATAGAAAAAGGCATTGTAGAAAAATCAGCGAAAAACTATGCCTTTATTGCAGAGGCCATGATTCAAGCTAAAGAAGATGAAAAATCGATTAGCTACTTTACAAAAGCGGCTGACCTATCAGAGCATGGTAAGTACGATCAACGCCTAGCAGAAGTGTTTGTTAACACTGAGCAATACGAAGAAGCGGCTGATGCTGCGCGTAAGGCGCTTGATAAAGGCGGCCTTGATTTTGAATCAAACGCTTACGTTGCGCTAGGTATGGCACAGTACAATATGCAAAATTTTGATGCGTCTATTTTAGCGTTTGAACAAGCCCAAAAGCATGATAAATCACAACGTTTAGCAAAGCAGTGGATTAAATATGTTAAGCGTGAAAAAGTGCATGCGCAAACACTTAAAGCCGCGTTACTTTAACTTTATACCCTAACGCTATTTTACAAATAAAGAAGCGTTTACCTATTTCATAATCGCAACACCAAAACCGCCTTAGGGCGGTTTTTTTCGTTGTTAAAATATTTAAGTTGTTGAATTTAAATTAATTACTATTGTCATCTTATGGTTACTAAACTGTAACTGGTTTGTCATATCTCTACAGTATCTTATTTGCATCCGATAACTCAGGTCACCTTAATGCATGAGTATCGTGCCTTAAAGTGACTTAAGTTTTTACTTAATGCACTAACAAAATAATTAAATACTTTAACGGAGTGAACAATGAAATTATCTGATTTATTTAAGGTCAGCCTAGTAGCAACTGCAATGACACTAGCTGGCTGTGGCGGCGATATCGAAATTACACCTACTGTAAACGATAACAGCTCGTCAACAGATAACAGTGTTAATAATTCAAACAATACAACTGGTTCAACAACTGAAGAAGAAGCTGTTTGTGCAAGCTACGAATCAGATGCAGGTACGGTAACAGGCGTAGTAAGTGGCATTGATTGTTTATACAACGACTCGTTTGCAAGCAAAACAATTTCTATCACAAGCAACATTACTTTCGCTGAGCTACCTGATGGCGGTGTCCACGTTTTTGAAGATGCATTACAAATTGGCGAAGACGGCAGCACTGTAGATGGCTTTGAAGTACCAGCAAATGGTCCAACAATGACTGTTGAACCAGGTGCCGTTTTAGCATTTGGCTCAGGTGAAGCAATTGTACGCATTGCACGTGGTGCAAAAATTCAAGCGGTAGGTACTGAAGAAAAGCCGGTTGTATTTACTTCTGCAAACGCGTTTGACCGTTTTGATACAGCTGGCGAAGGCGCACGCTACGCAGATTGGGGCGGTATCATCATTAATGGTAACGGCATTACTGACCAATGTACTGATGCAGAGCGTGATGGTGGTACGTGTAACGTAGCCTCTGAAGGTATTACAAGTTACTTTGGTGGTAACGATAATGCAGACTCTAGCGGTAATATTAAATGGGCTAAAATTTGGTACGCAGGTTCAGGCCCTCGCGTTGGTGGTGAAGGCGATGATTTGAATTCACTAACACTAAATGCAGTTGGCTCTGGCTCTGAGTTTGATTACCTACACATTCACCAAGGTTTTGATGACGGTATTGAAATTTTTGGTGGTGCTACAACGCTTAAGCACGTAGCGGTAACAGATACACAAGATGATTCGTTTGACTTCGACGCCGGTTGGCAAGGTAAAGCTCAGTACTTATTTATTCAACACGGTACTGTGACACTAAATGATGGCACTGTTGTTAACATGGGTAACAATGGCTTTGAGTCTGATGGTGTTAAAGGTTCTTCTACCGAGCAAGTGTCTCCATCTAACCCAACGGTTGCCAATGTAACGGTTGTAACTACAGATGGTAACTCGGTACGTGATGACGACCCTTCACAAGCTTACAAGTTTGATGACCAATTTAATTCAAGCATTTACAACACAGTTATCGTTAAGCAAAACGCAACTAACACGCAATGTATTGAGTTCTCAGGCGACGGTGAAGCACAAGCAGATAAAATCTCATTCACAAGCTCTGTAATGGCGTGTTCTGCAAACTTTACAGATACAGATACGTTTGCAAGCGGGCCATTAGAAGGTCAAACAAAAACAGCGTGGTTTGAAAATGACGGTGCTAACCAAATCTTAACTGATGATGTTGCAGTACTTGCAGATAACGGTTTTGCAACGAACACAGCAGCTGCAGAAGTAACGGTTACTGCAACAGATTTAAGCACAAGCGATTCATTTTTTGAAAGCGTAAACTACATTGGTGCGGTATCGGATCAGGATACAGACTCTAGCTGGTATAAATGGGTTGAAGCGGCTGTTACAGCAGCAAATGCTGACTAAATAGCACACCATTATAACCTCTGATTAAAGGCGCCTTGTGGCTTGTTATTTAAGCGTCAGGCGCCTCTTTTGTATAACCTGATTAGGATTATCTCATGTCTAAAAAGCATAGACTCAATCAAATTACCTGGGCAATTGGTTTAGGTTTAGTCGCTCATTCGACGAGCTTAATTGCTGCACAAGCCGATGAACAGTTAACAAACGAACAAGAAATAGAAGAAGTTGTTGCTGTAGGTACGCGTTTACAAGGGAGCGCTGCGGCAGTTGTAGAAGAACGTAAAAACCAAGCCTTTGTTGCCGATATTTTAGGCTCTGAACAATTATCACGCACGGGCGACAGCGATGCAGCATCTGCGCTTCGTCGAGTGACAGGCCTAACGCTTGTTGATGGTAAGTTTATTTACGTTAGGGGCCTAGGTGAGCGTTACTCTAGTGCGCGTTTAAATGGCGCTTACATCCCAAGCCCAGATTTAACCCGTAACGTTATTCCGCTTGATATTTTCCCTGCAAGTATTATTGAAAGTATGGCTGTTCAAAAAGCTTACTCTCCAGACATGCCAGCAGCGTTTGGTGGCGGTAATATAGATATTAGAACTAAATCCGCACCGAGTGAATTTACAGCAGGCATTGAAGTGGGTGCAGGTTACGATACGGCATCAAGTGATGGCTTTACCTACAATCGTAACGAAAATGGCATTCCAAGTGAGTTATCGCAGGCTATTTCAACATACCGTGGTGATTTTAGTATTGGCAATATTGTTAGTAGTGAAGGCTTTGAAGATGGCGATTTAACGCGTGCAGAACAAGCAACCGCTGTTAATAACGCACTTTTAAAGTCGCTTCCTCGCGATTATGAGTTAAAAGAAGAGTCGTTAGACCCGCGTTATAATATTAAAGCCCATTATGGTGATAGTTTTGAAGAGAGCTATTTTGGCGGCAAGGTTGGGTTTTTACTGGCAGGTGCTTACAAAAACGAATGGGATTTTGAAGAACGTTTTAGCTCAGTTATCACCCAAGATTTAGAAAACGAAGAAGGCAATGTTGATTGTACAACGTCGTTAGCGACCAGTGAAGATGTGAGTAACTCGTGTTACAACACAGTCAAAAATTCGCAAGTGACAACTGAAACCGAAAGTTATAACGGTTCATTGAGCTTGTCATACCGTTTAGGTACGCACAGTATTTCTGCTCAACAGCTTTACATTATTGATAATGAAGATGAGTCTGAAATTGCTATTTCGCAAAGCCCTGCGGGTAGTTCTACGTTTAGTATTGCGGGTGATGGGATTGCAAACCGTAATCATGAGTTTAATTACGAAGAACGCCAATTAAACATTACTCAAGTTATGGGCCAACATACCTTTTTAGATTATTTTGGTATTGGTGCCGATTGGCAGTACACCGAAGCTAAAGCAACGACTGATATACCTACCAGTGCCGACTTTGAGTTTCGTGACACTTATAATAGTGATGGCAGCTATGCCGGCTCAACTATTACAGGGGATGATAACCGTGTAATTATGTCATACACCAATATGGAAGAGCGTGTTAAATCGTACGGTGGTAACTTAACGCTGCCGCTTAGCTTTGAGTCTATGGAAGTTGAGTTTAAAGTTGGTTACGATTTTTCTGACAGAGCTCGAATATTTAATACCTCAAGCTTTGCTATAAACAACAGTGGCGGCTCAGGTATTTCAATAAACGACGGTAGCACTGATGCGCTTAATAATAGTGGTTTTTTAACTGACGACTTTATTGATAATAACGCTGTGTTAGTTGACTTTAATGAGCCAACAGCCCCTGATGCCGATGATTACATAGCTGCGCAAAAGGTGGATGCAGGTTATGCGTCTTTCGATGTGTTTTATGATCAATGGATAAGAATAAGCGGTGGTATTCGTTATGAAGAATTTAAACAATCTTCTATCGGTACATCGAGCCTTATTTTTGATGAAGACGATTTAAATACCTTTTACGATCCAGATAAAATTCAAGCAGGCTCTGTTATTACCGATGATTGGTACCCGGCACTGTCTATTACCTATGTAGGTGGCGATGATTACCAGGTGCGCTTAGGTTATGGTGAAACAGTGGTACGCCCTGATTTTCGTGAAGTAGTGCCTGTTACGTATTACGACCCTTTGACTGACATTAGAACGTTTGGTCGTACAGGTATGAAAAGTAGCCCAATTAAAAACTACGACTTACGTTATGAATATTACGGACAAGCCGGTAATTCATTTAGCGTAGCGGCGTTTTATAAAGATATTACTGCGCCAATTGAAACGGTTTTAAACATTGGTGATGAAGATTACTCAGCATCGTTTATAAATGGTGAAACAGCAGAAGTTTATGGTATTGAAGCTGAATGGCTACAAGACTTAACATTTGTAAGTGAAGGCCTATTTACTAGCGGTAATATCACATTAAGTGATTCTGAAGCGTCTATTGACCCAGCACTGGCGGGTACATTAACTAATCCTAAAAAACGTATGACTGGCCACTCTGAATATGTAGTTAATTTACAATTAAACTACGATTCGTTAGATGGCATGCACAGCAGTTCTTTAGTTTATAACGTATTTGGTGAGCGAATTTTAGCAGCGGGTGTTGCTAATAGAGATGACGCGTATGAGCAGCCATTTCACTCACTTGATTTAGTTTATACTTATTACCCTGATTTTAATTCTAAGATTAAGTTTAAAGTTAAAAACTTACTCGATGAAGATCAAGAGGTAACACAATCAGACATTATAGTGCGCTCAAAAGAGCAAGGTGTAACGTTTGATTTAAGTTACAGCTACGAGTTTTAATTTTCTTCCCAAGGAAGGGGGATATAATAAAACCTAACTACCGACTAGCCCTGTATTTAATACAGGGCTTTTTTATGACTATGAAAAATATTTAAGTTTCGCTTTATTCACTAGTTTTAGGGCGCTTGGGGTGTTAGGTTAGCTTTATACTAATCGACTTAAATATCTAGTCATTCTAGTGTGCTAAATAAAGCGCTAAAGGCGTTATAAATTTTTGATGCAGAACAGCTACATATAAAAATTTATGGCTTGTTATCTCGCTATTAATTTGCCGCTATAAATGATTAATAACTTAATATGATTGGTTTTAATAAAAATTAATTCTCACGCAATGAATTTTAATTTTTAATGTATTAAGGCATCTTTTATGAATCAAACAGTGGAAAAAACAATGAAAAAAGTAGGATTAGTCGGTTGGCGTGGCATGGTTGGCTCTGTGTTATTAGAACGTATGCAGCAGCAAAGTGATTTTGCACATATCGACACCACCTTTTTCACCACCTCACAAGCTGGGCAAGTCGGCCCTGATATTGCTGGCGACGCAAAACCGTTATTAGATGCAAGTGATGTAAATGAACTTGCTAAAATGGATATTATTGTTACCTGTCAAGGTGGTGATTATACCAAAGCGGTTTACCCTAAATTACGCGAATCGGGTTGGGATGGTTACTGGATTGATGCAGCTTCTGCACTTCGTATGGTTGATGACAGCATTATTGTACTTGACCCTGTAAATAAAGATGTCATTGAACAAGGTTTAGAGCAAGGCGTAAAAACTTTTGTAGGCGGTAACTGTACCGTATCGTTAATGCTACTTGCTTTAGGTGGTTTGTTTGAGCAAGACCTAATTGAGTGGGTAAGCCCAATGACTTACCAAGCGGCCTCTGGTGCCGGCGCTCGTAATATGAAAGAGCTTATTGCACAAATGGGCGCTATTCATTCAAGTGTTGCCGAGCAACTAGATAATCCAAGTTCAGCTATTTTAGAAATTGATAAAATAGTGAGCGAAAAAATGGCTTCAAGCGATTTACCACAAGACCAATTTGGCGTGCCGCTAGCCGGTAGCTTAATTCCTTGGATTGACGTGCCAATGCCAAGTGGCCAGTCTAAAGAAGAGTGGAAAGCTCAGGTTGAAGCGAACAAAATTTTAGGCTCTTCTAAACAGCCTGTGCCAATTGATGGTTTATGTGTACGTATTGGTGCAATGCGTTGTCATAGCCAAGCAATGACCATTAAATTACGTGAAGACATTAGCGTAGAAAAAATTGAAGAAATTTTAGCTTCGCATAACGAGTGGGTTAAAGTTATCCCTAATGAGCGCGAAATTAGTGCAACTGACTTAACCCCAGTTAAAGTAACAGGTACTTTAAGTATTCCTGTTGGTCGTATTCGTAAATTAGCCATGGGTCCTAAATACATTAGCGCATTTACCGTGGGCGATCAGCTGTTATGGGGCGCTGCAGAGCCACTTCGTCGTATGCTTCGCATCATTGTAGACGGTGAATAATTTCTGCATTTAAAAGTATGTATTTAAAAGGGGTTAGCATATTGCTAACCCCTTTTTTAGTTAAGCGGCACTGCATACGCTACTTTATTTTTTCCTTCGTGCTTAGCTTTCGTTTTGCTATTTACAACGCTTGCTCAATGATGCTGTAACGCGCTGTATATAAATGCACTGTATATAAAGCGTATAAGTTTGTGCTTCATTAATACCTAGGAAAAACGTAATAAATATTAATATTGCCATCCCCTATGCTCTGTCGGAGCAGTTATAAAATTAATGAGTATATGAAAGGCTCAGTAAGCTTGCTTAACTCGGCTCATTGCATTTTTTGGTATAGCTTTTGCTCGTACTAATCTATTACACCTTTATTCGCTCGGTTTTCGCTGTTTTGTGAGTACTTAATTCACTTATGCAGGTATTTTTTACTTATGCCGAGATGCTAAGCCTTCACATAAGGATAGATAATGGCTTCTACTTTTAAAAATACACGCAAAAAATGGTTTTATGCTTTAGTGGTTACAGCCTTGGGGTTAATTTTACTCAGAGCTTTAGCCCCTTATGCGGTTCAATATTATGTAAATCAGCAGCTTGAACAAACTCAAGGCATAACAGGGCATGTGGGTGATGTTGATTTGTACTTATACCGAGGCGCTTACGCTGTTGATGAGGTAGAAATTTACGCGGTAGATGCCACGCAGATGCCTAAGCCGTTACTGTCTATTGATACACTTGATTTTTCGCTTGCGTGGTCTGCTTTATTAAACGGTAATTTTGTCACCAACATGGCTTTTACCCGCCCAGAAATTGTTATTTACGATAAAGACCCAACTACCGCTGAACAAAATCAACAGGTGAAAGATGAAACCACGTGGGTAGGCCTTGCTAATGATCTCGTGCCTTTTTCAATTGATACGCTACGTATAGACAATGGTAAAGTAACCTTAGTTAACGCCACCAGCGAAGGAGAGCAGCCTACTTACGTATCAAATATAAACGCTAACATTAACAATATTACCAATGCACAAAACCTCTCTAAAACTTTAGTTACGAGTTTAAAAGTAGAAGGGCAGCTAATGGGCGAAGCTAAGCTGTCTTTAAATGGTAAATTGGACCCCTTTAGTGATGAAGCTAATTTTGATTTTAATGTTGAAGTGCAGCGTTTTTCGGTTAAAAATCTCGAAACTGTTTTTAAAGTGTATACCCCATTTGACATTGAAGCCGGCGGAATAGATGGCGCAATGGAATTGGCCGCTAACAATAATAACTTAAATGGATATGTAAAAGCGGGTGTGCACGATTTAAGTGTTTTTTCGTGGCGCGAAGATATAGAAAAAGATGATGACGGTCTATTTACCGCTATTTTTGAAGGCAGTATTGATTTACTCAGCTCGCTATTAGAAAACGATGAGTCAAAGCTGGTGGCTGCTCGGGTGCCCATAGATGGGCAATTAGATAACGCTGATGTATCTACTTTTGAAGCCGTGGTTTCTGTATTAAAAAATGCGTTTTTTGAAGCTTTTAAAATGAAGGTTGATAATGTTATTTCGTTTGAAAGCACGCAAGAACAACAAGGTGAGTAACTAAAAGCCCTTTGTATTAACTCAATACAAAGGGCTTTTTAAGTTTTAGCAAGTAAAATAGATCAGCTATTTATTGGAGTTGGTAATATCTGAGGTTTTACTTAATAACGTTTTTAGCTCAGCTATTTGCGCTTGTAGTTCAACCACTTGTCCTTGCGTTGCAGGAAGTGAGTTATTATCCGCTTTTAGCTCACGGGCATTACGATGCTCCTCGCTCATTACTTCTAAAATGGCACCTACCATCATGTTTAAAAACACAAACGCAGTTAAAAAGATAAACGTGAGGTAGTAAATCCAGCTTAGCTCGTACACCGCCATGGTTTCGTACATAATGTCGGTCCAATCTTCAAAGGTAGCTATCCTAAATAGCGTTAACATTGAAATGGATACATCTTGCCAAAGTACCGGGTTAATATCGGCAAACATCATACTGCCCATGGCTGCGTAAATATAAAAAATAACAAACATAAGCAGTGCTATATAGCCCATTTGCGGAATGGCTTTAAGCAACGAATTTACAAGCAAACGCAGCTCTGGGATCATAGATACTAAACGCAGTACCCTAAATATACGCAGCAATCGGGCAAGTAACATAGTTGATCCTGCAGCTGGGTATAAGCTGCCAAGTACAATAATGGTATCGAATATATTCCAGCCCTTTGAAAAGAAGTCTTTTATTCCTTTACTTGCAATAAAGCGAATAATGAGTTCGATTAAAAAGAAAGCTGTGATCCCTACATCCATCCAATTTAGAATGAATTCTACAGTGGGGTGAAGAGAATATGTATGAGCACCTACGGTGAGGGCAGAAACAACAATGACAGCTATAACAAATGATTGAAATATCTTGCTTTTGTCTATACGCTGAAACAGCTTTTGTAACTGCGACATCATAATTATGGGTCCTATGCAAAGTCAGGTTTTTATGACGCTAATATACAATAATATTGTTGCTTTCGATAACGAAAGTGTAAGGAATTCTAATGTTAATCAGTCAAATAACTAAAAGCGCATTGCTGTTTGTGGGATTTTCGGTACTTGCTGGGTGCAGCTCCGACGCTCGCTTTCACGAAATTCAATCAGCACGTTTAGATGAATGTAATTATAAAGCCGATAAAGAATATTACGAGTGCCTTGAAAATCAAGATAAAAATTTTGAAGAGTATAAAAAACAGCAAAGTGAACAAACACAATAATTTATGACTAAAACACAAAAATTGCGTGATAAACAAATACGCCAAGCCCTCACCAACGCCTGTGAGCAAATAAAAACGACTCATTATGGTTTTGCTTATTTAACTCACACCATTGATTTAAAAAATGAAGCAAAGTCACTAAACATAAGCTGCTATTTTGAAGATGATATAGCCTATAACGACACCGAAGCGCATTTTTGTCGGTTAGTCGATATTATTCACGCTGAGCTTAGCAAAATAAGCTTACCGGTAGCGGCTAAGCAAATAGCGTTTTTAGTTGATTAACATTGGTTTGCCTAGCTATGGACGTTATAATTACCAAAATTATTTTTAGGATGTAAAGCATGGCTGTTCCATCGCGTTCGCAAATCACACCAGGTACAACCGTAAATATTGTATTAAAAGAAGATCAACGCAGCGGCACATTAACTCAAGGTGTAGTTGAGCGTTTATTAACTAAATCACCTAATCACCCGCATGGTATTAAAGTACGCCTAGAAGATGGTCAAGTCGGCCGAGTAAAAGAGATTTTATAATGACAGCGTTAACAGAGCAGGAATTTTGGGATTTAGTGACCACGCCTGAGTTAGGGCTCGACCCACAAAGCGTAAGCGACAACTTAAAAGCTAAATTGAGCGAGTTAACCGACGAGCAGCTCATTGCTTTTGATAAATTTTTTGGTATTCACATGCGCAAATGTTTTACCTGGGATTTATTTGGTGCCGCATTTGTTATGGCTGGCTGTAACGACGAATACGGTTTTAGCGAATTTAGGTGCTGGCTCATCTCCCGCGGGGAGACGGTATTTAATAACGCATTAAGCAATGCCGACTCACTAGCACAGTGCTCCCCTGTGTATTATTTAAATGAGCAACCTTACCCTTATATTGATGAATACGACTTAATAGCCGGTTTATTATTTGAAGAGCGTAACGACGACGAATTACCTTTTGTACCCTCAGGCGAGCAACCGGCAGGTAAACGCTTTAAAGACAAACCCAAGTTTTTAAAACAAAGCTATCCGCAATTATTTGCAAAATACTGGCAGTAATACTCAACGTTATTTACATTCAAGATGGTTGCATTTAACGCCACCATCTTGAATTTTCCTTTCACAGTTGTTCACAATCGTACCTATTTATTCACTTTTTTAAATGACTCTATGTTAATAGTTATGTTACATTAATGTGTTTTTAAATGAACAGACACTGAATAATAACAATATACGACATAGGAATGTTATGTATAAAACACTCTCATCAGGATTGATAGCGTTTTGCTTTTTAAATTCGCTAAGTGCACACGCGGCGGTTTCGCAACGAGTAAACAAATCATCTTTATCAGAAGTTAACTTACTTTTAAATCAAAGCGTAGGTTTAACTAATCAGGCATCCACCCATTCTTACTTTATTGAGTTAGATACGCCTCAAGCCTTAAATGCAAAACAAACTCGGTCATCAGCTAAAAAGATGCAGCAGTTTTTTGCAGGCGTGCCTATTTGGGGGCAGCAAATACGAGTGCAATCTAGCAATCAACACATAAGTGGTTTTTTTGCTAAAAATATCGATGCTGTATCTTTAAATAAAACGGCTAATAATCAGTTTGATGAATTTTCTGCGGTTAAATCTATTTTAGTAAACGCTAAACTTGATGAATCTACCGCTTATCAAGTATTAAACAGCCAACGTTATGTTTATATTGATAACGGAGTCGCACATTTTGTTCGCTTAATTGAATTAAATGTATTTGAAAATGGTGTTGAAAAAAAGCCAATAGGTTTAGTAAGCGAATCTGATTACAGTGTATTTAAACAGTGGAATAATATTAAAAGTGCCCAAGGTACAGGCCCTGGCGGTAATACAAAAATAGGGCAGTATGAATACGGCACTGACGTTGAAGCACTGGATGTGACACAGCGTGGTGAGATGTGTTTTTTAGAAAACGAGAAAGTTAAAACTGTCACCATGGAGTCGGGTTTTGAGCCAAGTGAAGCTTACTCTTTTGCCTGTGATAGGAATACCTACAAAGAAGTAAATGGCGCTTACTCCCCACTAAATGATGCCCATGCATTTGGTACTGCGGTATTTGATATGTATCAACAGTGGTACAACACGGCTCCGCTTACTTTTCAACTGTTGATGCGTGTTCACAGTGGTGATAACTGGGAAAATGCAACGTGGAATGGTCAGGCCATGACCTTTGGCGATGGCGCTGATAGGTTTTACCCGTTGGTTTCACTTGATATCGTATCTCATGAGGTAAGCCATGGTTTTACTAGTCAAAACTCTAATTTAATTTATGCAGAACAATCTGGTGGTATAAACGAATCTTTTTCTGATATGGCGGGTGAAACAGCCGAGTATTTTTTACGCGCAGAGACTGATTGGTTATCTGGCGCTGATATTTCAAAAACTAGCCCCGCACTTCGTTATTTTGAAACGCCATCACTAGATGGGCTTTCGATTGATCACGCAAGTGAATATTACTCAGGTATGGATGTTCACTTTAGTAGTGGTGTTTTTAATCGTGCTTTCTTCCTACTTTCGAACACTGATGGTTGGGACCCTAAAAAAGCGTTCGAGATAATGCTTTTTGCAAATCAAAACTATTGGGTTAACTCTAGTGATTTTATTGATGGAGGCTGTGGTGCTATAAATTCTGCTATTGATTTAAGGTATGAAGCTAACGATGTCATTGCAGCATTTAATGAAGTAGGCGTTACTTGCGATAACATTCAGTTTATAGATGCCGATGCCGATTTAATGGATGATAACTGGGAGCTGTTTTACGGATTAGATCCTAGTAATGCTGATGACGCTGGACTTGATTTAGACCAAGATGGTTTAACAAACCTTGAAGAATACTTAGCGAATACTTTCCCTAATGCAACGGATACCGACTCAGATGATCTATCAGATTATGATGAAGTTAATGTATACCTTACGGAACCTAACAATGCAGACTCTGACTTTGACCGCATGCCTGATGGCTG
The DNA here is from genome assembly GCF_001400005.1 of Pseudoalteromonas sp. P1-30. Classification (NCBI taxonomy): domain Bacteria; kingdom Pseudomonadati; phylum Pseudomonadota; class Gammaproteobacteria; order Alteromonadales; family Pseudoalteromonadaceae; genus Pseudoalteromonas; species Pseudoalteromonas sp. P1-30. The sequence goes on from NZ_LKBC01000001.1 coordinate 591,496, forward strand.
GGAAGTTTCGTTTTCATTAAACCCATTAAATGCAGATGATGCTCAACTTGATTTAGACTCAGACACATGGAGTAATGTAATCGAGTTTTTTGGTAACAGTGACCCTTCAGACGCAAGCTCTGAGCCGGTCGTTTTTCCTGAAACAACCTTTGACTTCGATGATGCAGCTGTTCCAGATTTGCTTATTTCGTCAAATTTACAAACGCCTTGGGTAACAACTCAAATTAATGAAGATTCTGGCTTTGTGTTGACTAATAACGACATTACAGACAACCAATCAACCAGTGTTGAGTTTAGCTTTTTAAATAGCGAGCAAGGCTATGTAAACTTTAACTACGCATTAGACACAGAAGTTGGTTATGACTATTTTACTGTTTATATTAATGGTTCAGTTGTTTTAGATGAGTCAGGCATAAGCCAGTGGAAAGCGGCGTCTTTCCAAGTTCCTGCTGGGCTAAATACTGTTAAGTTTACTTATTCTAAAGATATGTCCGTTTCTACTCCTGCAGATGCTGTATATATAGATAATTTATATATAGGGCCTAATTTTCCTGATGCTGATAATGACGGTATGTCTGATTCTTGGGAATTACAGCATGGTCTTGATATAAATAATAGTGAAGATGCATCACTTGATGCTGACGCGGATGGCTTATCTAACCTTTTAGAGTTTTTAAACGCGGGTTTACCAAATAACCCTGATACAGATGGCGATACTATCCCTGATGGCTGGGAGTACAATAATAGTTTAGATTTAACCAGCTCGTCTGATGCAGCAGAAGATGCAGATAATGATGGGTTTTCAAATCTAACCGAGTATTTAGCAAACACTGATCCGCAGTCAGATACTTCTTTCCCTGTTGCTTTAAACCTCACTACCTCCTTTGAAGGCTCTGCACTACCTAGTTGGATGGTTGAAGCCGAAGGTTCTAGTGCTCCTTGGTTTATTACGAATGATTTTGCGACCGACGGTATACAAAGTATTCGCTCAGGCGTTATTAGTCACTCACAGTTTAGTAGCTTCACTGTAACAGGTTTATTTGAAGAGAGTGTATTAGCATTCGATTATAAAATTGAATCAGAGTCTTGCTGCGATTTTTTAAGTATTACTATTGATGGACAACCCGTTTTTGAGCGTAATGACCGAGGTAATTCAAATACCACAGAAGCAACGTCTATTGTGCTTAACCTAAGCGAAGGGCTTCATAATATTGAATTTAAATATTATAAAGACGGTTCTGTTTCATTCGGTGCCGATACTGTATGGCTTGATAACTTTGCTTTATTTTCTCCAACTGATTTAACAGATACTGATAACGATCAACTGCCAGATTATTGGGAATTAGTTAATGGATTAAATCGCCTTGATGCAAGTGATGCTGCCTCTGATGCTGATACTGACGGTCTTTCAGCCCTAGAAGAATTTAACCTAGGAACAAATCCAACCTCAGCAGATACAGATGGTGATGAACTAAGTGATGGCTATGAGGTAAGTAATGATCTTTTACCTTTAGATGCTGCAGATGCTAATTTAGATTACGATGAAGATGGTTATACAAATATTCAGGAGTTTTACTCTCAGAGTCTAGCTAACGATGCTTCATCATTAGTGCAATCTTTTACGCAATTAAATGAAAGCTTTGAAGATGGCCTTCTTCCGACTAAGTTTACCGAACTTGCTGTTAACTCTTGGGGTTGGCAAGCTAATACAAGTTGGTCTACTTTGGGCGATGCAAGCCTTAGCTTAGCATTAACGCCTACTAGCAAGGTTGGGGGGTTTGCCATTGCGGGGTTATTTGAAGCCGGTTTTATTAACTTAGACTATTTGGTTTATGACTCTCCAGCGCTGCAAATAAGCTTAAATGGTATCCCTATAGATGTAAATCGTGGTAGCCAGTCTCGTTTATTGTTACCGGTAGATGATGGTTTTAACATTATTAAAGTTAAATATGAGGACTTATACCTTCAGCAGCAACCGTTATCAGTTGATAACATTACCTGGTCTGCAGATATAGACCTCACCAGCGACTATGATTCGGACGGTATTCCTGATTTTTGGGAAGTTGAATATGGGCTAAATGCTTTAGAACCCTACGACGCTAATTATGACGCCGACTATGATGGTTTGACTAATTTACAAGAGTATCAACTTTCGGGTAATCCGCTTAGCTCAGATTCAGATGGTGATGGTGTTCAAGACAGTGAAGATAGCCACCCAGATGATGCAAGCCGCGGTGAAAATAGTCCGCCTGAGTTTATATCGAGTCTTGAGCCGATTACGCTTGAAGCGACTTCACAAAATACTAATTTCACCCGTCTATATACTCCAGAGGCAAGGGATAACGGCCATTTAGAGCCTCAAGTATACACAAGCTCAGGGTCTTACTTACCCCTTGGTGAGCACCAGATTACATGGATTGCACGAGATAATGTTGGTAACGAAACATCGGCTATACAAACAGTCACACTTGTTGATACAACTGCCCCGATTATCCAACCGTATACTTTTAGTGTTTATGGCAGCACGATCACGGCTATAAAAAATGCACTTTTAGATAGTCGTGTTATTTACGATAGTGTTTCAGCTATAACGCTTCTGGAAATTGATGATAGCTTTGTATTTAGAACAGGCGATGTATCTATTCCTGTATCTGCTGTTGATGAAGCTGGAAATCATGTATCAGGCGACGTAAGGGCTATGATTTTCCCTGAAATCAGTATTCAGCCTACTACGTATGTGTATCAAAATGGTAATGTGCTTGTAGATGTTTTTATTAGCGGCGCTAACCCATATGGTTACTCTAGCTTTCATTTACAAGCTAATAATAGCACCCAGTATTTTACTACTAATCAGTATGGACCTATTAAGCTTGAGTTAGAGCGAGAATTTGTAGGTGGCGCAGCAAGTATTAGTGTCCTATCTAATGGTAATGCGTTTATAGACAAAAATGATAACAGCCAGCTAGTGTACTTAAGTGAAGCGGCACAGGCTCAGTTTATTACTGATTTTTATCAAAATGGTAAAGCAGTTAATAAAACTATTCAGCGTTCTTTACCTGACTTTAATGCCACCATTAAGTTAGTAAATTTACCTAGTACAGGTAATGATGTATCACTTGAGCTTATTGGCCCCGCAGGTGTTGATTTTTACATTTATAAAACAGCTGATTCACAGTGGGATGTTTCATTTAGCGCTAATCTTTCTGAGCAAACCAATAATATAGATTTAACTTTACGTGTAAAACAAGGTGATGAACTACTAGCAACTAAGCAAACTAGTTTACGTATTGTTGATAGCGTTATATTTGATGACCCTGAGCTAGATACTGATGGCGACGGTATACCTGATATTGAAGAGGGAGTAGGTGATAGTGATAAAGATGGTATTGCTGATTACCTAGATAGCACTTCTACTACTAATACAGCTATCTTAGCTTCAGGTGATAGTGCTCACAGTATTGATGAGTTTAATCACTTAGCTGTAGGTAGCATTAAAGAGGCTCTAGCAGCGGGTTATATTGCTGATATGTCTATTTCTGAACAAGCACTAAGCACTTATTTCTCAGATTTAGATATAATAGAACCTCACTTCCAAGCTAAAAGTGATGTAATTAACCTTCGTGTTACGTTATCTAATTCATCAAGCACCGCAGAAATTGCACTACCTGAGTATGTAAATGCAATTTTAAGCTCAGACATGCAAGTAAGAGTACTAACCGCTGCTGGTTGGCAGTCGGCCACTGTATTATCAGGTAATGTATATGAGCAAGTGTGTTCACGCTGCTTTAGCTTTGCAGTCGCAGATGGTAGCGCATTCGACCTTGATGGAGAGGTTAATGGGGTTGTTGAAGTTGTGGCAAAACTAGCGCAGGAGAGTCTAAATCAGGCGCCAGTATTAGATGTAGATATGCCGGCCACAATAGAAGAGCTTGCTACTATTGAGCTTGATGCTTCTGGCTCTACTGACCCTGATGGAGATGCGTTATCTTACGAATGGCGTGTTGAACACTCTCAGTTATCTATTACAGCTGAGGATACTCAAGGTAAAGCGGTACTTACCGTGGGTGAGCTTGAGCAAACGGTTGATGCGGATATTACGTTAGTGGTATCAGATGGCTATGAGCAATTTACGCAAGTATACACCGTTAGCTTTTTACATGTAAATCAGCTTCCAAGTGTAGAATTAAGTACATCTGCGGTTTCGGTTAAAGAAGGTCAGGAAGTTTCAGTGACAGCGTCTGCAACTGATAAAGAATCCTCAGAGCTTTCTTTTAAGTGGGTTCAAACAATGGGTGTAGAAGTGGCGCTAAGCGATGTTGACTCCAGCACACTTAAGTTTACAGCGCCGAGTGTGTCGCAAACTACAGAGCTGGGCTTTAAGCTTATTGTATCTGATGGTGAAGGTGAGACTGAGCAAAGTTTAGCTGTGACTGTCACTAATGCATCTGGCACAAGTAGTGAAAAGGGCAGTGGCGGTGGTTCATTAGCCTTCATTTTGCTGCTTTTAGCATTTTCTGTTGTGTACACAAGAGCGCAGTGCTTTAAGTAACACTTACTAATAAATATATTTTTATATTGATAAAAGCCCCTTGATGTATTCAAGGGGCTTTTTCTTTTATGAACCAAATGTATTTTAAGTAAGTATAGAGTTGAGTGTGTTATGCTATTTTTATTAGTAATGAGTTGGAATTTTAATGAGTTATCGTAAAATTTTATTATGTATGAGCTGTTTATTTCTAAGTAATGTACTTTTTGCTAAAACTGTTACGCCGAGTAATAAAAGCCGTTTTATACCGTTATTAAAAACAATGCTTGGCGATTACCAGGTGGTAACTGCTAACTCCCCACTGTGTGTGGATAGTCAGTTGAGTTTAATTAACCCAGTTTACCCAGACGCGGGTTTTAAATTAGGCGAGCATATTGCGTTTGAAAGTTTACACAACGGCACCCGTACAACTAAAAAGCCAAATTTTTGTTTTGTAACTAGCTCGTATAAATACAAAAGTGATGGTGTTGATAACAGCTTAAAAATGAGCCGCTGTATTGACCCCAATAACGAAAAAACTATCAGACAAAGCATTAAGTTTACCAGTGTTACAACGCTCAAATATACGCAGAATACCCCCGCAGTAGAGTGCACATTTACAAGGCAGGTTGATTAACTTACTTACAATGAATTTGCGGTATATCGTGCCAGCGCGTTGTGTATTGGGGCGATAAGTAATCTCTGTTCATATGCCAGCCTTGATTTAGTTTGCTGCTGGCTAGGGTGAGTATGCCTTTTCCGTAGCGGTTGTTTATTGTATCAAGACACTGCATTAATTTAGGGTTATCGGCACTTTGGCTAAATAAATCAGTTTGCTGATACTGCACCGAGGTAAGCTCTAAAGCGCCTACACCACATTTATAAAACCGTACACCTGGCTGGTAAATATGAGTAAATACTTCTGATACTGCATTGGCCATTACGCAGGTATCGTTAGTGGGGGTGGCAAATTTATATATAAACGACTTTTTACAATAGCGGTCTTCGTGTTTGCCAGTGGTGGCAAATATATAAAGCTGTTTTGCTAATGAGCGCTGCCCTCGTAGTTTACTGGCAACCGTGGTTACGTGGTTAATAAGGGCGGTTTTAAGTGCAGTAGGCTCACTGATCCGCTCACCAAAGCTGCGAGTAGAATATATTTCTCGCTTATCTTGGCGTACATCGTCCCATGTTAAGCACGCAATACCATTTAGCTCACTTACGGTACGCTCTACCACCACACTAAACGCGCGGCGCATGGTTTTAGGGTTTTGCTGTGCCAGATCCCACGCGGTATGTATGTTCATTATATTAAGCTTTTTAGCTAGGCGCTTACCTATGCCCCATACATCGGCGCAGCTCATTCTTTGTAAAATTGTTTGGCGGCTTTGCTCGTTATTTATAACGGCCACCCCATCAAACCCGCTTAGCTTTTTAGCTGCATGGTTAGCGGCTTTTGCCAAAGTAGGGGTTGGGCCAAAACCAACACCTACAGGGAGTTTAGTTTCGCGCCAAACGGTGCGCCTTATTGTATGCCCGTACTCGTGCCAGTTTTGTATAAGGGGTGTGTAGCCATTAAAGTGCAAAAACGACTCATCAATACTGTATATGTATTGTGTGTCGCAAAAGCGGCCAATTACGTTCATCATTTTGGCGCTTAAATCGGCGTACAACTCATAGTTACTCGAACGTACAACCACCTTGTGTTGCTCAAGCAGGTGCTTAACTTTAAAGTAAGGGCCAAACTTAGGAATGTTTAAGCGCCGAGCTATCGGGCATACTGCACATACGCAGCCATCGTTATTAGTTAAAACCACCACAGGTTTAGAGCGAATAGCGGGGTCGAACACTTTTTCGGCACTGGCATAAAATGCAACGGCATCGACTAAGGCGTACATTTTAATAGCTCAGGGCTTGGGCGGTGCATTCTAATCGATAGTGTAACCACTCCCTCTAACTGAAACTCATCAGCTGAGGTTAGTTGTACCGGCTTATGTAAAGGCGATGCCGAGAGTAACCGCGCATTGGTTTTATCTAATAGCTTACACACAAATAAGCCATTTAAGTTAGCAACAATAACATCGCCGTTATCGGCTTGCTCAGCACGGTCTACAAGCAGTAAGTCGCCTTCAAAAATCCCCACCTCTTGCATGGAATTACCCGAGGCAATACCAATAAAGGTGGCGTCGGGGTGCTTTATTAATAGCTCATCAAGAGAAACACCGAGCTCGGCGTATTGCGCCGCGGGCGATTCAAACCCACACACACCGGCTTCTATATAAACGGGAATAACAAACATAACACAACCTAAAACGCACATACTGTATAAGTGTACAGTATATGCGTTTTGTGTAAGTTATGCCAAGAAATGAAAGACAGATCACGCCATGTTTTTGATCATTTGTTGCGCGGTATCTAAAAAGTCTTTGATTTGCTGCGGGTTTAAGTTTTTACACATTTGATCATTTATTTGCTGCTCAGAGGCTAATAACTTATCAAATAATGTATTGCCTTGCTCGGTGAGCGACAAAATAAAGCAACGTTTGTCGTGCTCACTTGCTTGCTTATTAATAAGGTTTAAGGCAATAAGATCTTTAATTAAGCGGGCAATTTGGGCTTTGTCGCGCTGTGTTTTAGTCACAATGTCGTTAGCGGTACAGTTAGATGTACTGGCAATAATGTGTATACAACGCACGTGCATAGCATTAATACCCAGGTCGCCTGCGTTAATAGCCTCACGTATTGTTACGCGGTAATTTTGCATCAGCTCAAATAGGGTATTTGATAAAAGCGTGTTCATAAGCTCTCTAATGGTTGACAATATCAATTAGTTTGTTATAGTTGATTTTATCAACCAATGGGGCGTTGTGCAATGCTTGCTTTAAAAAGCAGTTAACTATTTTGTTAAACGAGGTGATTTTAAATGGGTAAACAAGTTCGCAAAGCTACGGTACTAAGTACTGAACAAATAACACCGCATTTACAGCGCATTGTTGTAGGCTCAAGTGAGTTTTCGGATTTAACGCAAGCGCATATTGGCAGCTATGTAAAAGTGCTTATTCCCCAAAATGGCAAAGTTGATTTTAATTTAAAAACCGCGTGCATGCGCTCTTACACAATAAGAGACGTTGATGATGCAACGGGCGCGTTAACGCTCGACTTTGTAATAAACATGCACCAAGGTCCGGCTACGCAATGGGCTATAACTGCAAAAGTAGGTGACGAGGTTGGCATAGCAGGCCCTGGCCCTAAAAAGCTTGATAATTACCAGCATCCGCATTATGTATTGCTAGGCGATTTAACCTCAGTTAATGCACTAAAAGGGTACATGCAGCAGTTACCCGCCAGCGCAAAAATTGACGCGTTTGTGCATGCCCCTACAGAGCAAGACATTATTGATTTACAAACGCAGCGCGATGTTAATTGGTTAATTACAGATACCCCAGATACCGATATGCTCAGCGCGCTTAACAATTTGCCACACACAAACGAGCCACCTATTGTATTTATGGCATTAGAGGCAGGGTTAGTACGCAAAGCAAAAACCTTACTTACCCAGGATTGTAATATACCGCGTAGTAATATAGTTTCCTCTGGTTATTGGAAAAAAGGCGTAGACTCAGAGGGTTATAAAAAAGAGCGTCAGCAAAGCCCTGAGCTTGCATAAATACCTTAGAGCAAAACAGCCTAACGCTATTTTGCTTTTATCCGTTACCTAACTTGAATTGAATAAATAGCAGACCCATTTAAGTGTTTTATGCTGATGATGAAGCCCATTGTTAGCATGCATTTTAAGGAGCTGCTATTTTGTTATCTTCCATTCCCTTTTCGTTATTAGAGCTTGCCCCCATGATCAAAGGGGACAGCGTTTCTCATACGCTCAATAAAACCACTAAATACGCCCAGCGTGCCGACCAATTAGGGTTTAATCGCTTTTGGCTGGCCGAGCATCACAATATGCCCGGTATAATTTGTGCTGCTACTTCAATATTAGTAGGTCACATTGCAGGTAAAACTCAGCGTATACGGGTTGGCTCTGGCGGAATAATGCTGCCGAATCATTCTCCCTTAGTTGTGGCTGAGCAATTTGGTACGTTAGAGAGTTTATACCCTGGACGAATAGATTTAGGCCTTGGCCGCGCCCCTGGTAGTGATCCAGTAACTAGCCGTGCACTAAATAATGATATGAGCCGCGCAGAAAACTTCCCGAGGGAGGTAACAGAGCTACAAACATTATTAGGCCCATACAATGGCACACACCCTATACGTGCTATTCCGGGGGAGGACACAAACGTACCGCTTTGGTTATTAGGCTCAAGTTTGTTTAGCGCCCAATTGGCCGCGCAAAAAGGGTTGCCTTATGTATTTGCAGGGCACTTTGCACCACGTTTTGTACACGATGCCATCGCACTATATAAGCGAGAATTTAAAGCCTCAAATGTACTCGATAAACCCTATGTAATGCTTGCCTTACCGCTGGTGGCAGCAGAAACCGATGAAGAAGCGCAGTACCTTTCTACCACCTCAAAGCAACGCGTGCTTGAATTAATACGCGGCAAAGAGCTGTGGCTAAAGCCACCGGTAGAGAGTATGGAAGGTTTATGGAGTGAGCAAGAGCGCGCCCACGTAGAAAACTTTTTAAGCTTAAGCGTTGTTGGCGGGCATGTGAGTATAAAACATAAATTACAAATGATAGCGAAAGAGCTAGAAGTGGATGAGTTTATATTTACCAACGATGTTTACGACAGCGAAAAACGCCACCGAGCCCTAGAAATTTTAATGGAAATAAAGCATTAATTAAAAAAGGAAGTGTTTAGTTAAGCAAGCGTACACACAAGCCTTGCTACTATGTAGACATCATTAAAAGTGAATACAAACTTATTAACTTTAAGTGATGTCTGAACAAACAATTTCGATAATTAAACATATTTAGGTTGCCAAGGATAAGGCCCATTTTGCATTATTTATCGTTCTGTTTTTTCAATCAAACTGATTTAAACAATCAATTTTAAGACATCACTTTTATTTTTTACAATGTAGTTATTAACCAAACATCATTAAATTAAAGGAAGGTACACCGTGAACGCTCTAACAACCGCATCGGCTAATTCAGTTACTCATACAGCGCAGCCAAAAGTTGCTCTGATAGCTGAAGGTGGCGGACAACGAGGGATATTCACAGCCGGTGTATTAGATGCATGGTTAGAGCAAAACTACGACCCATTTGATTTATTTATTGGCACCTCTGCCGGATCGCAAAATTTAACAAGCTATTTAGCGCGCCAAAAAGGTTACGCTAAACGCTTAATTAGAGGGCTTTCTCGTAACAAACGCTTTTTTCAACTAGGGCGTGGTTTAATGGGCAAGCACATTGTTGATTTAGACTGGTACTTTGAAAAAACCACCGAAGTAAACAGAGCCCTTGATTTTAAAACAGCAAAAACCAGCTTAGGCGAGCGAGAGCTGCTTATAACGGCAACCAATGCACGCGACAGAAAAGCCTATTACCTTTCACCTACAGGCGAGGGTAAGCAATGGCGAGATTTGTTAAAAGCATCGAGCGCGTTACCTTTTTTGTATAAACAAGGCGTTAAACTTACTCCTTGGTTAGGTACAAAAGCGGCAAACGAAGCACATTTAGCTGCAGAGCAATCGAGTGAAGATTTTTATTTAGATGGCGGCTTAGCTGCGCCACTGCCTGTACGCGAAGCTTATAAGCGTGGCGCACGAAAAATAGTAGTAATAAGAACCGTTGATGAGCATTTTCAGGCGCAAACTGCATGGGTTCAAAAGCTTAGAACATTTGCATGTGCATCAGGCTACTGCCCAAAAACACTTGATTACTTGATTCAACACGAGCAAGCATACCTAGACGAGCTAACGTTTATTGCCAACCCGCCTAGTGATGTAGAAATTATACAAATTTTTGCAGACGAAAAGCTGCACAGTAAATTATTAGGTAGCTCAAACGACGATTTACGCTTTGATCATAAGCTAGGTGTAAAAGCAGGCCGCGCTTATTTAAAAAACCAAAACGCACGTATAGTAGATTACGCACACAGCTACGCTATGTAGCTGTGTATTAACGCTTAAATTTAAATTACCCCTTAAGTTTAAGCGTTAGTAAAGTGCCGTGGCAAAATTAAAGCTCTGCTTTTTTTAAATTTATAGATGGCTTTTTATTGCTAATTACCGCGCCTAATAAAATAAGCGCTAAAGCAATAAATACTGACCAACTAAAAGGAGCCTGCGAGGCGAGTATTAAAATAAAAGTAGAAAGCACTGGCGTTAAAAAACTTAACGAAGCTAATAGCGATCGGTTACCAAATTTTAAACCATGATCCCATAAATAAAATGCACCACCCACTGGGCCTAATCCTAATAAAATAGCGCCTAGCCATTGTGAAACAGACAAACTAATAATGGTTGTTTCAAAATAAAAATGTGCACAAAGGGCTAGCACAGCCACAATAAGCGAAAGCCAGCCTATGTCATCTACTTGGCTATTAAATTGCGACATTAAATAAGAATAACTAGACCACAGTACTGCGCAGCATCCTGCAAAAAAATACCCTAAGTAATACTCACTATTGATAGATAACCCACTGCCATCGGTAATTAAACTAAGCGTGCCTAAAAACCCCAATAATCCGCCTAATATTGCTTTAAATTTAGACCCAGGGGTAGCCACAAATACACCCAGTAATAATGGCCAAAGGTACACAATTAAGCTTACCTCTATTAAAGGGCCGTATTTTAAAGCCATAAAATAACAAAAGTGAAAACCAAATAAGCCGGTAACACCTATTACAATTTGTTTTTTAGAAAGCTTTGGAGGGGTTAATAATGACTGTTTTGTAGCAAAACGTTTTACTAATAAAATAATAAAAGAAAGTGCAAAGCACATAAAAAGTAACTGAAAAGCCGGGAGTGCTTTGGTTAAATTACCCAGTAATGCTAAAAGCCCCCACGAAAATATTGCTAAAAACCCTATGTGTGTTGCCATTAATTACCCTCCGTAAATACTAGGTACTGAGTGTATCAATATAGGTTTTTAAAAATATGCTAAAAAGACGGTGTTATTGTTTGCTCTGACGCTATTTAACCTACGCTCTGCCTGAGCTTGCTTTATTATCTCGTGTTTAGGTTATCTGTATTACTGCTTTGCAAACGCCTTCGGTGGCTGTCCAAAATATAAATTAAACCGGCGGCTAAACGCAGAGGCATCGTTATAACCAATGCGCTCGCCTACTAAAGCAATCGGTAAGTCTGAATGGGTTAAAAGGGCGCGCGCGTGCTGCATTCGCAACATAGTTAAATATTGCAGCGCACTCATAGTGGTACTTTTTTTAAACACAGTTTTAAATTGTGTAACGCTTAAACAGGCTATATCGGCCAGCTCTTTTAACGTGTAGGGGTAGGCTAAATTTTGCTTAACAGTGGTTATTACATTATCTATTCGCTTATCAATATTACTGTGGCTGCTTTGCTCACAAAGTAATAAGTAAAATAAATCAAAAGTTGAATTAGTAAGCTTTTCACCGCTAACAACGAGCAGTTGCTGCTCTATAAACTGTAAGTAACTTAATAAACGGCTATCTATTGAGATTTTAGGGCATAAAAGGTTAATAAGGTTTTCAGGGAGCGCGTCTAAATCTGCCACAATAAAACGCGCGGCTTCATCGGCCGTAAAGGCATGCACTACGTTTTTCTCTATAACGATACAACTGCCCGTACTCACCGTTGTTTTAAAGTCATTATTTAACGTTATAAAAATTTCCCCGTGTAGGGGTAAAACGAGTTGATGGTAATTGTGCTGGTGGCGCTTTATATCTTGCGAATAATACCGAATAGAAAGCTTATTCATTGCCTACTCCAATACCTAATACAGAACCCGAGTATTGCCTAACATACTTTAAGTAAAACATGGCGTTAATTAAACCTAAGTAGAAGACAATAATATACTGGTTTCGCTATTTAAAATGCCTTCTATTTCGCGTACTTGCCTGAGTACGCCATCAAACTCACCTAAATTTGCCGCCTGTATTTCGGCCACTAAATCCCAAGCGCCATTGGTTGTATGTAACTTTGTTAGCTCTGGTATGCCGCGCATGGTTTTAATTACCTGCGATGTAGATTTACCCACCACTTCCACCATCATTATTGCTCTTACAGCTTCGGTTTCTATGTGTTCGTGTACACGCACCGTAAAGCCTAATATAGCGCCCGATGAGACTAAACGGTCTAAGCGGTTTTGCACTGTCCCGCGCGACACCTTTAAAACATCGGCTAGGGCTGAAATAGAAGCGCGGCCATCTTTTCGTAATTCGGCTATTAATGCGTTATCTAATGAGTCGTAAATGTAAGGGGTCATAAAACGCCTTGGGTTATGTGTTTATTACAAATTACTAAATTTGTACTTTATTGCATAGCAATTTGATAAAAAATACTATTATTTGTATAAACTTTTGGCATTTTAAGTAACACCTCTGGCCTATAAACTTATTTCAATTAATTTATTTAGTCATTAAAGAGGTATTTATGAGTCATTTTATCGCACAACCTAAACAAGGTGTTCCATTTGTTAGCGTACAGGCAATGGCCAAACTTATAAATAAAGTCGGAATAGAAAACGTATTGCTTGAGCTTACCCAAAGATTAGAACACGACTTTGCTCGCTGGGACGAATTTGATAAATCGCCACGTTATGCAGCGCACTCTCCTGATGGCGTAATAGAGCTTATGCCCGTAAGCGACGGTAAAATGTTTAGCTGTAAATATGTAAATGGTCATCCAAAAAACACCTTTAAGGAACTTCAAACCGTGGCCGCGTTTGGTATTTTGTCGGATGTTGATAGCGGCTATCCGGTTATGATCAGCGAAATGTGCTTACTAACAGCCTTACGCACAGCGGCTACATCGGCGCTTGTAGCAAAATATTTAGCGCCTAAGCACTCAACAACACTTACATTAATTGGTAATGGTGCACAGTCTGAGTTTCAGGCATTAGCTTTTAAAGCTGTATTAGGCATTACTCACATTCGTTTATACGATATTGATAAAAACGCCTCACAAAAAGCCTACAACAACTTAAGTGGCTACGGCTTAAATGTAACTCTATGCAATAGCGCAGAAGATGCCGTACAAGGCGCGCACATTATTACCACCTGCACAGCCGATAAAAAAAATGCCACTATTTTAACCAGCGATATGATCCCCCAGGGCGTGCATTTAAATGCCATTGGTGGGGATTGCCCTGGTAAAACAGAGCTTGATTCACAATTATTAACGCGCGCAAATGTGTTTGTAGAGTACGAACCGCAAACCAGAATAGAGGGCGAAATACAGCAAATGAGCGAAACCTTTGCCGTAACAGAGTTTCATAAAGTAATTAATAAACAAACACCTGGGCGTACAAGTAACGACGAGCTTACTATTTTTGATGGGGTAGGCTTTGCAAGCGAAGACTTTACCGCGCTGGTGTATATTAAAGACGCGCTGGTGGCTGCGGGTGAGTTTGAACTACTTGATTTAATTACACAACAAGCTGATCCGCGTAATTTATTTTCGGTACTTAATAGTACACAACCATCAAAAACACCTAAGCAAGAGCAAGTCGCATGAGCCACATAAAGCAAGCACCGACAGCGGTGGTGATGGTGCGCCCGCATCACTTTACATCTAACCCACAAACCATGTTAGACAACACGTTTCAAAGTACCTGCAACTCACAAAACCAGAGTCAGCTTGCCTTTGACGAAGTCACTAATGCGGTTAAATTATTACAAAACGAGGGTGTAACGGTTCATCTTTTTGAAGACGAACATACACACACGCCCGATTCTGTGTTTCCAAATAATTGGTTTTCTACTCATCAAAGTGGCGAGCTAGTTATGTACCCAATGTACGCAGAAAACAGAAGGTTAGAATATCGAAAAGATATTATTGATTTTTTGACTAATCACTATAAAGTGTTGTCTGTGACTGATTATTCATTTTTATCGAAAGAAAATGCATTTTTAGAAGGCACAGGATCGCTTGTTATTGACCACCCCCATAAGCTTGCTTATGCAGTAGAATCTAAGCGCACTACTAAAACCGTGGTTAATACAGTGTGCGAGCAATTAAAGCTAAAACCTGTTGTATTTAACGCCTACGATGAGCAGGGCACTGCGGTTTATCATACTAATGTATTAATGTGTGTAGCCACAGAGTTTGCCATGATCAGCTTAAATATGGTGCCAAATAGTCAGCACAAACAATTAACTAGCCATTTTATACAAAGCCATTTAGAAGTAATAAACTTATCTAATGAGCAAATAAGTAGCTTTTGCGGCAACGCAATAGAGTTACAAGGTACAAATGGTCGTATTTTAGCACTCTCACAAACGGCGTTTAATGCACTTACAACCGAGCAAAAAGCAGCAATACAAAAAACAGCTAAACTTGTTCCGTTACCTATACCAACCATAGAGTCGGCGGGAGGTTCGGTTAGATGCATGATTGCTGGCATACACCTGCAAAGTAAATAACCTACCACTAAGTCAACATCCTAAGGCAGCTTAGCTGCCTTAATCTATGGCTAACATGCATTATTAAATGCCAATTACTCAACTACGCGCTGAGTAAAAACATAATAAATACAAAAGGATTAGCCCATGTTCGATACCGTAGTAAAAAGTGTAAATGGCCTATTATGGGGAGAAGGCCAAATACTAATCTACATACTACTGTTTGCAGGTATTTGGTTTTCGGTACGTTTAAAAGCAATTCAAATAGTAAAATTTAAACACATGTTTAGCCTGTTAAAAGGCAGTAGCAAGTGTAAAAAAGACGACATTTCATCATTTCAAGCATTGTGTACTGGCTTGTGTGCCCGTGTAGGTACAGGTAACTTAGCTGGGGTCGCTGTTGCAATTTCACTAGGCGGAAGCGGCGCCATATTTTGGATGTGGGTTATAGCCATACTCGGCATGGCAACCGGCTTTGCCGAAAGTGTATTAGGGCAAGTGTATAAAGTACGCGATAGTAGTGGCGAATTTAGAGGCGGCCCCGCCTATTATATTCAACAAGGTTTGGGCAGCCGTGCCTTTGCTATTGTGTTTGCCGCGTGTTTATTTTTAGGTTATGGCTTTACCTTTAGTGCCATGCAAACCAATACCATAACCGACGCCCTTAACTATGCTTTTCAAGTACCTACCTTTTATTCTGGGTTAGTTATTACCGTATTAGCAGGCTCAATTATATTAGGTGGCTTTAAAGCTATTGCCCGCTTTGCTGAGCGAGTAGTGCCATTAATGGGCATATTATTTGTAGCCGCGGCGGTTATTATTACGATTATGAATTTTCCGCAAGTGCCTGCCATGCTTAAAGATGTGTTTCTATCTGCTTTTGGTTTACAAGAAGCCGGCGCAGGAGCAATGGGCGCAGCCATTAAAAACGGTATACAACGCGGATTATATTCTAACGAAGCCGGCGCAGGTAGTGTGCCGCATGCTGCAGCAAGCGCTAGCCCAATGCCTAATCATCCAGTTACACAAGGGTATATACAAATGCTTGGCGTGTTTTTCGATACAATTGTGCTTTGTAGCTGTACCGCGGTAGTTATTTTATTAGCCGATGTAGATATAAGCGGCGAAATGGAAGGCATACGTTTAACCCAAAGCGCCATGACCGCGCATTTAGCACAAGGCGGTGTGTATTTTGTTGCAGCAGCAATTACCTTATTTGCATTTACCTCGGTAGTAGCAAACTATGCTTACGCCGAAAGTAACCTGCATTTATTTAAGCTCGATAACAAAGTAGGGCGCACAATTTATACATTACTTTATTTATCAATGATGCTGTGGGGCGCGTCGGCATCTCTAAAAGAAGTGTGGGATTTAGCCGATATAGCATTAGGGTTAATGACAGTGGTTAACGTAATCGCTATTATATTGCTCACGCCGACTATTTTGTCTGTTAATCGCGACTACAACACACAACGAGAAAAAGGCATAGAGCCCGAATTTAAAGTAAAAGATGTAAAAGTACAGGGTAAATGCGAAAGCGGCATTTGGGATTGATTCCCGTATTTTAAGCAATTTTAACGATAAAAAGCGGTTTTATGACAACATAAAACCGCTTTTTGATTTTGCATAATTATTCAAATTTAGATTGTGTGAACAGCACTAAAATATAAGAATAACAAGGTAAACTGATTTAATGATCGACATTCACGCAGGTAAAACAGCAGCAAAAATTATTAACGAGCAGGGCTTTAAACCGGAGTTATTTACCTCTTTTTTAGGGGCAAGTGGCGGGCCTAAATGGTTTACATTATTTGGCTTAGACAAATATATTTTTGGTGAGTTTTTTAAAAACCGAACTCAACCACTTAACTTAATTGGTTCATCAGCTGGCGCATTTCGATCAGCCTGTTTTGCACAAAACGACCCCGTTGCTGCCATTGAGCGTTTAGCAAAATCGTATTCGCAAACGCGCTATTCTAGTAATAAACCAACACCTGCTGAAATTACACTAAAAGCCCGCGCATTATTAGATGATGTATTTGGGGAGCATGGCGTAACCGAAATTTTAAATAATCCTATTTTTAAAGCGCATTTTATAGTGGCAAGATCGAATGGCTTTATTGCGAGTGAAAATAAATTAATACAGCTTTTAGGTTTATCAAAAAGCTATATGCTTAATCGGGTTAACCGAAAATTATTAGGCTCGCAGTACGAGCGATTTATTTTTGGGGCGCCAAACAGCAATTTATCAATAACCGACAGTTATAATTTTAAAACGCAAAACATACCACTTAGCCAAACAAATTTAAAAGATGCCTTACTTGCATCAGGCTCTATACCCCTTGTTATGCAAGGCATAAAAAATATTGCAGGCTCGCCACCCGGTATTTATCGCGATGGGGGAATAATTGACTACCACTTTGATTTAAAAATTAATAACCCAGGCTTAATTTTATATCCGCATTTTAATAGCGAGCCAAAAGCAGGGTGGTTTGATAAAAATTTAAAACGTAAAGTGGCCCCACAAAATTACGATAACGTTGTGATGATCACCCCATCAAAAGAATTTATAGCCGGCTTACCTTACGGAAAAATTCCAGACAGAAACGACTTTACCGATCTTGATGCAGACACTCGTATTAAATATTGGAATACCGTTTTTAGTGAAACTGAAAAGTTGGCTGAGGCATTTGATAAGAGATTAAATACTAAACTTTAATTTATTATAAAATTAGTAATATGATAACTGAAATTGGCAACTCATAAATTACAGTATGTACTCAATAAATATTTTATATTAAATTCAGAGGGTTAAATAAACTGTCAAAAAAGACAGATTGTTTTTTGTATAATACCTTAAACCAACTAAAATTAACTCTCACATGATTAAAGGATTAGATAATGTTACATAAAGAAATAGAAGCAGCAGAAAAGTGGCATCTAGTAGAAGATAAAATAGATAAATTAGTTAGAAAATTTACAGAGTTTAACCTTGAAAAAGAAGGGAATATTCATACGCCAGAAGCAGACAAATATCGAAAAGACTTATTAAAGCTACATGAAAAATCGTCTGAACTTTTCAAGGTTTTCGTTTATACAAAGTGAAAAAGGGCGAAAGCCCTTAACTTAATTATTTAAATATATAATTATATTCTCTGTAATCACTTAGGGTTTTACAGTTTTCATAATGATAATGGAAAAATCTAGTTGTTGGTTCCAAGTTAGAAAAAGAGTTCGATGTAAGTGTATCAGAAACTACCAATTGGTCGATTAATCTAAATAAAGCTGAGTCATCAAGCTCTATTAATAATTTAGCAAGCTCACTATCAAGATAAGGAAGTAGGTTAAGTAATTTATTTATATCCTTTTGAACATTTAGTGAATAAAATTTTAGGTACTCAAGCCAAGTTATGCCTTCACCAACGGATTCAAATTTCAAATCAGTTATTATAGAGTTAGTATCTACTTTAGATAAGATAACTTTCATTTCGTTATAAGATATATTACCTGCAACCTTTATATCAGGTGGGTCAATAATATTATCAAAAATATTATCAATCAGAATGTTATTTCTAGAAGTTATACGAAATAATACAGTATAAACATAAGTAGAAATATTCTCCTTATCTTTTAATTCCTTTCTATATACAACCACATAGTAAAAT
The DNA here is from genome assembly GCF_001400005.1 of Pseudoalteromonas sp. P1-30. NCBI lineage: Bacteria > Pseudomonadati > Pseudomonadota > Gammaproteobacteria > Alteromonadales > Pseudoalteromonadaceae > Pseudoalteromonas > Pseudoalteromonas sp. P1-30. The sequence continues at coordinate 610,197 of NZ_LKBC01000001.1, forward strand.
ATATAACTAGTTATAAAGGATAAAGATATTGTATATATAAGCTTCTCAAAATCACTCCCCCAATAAAATATGCTTGGAATGTAGTTTGAAAAAAACACGATAATTAAAAGTAAGGTTATGGCTAAGGCTAGTAAAAAACTTAAGTGTTTACTGGGTAGAACTCTTTTAGTTATGTACACTATTTTAACTTCCTGTTCTTTCGAAAAATTTCCAAATAATATTTAATAACTGATCCTGTAAATCAGATAAATAAAAATTATGAGTTTTACGATATGCTTTCCATGTTCTATACAACGCTTCGGATTTCCTTACAGACCACTTTAACGCTGGACTAGCTGAACATCCGAGGGTTTAACTTTCTCTAAGAAGTAAGTATTGTATAATTTTCCATCTAAATTTTACAGTCTGCCCACGCACCTTTTTCGGGTAAATATGCTCGATATAATATAGCTACTAGTTTTTCTTTAGGTAGGCTAGCTTTACATATTATTGTATAGCGACTGATTTACCTTTCACTAAAACTTAGCTCTCTAGTTGCTTTAGTATATGGTTAGTCAAATAGTGTAAGTAATTATAAACATGCTAACTTTTATATAAATTATGATTGATTAGGTAGTATAAATACTGAAAAATTAGTAGGGACTTATATAACGTGAATACATAATACTAGAGTGCTTTCTTTAATAACAACCCATAAATTACGTTATGTTAAATTGGGTAATTAATAAGAAAGCGAGCGTGATTATACAAACCAGCCCGCTTTTAGGAGAGTAATTAGGTGTTAATTTAGCTCAGAATCTACCCAAAATTTAGTGCCTTTTAGTACTGCTTGAAGTGCAAGCCCATTTTCGGTTAAAGAATATACGGTAACTTGGTCGGCAATGGCTTCTGCAACCAGTGCTCCACCTTTATCTTCGTATTTTGCTGCTGCATCTGCGTTTCCGCCAAAGGCCCAACCGTGTTCAATAAATCTATTTACTGCCGCTTGGTTATGAAAAACCATAACAACGTTAAAATCTTTAACGCCTAAACCAAGCCCTAAACCGGCTTCACCCATATTCATGTAGGTTGATTTACCCGTTAAGTTATTTTTTACTACACCGTACCCGCCACCAAAACTAGCTAAAACGACATTTACGTTTGCGTTATCAAATACGGCGTAACCGGCAGAATTGGCAATTTGTTTTTTAACATCGGGTTTTTGTGCGTATAATTTGTCGAGGGTATTGTTTTTCATGCTTTGAACTAAAGCACGTTTTTCGCTAGGTGAAGCACTGCCTGTAGTAGCACAACCTGTTAGTAATACATTTATTGTAAGTAGGCCTAACACTATAAATTTTTTCATAAAACTTTCCTTAATAAGATTTATACCAATACACAACTATGTATAAATAAATACACTTTCACTATGTCCAATACTAGACAGTATCGGACTTTAACGTTAAGCTGTAAGTCTATTATTTTATTGAATATTTATACATTATGCTTGTCGCTTTAGTTGATACGTTAAAACAATTAAGATACCAAATTGCTCATCTTGATGACGGTACTCTAAACTCAGAATACCCAGAACTTGCATCCTTTATACAGCAAGTTGGCTTGACTGTAACTGAATCAAAGGACGATCTTAAATTTTTATACCAATTTTTATATGTGTACGGCCGAAAATCTGAGGCAACATTTAATCGTTTTCGTAATGAACTTGAACGATTTTATTTGTGGTCTTGGCTAATTGCCGAAAAATCTGTATTTAGTTTAAAGCGCGAAGACATTGAAGCGTATGTTGATTTTATGGCTGAGCCAGATAAAAAATGGGCATCAACTTCGGTGCAATGGCGTTACAAAGATGAACAAGGTATTCGTCGATTAAATCAAAATTGGCGCCCTTTTATATTAAAAGAGTCAATTGCGAGCCAGCAAACATTAGCGGCTATGTTTACTGCGCTAAATGTATTTTATAAGTTTTCTATTTTAGAAGAAAAAACGTTTGCTAACTTTGTGCCTGTAGTGAAAAAAAATAGCCCCTATTTGGTAGTTCAATCTCAAATTCAGATCCCAGACACTTTAAGTGACATACAATGGGAATATGTATTTGGCGTAACACGCGATTTATGTGAAAAAAAACCAGAGCTTGAACGTAACCTATTTACGCTCGCGTGTTTAAAAGGGCTATATTTACGTATATCAGAATTATCAGAGCGCCCGCAATGGTCGCCAGTTATGTCACACTTTTGGCAAGATAATGACGGTTTTTGGTTTTTACGAATTATGGGCAAAGGTAATAAGCTGCGAGATGTTACGCTAAGTGATGATTTTGTTGAGTATTTAAAACGTTACCGATTATACAGAGGGTTACCCGCCCTACCACGTGTTGATGAATCTGAGCCATTGGTGCATAAAATTCGTGGCCAAGGTGGGATGACCGTTAGGCAAATTAGACGTTTAGTGCAGCAGAGTTTTGATTTAGCTCAGCAATCGTTACTTGATGACGGGTTTAAAGACGATGCAGAACAACTTGAAGCGGCCACTGCCCATTGGCTTCGTCACACGGGTGCAACACATGATGCGCAAACTCGACCGCTAAAACATTTATCGGAAGATTTAGGCCATTCTAAAATTGCGACAACTGATCAAATTTACATTCAAACAAATATTAAAGAGCGAGCAAAATCAGGCGTTAAAAGGAAAATTTAATGGAATACTTAGTAATAGCATTTATTGGTTTTTTATTTTTAGTTTATTCAATTTCAATAAGGCAGCTAGAGCGCACAGAAATAACAGGCCCTATGTTTTTTGTTATTGGCGGCATGTTTTTGGCGTTTTTACTTCCTAATGAAGGCGAAAAACTAAAAACAGGAATAGATTATTTATTACCACTGATAGAGCTAACGCTAAGTATATTTTTATTTTCTGATGCGGCTAAATCTAAGTTAGGTGTATTGAGGCATAGTTTTCAATACCCTAGCCTATTACTATTTGTTGCCCTACCCTTAACTTTATTGTGCGGAATTGGTGTTAGCTTATTTTTATTTGCTGAGTTGTCGTTAATTCAATCGGCACTGTTGGCAATTATACTTACACCAACCGATGCGGCTTTAAGTAAAGGGTTATTGCAAAGTACACAAGTGCCCGAAAAAATCAGGGAAGGTATAAATACCGAAAGCGGATTAAACGATGGCTTATGTGTACCCGTATTTTTAATATTTATTTTATTAGCTAAAAACCCTGACTCTGCTATTACTGCTTCACATACATTAGGTGTGTTTTCAAGAGAGCTTGGCTTAGCATTATTGATTGCTGGTTTTTCTATAGCGATATTTATTCCGGCATTAAATTTTGCAATGCAGCGCCATTACTTTGCAAAAAGCACCAGCCCATTTTTACTTTTAGGTTTTGCGATGGCGGTGTTTTCTATCACACAATATTTTCATGGCAGCGGGTTTATAGCGGTGTTTATAGCGGGTTTGTTATTTGATAAATTTTCTAAAACTGACATTCGCGCTGAGCTAATAGAGGATTCAGAGCACATAGCTGATTTTACATCGTTAATGATTTGGTGTTTATTTGGATTTGTTTGTGCGTATTTAGTAACTCCGAAATTAAATACAAATATAATTGTGTATGCTTTATTAAGCACAACATTAATTAGAATAATTCCGGTTATGTTATCGCTACAATTTACAGCACTTAATTGGAAGGAACGTTTTACTTTTGCATGGTTTGGGCCACGTGGTTTGGCGTCTATTGTTTTTACTTTAATGGTAATAGACACGCAAATAGAAAATAAATACGATATTGCCACTATTGCAATGACCACTATTTTATTTAGCGTGTTTATACATGGTATAAGTACAAAGCCAATTGCAGATAGCTTTGTTAAAAAATCTAAATAGCGTTTATAAAAATTAGCGAATTTATTGTTTTGCTATAAACACGATTTTTAGCTTTAAAATAAATCACTTAACTAAGCTAATTGGTATTAATAAAAAAGGCGTAACTTATTTTTAAGTTACGCCTTTTTTATTTTTAACTTTTACTAGCTAAGTACCTGAGCGAGCAACTCTATTGGGTGCTTTGGTTTAAATTGCTCAAAACGTTTTACTTGGCTGCGACACGAAAAACCGGTAGATAAAAGTTGCTCTGGATTATTTTTATCTACTATTGGTTTCCAACTCATTTCGTACAGTGCACGGGAATTTTCTTGGTTTTGTGCTTCATGGCCATAAGTACCGGCCATGCCACAACACCCAGTATTGGTTGTATTTAGGGTTAAACCAATATCAGTAAAAATTGTTTTCCATACACTTGCCGCTTTTGGTAAAGCGGTTGTTTCTGTACAGTGGCTCAGTAATGTAAATTCAGTGTCAGTTTTTTGTTTAGCCGATAATGATTTAAACGATTGAGTTTGTAACCATTCATGGGCAAGTTGTACATGAAACTCGCCGCGATTATTTTCTAAAATGGTTTTGTATTCATCGCGATAACACATAACTAACGATGCATCTAAACCAACCAAAGGCGAATTAATATCAGCGAGTTTATTTAAAAAATCTGCGCCATTTTTTGCGGTTACTTTAAACTCATGCAAAAACCCTTTTACGTGTTGGGCTTTACCATTAGGTTTAAACGGTAATAGCATCGGCTTTTTACCCAGCGCGGTGATAAGTGTTATAAAACTTTGCACTAACTCGGCTTCGTAAAAGCTGGTAAACGGGTCTTGCACTATTAGCACATAGTCATTTTGTTCATCGCTTGAAAGTGAATTTAATAATTCAAAATCAAATTTATGTGCTTTTGCTACGCGCTTTTCAAGTGAAGGCACACTTAATTGGGGTGTATCTATATACCCTACTGTTTTTTTAATTAAACTACTTACTAAGTTTGTTTTAACAATTGGGTTGATCACGCGTGCAAATTTAGACATTACAGGCGCCGAACTTTCAATGTTAGCGACTAAATAATCTTTAAGTGGGCGCGCGTAATAACTGTGATAATAATTTAAAAAGCGTGCTCTAAAAGTAGGTACATCCACTTTTATAGGGCAAGATGTTGTACACGCTTTACACGCTAAACATTCATCCATTGACTCTTTTACTTCGTGAGAAAAATCGTAAACACCTTTGTTTTTTTCACGGCTATGAACAAAACGCTCCCACCAGGTAATAACTTCGCCTTTGTTAAGCTCTTTTTCTACTTCGAGTAAATCTACATTTTTAGACTCTTGAAGTCGTAACCATTCTCGCATTAATGTTGCGCGGCCTTTTGGCGAATGCCTGCGATCGCCGGTTACTTTATATGAAGGACACATGGGAGAATTTTCGTCGTAGTTAAAACAAATCCCGTTACCATTACAGGTCATCGCATTGTTAAAACTTGTTTTTACATCGATAGAAATTTGCTTATCGAAGTACGAACGTTTTTGCCCATCTACACTAACTAGTGAGTCCTCACTTTCTATGGGGGTACATATTTTACCAGGGTTTATTCTATTATTAGGGTCGAACGCTGTTTTTATTTTACGTAGTTGTTTAAATAAATGCTCGCCAAAAAACTCAGGGCCGTATTCACTTCGGTAACCTTTACCATGTTCGCCCCACATTAAGCCGCCGTATTTAGCGGTGAGTTTTACAACTTCGTCTGAAATTTTTCGAAGCAGTTTTTCTTGTTCTGGGTCGCACATATCTAGCGCCGGGCGTACATGTAAAACACCCGCATCAACATGGCCGAACATACCGTATTGTAAATTATGGCTATCGAGTAATGCTCTAAATTCTACAATGTAGTCGGCTAAGTTTTCTGGAGGTACGGCGGTATCTTCAGCAAAGGCCAATGGCTTTTGGCTGCCTTTAACATTACCGAGTAATCCGACAGATTTTTTACGCATTGCATAAATTTTTAAAATGTCACTTTTACTGCTGGTTAATTGATAGCCAATAACACCATTGGTTTGATTTGCTACGCACTCATCTAATAATGTGCAAAGTGTGTTTACTTTGTCTTTTATATCTTCAGGTGATACTGCATTAAACTCAACCATATTGAGTCCTTGCATATCTTTATTTGGTACATCGGTTATTAAGTCCGATACTGAATGCCAAATAATATCTTCGCGAGCCAGGTTTAATACTTTGCTATCGACTGTTTCTACCGATGTTGCACGCGCATCAACTAAAAAGGGAGAGTGGCGAAGTGCCGAATCAAAACTGTCGTATTTAATATTTATCAGTGTTTTAAATTCGGCTATGGGAGTTAAGTTTAATTTAGCTTCAGTAACTATACCAAGCGAGCCTTCTGATCCGGTAATTAGCCTACTCATATCAAAAGTTTGTAAGTCATCACTTAGCACATGCTCTAGGTCGTAGCCTGTTAAAAAGCGATTTAAGCGTGGAAATTTTTCTAAAATAGCTTGGCGCTCATTTAAAGAAATTTCCAATACTGTTTTGTAAAGGCTACCGATTAATGATTCTTGCTCGGCTATTACTTTGGCTTTTTCTATGTCTATTGGTGATGTCACCATTGGGCTGCCATCGACTAAATAGGTAGTAAGTCCTAAAACATGGTCGCTGGTTTTACCGTACACTAATGAACCTTGACCTGATGCATCTGTACTGATCATTCCGCCAATGGTTGCTCGGTTACTGGTCGATAAGTCGGGTGAGAAGAAAAAGCCGTACGGTTTTAAAAAGTCGTTTAATTGATCTTTAATTACACCTGTTTGTACTCTAACCCAACCTTCTTCAACGTTAATTTCGAGTATTTCACGCATGTAGCGAGACAAATCAACCACTATTCCTGGTGTGAGTGATTGCCCATTAGTACCTGTACCACCACCACGAGGGCCAAAAGTAAGTGACAAAAATGGGTCGCGAGATGCTGTTTGCAATGCCAGTTGAATGTCTTTTTCGGTTTTAGGAAAAATAACACCTTGTGGGATTTGCTGATAAATACTGTTATCAGTAGAGGCGGTTAAACGCGTTGCATAGCTTGCATCGGTGTCTCCACTAAACCCCTGATTTTTAAGTGTACTTAAGTAGTTCGCGACAAGCTCTGTCGCTGCATCTTGCTGTGTAATTGTTGCTATCATGACGGCGATAATTTAAGGCATTTGTGTAATTATATCATGGTGATGGCTAATAGAAATTGAAGATTTTACAGTTTGTAACACTCTTTTTATCGTAATTTGAGCTGCTGTATTTATAATCAAGTTAAACCACAGTGTAGAGCTTTATATGAAAAAATTACTATTACAGATCATAGGTGTGTTGTTTATTTTGCTGGGGCTATTTTTTGCTGTAGTAGCTAGGGCGTGTTGACCTTTGGTTGTTGAATTTGCAGCAGTATGTTTGGTTTTTAGGCAAGGCAGAGCCTATGTGTGGTTACTCCCCATAAATAGGCGATAACGCAGCATAAATACCAAACATGCGCTGCCCTATGGGTTCTTTCTAGGGACGATTAACTCTTTGTTACTCGATTTTTACTTAGCCCACTAGGTTACAAACCTCGCGCCGCGATTTAATCGCCCCTAGATTGAACAAATTTCAATCCATTTTTTATGGCGGGGTTACTGTGTTTTTCGTTTTATTACCCAAAAGCGAGGCATTATTTAAAGCTTTGCCAAAAAGCCTTAACTAAATCGTGTAATTATTTAGATAAAAAATTAGCACGCTAAATTATACCACATACAAAAATGCCAGCTTAATAACTGGCATTTTTATCAGTTACTAATAAACGCGATTATTTAGCAAGTTTGTCTGCTAGGTATAACCAAGTTTCTAGTACTGTATCTGGGTTTAGTGAAACAGAATCAATGCCCTGCTCTACTAACCATGCTGCAAAGTCTTCATGATCTGAAGGACCTTGACCACAAATACCTACATACTTGCCCTTTTCTTTAGCGGTTTTAATTGCCATAGAAAGTAGCTTTTTAATCGCAGGATTACGCTCATCAAATAAATGTGCGATTAGGCCTGAGTCACGGTCAAGGCCAAGTGTTAGCTGAGTTAAATCGTTAGAGCCGATAGAAAAACCATCGAACATCTCTAAAAATTCATCGGCAAGTAATGCATTTGAAGGAAGCTCGCACATCATGATTACTTTTAGACCATTTTCACCACGTTTAAGGCCATGCTCTTCTAGTAATTCGATAACACGTTTACCCTCTTCAAGGGTACGTACGAATGGGATCATGATTTCGATGTTGGTCATACCCATGGTGTTTCTTACGCGTTTAATTGCTTCACACTCAAGGGCAAAACAATCACGGAAGTCTTCAGAGATATAACGTGCAGCACCACGAAAACCAATCATTGGGTTTTCTTCTTCAGGTTCGTACTGCTCACCACCTACTAAGTTTGCATATTCGTTTGATTTAAAATCAGACATACGCACAATTACACGCTCTGGTGCAAAGGCACAGCCTAGCGTTGAAATACCTTCTACTAATTTAGAGATATAAAACTCTACCGGTGATTCGTATCCGGCAATAATGTCGGTAATTTCAGCTTGTAACGCAGGAGATTGTGCATCAAAATTTAATAGCGCTTTAGGGTGAACACCAATCATGCGGTTTATTACAAATTCAACACGGGCAAGGCCAACACCTGCATGTGGTAAACGTGCAAAGTCAAACGCGCGGTCTGGATTACCTACGTTCATCATCACTTTCATTGGCAGTTCTGGCATTTTATCAACGCGCGACGTTAGTATTTCAAAATCTAAAATACCTTCGTAGATGTAACCTGTATCGCCTTCAGCACATGATACCGTTACTTCTTGGCCTGCTTTAATTAAATCGGTTGCGTTACCACAGCCAACTACCGCAGGAATACCAAGTTCACGGGCAATAATTGCTGCGTGACACGTACGCCCACCACGGTTTGTAACAATAGCCGCGGCGCGCTTCATGATAGGTTCCCAATCTGGGTCGGTCATGTCGGTAACTAAAATGTCGCCTTCTTGTACTTGGTCCATTTCTTTAATTGAATCAAGTACACGAACAACACCACTACCAATTTTATGACCAATTGCGCGGCCTTCAGCAATGACATTGCTTGTGCCATTTAATTGAAAACGCTCCATAATATTGGCATCTTCGTTTGAGCGAACGGTTTCTGGGCGCGCTTGTACTATGTACAATTTGCCATCGTTTCCGTCTTTTGCCCATTCAATGTCCATAGGACGACCGTAGTGCTTTTCGATTATTACAGCTTGTTTTGCAAGTTCTTGCACTTCTTCATCTGTAATTGAAAATTTGTTTGAAAGGCTTGGCTCTACGTCAACAATTTCTACTTGTTTGCCGTGTGCCTCATCTGTTGAGTAAATCATTTGAATGGCTTTTGAGCCAATATTACGACGTACTACTGATGGCAACCCTTTTTGTAATGTTGGTTTATGAACATAAAATTCATCAGGGTTTACTGCGCCCTGTACAACCATTTCACCTAAACCGTAGCTTGAAGTAACAAATACAACGTCTTCAAAACCAGACTCTGTATCAATACTAAACATAACGCCTGATGCTGATTTATCTGAACGTACCATACGCTGAATACCAGCAGATAGTGCAACACCACGGTGATCGTAACCTTGGTGAACACGGTACGATATGGCGCGGTCGTTAAATAAAGAAGCAAATACGTGTTTAATAGCGACCATTACTGAGTCGATACCACGTACATTTAGGAAGGTTTCTTGTTGGCCTGCGAATGATGCATCTGGCATATCTTCAGCGGTGGCTGATGAGCGTACTGCAAATGATACATCGGCTGATGTATCGCCATGAAGTTGGCTGTATGCGTCGCGAATGGCTTGGTCTAGGTTAGGTTGGAATGGGGTATCGATAATCCATTGGCGGATATCGGCACCGACTTTAGCGAGTGTATTTACATCATCAACATCAAGTGTATCTAAAATGTCGTGAATTTTTGCATTGAGTCCAGATTGCTCTAAAAACTCATTGAAAGCGTCGGCTGTAGTGGCAAAACCACCCGGAACCTGTACACCTGCGTTAGCGAGGTTTGAAATCATTTCACCCAGTGAGGCATTTTTGCCGCCAACACGAGGAACATCTTGCATACCAAGCTCTTGATACCAGAGAACGTATTCTTGCACGGGTCTTTCTCCAAAAAACAAATTGTAGTTGTAACTGTGAGAGTTAAGAAAGAAAACCTTTTATAAAGGTCACCTTCATTCTACACTGGCATTAGACCTCACGTAAACCGTGAGTAAGCCATTTTAGGTATTAAACGTAATAAAAAGGTTAACTATGAGAACTGCTTTTTATATATCAGACGGCACTGCTATTACCTCCGAAGTGTTTGGTCACGCGACTTTGTCGTTGTTTCCGGTTGAATTTAATCATAAAACTATTCCTTTTGTAGAAACAGAAGAAAAAGCAAATGAAATTAAAGCGTTAATAAACGCAACTGCTGCAAAAGAAGGTGAGAAGCCATTTGTATTCTTTACCTTCGTAAATCACAACTTAAGTGAAATTATTAAATCGGCCGATGCAATCGCGTATGATTTTTTGTCTACTTACAGTGAAAAAATAGAAAAAGAGCTTAATGTTGCGCCAGTGCCAAAAATGCATCGTACCCACTCTATTCATGAAAAAAGTTATGACTTTAGAATAGATGCGGTTAACTATGCCCTTATGAATGATGATGGCGGAAATATTAAAAACTTTTCTGAAGCCGATATTATTTTAGTAGGTGTTAGCAGAAGCGGTAAAACACCAACAAGCTTGTACTTAGCCTTACAGTACGGCATTAAGGCTGCAAATTACCCGATAACTGAAGACGACTTAGAGAGTGAGGGACTACCTAAATGTTTACTCCCTTACAAACATAAGTTATTTGGGTTAACTATTGACCCTGAGCGTTTGGCTGCAATTAGGCATCGTCGTATGGCAAATTCTAAATACGCATCAATAAGACAATGCCGAATTGAAGTGCGTGAAGTTGAAATGCTTTATAAGCGACATAAAATTGCATACTTTAATTCTACCCATCATTCTGTAGAGGAAATATCTGCAAAAATCTTAATTGACAGCAACCTTGAGCGACGTAAGTACTAACCAACTAATTTACTGTTTTGCTAAAAAAAGCCGCTATATGCGGCTTTAGTTTATATTTATTACTTACGAGCGTCTTTTAATAAATCAGCTACTAAAAAGCCTACTTCTAATACTTGGTCTGCATTTAGACGCGGGTCACATTGTGTTTTGTAACGTTGCGCTAGGTCATCATCAGATAAACCGTATGCACCACCGGTACACTCTGTAACGTGCTGGCCAGTCATTTCTAAGTGGATACCACCTGCGTATGAACCTTCAGCTTTATGTACAGCAAAAAACTGGCTAATTTCGCGCATGATATTATCGAAGCTACGCGTTTTATAGCCTGATGTCGCTTTTTCAGTGTTACCGTGCATTGGATCCGAGCTCCAAATAACTTTACGGCCTTCTTGCTGAACGCGTCTTACAAGTGCTGGAAGTTTTTCTGGCAGTACGTCGGCACCCATACGTGTAATTAGCGTTAAACGACCCGGAATGTTATCTGGGTTTACTGCATCAATTAAACGAATTAGGTCATCTGGGTCCATTCCTGGACCAACTTTAACACCAATAGGGTTTTTAATACCTTTGAAAAACTCAATGTGTGCATGGTCTAATTGACGCGTACGCTCACCAATCCACACAAAGTGCGCAGAACAGTCGTACCAGTCACCTGATAGGTGATCGCGACGAGTTAGTGCTTCTTCATAGCCTAGCAATAACGCTTCGTGAGACGTGTATAAGTCGGTTTCTTTAAGGCTTGGCGCAATAGTAGAATTAATGCCACATACTTCCATAAATTCAAGTGCGTCTTGAATTTTGTCAGCAAGCTGTTGGAATCGTTCTTTTTGCGGATTAGCGGCTACAAAGCCCATGTTCCAGCGATTCACTTGGTGTAAATCTGCTAAGCCACCTTGTGCAAATGCACGAAGTAAGTTTAATGTAGCTGCACTGTTGTGGTATGCCTTCATTAAACGTTGTGGATCGGGAATACGCGCTTCTTCTGTAAACTCAAAGCTATTTACAATATCACCACGGTAAGATGGTAAAGATACACCGTCAATAGTTTCTAAATCTGCAGAGCGTGGTTTAGCGTATTGACCTGCCATACGTGCAATTTTAACAACTGGGCATTTACCGCCGTATGTTAAAACAACAGCCATTTGTAAAATGGTTTTAAATGTATCGCGAATATTAGCGGCATTAAAGTCGCTAAATGATTCGGCACAGTCGCCACCTTGAAGTAAAAATGCACGACCTTCACATACATCTTCTAATTGTTTAAAGAGGCTTCTTGTTTCTTCTGCAAAAACAAGTGGCGGAGCACTCTTTAACTGGCTTTCTACTGTTTTCAGTTCTTCTTGATCTGGGTACTGTGGCTGCTGCAGTATTGGCAGTTCTCTCCAGCTATTTGGGTTCCACGATTGCATGTTCTTTCCTCATTCCTACTTTACCTGATATAAAGAAATTAACGTATGCATGGCCCTAAGTTCAAGGACTATATTCACTATTTACCAACTAATTTGTTATGAGTTAAATATATATAAGGTTATTTATGATTTTAAGGCTGCCCAGGCTTAGTTTTAAGCGTGTTTTAATTTTGCTATTTTTATTTAAATACAATAAGTTAAATATATGAAGGCGTTTTTTTAACCATCCCAAACCAAATTGATTTCAAAGCCTTAAAGTTAACAGTTTCACTAGGAACACATCATACTTAAAGAGGGTTAAATGTAATCTTAGCTTTACAGTGGTAATTTGATTAAATCAACCAAGTGACTAGAATTTATTTTTAGTGTGTGATATGTGGTTCAGGGTTATGTAAAGCTATAATAATAAGTCCACTTTATTCTGTACAACTGTGATCAGGTTGTTAGACGATGCCAGTACGCTAATTAGGGCTACTAAAAACAGTCAGTATGAACGACTACTTTAAATATTAAGTTGTAGTAGAGTTCATCCTCACAGAGCAGCCTTCCCCGTTACAGGAGCCTTGCGCTGCATTACAAGTATCACTTATAAGCAATTATACAATGAGTGCCCAACACTATCTAAAGTGTCGAACCAAAAAATTGATTGCTGGCCTTAAACTAAAGGCTCAATAACTATTTTACACAGAGCGATAATATATAAAAGTATAAATCGCCCTAGCATTTACCTGCGTTACAACAAATTTTTAAATAAACATAAGTGTATTGATCACGCCTGGGTTCGTTAGTTCTTTCTGTTATATGCAAATATTCAAGCAACGAATCTCACTTAGCATAAGCAAACAACGTAAAAGAACACATCATACATAATCTAATTTAAAAGTAGTCTTGGCTTTTGTAGAATAAATTAACTTTATAAAACCAGAGCAAAAGGTTAAACTTAATAATTAAATAAGTAAGATGTGTTCTTAAGGTGGTTATGGTTTCTAAAGTGCAAATAAGAAGTCAGTTTGATTTAATGAATGAATTAACATCGTTATTGATTGATGAATTACGTGTCTGTGAATATTCAAAGGCTGAGTATTATCAGCTACCAGATATAAATAGTGTTGATGAAAATATTATTCCCGAGTCAATTCCTGTAAAAAAATTAACCGGCGAAATTGCTCATAGGGCAATTTTAAATTCGTTTACTGATATTTATAAAAAAGAAAGTTTAAGTAGTAGAGTGCTAAAGCGTCATCCTGGGCTTTTGGTTCTAAAAAATGCAGATGTCGCAGCATTAACTAGCCGAATACAACAAGTTAATAAAGCTAAGGCTGCTTTTAAGGAGTGTGTTTTGGCTATCGATAATAACGATGCTCGATTTGAAGCTGTTCATAACGCGGTTCCAAATTTAATCACTCTTGCAGCCTATCGAAAAATTCATTTTCAAAGTGAGTCCCCTTTTTCGGTGAGATTTACTTGGATGCATAAGCATGCCACTAAAACTCTAACTAAAAAAATGGCACTTGAAATGCTCGATAAGTCCGCAGGTTATAGAAATCCAAGAATGATCGACCAACAAAAATGGCAGTCTCTTGTTGCACAAGAGCAAATGCGAGTAGCTAGTTTAGGTGAAAAAGAAAAGTTAAGAATTCGCCGCCCTACCCGAGTAAGTCCCCAAGTTAATGTTAGGTACACCGCAGAAAATAGGTATCACGTAAGTGCAGCGTTACCGTTTATTTTAATTAACCCGCAGCCCGATGTTAAGTTAGGTACTTTGCCAGATTATCAAAAACCAGAGTCTCACCCGAGAAAAAAAGAGTATGACTTTTTAGTGGATAGACTTTATTTAGAACAAGTAGATAATTAATTATGTTAAAAAGGCCACATAGTGTGGCCTTTTTGGTAAGTAGTCTATTATTTTAACCGTTGTTATTTTTCGACTATTTCTTCTATTTTATCTTCATCAATTAAAACTGCGTTTTCGACAATTCGTTTACCACCTTGAATCTCAATGCGCTTATTGTGCTTGTTGAGCGTGAGTATCTCATCACAAAACTGATCAGAAGGATGCATTTCATAGGTGTAATCAATAATATTACCGGTTTTATCATCTTTTACATTAGTAATGCTGTATTCCGAAATAGCTCCTTTCTCAATCAAGTCTTTCATTGTTGTGGTCATATCACGGCGTAATGCTTTTAATTTGTTTTCTGTGATATCGTCGGTTGAATAAATAGAGCCGTATTTTTCCATAATAGATAGCAATCTAAAATGATAAGTTTTACCAGGCGCGGCATAACGCCAAAGGTGATATAAACGCAGCATCATCCAACGCGATAAACCACGTTTTAGCTCTTGCGCACTGTTAAAGTAATACCCTTTGTATTCAAGGTTATCAATCATGTTATGAACAAATGCATTTAAACATGCAACACATTTAACGTTGCCGCCTTGGCCTTTTTTACCACTAAAATGAAGAGATGATAAAAAGTTCATGTTTGACTCATAAAAAGAGTCATCAATATCTGTATTTTTAGTATCAGTAGCCGAGTATTTAAATGAAAGTTTAGAACCTTGAAGTGCTTCCAATGATTCTTTAATTTGTGGGTATGGCATTGATTGGCCAACCGCTTTAAGTTCTTGGGCTAATTCGTTCATCGAAAAAACCACGGCATATTGAATACCGGACTTAAAATTGATTTTTACGATTTTACCTTTCGATGCAAGGCGAATTAACGCGCGCTCAACTTTTTCTTCTCTATCCGATGGCCACACTAAATATTCTACGTCTTCGCCATCTTTACGCGTGCTTACAACGGCCGGTGTAATTTTTATTTCGCCGTCATATAAAATACCATCTACTTTTTCGGATATTTTACGCGTAATAATTGTTTTTTTAGGTGCTTCTTCCAATGGCAATTTTTTATGCCCAGAACGTACAAAACGCCCCCATAAATCATAGTGGTTAAACGTGTTTGAATAAGCACGTAACCCATGAGCGGCATTTTCGATAGAAATTCGCACATCTTTGTTATCTGTAAATAGTGCTAAACTTTCGTTATCTATTGCACTTTCCACCCCGTGTATTTGGCCCCTAAGTGTATCGGGCAAGTTATCTACCGAGATGTTGACCTTTCGGCTCATTGTTCTGATTTCCATTTTTTATTGCGACAGCTAATAACAACACATTAAGCAACAAAAGTTAAATGTTTAAGTTAGTATAAAACTGATCCGAGTATAAATAAACGTAACGGATCATTATTATACTAAGTAGGGAGTGATAAGCTTAATTTCAGATCACTATTTTACTAAGATAAGCTTCTCAAGCTAAATTTTTACTAACTCAATTTATTTTTTGTCCATTAAAAGCGCTATTTTTAAACTTTTTACACGACAAACGTTAGTAAAATAAATACCTGCTGTGGATAACAACACTTCTAGTTAGCATAGATCTGATCTGTACTTACTACAGATCAGATCTATACCAATTAAACGCCCTGTTCTTCGTAAGCTTAAGTGTATAACTTTCTAATTTACTTGGTAAAAAACTGATCTCACACAGTCATTTTGTACATAACTTATTGAGTAAGTTGTGCATAACTTTAATATTTAAATAAGGCTTAGTAAAAAGCTGATCTGCATGTAGATAAAGATCTGATCTTAACCAAGTATAAAGGTGATCTGCTTTTTTTAACATTATTTATAAATATCATATAGTTATATAGCCATTATACACCCTTAACCTTTATTACCTTATATATTTAACCACCTTTAAACTTCTTTATTTATACTAAGCAATCTTAAAGGTGTAAAAATATTTTTAAATGTCTTGTTATTAAAATGCATGTCGCCTTAAATAGTTGTTTACAGCTATTTGAATGGACATTATACTAACTGCCTAACTTTGAGGAAGAAAGTATGTCTATCAATAATAACGCGCTAAGTACTTACCGGCTTTTAAAAGCAACAGCCGAAGTTGCTGAAAAATCTTTAAAAGGACGCATACAACACTATCGCGCTCATCTTAAATCAGAAGAAAAAGAATTAAGAACTTACACCCAAAAAGCGGCAGCAGATTTATTAGGGTGTAATAATCGTACCTTAAAACGTCGTCATGACAATGGTGACTTTGATGATTTAAATATTAAGCGTGGTGCAAATGGGCACTATGCGTATACGTTAGTTAATATTTTTGCGATGGCCGATATCATGGATATTCAGCCAGATCACCGCACTACTAACGATAAACTCCAAGTTATTGTTATTAATTCGCTTAAAGGTGGCTGTGGTAAAACAACCAGTATGGTTAATATTGCTGCTGCATTGGCGACGACTAATATCAAACGTTATCGTATTGGTATTATTGATTTAGATCCTCAAGGTTCGTCTTCTAGCTTTTTCCCTTCTAACGATCACGACCCTGTTACGGTAGGCGACTTAATGCGTGATTGTATTGATTTAGACGAAGGCGAAACCTGGCCAGAGTTTGTATCTAGTGCTTTTGTTACTACGCATATTCCAAATATTCGTGTTTTACCCTCAGGTATGGATGACTTTTACTTTGAACACGAGACTGCAACACTTTTAAAAGACACCTCTAATTACGAACAAACACGTCATTATCATAAGCTTTTAGAAAAGGTTATTGAGCCGGTTAAAGACGAATTTGATATTATTTTAATCGATACCGCTCCTACACTTAACTTTATGTTTTATAATGCTTTAATGGCCTCTACGGCAATGCTTATCCCGGTTCATCCAGAAGCTGTAGATTTTGATGCTAACAATAAATATTTAAAGCGTTTAGGTGAGATTTACCACACAGTAGCGGCACTTGGTCATGAAGGTTGGGACTTTATGCAGTTTTTAGTGACCAATTACGTTAAGGGTAATCATTCACAGCGCGATATTGTTAAAGATGTACGTAGTGCGTTTGGCCGCCAAGTAATGAGCTACCCAATTAATCACAGCTCGGCAATTACGGCTAGTTCATCGTCTTTTAATACCATATTTGATCAAAAAGCATCGGATAGTTTAGCAAGTCGCGAGTCTTTATTGCGCGCGCAAGAAAATATTAAAGATGTTGTGGACGAATTAGAAATGCTTATTCGTTCTAATTGGGAGTCAACCCAATCATCACTTAACAACACTAAGTAAGGATGTTACATAAAAATGGCTACAAAACGTAAAAACGACACCCGCTTAGATCCATTTGCAACTGCCGTAGGCAATAGCAGCCTTGATGCATTACTTGAGCAAGCAAGCGCTGGTGATGTAATAAGAATGCCTGCGCCAAGCGACCCTACACGCGAAATAACCTTAGTGTGTAAAGTTATTGCTCATGCAGATATTGAATCTAGCACCACGGTTTACGGTAAAAATCGCCGTGTACAAGCGCTATTAAACGAAAAGTCGGTTTCTGATATTTTACCTGCAATCAGTGAAGATGGACGTAATCAACACCCTGCTTTACTTTGGGATCAGGGAAATACTAACTTAGTACTTGCCGGTTCACGTCGTCGAAAGGCATGTATTTTAGGTAATGCCGATTATTTAGTTTTAAGCTCTCCTGATTTTACCGATCAAGACGCTAAAATTTTAGCTGTATCTTCAGATCAGTACATAGCCCCAAGCCTTTGGGAGCTAGGGCAAGCTTATCAACAAACTAAAAACGATCTTATTGAGCAAGGTAAAAAAGGCTCTTATCGCGAAATTGCCGCTATTGAAGGTGTATCGCACACCGCAATTGCAGATGCCATTAAAGCGTACGAGCAAATACCCGCTGATGTAATTTCACTTTACCCCACGGCTAATCACGTAGGCAGAGAAGTCGCTAAAAAGCTTGTTAGTGCAAAGGAGCGCGACGAGCAGGCGTTTAATGCCCTAGTTAGCGAATTACATACAGACGATGAGATTAACGCCATTACAAGCGACGACAAGCGCGCAATGGCAATTACTAAACGTTTAACTACCGAGCCTAGCGCGGTTGCTAAACGTGAAGCTGTATTTGAAAACAACTTTATAAACGTACAACGCAATTTAAAAAGTGGTGACGTATCTATTAAAATAGATAATAAAGTGTTGACTGACAAACGCTTAGAACAACTTACTAAGCTGTTAAGCGCGTTTAATTAGCCCCTTATTACTTAGTAAAATAGTGATCTTAAAAGCCTGTTAGGTTAGTTAAATTCTGATCTGATGGGCTTTTTACTTAGTAAAATCCTGATCTTTTTTGCTATTTATAACCCATAAATCCCTCATTTTTGCTCTAAAGATCACATTTTTACTAACTGAATTTAGTTTTTACGACTATTTGATGCTGGATCTTAATTTGTTAGTAAAAAACTGATCTGTAAAGCCCCTGCGTTGTTAATAAATTGTTTGTAACATGTATGTTTGCTGTTTACCTATTCTCATATTGGCAGATAAAGTGCCATAAAGTACGTACAAACCGATTTTTTACTAACCTAGCAGCTCCAACCAGTTTATATAACGTTAATATTGCTTTTGCTGTGCGCAGTTAAAGAATATACTGGCAGAATTATTTTAAAAATTTAATACTTAGAGTGACATGTCTGCTAACTTATCAAAAAATGATTTACTGGCTATTTTTGAAGAAATAAAAAATGAGCAGGCAACCTTGTTCCCTCTTTCTGAGCGCTTTATAAAAAAGTTGTTTAGGCCCAACGTGCTCGATAAAGGCAAAGAGTATTATAAAAACGGCCAAATTAGTTGGTTAGAGCACAGCAGTGATTTTGCTGTTATTGATTCAACCGTACAAGGCGACACCGGATCAACATTTAACCAACGCATTGAGATCAGTAAAGTACCTACTGGTTACTCTGTTGATACGCATTGTACCTGTAATGCTAAAACCAAATGTAGGCACTTAGCCGCTGTATTATTTAAACTTAAAATAGAGCACTCAGGTGAATACGGAGAAGACTACTTTATTAACGATTGGTTTAGTGAGCTGACAGCACTTAAAAGTGTTGATGCTAAAGCTCCTTCGCAAGTTCTTTTATTTGTATTAGACATTGAAAACAATAAAGTATTTTTAACGCCAAAAATTGCCAATTACGACAAAAATAATAATTACACGCTAGGGCGCAATTTAACTGAGCAACAATTAAATAGCTTTGTAACGCCAAACGATTTGCTCGAAAGTGACTTTAGACTCTTTAGTTGGATTCGCTCGCAAAATGCAGTAGGTAATTTAGAGCTAAAAGGTCAATGGGGCTTTAGCGCTTTACAACAATTAATTGCCACCGACCGTTTATTTTTACAACGCTCTCGTGTTGCTATTAAAGCGCAAACTGGGCAATCGCTTAACTTTAATTGGCAGCAACAAAACGAGTTATCGCAGTTAATTATTGAGCTTGAACACAGTAAAAATTGGGCATTGATAAAAACCACGCCGCCCGCTTATTTAGACCTCGATCACTTTAAAGTCGGCCGGATCAGAACACAGCTTAGCGCCGACGAAATAGCACATTTACAATCAATTCCCGCACTTCACGATGCTAATTTTGATCGCATTTATAAACAACTTGCCGACAATTTTGGCGCCGGTGTTATTCCGCATCCGAATAACGAACAAGTCAATGTTAAGCAACTTGGTAATGCTGTTTTAAAAGCCACTATGGATGAGCAAGGGCTTAAAGTTTCGCTATTATTTAAATATAAAAATAAAAATTATTTAGCGGGAACAGCACCAGCGAGTTTAATAAATAGTGCATTTGAAAACACAGTAACAAATGAGTTAGTAAATTTAGGTTTTGAGTTTTGTAAAGGGGGTTTACAAAGTGAGTTTATATTTAATAAACAATCACCTATACATTTACATTGGCTTGTTTACGAAGTATTCCCTGGCTTTAAAAAGCGTGGCTGGCAGGTAACTCAAACTAAAGTAAATGTAGCCGACCCCCAAGGGCACGTTACACTCGATGTAAACCGTGCTGCAGGTCACCAAATGCATTGTAAAGTGCAATTAAGCGATGCCAAAGCCGCTGTACTTTTTAATACCGATGATGCCACGTATCAATCGTTAAATCGTCAAAGTGAGCTGTTTTATTACTACCCTGTTGGGCGTCAATTTGGTGTTATTAGTAAAGCCGCCATTAATTTACTGACCGAATTTAAACAACGCTTTGAATTTGTAAAAACACGCGATGAATTTAATATCCCGCTTTCTTATTTACCTGAGCTGGTAAAGCATACCGCAGTTACTATAGACCTTCATGATGACTCTCTTGAGCGTTATCTTGATGAGTTAAACAACACCGAGCAGGCAATGCCAGTGGTGCCCTTACACGGTTTAAATGACTCGGTAACACTACGTGAATACCAGCAACAAGGCGTTGATTGGCTTGGCTTTTTAAAGCGCCACCAATTAGGCGGCATACTTGCTGATGACATGGGGCTTGGCAAAACGCTACAAGTTATTGCCTTTTTGGCCAGCAGTTTTAATCGCCCGCAAGCGGGCCCTACCCTTATAGTGTGCCCTACAAGTTTGGTAAGTAATTGGCAAAACGAAATCACCAAATTTGCTAAAAGTCTTAAAGTAACCACTATTTTTGGCTCACAACGTAATGAGCCTTTACAACATTTAGCGCAAGCGCAGTGTATTTTAACTACTTACCCATTATTAAAGCGTGATATTGCTTATTACTCGCCACTTTATTTTGAAAATATTATTTTAGATGAAGCGCAATATATTAAAAACGATACTGCACAAGTCTCGCGCTTAGTTAAGCGTTTAAATGCCGACTTTAAGTTATGTTTAAGCGGTACGCCTATCGAAAATAATTTGTTTGAGCTTAAATCGTTACTCGACTTTGCAATGCCTTCATTACTTGGCTCGCAAGCGCACTTTAAACAGCACTTTCAAACCCCTATTGAGCGCGAAGCCGATTCAGAGCGAGCTGAGCAACTAAAAGCGCTTATTATGCCGTTTATATTACGCCGCACAAAAGCGCAGGTAGCTCAAGAGCTGCCACAAAAAACAGAGCTGTTAAAAGAGTTTGAGTTTGAACCTAAGCAAAAAGATATGTACCAAGGTATTACGCGCGCCTTAGAAGAAAAGCTCATCGACTTATTTGCTGAGCAAGGCGCACAAAAAAGTAAGCTCGCATTTTTAGAAGCGCTACTAAAGCTAAGGCAAATTTGTTGTCATCCAAAATTAATTGAGCCAGAAACACAAGCCGGTTCAGCAAAATTAGAATGGCTAACTACGCATTTGCCATTAATGCTAAGCCTTGGTCGTAAAGTGATTATTTTTAGTCAATTTACTTCTGCGCTCGATTTAATTGCAGAGCGTTTAAACGATATAAATATCAAATTTAGTATGCTAACTGGGCAAACGCGCCATCGCGACAAAGTTATTGACGAATTTACCAGTGGCAAAACCTCGGTGTTTTTAATCAGTTTAAAAGCAGGCGGTACTGGGCTTAACTTAACTCAAGCCGATACCGTTATTCACTTTGACCCATGGTGGAACCCGGCTGTTGAAAAACAAGCCACCGATCGTGCTTATCGTATTGGCCAAACAAATCCAGTGTTTGTTTATAAATTAATTATGAGTAACTCAATTGAGCAAAAGGTATTTAAAATGCAGCAAGATAAGCAAGCGCTTGTTGATGCATTATTTACCGATAAATCAATGAGCTTTACTTCGTTTGATGAGCAGCAAATGTTAGCACTTATAAAAAGCTAATTTTTTTACTTAGCATGTGAACTAATTTAACCAAATGGCGTCTATTATATTGCTTGTTGAATAATTGCAGTTATCACAAGCTTCATGTTGATTTTAAAATACATTTTTTATAAATTGCTTGAACTAAATTTAAAAACACGCGTCTACTATTATGCTTGTTGAATAATTGCAGTTATCACAAGCTTCATGTTGATTTCCCTGTTTGGTTACTAAATTTAGTAATGATTGAGCCAGCCCTTTTAGCTGGCTTTTTTTATGCCTGTATTTAACACCTTAAAATACATTTTT